>CACJHW010000001.1:0-77500 GCA_902593285.1 uncultured Pelagibacteraceae bacterium
AATGACTTAAATTTTAATAAAATAAAAATTCAGACTAAGCTAGGGGTTGATCCTGTTAGTGGGGGCAACATAAGAAAAACTAGTGATGAATTTTTTTTTGAAAATGAACTTTTTTTTGATTGTATTTTTATAGATGGCTTGCATGAATATGATCAAGTCAAAAGAGATATAAATAATTCTTTAAATTATATAAATGATGGAGGAGTAATTTTTGTTCATGATTGTATGCCAAGAAGTTTCTTTGAACAGGCTGTCCCTAGATCACAACATGTTTGGACAGGAGATGTTTGGAAATCTATTGTTGAGTTAAGAACTAGAGATAATCTAGATATTAGTGTAGCTAATTTAGATATGGGTCTTGGTATCATATTGAAAAGAAAAAATTCAAATAGTCTAAAAATTAATATTAAAAACTTTAAGAATTTAAAATTTAAAGAGTATTATGAAAATTATGAAAATTATTTGAACCTAATTGATCATAACAAGATTATTAATTTTATAGATAAATAAATGGAAACAAAGGACATTACTTTTGTAATTGTTACTTTTCATAGTGAAAAGGTTATTTTTGATTGTCTAGACTTATTACCAGAAGACTCAAGAAAGATAATAATAGAAAATTCAAAAAATATAAATTTAAAAGAAATATTAGAAAAAAAATACCCTAATTTGAAATGTTATTTGATGGAGGAGAATTTAGGTTATGGAAAAGGAAATAACATAGGAATAAATTTTTCTCAAACAGAGTTTGTATTTATTCTTAATCCAGATGTAAGATTTAAATCCTCTGATATAAATAAGTTTTTGAAAATAGTAAGCAGTGAAAAATTTGTTATAGCCGCTCCTGTTGAGAATAAGGAGTTAAAGCTTTCGTCAAATCAAAATAATTATGAGGATGCAAACTCAGTAAAAGGTTTTGCAATGTTATTAAACAAAAAATCTTTAAATAACGAATATTTTGATGAAAATATTTTTTTATACTTGGAGGAGATAGATCTGTGTAAAAGAGTTAAGGATAAAAAAGGAAGAATACTCAGAGTAAATATACCTGTAATCCATTTAGGAGCCTCTTCACATGGAGATAGAGCGAATTTTGAAATGGAAAAATCAAGAAACTGGCATTGGATGTGGTCTAGATTTTATTATAAAAAAAAACACTATAGTTACTTATCAGGTCTAGCTTCTACCCTACCAAGTTTTTTAAGTTCATTAATAAAATATTTATTTTTTAGTTTTACTTTTAATAAGATAAAAAAAAATATTTATAAAATGAGATTCCTTGGTCTTTTAAACTCATATTTGTTGAGAAAATCTTTTTATAGACCTAATATCAAATAATTAATTAAATTGTTTTTTTAGTCCATGTTTCTGGTGTGATATCTGATCTTATTTCAACAGGTAAATTATATATAAAATTTCTCGTACCTTTAGATCTTATGTAATCAGCTGTTAATTTAACTGATTCTTTTAAAGAAGTTTTTGTTTTATAATCAAGTAATTTTCTTGCTTTATTTGATGAGCATGATGCTTCTCTAACTTCTTGTGGTCTTGCAGGGACATAAATTGGCTCACCATTATAACCAGTCTCGTTTGATATTAATTTAGAAAGTTCATTTATGGTAATAGTTTCTTCATCTGGTCCAATATTTATTATTTCCTTACTAATTTTTTTTTCTAAAGCTAATTTTTCTAAACAAAAAATTACATCATCAATATAAGAAAAACATCTTGTTTGATTGCCATCTCCATAAATAATTGAAGGTTTATTTTGAAGATTTCTATTAATAAAAATCGACATTACGTTTCTAAAAGGGTCATCATATTTTTGATTGGGACCAACTATGTTATGGGGTACAGCAATATTATAATCCATTGAATGAACTTCGCAAAGTAACTTTAATGTATCTTCAACAGCAACTTTTGCAATTCCATATGGGTCCTCAGGTTTTGGGGCCATATCTTCTGTGAATGGAGATTTTTGATTTCCATATCTTGCCATAGATGAACAAAAAACAAATCTTTTTACTTTGTTAATTATACTTGCGGTGATCACCGAAATACTTGCCTGATAAATATTTTTTGTAATAAAATTAGGTGAAAAAACTGACAATCCTTCATGTGCAGTTGCTGCACAGTGGTAAACTATATCTATATCTTTTAAATTCCTGGACATTTCATCGTAATTGCAGCAGTCTATCTTGTGGAAATTAATATTTCCTGGAAGATTATCCAATTCTCCCTGTATCATACTGTCATTTCCAGATACTTCATGCCCCAAATTAATTAGTCTTTTTGCTAAATGACTTCCCAAAAAACCAGCAATTCCAGTTATATATATTTTCATTTATAAAAACTTTGATAATGGTTTATATAAAAAATTATGTTTAAAAAACAATTTAATTTGGAGAGGTGGCCGAGTGGTTGAAGGCGCACGCTTGGAAAGCGTGTAAAGGAGCAATTCTTTCATGGGTTCGAATCCCATTCTCTCCGCCATCAAATAAGCCTTATTTTTCAATGGTTATTTGATAATTTTTAGGTTTTTTTGTTAAGATAAATAAGCAATTTTTTTAAAAAATGTTATAATTTTCTTTTTCCAAAATTTAAAAAATGACAAATAAAAATACATACCAGGCAGATTCCATTAAAGTTTTAAAAGGTCTTGAGGCAGTTAGAAAAAGACCAGGAATGTATATTGGAGATACAGATGATGGAACTGGTTTACATCATATGGTTTATGAAGTTGTAGACAACTCAATTGATGAAGCATTAGCAGGATATTGTAAAAATATTAATATAAAAATAAATTCTGATGGTACGGTAACAGTAAATGATGATGGAAGAGGTATACCAGTAGACATCCATAAAGGCGAAAAAAAATCAGCAGCAGAAGTAATTATGACCCAACTCCATGCAGGAGGAAAATTTGATCATGATTCATATAAAGTTTCAGGTGGATTACATGGTGTAGGTGTTTCAGTTGTTAACGCATTATCACAAAGATTACAGTTAGAAATATATCGAGATGGAAAAAAATATTACATAGAATTTCAAAATGGAGAAGCTAAATCCCCATTGAAAGTAGTAGGAAAAGCAAAACATACAGGCACACAAATTACTTTTTTACCTTCTAAAGAAATATTTTCTTCAACGAAATTTAGTGCAAATACTATTATTAAAAGAATGCGTGAATTAGCATTTTTAAACAAAGGAATAAAAATAATATTTACTGATGCTAGTCATAAGAAAGAAAAAATATCAGAGTTTAAGTTTGATGGAGGTGTTATCGAATTTGTAGATTTTTTAGATGAAAAAAGAGAAAAGTTGCAAAATAAAAATGGAAATGATTTATTTAGAAAACCAATCTATATTGAGGGTAAAAAAAATAATATAGAAATAGAGTGCTCTTTAAAATGGAATGCTGGATATTCAGAAGATATTTTTCCATATACAAATAATATTTATCAAAAAGATGGTGGAACTCATTTATTAGGTTTTAGAAGTGCATTAACTAGAGTGATTAATAAATATGCTAATGAAAATAATTTACTTAAGAAAAATAAGTTAGCAATTTCAGGCGATGATATAAAAGAAGGTCTTACTTGTGTAATTTCAACTAAAATACCTGATCCAAAGTTTTCTTCTCAGACAAAAGATAAGCTTGTTTCATCAGAGGTAAGGATGACAGTGGAAACACTAATTAATGAAAAATTATCAATTTGGTTTGATCAAAATCCATCGATAGCAAAAATTATTTTAGCTAAAGTTATTCAAGCGGCAATGGCTAGAGATGTTGCTAGAAAGGCAAGAGAAAATGTAAGAAGAAAAGGAGCTCTTGAATTAAGTGGTCTTCCTGGAAAATTAGCTGATTGCCAAATTGGGAAGCAAGAAGGAACAGAATTATTTATTGTTGAGGGTGATTCAGCGGGTGGTTCCGCAAAACAAGGAAGAAATAGAGCAAACCAAGCGGTTCTACCACTTAGAGGCAAAATACTTAACACTTACGTAGAAGATTTAAATTTGAAGAAAAACGGTAATGGTAATGGAAATAGCAATGCAAATGGTTCTGATCAAAGGACTAAGGCTCTGTCTAAAATGATTTCTTCAAATGAGATAGTTACCTTGATAAATGCACTTGGATTGGACCCAAAGGCACAAGAGATTGATTTAAAAGATTTGAGATATGGTAAAATAATTATAATGACCGACGCTGATGTTGACGGATCTCATATTAGAGCCCTTCTTTTAACTTTTTTTAATAACAAACCATTTAATAAATTAATTGAAAATGGTCATGTTTATTTAGCACAACCACCATTATTTAAAATCAATAAAGGTACTAAAGGAATTTATATTAAAGATGAGAAGGAACTAGAAGATTATTTGGTAAAAAATAACAAAGAATTAAAAAGAATTAAAAAAGGTTCTAAAGAATATTATAAGATAATTGATATCGAAAAATCTAAAATGAATATACAAAGATTTAAAGGTCTTGGAGAAATGAACCCTGATGAGTTATGGAGTACGACATTAGATCCAGAAACAAGAAATTTGCTTCAAGTGCAATACTCAAAAGATTCTAAAAAAGATCAAAGTTTAATTCATACTTTAATGGGCAATGATGTTGCATTAAGAAAAGATTTTATAGTTTCTAACGCTATAAATGTTCAAAATCTCGATATTTAAAAATGAAGTTCTTTGAAACTTCAAAATATCATTCTTTTAAAAAATCAACTTATATAACTTTAAGATGGATCGGTATTTTAGGACAATTAATTGCAATAAATTTTGTATATTTTTTTTTAAATTCAAAGTTTGATTATTTTATATCAACTTTTATTATTTTTTTAGGCATATTAAGTAATCTTTATTTAATTTTTATTTATAAAAAAACACAACTATCAGATAGTTCAGCTTTTTTATTCTTGCTTATTGATATTTTGCAATTAGGTATACTTCTTTATTTATCTGGAGGTATAACCAATCCATTTATAATCTTTTTATTAATACCCAGTGTTTTTTCCTCATCAAATTTAAGTTTTAGGACTAATACTATGTTAGTTATTTTAACAATAATAATAATTATATTTTTAACATTTAATTATGCAGATTTACCTATTAATCTAAATAGTGATTTTCATAATAATCATTATTTTTATTATTCAATTCCAGCCTCTTTAATTATTGCTTTAGTTTTCTTAAATTACTTTGCTATGACTTTTGGGTCACAATCAAGGTTAAGAAAAGAGGCATTAGCAAAAATGGAAGAAGTGATGGCTAAAGAGCATGAGCTTTTATCTTTAGGTGGTCAAGCTGCTGCTGCGGCACATTCTTTAGGTACACCACTTTCAACAATAACAATAATTACACATGATTTAATAAAGCAAGTTAAGGGACAAAAAGATTTAGAAAAAGATATAGAATTGTTAAAAAGTCAGGTTGAGCGATGTAATGAAATTTTAAAGCGCTTAACTTTAAATCCTGTAGAGGAAGATGAATTTATTGATAAAGATATTAATATTCGAGATTATTTACATGAAATTATCTCATCATTTAAGGAGATAAGCAAAAAAGACTTTGTTTTTAATTTTGATCAAGATTCAAACCCAAAAAAAATAAGTAAATCTATTGAAATAGTTTATGGATTAAGAAATTTCATAGGAAACGCCAATAAATTTGCCAAAAATTCTATTTTTATTAATTTAAAAAGTGATAGTGAGTTTACAGAAATTACATTAGAAGATGATGGCAATGGTTATCCACGAGATATTATATCAAAAATTGGAGAACCATATTTAAAATCAAATTATTCTTATGACAAGTCAAAGCAAGGCCTTGGTCTTGGATTATTTATTGGAAAAACTTTATTAGAGAAAAATTTTGCATCAGTAAATTGTAGAAATTCTAAAACACGTAGTGGAGCTGAAGTTGTTATTAGATGGAAGAATAAAGAGCTATTTAATATTTAGTGATACTTTTTCTTTGTTTCAAATAATGAGCTTAATTGAGATATCATTACATCTCCTAATTCATTTACGTCAGTAATTTTAATAGCCTTATTATAATACCTTGAAACATCGTGACCAATTCCTATTGCTAAAACTTCAATATCTGATTTATTTTCAATAAATTTAACAATCCTTTTTAAATGTTTTTCCAAAAAATCACCTGAATTTACAGAGAGAGTTGAGTCATCTACAGGCGCTCCATCAGAAATTACCATCAAAATTTTTCGTTCCTCTTTTCTTTTTTTAATTCTATTGTATGCCCATGAAATTGCTTCTCCATCAATGTTCTCTTTGAGTAATCCTTCTTTAAGCATTAGTCCTAAATTATTTTTTGCCTGTCTCCAATGGGTATCTGCTCCTTTGTAAATTATATGTCTTAGGTCATTCAATCTTCCCGGTGTTTTAGGTTTAGAATTTTTGGTCCATAATTCTCTACTCTGTCCACCCTTCCAATTTTTAGTTGTGAAACCTAAAATTTCAACTTTAACAGAGCACCTTTCTAATGTTCTGGATAAAATATCTGCACAAATGGCTGCAATAGTGATTGGTCTTCCTCTCATGGATCCAGAATTATCGATCAATAAAGTTACTACTGTATCTTTAAAATCTAAATCTTTTTCTTTTTTAAAAGATAAAGAATTATAAGGGTCCATTATAATTCTTGGAAGCTTTGAGCTGTCTAATAATCCTTCCTCTAAATCAAATTCCCATGCTCTATTTTGTTTTGCAAGTAATTGTCTTTGAAGTTTATTTGCAAGTTTTGTTATGATATCTTGAAAGCCGATTAATTGTTGATCTAAATTCCTTCTTAGTTTTGTTGCTTCATCCGCATTTTCTAGATTTTCAGCTTTTACAACTTCATCGAATTGAGTTGTAAATACTTTATAATCTAAATTGATATTATCTATTTTTTTTTGAGCTACTTGCTCTGAACTTTGTTCATCTGACTCTGTATCTGATAACTGTTCTTCTAAGTTAAATTCGTCAACACTATAATCTGCATCCATCGAAGCCTCAGATACATTTTCGTCTTTTTCTTCTTTATTATCCTCTTTGTCATTATTTTCATCTTCATTTGATGGATTGTCTTTTCCTTGATCTTGATTTTCTTCTTTTCTTTCTTCTTCATCTTCACTTTGAAAAATATCCATTTCTTCTAATATTTCTGAAAATTTTGAACTATAAATATTTTGATCCTCAAGATTTTTAAGTAAAAATTCTTTGTGTCTTTCTATGGCGTTTTCAAAGTCTTTTTCCCAAAAATTAAGCATTTTTGTTGTAAGAGAATTTAGCTTAATTTTATGAAAATTTTTTAGCATATATAGTTCAAATGCCTCTGAAACTGGCACATCCTCTTTAGTTTTTAATTGATCTTTTCTTTTTCGACTTATTAATTGATGATAATTCTCCTGAAAATTCTTCTCGATTCCTTTGAGCATTTTTCCTCCTAAAGTCTCATATCGTATCTTTTCAGCAATATTATAAAGAGATCTCGACGAAGTGTTTGAAGGAAGGTTTTTTTTGTAAATTGTTTCATTACAAAATTTTTTTTTTAAAGCAGAGGAATCTGTTTCTGCACGCAATCTTATAAAATCAGCAGGACTAGTTAAATTATCAATCTCTAGAAAATTAAACTCTTTTATTTTTTTTTCTTCAGAATTTTTTTTTTTTACATCAAAATCATCAGCAATTACTTTTGCTGTAGAAGTCAAAGCTATTTTGAATTTTTCTTTTAAATTATTTTCTTTAGTGCTCATTAGATTTGAATATTAATCAGAGATTCTGGCAACTCTTCACCAAAACATCTTTGATAATATTCTGCGATAGTATTTTTTTCAATATCATCACATTTATTAAGAAAAGTTACTCTAAAAGCGTAACCAGTGTCTTTAAATATCTCTGCATTTTCTGCCCAATGTAACACCGTTCTTGGGCTCATCACTGTTGAAATATCTCCTGCAATAAATCCTTTACGTGTTAAAGATGCTACTTTTATCATGTTAGCAACCTTTTCTTTTCCCTTTGCATTATTTAAGTTTTTATTTTTAGACAAAACAATGTCCATTTCTCTATCTAGGCTAAGATAGTTTAATGTTGTAACTATATTCCATCTATCCATCTGACCTTGGTTGATTTGCTGTGTACCATGATAAAGACCTGTCGTATCACCAAGTCCAACAGTATTTGAAGTAGCAAATAATCTAAAAAATTTATTCTGTTTAATTACTTTGTTTTTATCCAGCAATGTAAAATTTCCCTCAGCTTCTAAAACTCTTTGAATTACAAACATTACATCTGGTCTACCAGCATCATATTCATCAAAAACAAGTGCAACTGGATTTTGAATAGACCATGGTAAAATTCCCTCATTAAATTGAGTTACTTGTTTACCATCTTTAAGAACGATTGCATCTTTTCCAATTAAATCTATTCTACTTACATGACTGTCTAAATTTACACGAATACAAGGCCAATTTAATCTTGCAGCAATCTGCTCAATGTGAGTAGATTTACCAGTGCCATGATATCCTTGAACCAAAACTCTTTTATTAAAGGCAAATCCTGAAATAATAGCTAAAGTAGTATCTCTATCGAACTTGTAGTTTTTATCAATTTCAGGAACATATTCATTTTTTTCTGAAAATCCGTCTACTTCCATTTCTGAATCAATTCCAAAAGTTTGTTTTAACGAAACTTTAATATCCGGTTCTGTATTAATATTTGGTGTCAATTTTTTCTCTATAGGTATTTTTTAACTGAGTGTAAGCTAATGTTATAAGTTTAAGTTTTTCCTCGTATTTTTTATTTCCAGAATTCATATCAGGGTGAAATTTTTTCACAAGTAATTTGAATTTATCTTGTATTTTCTTCCACTTTAAACCCACAGAAACCCCCAATATTCCAAAAGCTTTTATATCCTTATGATCAAATTTAAATTGACGCATATGATTATAATCTCCATTTATTTTTTCCTTATCAAGCTCATCTCTTAAAGTTGTATTCCACAATACTTTGAAAAAATTATCTGATGAGCTAAAACTTTGAGTGGGTTTGTGCCAAGTCATATCAGACTTTAAAAAATCAATTACTTGTTCATCATTCATTCCTGAAAAATAGTTCCAATTTTTGTTAAATTCTTTAACATGCTCAAGGCATAGCATTCTATATTTTCTACTATTATCTTTTTCGACTGGTGCCTTATATTCACCTATTTCATTACAATTATTCCAGTCACAAATATTTTTCATGATATATAATAACATATATGAACATAAATGAGTTAATTACAATTGTAAAAAATAAATTATTAAATCAGATAAATATTGAGAGTATAAATATTGAAGATAAATCTTTTCTTCATAAAAATCATAAAGGAAATCAAGAGGGAAAATATCATTTAAAAATAATTATTGTTTCAGAAGAACTAAAAAAAATGAATAAAATTAAAAGTAATAAAAAAATTTATAAGATTTTAGATAGAGAATTAAAAGATTTCATACACTCTATTCAGATTTTAATTAATTAATTCTTTCTTTAAAAAGGAAATTAAATATTTTTGACTAAAATTTTTATTAATTATCGGTTTTCCAATTTTTTTTAATAGTATTAGGTTAATTTTTTTAGATTTATTCTTTTTGTCATTTACCATGAAAGAAATAATTTTTTTAATATCACTCAAATAAAAATAATTTGATAATTTATAAGGTAAATTTTCATTCTTAATATGATTAATTATTTCATCATAGTTATTTTTATTTATTAACTTTTTTTTATAACTGAAATTTAATGCTGTATACATTCCTAAAATCACCGCTTCACCATGATTTAATTTTTTTGAATACCTTAAGGTTGATTCATAGGCATGTGCAAATGTGTGCCCAAAGTTTAAAGTTCTTCTTAAATTTACCTCTTTTTCATCTTTTTCAACAATATTTTTTTTAATTTTGCAACTCTCAAAAATAGAATTTTCTATATAAGGAGATCTTAAATTAAGTATTTGATTAATATTTTTTTTTAAATAATTATAAAAATTTTTGTTAGCTATTAAAGAGTGTTTAAGAATTTCAGCATAACCACAAACTATATCTCTTTTACTTAAGCTCTTTAAAAAATTTGTATCACTTATTACCATTTTGGGTTGATAAAAAGTACCAATTAAATTTTTTCCATTTTTAGTATTTACTCCTGTTTTACCACCGATAGCTGAGTCTACTTGAGATAACAGTGTTGTAGGGATGTTTATAAAATTTATTCCTCTTTTAAACAAGCTAGCAGCATAGGCTGTAACATCACCTGTAATTCCTCCGCCAACTGCAACTAAACAGTCATTTCTAGTAATTTTTTTTTTTAACATTTTATCTAAAATTAAATCTACACTTTTTTGAACTTTGTTTTTTTCTGTCGCACTAAAATAATAAATTGTTATATTTTTTTTTCTTAAAGAACCAATTAAGTTTTTAACTATTTTTTTAGGAACATTTTTATCTATTACAAAAAAAAATTTTGATATTTTAAGGTTACAATCTTTTATATAATTTGAAAATTTTGAGACTATATTAGATCCAATAACTAATTTATAATTTTGATTTTTTTGGTTTATATTTATCTTAATTTTTTTCATAAATTTGAACAATCTTATCTACAATTTCATTTTTTGTCAGATTATCACATTTAACCTCATATAGAGCTTTTGAGTAAATGTTAGTCCGTTTTTTTATTAAATCAATTAATTCATCATCTGTTGCATTAATAGTAAGGGGTCTTTTTTTACTATTTTTTATTCTTTTTAATAATATTTCACTTTTCCAATTGAGCCAAAAGGATAAATGATTTTTTAAAATTTCTTTTCTTATATTTTTATTGACAAAACCTCCTCCGCCAAGAGAAATTACAGCAGAACTTAATTTTAGTTTTTTTAATGTTATCTTTTCTTCAATTTTTCTAAAAAATTCCTCACCTTTTTCTTCAAATATTTTTTTAATTGTCGTGCTATTTTTTTTTTCAATTTCATTATCAATATCAACAAAATTTAATTTTAATTTTTTTGCTACTAGAAATCCTATAGAGCTCTTTCCAGATCCCATCATTCCTAAAAAAACTAGATTTTCTTTTGATTTCATAATTTTCTTTATTGAAAAAACATAAATATGTCTTAATTTGAAATTAACTAAAAGTATATGCAATTCATTAAAAATACAAGTTCAAGCAAAACAAGTATCATAGGACTTGTAATTAAATCTATAATCGGATTAGGGATTATTTTAGGTATTATTTTTTTTCTGAGTACAATTGATTTTCCTGCACCTAAAAAAGAAATTGAAAAAATTATTCCAAATGAAAATTTTAAAATCGTTAAATAAGAAAATTCTTTCAAGTCAATTAGTTTGTCTTATTTTTTTTATACCTGTGTTTGCTGAGGAAAAACCAATTGATATTTGGAATATAGAAAAAAAGGATAATCAAGTTATTTCAGAAACAAATATTTCAAGTGAAAACACTGTAAACACTACTCAGAATAGTGTTTACGAATTACAAACAAATAAACAAACGGATACAATTAAACTTGATGAAGAATTTTCTTCAAAAGAAATTAAAATTGTTGGGTTATACGATCCAAGTGAATACGGCCTGAGTATGGATATGTGGTCAAATTCAGATGGAACCAAATTAAAAAATTTATTTCAGAATATTAATAAATTTAATCTTTCAGAAGATGCATCTGACATAATGCACATATCTTTATTAACTAATGCTTATTCCCCAACCCAAAATATTACTGAGCAAGAATTTATGAGCTTTAAATCTGATTGGTTAATAAAAGATGCAAATTTAGAACTAATAGAAGAATATTTAATTAAAAATCAAATAATAAATTTACATCCAAATTTAGCAAGATATTTAGTAGATACTTATTTATCAGAATCAAACGTAACAAAATCATGTGAGATTTTTTCTAAAAATTCTGAACCCATTCAAGATGAATATCTATCAAAATTTAATTTATATTGTTTAATCAATTATGGAAAAAATGAAGAGGCACAACTAATCTTAGATTTAAAAAAAGAGTTAGGTTTTGAAGACAGTTATTACGAAAACAAAATAAATTATTTATTTGGATATCTAGATGAGGCAGATAAAGAAATATCAATAAATTCAATTTTAGATTTTCATTTAGCTCATAGAACAAACCCTGAGTTTTCTTATGAACCAACAGAAGATACACCTAAAATAATTTGGAAATATCTTTCAGCTGCTAATTTACTTTTTAAAATCCAAGATATAGAGATTACTGATGTAGAAAAAATTTCTACAATAGAAAAAGCTGTTAATGATAAAAATTATTCTGAAGAGGAGTTATTCGAATTTTATAAAAAATTCCAATTTAATATAAATCAATTTTTAAACGCAAAAGAGGCGTATAAATCTTTATCCTCAATCGAGGCACGTGCTCTTTTATATCAAAGAACTCTTTTAACAGAAGAACCAAAAATCAAATTAGAATTTATAAAGATTTTAAAGGATCAATTTATATCTGATGATATAGGTGATGCCTTTGATTTAGAATTAAAAAAATTTTTAAGTGAAATTAATGTTGAGGATGTTCCATCAAATTTTACAACATTTTATAATAGCAATCTAAACAAGAAAGAGACAGCAGATAAAAAGATTAAATATAATAGTAAAATTTTACATCAATCAAAACTTATAAATTATTTTAATGGAGACTATGCAAAATCTAAAATTGAAGAGGATCTAAATAAATTTTTAAAGAAAATTAAAAAAGATAAAAAATATTTTTTATCAAAAAAAGATATAATTTTTCTAGAGGCGCTTAAATCTGATGGAGTTGAAATTTCAAAAAAATATGACAGTCTTTATGAGGTGAAGCAATCAGAAATGCCTGCTGATATTCAAACAATGATAGATAATAATGAGATAGGTGCCGCATTGCTGAGAATAATTGAGGTAATTGGACCTGACAAAATTGAAAATATTGACGAAGATACAGTTTATTTTATTATCAATACTCTAAATCAATTAAATGTCGATTTAATTAGAAATAAACTATTACTAAAAGTTCTTCCTTTAAAAGTATAAAAATTATAATAAAATCAACTTATGGCTATCAGAACAATTATAACAGAACCTAATAAATTACTTAGGCAAATATCCAAACCAGTCAATAGTGTTGGTAAAGAAGAACAAAAATTGATGGATGATATGCTTGAGACAATGTATGACGCAAACGGAATTGGTCTAGCAGCGATACAAGTTGGTGTACCAAAGAGAATTATTGTAATGGATATAAGTAAAGATGAGAATAAAAAAGAGCCAAGATATTTTGTAAATCCAGTTATTAAAAATAAAGATCCAGAAAAAGCAACCTATGAGGAGGGATGTCTTTCTGTGCCAAATCAGTTTGCAGAAATAGATAGACCTAGTAAGTGTGAAGTAGAATATCTTGATTATGATGGAGAAAAGAAATTGCTAAAAGCCGATGGTCTTCTGGCAACATGTATTCAGCATGAAATGGACCATTTAGAGGGAATCCTATTTATTGATTATCTATCAAAATTAAAAAGGTCAATGATAATTAAAAAATTATCAAAATTAAAATCTACTTCTGTAGAAGCTTAATCAATGCTAAAAAAAATAGTTTTTATGGGTACCCCCATGTTTGCTGTTCCAATTTTAAAATCACTTTATCAAAATGGATATCCTATTTCTTGTGTTTATACACAACCACCTAAAAAATCTAAAAGAGGTCAAAAAATTAACAAGTCACCAATTCAATTAATTTCGGAAACTTTAAATATAGAATTTAGAACACCAAATTCATTAAAAGAAAATTTAGAGGAATTAGAATATTTTAAATCTTTAGAGGCAGATTTGGCAATAGTTGTTGCTTATGGTCAAATTATACCAAAGTCATATTTAAATTTAACTAAAAAAGGATTTATTAATATACATGCATCTATTCTTCCAAAATGGAGGGGTGCTGCCCCTATCCAAAGATCAATTATGAATTTAGATAAAGAGACAGGAATTAGTATTATGAAAATAGGAGAGGAACTAGATACAGGACCGGTATGTAATGTTTATAAAATTAATATTAAAAATAATTTTAATACTGAAGATATTAATGAAAAGCTATCAAGTCTGGCTGCAGAGAAAATTTTAGATAATATCGATGATATATATGAGGATAAAGCAAACTTTGTAGAACAAGATCACTCATCAGCGACATACGCATCAAAAATTCAAAAATTAGAGGGGCAGATTAATTGGAAAGAAGATGCTAAAATTATAATTGGTAAAATAAACGGACTTTATCCAGTTCCAGGTGCTTATTTCATATTTAACAGTGAGAGATATAAAATATTAAAAGCAGAAATTGGACAAGCACAAGGAAAACCAGGAGAGGTTTTATCTGACCATTTAGAAATTTCGTGTGGAGATAAAAAATCAATAAAAATTAAAGAAATACAACGACAAGGAAAAAAGCCTCAAAGTATCGGAGAATTTGTTTTAGGAACACAAATTAAAAAAGGTTCATTTTTATAATGAATAGATACCAAATACTTATTGAGTATGTAGGGACAAATTTTAGAGGCTGGCAAATTCAAAAAAAAGGCCCAACAATTCAAGGATTAATTCAAGAAAAATTATCAAAATTATTAAAAGAAAAGATTATTTTGCATGGTCAAGGAAGAACTGATGCTGGTGTTCATGCATTTGAGCAATCTGCACACTTTGATTGCAAAAATAAAATAATTGATACAATTAAATTTTTAAAATCTATAAATCATTTTTTAAATTTTAAAGATATTGCAGTTAAAAATATTAAAAAAAGAAACAATAAATTTCATGCTAGATTTTCAGCAAAACAAAGAATTTATAAATACTTTATTTTTAATCAAATAAGCCAACCTATAATTGAAAAAAATAGAGCATGGCATGTTCGTAAGTCTTTAAATTTAGAATTAATGAAAAAGGGTGCAAAAAAGTTATTAGGAACCCATGATTATTCAACTTTTAGATCATCAAGCTGTCACGCTAAAAGTCCAATTAAAACTATAAAATCAATAAATATTAAATCATCAAAAAACAAAATTGAATTTAAATTTAGTTCTCAATCTTTTTTACAACACCAGGTCAGATCTATGGTTGGTTGTTTGAAATATTTGGGGGAAAAGAAATGGGATTTGAAAACTTTTGAAAAGAGATTTAAGTCAAAAAAAAGAACACTGTGCGCTCCTCCAGCACCACCAAGTGGTTTATTTTTATTTAGAGTTCTTTATTAATTTATTTTTATTGCTCATAGCAAACTTTCTATTTATTCGCCATCTAGATTCAGCTCTTATAATATATCCACAACAGTTTTTTGATTTACATTTACAAGGAAATTGTTTGTAGTTTTCATCATAACCAAATCCATAATCACAGGTAAACTCTTCACCTTTTTTAATATCTTTGATTGCCTTGACCCAAATTTTCAATCCCTTTCCATCATAATCACAATTATTATCACAAGAATGGTTTATTAAACCTGCGGTATTCCATGGAAAATCTCCATCTAGATCGTATCTTTTGTTTATTGTGAATAAATATATTGGTTTACTATTATCGTATTTATCAGAATCTTGCGTTTGTTTTTTTGTTATAAGTTTTCCGATATAGTCAATTATTTTGGTTCCCTCTTTAATGTCACGGGTTGCATAAAGTCCTCTACCTTTATTATCAATTCCAGACTTTTTTATTTTATATAGTTTCATGAAATTTTTATTTAGAGTTTTATTAAGATTTATCAATTAAATTCTAAAAGAGCATCAACATGTCTTTTAGTGCTGTCTCGAAGTGCATTTAAGTCATAACCGCCCTCCAAAATTGAGACAACTTTTCCATTACAAAACTTTTTAGAAGTCTCTAATACTCTTTTAGTAATAGTAAAATAATCCTCTGTATTTAAATTAAATTGAGCGAGAGGGTCATCTTCATGGGCATCAAAACCAGCGCTAATTAATATAAACTCTGGTCTAAACTCCTCTAATTTTTTTAATACACGGTCAAATACGTTTAAATATTCTTCTGAACTAATGCCAGCTGGCAAAGGTATATTAAAGATATTGTTAAATTTACCTTTTTCTTGTTCAGAACCAGTTCCTGGGTAGTAGGGGTATTGATGAGTTGATATAAAAAGAACATTTTCATTTTCATAAAAAATATCCTGTGTTCCATTACCGTGATGTACATCAAAATCTATTATTGCAACTTTTTTATATTTATATTTTTTCAACAAATAATTTGCACCGATACTTACTGAATTTAAAATACAAAAACCAGCTGCTTTATTTTGAGAACTATGATGTCCAGGAGGTCGAACACCACAAAATGCATTTCTAAATTCTTTTTTTTCTACTCCATCAATTGCAGCAATTATTGATCCAACTGCATCGAAAGTTGCATCTTTGCTTCCAGGTGAAATGATTGTATCACCATCAAGTGAAGAGAAACCTTTTTTTGGAAAAGAACTTTTTACTAAATTTAAATAATTATTTTCATGTGTGGTTAATAGAATATCATCTGAAACTTTAGATGGTTTCTTCCATATAAGATTTTTATTATTAAGTTTTTTAAAATTTTCTACTATGACTGATACCCTTGCTATTTGTTCTGGATGCCCAGGACCTGTATCATGATTTTGAGATGTATCTGATGTAATTAAGCCAGTTTTCACTTAAAGTAGTTATCTAAGATTTTAGTATAAATTAAAGTTAATCTTTTTAAATCAGATAAGGACACGCATTCCCCTACCTTATGCATAGTTTTGCCTACTAACCCAAATTCTAAACATGGAGCTATTTTTCTTATAAATCTAGCATCTGACGTACCACCAGTTGTAGATAGTTTTGGTTTAATTTTAGTAATTTTCTTAATTGTATCTTGTATCATAAATGTGGTTTTGTTAGGCTTAGTCAAGAAAGCCTCACCAGAAACAATATATTCGATTTTATATTTTGATTTATTTTTATTACATATTTTTTTAATTATTTTACTTATTTTATTCTTTAATTTGTACGATGTGTGTTTATTATTAAATCTAATATTAAAGGATGCACTAGCTAATCCTGGAATTATATTATCAGCTGAATTATCAATGTTAATTTTTGTTATTTCCAAATTTGTAGGTTGAAAATCTTTTGTACCGTTATCAAATTTAATTTCTTTTAATTCTTTTAGTATTCGAACTAAAGCTGTTGACGGATTATTAGCTCTATTTGGGTAAGCTACATGACCTTGAATACCAATGATAGACAATTTCCCATTCATACTACCCCTACGACCGATTTTAATCATTTCTCCTAATTTATTTGGATTAGTAGGTTCTCCAACTAAGCAAAAATTTATTTTTTCTTTTCTTTTTCTCAAATACTCAACAACTTTTTTCGTCCCATTAATTGCAATTCCTTCTTCGTCTCCAGTAACTAGAAGGCTGATGGAGCCACCAAATTTTTTGTTTTTCTTAGAAAAGTTACTTACCGCAGTAACAAATGCAGCTATTGAACTTTTCATGTCATTTGCACCTCTGCCAATTAAGTATCCTTTCTTAACCGCAGGTTTAAAGGGATTAACAGTCCAATCATTTAAATTACCAGGTGGTACTACATCCAAATGGCCTGCATAACAAAAATTTGGACTTGTGGTACCAAGTCTTGCATAAAGATTTTTTACAGGATAACTATTTTTATCTTTGAACTCGAGTATTTTAGTTTTAAAGCCAAGTTTTTTTAATTTTTTTTCTAAAAATTTAATTACACCAGCATCAGTTTTTGTAACAGATGGAAACCTAATTAGCTCTTTAGCTAATTGTAATTCATTTATTGTTGGCATGTTTAATCTCTTAAAAGATCGTTAACTGATGTTTTTGATCTTGTTTTTTCATCAACTTGTTTAATTATTACCGCACAATACAAAGATGGCGCTTGTGGATTGTTTTTATCCGGCAAGGATCCTGGAACTACCACTGAATAGGGTGGGATTTTTCCATAAGTTATTTCACCAGTTTTTCTATTAACAATTTTTGTTGATTGTCCAATATACATTCCCATACTCAGGACAGAGCCTTCTCCAACTATTACACCTTCTACTACTTCTGACATTGCTCCTAAGAAAACATTGTCTTCAATAATTGTAGGTAATGCTTGAGCAGGTTCTAATACTCCTCCAACTCCAGTACCAGCTGAGATATGACAATTTTTTCCAATCTGACAACAACTTCCTGCACGACTAAATGTATCCATCATTGTTCCTTCATCAATATAAGCACCAATATTTACATAACATGGCATTAAAACCGCATTTTTTCCTACAAATGATCCTTTTCTTACTGGTGAATTAGGCACCATTCGAAAACCAGCTTTTTCATGATCTTCTTTTGTCCATCCAGCTGTTTTTCCTTTAAGCAAATGAGATTTGTCATACCAGCTACTGTATGGACCATTTAAATTTTCCATTGGATACATTCTAAAGCTTAACATTATAGCTTTTTTCAGATGTTGATGAGTAACCCATTCACCATTGATTTTCTCAGCCACTCTTGCTTTTCCACTGTCTAAATCATCAATAATTTGATTCACAGCATCCTTTAAAGATTTATCTGAATTTTGGCTTACCTGGTCTTTATTTTCCCAAGCTTCATTTATAATTTTCTCAATACTCATAGTTTTATGAGTTTTTTAATAACCTTATTTCTTTTAAAAATAAAGAAAGATTTTCAATTTTGTAATCAATATACTCTTCATTAGACTCTTTTTTCCCCCAGTATTCATCATTGATTAACCAAACTGTTTTTGCTCCTCTTTCTTTTCCAATAGATAAGTTTTTTGCGATATCTTCAATGTAAAGTGTCTCAGTTGGATCAATTTGAAATTTTTTGACCATCAGATCAAATGCTTTTGCCTCAGGTTTTGGACTGTACTCAGCATCAACAATGTCAAATACACCGTCAAATTGATCATCAATTCCTAAGTGAGTAGTAATATTTTTAACATGTTCTTTACTACCATTTGTAAACACAAATTTGTTTAGATTAATATTTTCAAGCTCATTCCTTAAAGCAGTATCTTTTTCTAAAAAATCTAAATTAATATCATGCACGTAGTCTAAAAATTCTCTTGGAGGTATATCGTGATGTATCATTAAACCATTAAGACTAGTGTTATATTTATGAAAATAATTTGTTTGTAATTCTTTTGCGTCTTTTAAATCTACATTTAATTTATTCGAAATATATTGAGTCATTTTTTTACTTACTTGACCAAATACTCCTTCAAGATCACTATAGAGTACCCCATCACAATCAAATAATATGTTTTTAATATTCTTTAATTCTTTCATTGTCTTATTAGGGTCCCAGAGCCCTTGTCAGAGAATATTTCCCATAAACACGAATGTGGCTTTGTGCCATTGATTATTCCAACTGCTGTTACACCATTATTTACTGCGTCTAAGCATGCGTTTATTTTAGGTATCATACCTTCTGTAATAGTTTCATCTTTAATCATTTCAAGAACCTCAGATGAAGTAATTTCCTCTATTAATTTCTTATTTTTATCTAAAACACCATCAACATTCGTCATTAACAATAGTCTTCTAGATTTTAAAGATTTTGCTATAGCCATCGCAGCTGTATCTCCATTAATATTATATGTTTGGTTTTCTTTACCTAATCCTAAAGGAGAAATTATAGGAATTTTATTTTGATTAATTATATTTAATATTTGTTCATTATTAATTTCATTTGGTATTCCTACAAATCCTAGCTCTTCTGCTTCTGGTATAGTTTTTATAACATTATTATTTTTTGTGTGAATAGAGATTGCCTCTGTGCCTTTGTCTTTTAAAGAATTAATAATGTCATTATTAAAATCAATCAAAACAGATTCAACAATATCAATTATATTTTTATCAGTTACTCTTAGTCCTCTTATAAATTTTGATTGAATATTTGATTTTTCTAGCTCTCTTTTAATTCTAGGTCCACCACCATGAATTACCACAGTTGCAAGGCCTAATTTATTTAAAATACTAAGATCAGTTATAAAATTATTAAATACGTTTCTATCAATTAAAACGTTTCCTCCGTATTTAATTACTATTAAATCATTTTTATATTTTTCAATATATTTTACTACTTCATTAATTGGTGGCCCATCTTTAGGTAATATCTTTTCAAGGTCCATTTATTATTTTTTAATTAGGTTACAGTTTTAACTGTTGTACGTTTCATTATTACAACCTGCTGAGCCATTGTTAAAATGTTATTAACTGTCCAATAAATTACTAACCCACTTGGGAATGGTGCAAGAATTACTGTTAAAAATAAAGGGAAGAACATAAATATTTTTGCTTGCATTGGATCTGTTGGAGCGGGATTTAACTTTTGTTGAACCCACATTGATACTCCCATAGCAACTGGCCATGCCCCAATTACAAGGAAAGAAGGTACATCATAAGGAAACAATCCAAATAAATTAAATATTGAAGTAGGATCCTTAGCACTTAAATCTTGGATCCAACCATAAAAAGGCATATGACGCATTTCTATCGTTACAAATAAAACCTTATAAAGAGCAAAGAATACTGGAATTTGAATCAAAATGGGAAAACAACCACTCATAGGATTTACCTTCTCTTTTTTATAAAGAGCCATCATTGCTTGTTGCAATTTCATCTTGTCATCTTTGTGTACTTCCTTAAGTCTTGCCATCTCAGGCTGTAGAGCTTTCATCTTAGCCATGCTTCTGAATGAAAAATTAGCAAGTGGAAAAAATGCTACACGAATACAAACAGTAACAGCAATAATTGCCAATCCATAATTACCAAATATTTTAAAGAAATACTCTAAGGCAGTGAACAAAGGTCGAGTCAAAAAGTACAGAAAGCCCCAATCAATTGTTAAATCAAATTTATCTATTTTTAAAGACTCTGCGTATCCATCAATAACATCAACTCGTTTTGCAGCTACAATTACTTGTAAATTTTCTTCTATAGAAGAATTACCAGTTAACTCTAATGGTTCTGTTGTAACAAAGTTTATTCTGTACTTATTCTTATAATCCATTGTAGTTTTGAATTCTTTTTCTCTTGGTGGAATAAGCGTTGATATGTAGTACTTATCTCCAATTCCTAACCATCCTTTTTGAGCTGTTCTTGAAAATTTTTTCTCTTCAATATCGTCATAATCTTCCTCAATTAATTCTTCATCTAACGTAGCAATAGGACCCTCATGAAGAATGTAAAAATCAGTTATACCTTCTGGGATCTGATTTCTTATAATTTGTCCATAAGAATAGAAGTCATAGTTTTTATCTGTAGAATTTATAACTCTTTGTTTTATCGTGAATAAAAACTTATCATCTAAAGCAATTTCTTTTTCAAAAGTGATCCCTTGATCATTTGTCCAACTAAGTTTTATAGGAGATTGATCAGTTAATTTATTATTTCCAGAAACAGACCAAATTGAATCTGAGTTTGGAATTTCAATATTTTTATCAGTAGTTATAAAGCCACTTTCTATTATATAGCCATCTTTAGAACTACGTGGTGCTAGAAATTTTACTTTTTCATCGCTTTCTAAACTCACATTGTATTCTTTGAATGTTAGATCGTCTATTGCAGCTCCCTTTAATGAAATAGATCCAACAATACTTTGATTCTCAAATTGAATTCTTTCACTTTGTTGTAACGCTTCTTCTCGTGAAATTTCAGTTACATTTTCTTTTTGATCAAGACTGGGTGCATCTGAATTCTGTTCACTCTTAGTTTTTTCAGTTAAATTTTCTTTTGTTACAGGAGGTGGTGCAAAAAATAGCGAATATAATATTATCACTGCAGCTGATAAACTTATGGCAGCAATTATATTTCGAGTTTCCATTATTTATTATCCTTTATTTCTTTTTTAACTGGATCAAACCCTTCTCCACCCCCTAAAAATTTTATTGGATGGCAGGATAAAATTCTTTTTATACTCATAAATAAACCTTTAAAAAAACCATACTCTTTTAAAGCATCTATGCTGTATTCAGAACATGTTGGCAAATATCTACAAGAATGACCTAATAATGGACTAATCAAATATTTATAGGCTTTGATAAATTTAATTAAAATTAGAGTAAATATATTCATTATTTTATTTTTGCAAAATCCTGAAAAAGAGTTTTTTTTATTATTTTGTATTCATTATTTAGCATAGAAGACTTGGCGATAACAAGAAATGAATAATCAAAGTTTATCTTTATTTTTTTAACAGCTTCATTCATAATATTTCTTAATCTTCTTTTAATTTTATTTCTCTTTACCGCGTTACCAATTTTTTTTTTAGTCACAAAACTGATATTTAGTCTTTTTTTATCTTTATTAAGTAATTTTCCAAAAAAAATACTTACGTATTTATTTGTAATTTTTTTTTGTTTAAGTAAATTTTTAAATTCTTCGTTTTTTGAAAGAGCAAGTATTTTGCTTTTCATTATTTTATACAGAAACAGTTAGTGATTTTCTACCTCTTGCTCTTCTTCTAGCCAAAAGTTTTTTACCACCTTTAGTTTTCATTTTTGAACGAAAGCCATGTTTTCGAGCTCTTTTTTTATTTGAGGGTTGATAAGTTCTTTTCATAATTAGATTTGATATAGTTTTTATAATTTTTGCCCCTTTATATTAGTAATAATTAAAATAGCAAATAGAAGATTAAGCATTAAAATAAGAAGAATCATGGAAAATACAAAAAAAATTAAATTATTTATTGGTTTGTCTTATTTATTAATTGTTTGCCTATTTTTGTATTTCTTTTTTTCAAAATTTAGTCTTTCAGAAATTACATCCTATGATTTTCTAAGAGATAACCAATCTTATTTTTTTGAACTTAAAAAATCTAACTTATTTTTAATTTCAATTATTTTTTTAGCATTAACTATTCTTTGGGTTTTCCCTTTTTTAGGGTTTGGATCTCCAGTTGCTTTAATGGGTGGTTTTATATTTGGAAAATGGATAGGGACACTTGTTGTGGTTTTAGGCTTGAGTATTGGTGCCACTTTTTTATATATTTTTGGAAATTATTTTTTAAAACAGCTCATTAGAGAAAAGTTCTTAAACAAGTTTCAAAACTTAGAAATCAAATTTAAACAATCGGAATTTAATTATTTATTAATTTATCGTTTTATAGGTGGTATACCTTGGCAGCTTAGCTGTGTGTTACCAACTTTATTTAATGTTAAGGTTATAAACTTTTTTTTTGCTACATTGATTGGAATAATTCCTCAAATTTTTTTAGCAGTTTCTATTGGGAGTGGATTAGAAAAAATTATAGACCAAAATTCCGAAGTGCCTGGAATAACTGATATAATATTTTCACCTGATATATATATTCCTATAACAGCTTTCTTTATTTTAATTCTGATTACGATATTTTTGAGAAAGTTTTTTTATAGAAATTAGTGGTGCTCCCACCCTGTACTGACCAGGGAACTAGTCATTACCAATGACTTGTTATACCATTTAACTACAGGAGCTTAGAGACAAATTGTATTTTATTGATAATAAAGCATTTTTTTCAAATTATTGCCTTAATTTTTTGATGAATATGATTTATATCTATTTTAGGAAAATGTTATGGGAATTCATTACGATTATAAATCAACCAAAGGTAATAAGCTTATGGAAAAGCAAGCTAAAAGAGAGAAAAAGCTTGCTGAAAAAAAAGCTAAACGTTTAGCTAAAGAAGGCACAAAAAAAGAAGAGGAAAAAACACCTGCATTAGATCCTAACAAGCCGATTTCTTTAGATTTCTTGACTAACCCAAATAAAGAATGAGTTCAAAAGAAAAAAATGAGCGTTTAAGCTTGGCGCTTAGAAAAAATTTGAAGAAAAGAAAAATTTTCCAAAAAAAAAATAGAAAAAAAAATAAATAATGTCGATTCAACCTGATTCCTGGATTAAAAAAATGTGCAGAGAGCACAATATGATAGAGCCGTTTTTGGATCATCAAGTTTCCGAAGGAAAAATTTCTTATGGGTTAAGTAGTATGGGATATGATGTAAGAATCTCCGATGAATATAGAATTTTTACTAATGTAAATAATTCTTTGGTTGATCCAAAAAATTTTTCTGATGATAACTTCATACAAAGAAAAGGACCACACTGTATTATCCCGCCAAATTCATTCGTTTTAGCTAAAACAGTAGAATATTTTAGAATACCAAAAGATGTTTTATGTATTTGTGTAGGAAAAAGTACTTATGCAAGGACAGGAATTATTTGTAATGTTACTCCAATTGAAAATGAATTTGAGGGCAATATTGTAATTGAGCTAAGTAATACAACACCTAATCCTGCAAAAATTTATTCTAACGAGGGGATAGCACAATTTTTATTTTTCAAATCAGATACTCAGCCAGAAACAACTTATAAATCAAAGAACGGAAAATATCAGGGCCAAACTACAATTCAAGTTGCTAAGATTAAAAAGTAATTTATGGATAAATTTCTGATTAATGGCCCTTGTAAAATCAAGGGTAACGTTTCAATCTCAGGTTCGAAGAATGCATCTCTACCTATATTAGCTGCAACATTATTATTTGATAAACCTGTAGTTATCAAAAATTTACCAAGAGTTAGAGATATTAATACAATGTTAAATTTATTAAAGTCTCTTGGTTCTAAAATAATTTTATCAAGAGATAAAAAAACAGCAAAAATTATAAATAAAAAAAATATGAAAACTTTTGCTAGTTATTCTTTAGTCAAAACAATGCGTGGTTCTATTTTAGTTTTAGGTCCACTTATTTCAAAATACCATAAATCTCAAATCTCTTTACCCGGCGGATGTTTAATTGGTGCTAGACCAATTAATTATCATCTAACAGCATTAAAAAAACTTGGTATGAAATATGAATTAAAAGATGGATATATTCTTGCTAAATCCAAAGGAAAACTTATCGGAACAACTATAAATTTTCCCAAGATAAGTGTTGGTGCAACTGAAAATTCTATAATAGCAGCATGCTTGGCAAAAGGAAAAACAGTTTTAAAAAATTGTGCAATAGAACCTGAGATTAAAGATCTTACAAATTTTTTAAATAATGCTGGAGCGAAAATAAAATGGACAGGAAGAGTTTGTAAAATCATAGGTGTAAATTCTTTAAATGAAACTGAATATTCTGTAATGGCCGATAGAATAGAAGCAGGCACATTTTGTGTAGCTGCAACACTTGCAAAAGGTAACTTACAAATAAATAATTTAAATCCTAAAATTATTGGTACAGAAATAAAATTACTAAAAAAAGTTGGTGCTAAAATTAAAACTAGTAAAAATAAAATCTTAATTAAAGGACCTGAAAGAATAAAATCCATAAAAAGTATTAAAACTAAAGAGTTTCCAGGTATTCCAACAGACCTTCAAGCACAATTGATGGTTTTAATGTGCAAAGCAGTTGGCAAAAGTTCAATAACCGAAGGTATTTTTGAAAATAGATTTATGCATGTTGCAGAATTGCAAAGACTGGGAGCAAAAATAAATATTAAAAATAATACTGCTACCATAGAAGGAAATACTAAATTCATTGGCGCCGAATTAATGTCTAGTGATTTAAGAGCTTCTGTTGCTTTGGTTTTAGCAGCTATAGTTTCTAATGGTAAATCATATATTAACAGAATTTATCATTTAGATAGAGGTTATGAAAAAATAGAAAATAAATTAAAAAAAATAGGCGTTAAAATTAAAAGATTAAGATAGTGAATAAATATTTAGCAAAAATAATAGCAAGTGACCAAGAAGGGTTACAGATGATTTCAGCTTGTAGTTCAGGGGCTAAGGTTAAAATTGCAGATATAAAATATCTTGCATCCAATAAGGTTTTTTTATTATCAATTGAAAGAACCAAGGTTGAAAGTGATCAGGAAGATAAAAAAATCAATAGTATTTGCAGGTTTGATTTTGTTGATAAAGTAAGATCAAAGAACATTGATCAATCAAATCAAGAAACAGTTTTAGAACTAATAGGTATAGATTATTTGAAAAATAATGATGTTTATGAAATAAATCTTATTTTTAATAACAATGCTCATATTGCTTTAACTACAGAAACTATTGAAGCAAGATTAGAGGATCAAAGTGAAATTAAATAGTTATGAAGACACTAAATAGTAAAAGTAAAAATTTTGATAAATTATTAGAGAATTTGCTTTTACAGAGAAAAAAAAAAATTCAATCAGACTCCGTTTCTGTAACAAATATAATTAAAGATGTTAAAAAAAATGGAGATAAAGCATTATTAAAATATGAGAAAAGATTCAATCAAAACAACATAATTATTCCAAGCACAAAACAAATAAAAAAATCTATAAATTCACTTGATAAAAAAGTAAAGAAGGCAATCGATACGGCTTATAATAGAATTTATAAATTTCATTCTCTTCAAAAATTTAAAAATATTTCATATACAGATAAATTAAAAAATAAACTCGAATATAAATATGTACCTTTAGAGTCTGTTGCAATTTATGTTCCTGGTTCTACTGCTTCATACCCATCGAGTGTTTTGATGAATGCTATTCCAGCAATTGTTGCAGGCGTTAAAAGAATAGTTATGATTAATCCAGGCTATAAAGGAAAACAAAATCCAGCCGTATTATACGCTGCAAAAAAATGCAAAATAAAAGAAATTTATTCTATCGGGGGCCCTTCTGCTATTGCAGCTGTATCTTATGGGACTAAAAAAATTAAAAAAGTTCATAAAATAGTTGGTCCAGGAAACGCATATGTTGCGGCAGCAAAAAAAGAAGTTTTTGGTGTTGTAGGAATTGAAGGTATGACTGCAGGTCCTTCAGAAGTGACTGTCGTTTGTGACAAATTCTCAAATCCTGATTGGGTTGCAAGTGATTTAATTGGACAAGCTGAACATGATATTCTTGCACAATGTATTTTGATTTCAAAAGATAAAAATTTGCTAGAAAAGGTAAAAATTGAAATTACTAAACAATTAAAAGAAATTCCAAGAGCTTCTGTTGCAAGAAGAAGTTTAATTAATAATGGAATTCTTATGTATATTTCTTCAGACTCTAAAATAATAAGTGTTGTAAATAAAATTGCACCAGAACATTTAGAGCTAAATATTAAAAATTATAAATCGTTAGTTCCAAAAATAAAAAATTCAGGATCAATATGCTTAGGAAAATATGCAGTGATGGCAATGACCGATTATAATGTTGGATCAAACCATGTGCTGCCAACTAATGGTTCTGCAAAATACTCAAGCGGTATAAGTGTAAATGAATTTTATAAAAGAATTTCATACATAAACTTATCAAAAAAGGGTATTGAAAGTCTTGGACCATCAGTTATAACACTTGCAAATTACGAAGGGTTGGTTGGACACGCTCAATCTGTAGTAAAACGATTAAGGAGAAAATAAATTTGTCAAAACAAGACTTGTTGGAATTTAAAGGCGTAGTGATAGACCTACTTCCGAACGCAATGTTCAGAGTAAAATTAGAAAATGGTCATACCGTTACTGCTCATACAGCTGGTAAGTTAAGAAAAAACAGAATTAGAGTTCTCCAAGGTGATAATGTGACAGTTGAAATGACACCTTACGATCTTACTAAAGGAAGAATTATCTTTAGGGGATAAATAAGGCTGAGTAGCTCAGGAGTAGAGCAGAGCCCTGAAAAGGCTTGTGTCGGAGGTGCGAATCCTTCCTCAGCCACCACCACAAAGTTTCATCTTGAAATAATTGTAAAAGAAATTAACTTTAAGAGATAATAAATAACAAAAGGACTAAGAAATAAGATGAGTACACTACAAGGAAAAATTAAATGGTATAATGGTAAAAAGGGATATGGCTTCATTGAAAGAGATGATAAAGAAAAAGATGCCTTTGTTCACGCTTCAGCGGTAAAAGCTGCTGGTATGAGATATCTCAATGAAGGTGATAAACTTGAATTCACATTAGAAGATGGTCCCAAAGGTCCTTCTGCAGTTAATTTAAAAAAAATAGACTAATTTAGAAATTATTTAAAAGGGTGTTTTATCTATCAAATAGATAAACGTCCTTTTTCTAATTAATCCTTGAATATTAATTTTTTTTGTCTAAAAGGCTGCTCATGAATATAAATATTACATACAGAAAGACTTATAGAAGTACCCACAGAAACTGTTTCCATAGCCAGTAGGCTATTTATTTATATTATAATTTTAAATCCACATAAAATAAGATAAAAACAAAGAGGATAAGCCCGGGTGGTGTAATGGTTAGCACGGAAGTTTGTGGAACTTTAAGTTTGAGTTCGACTCTCAGCCCGGGTACCAAAAAATGAATAAAGAAAAAAAATTAATTCCTGGATTACCTTCAGGATTTGAAGATCGTTGGGATAAAAAACTTCTTCTCAAAAAAAAGCTTTTAAAAGCTATTGAGAATAATTTTATTAAATTTGGAGCAGAGGCTCTGGAAACCCCTTCGTTTGAGATAAGTGAAAATATAGGATCTTTTTTGGCAGAAGATGACGCTAATCCTATGTCTGATGTATTTTCATTTGAGGATGGAGAAAAGAGTATTACTCTTAGGTATGATCTTTCAAGCCCACTAGCTAGATTTGTTGCTCAAAATAATCAAGAGCTTCCATCAATCTTTAAAAGATATGCCATTCAAAATGTCTTTAGAAATGAAAAGGCTGGTAACGGAAGGTACAGAGAATTTATGCAAGCAGATTTTGATATCGTGGGAAATGTTAATCCTGCCCAGGCAAATGCTGAGCTTTGTAATTTAATATCAAGTACTTTGATAGATTGTGGTCTAAAAAAAGATCAATTTACAATTGACATTAGTAACAGAAAAATAGTTCAAGGATTAATTGATGATTTAAAAATACCAGAAGAAAAGCAAGTAAAAGTAATTAGGGCAATTGATAAATTAGATAAACCAGGTTTTGGTTTAAAAGGTATTGAAGATCTACTTAAAAAAGAGAGAAAAGATTTAAGTGGTGCAATCACTAAGGGTGCAGATTTAAACGATGAACAAGCGTCCGAAATACTTAATTTTCTAAAAATTAAAGATTTGAAAGAATTAAAAGAAACATTAAAAAATCCATTGTCTCAAGAAGGTATAAAGGAATTAGAACAAGTATTTGAAGTATTGGGTTACAGTTCAAATTTAAATCAGGTCAAAACAAATTTTACAATTGTTAGGGGATTGGCTTATTATTCAGATTTCATTGTTGAAACAAACTTAAATTTCAAAGTTACAAACAACAAAGGCAAAGAGGTCGATATAGGTAGTATTTGTTCTGGAGGAGCCTATGCAAAATTAATCTCGAGATTTAAAGGAGTGGATATTCCAGGCACTGGAATTAGTTTTGGAGTTGATCGGTTGTTATTTGCTTTAATGCAATTAGATCAAATAAAAGTAGATAGTCAAAAACCAGTTTTAGTTTGTGTAATGGATGAAAAATATCTTAAAAATTACTATGAAATTTTAAATCTATTAAGAAATAATAATATCAATGCTGAAATTTTTTTGGATACAAAAAAAAATTTAGGTAAGCAACTAACCCTAGCAAATAAACGCGAATTGAATGTTGCAATAATATGTGGTGAAAATGAATTTAATGAAAATACAGTCACTATAAAAAGCCTTAAAGGTGTTAAGGGTGAAAATAATAAAACATTTCCAAAAGAAAATTTAATCGATGAAGTCAAAAAACTTATCTGAAAGTATCCTTAGGTCAGTAAAATCTAAGGGTTTTAAATATATTGATTTACCCTCAGTAATTGAGGCTAATCACATTGTTCAAAGATCAGGAGAAAACTTTAGAAAATTTATCTTCTCTTTTACGGATCAAAATGGAAGTGAGTTGTGTCTAAGACCAGATTTAACGATTGCATCTTGTTTAAGATATTTAGAAAATAATTTAAAGGGTAAGGAAAAAATTTTTTATAGCGGTCAAGCTTATCGAAAATCACAAAATAAAAAAGATTCAATCATTAGAAATCAAATTGGATTTGAAATTTTAGGATCTAAGGATGAGAAAAATGATGATAAAGAAATTATAAATACATCTCTAAAATCACTTCAAAATATCAAATATTCCTCAGGAATACTCACTATTGGAAATGTTGAAATATTTAATTTATTAATTTCAAAATTAGACATTCCAAAGAGATGGAAGCTAAGATTAGCCAGACATTTCTGGAGAGAAGAATATTTTAATGATTTATTAAAAAGATTAGAAACTAATTCAGATGTTGATCCAACAATTGTCGAAATAGATAAAAAGCGTTACGTGAAAATGCTCAAAGAAGATTTATCAAATATTGTGGCAGGAAGAACAATTAATGAAATATTAAAAAGGTTTGATCAGAAAATAAAAGATCCTAGAAGAGCTAGTAAAGGAAAGAATGTTTCGAAAATAATTAAAAATTTCTTAAAAATTAAATGTCCCATAAATAAAGCAGCCATAGAGTTAAACAAATTTTTTAAAAAAAACAGAATAAATTTAGCTGTAGATCAAAAATATTTTCCAATTTCTAATAACAAGGTTTCAAAATTAAATGTAGTTTTTTCTGCATCCTTTGGAAGGCAGTTAGAATATTACACCGGAATGGTCTTTAAAATTGATATTAAATCTAAAAATTCATTAAAAAATATTATTAATGGTGGTCGTTATGATGGTCTAATTTCAGACTTAGGATCAAAAAAACAAACTCCAGCAGTAGGTGCTGCTTTAAATTTAAATTACTAATGATAAAAAATATTTTAAATATTGGAATCCCAAGCAAAGGCAGACTTAGAAAAGATGTTTTAAATATTTTTAAAAAAAATAAATTAAATCTCATTTCTGAAAGAGGGGAAAGAGATCTTTTAGGATCTATAAAACAATATAAAAATATTAAGATTTTATATCTTCATGCAAGAGAGATCATAGAAAGACTTGGAGATGGATCTTTGGATATAGGTTTTTCTGGCTTTGATTTATTGAAAGAGAGTGAAATAAATACTCAAAAGAAAATTAATGTTTTAAAAAGATATGATTTTGGTAAGGCTACATTAGTAGTCGCAATTCCTGATCCATGGATAGATGTACAAACAGTTGCAGATTTAGAAGAAATTGCATTTGAATTTAAAGATAAGAAAAAGAAAAGATTAAGAGTAGCAACAAAATATCCAAACTTAACAAGGGAATTCTTGTTTTCAAAGGGCGTTACCCAATTCAAATTAATTGATAGTTTGGGTGCAACCGAAGCTTATCCTTTCACAGGCTCTTCGGAGATAATTTCAGATATCACGTCTACTGGGGAAACTTTAAAAGCAAATAATCTGCGTATTTTAAAGGATGGAGAAATATTAAGATCAGAGGCCTGCATGATGATTTCTAGGTCATCCAATAATAAAATGGGCTTTGGAAAAATAGTAAAATTACTTTCTAAAAATTAAGTCTTTCCAATAAATAAGAATAATTTTAATGAGGTTTAAATTTCTGGCAATAGCGTATAGTGCTATGATTATTCCAACAGTAAAGATTATTTTTAATATCGGGACTACTTCCATAATTTAAATTTAACTCATCTTTTTTAGTTATCAATCTTATTTCTTTGATAAAATAATATATTACTTGATTCTTATTATGCAAAAAAAATTCAAATTCGTTGATCTTTTTTCTGGTGTAGGTGGTTTTAGAATACCACTTGAAAAACTGGGAGGTAAATGTGTTGCTTACTCAGAGATAGATAAAAATGCTATTGATGTTTATAAAAATAATTTTAACACAAATAGCGAGGTCTTTCTTGGTGATATTACTAAAATTAAAAAAATTCCTAAAACAGACTTAGTTGTTGGAGGTGTTCCATGTCAGGCATGGTCAGTTGCAGGTAAAAAAAAGGGCTTTAATGATCCTAGAGGAAAACTTTGGAAAGATTGTATACAATTAGTTAAAAAAAATAAGCCTAAAGCTTTTATATTTGAAAATGTAAAAGGTTTGTATGATCCAAGAAATAAAGGCTCATTAGAACTTATAATAAGTGAATTTAGAAAATCTGGATACGATGTATTTCACAAGGTTTTAAACGCTTATGATTTTGGTTTACCCCAAAATAGAGATCGTTTATTTATTGTAGGTATAAGAGCTGATATAAAATTAGATTTTAATTTTCCTATACCCACTGATAATCACAAGCCATTAACTAAAATTATTGATAATCTGGATATTAAATCAATTCATTTAAAAAAAAAAAAATTTATTCCTAAAAATCTTTTTGGAGAAAAAATTCCTTTTTCAAGAAATCGTTTTCAAAAAGATGATGAATTAAATGATTTTTTTATATTTTGTGACACTAGGGATGGACATACAACCATACATTCTTGGGATTTAATTAAAACCTCGCAAATTGAAAAGAAAATTTGTTTAGCTATTTTGAAGAATAGAAGAAAAAAAATTTATGGTGAATGGGATGGAAATCCACTCAGCTTTAAATCAATTAAAGATATAGTTAAAGAAACAAATATAAGGAATTTAAAAAGTCTTATAAAAAAAAATATTTTGATACAAGAAGAAGATGGTCGTTATGAATTAATGAATACTAAAAATTCTGCAGGTATAAACGGAATTTATAGAGTTTTTTTACCTCAGTCAGATATATTTGCAACTATCACTGCAACAGAAAATAGAGATTTTATTGCAACAAAATCTATAACTGGCAAAAATCCAGAGGAATACAAAAAAAAATTTATCAAGGAGATCTACTCGAAAAATAATTACAGATTATTGTCAGGAAGAGAGTCTGGTAGACTCCAAGGATTTCCTGATGATTTTAAAATTCATCCAAACGATAAAATAGCTAAAAAGCAGTTTGGTAATGCTGTTCCTACTAATGTTGTTTACAGTTTAGCTAAAGAGTTACTTAAATATCAATAAATTAATCAGTAAAAGTATTCATTTTATTTTCTAATTTAGTTCTAATTTTCTTTCCAACATTTTCAAAAATATTAACAAGTTGGTCATATATTGGGAAGCCTGCTACTGTATCCCAAAAATCATTTTGTATCTTAATATCATTTTTGAAATCACACGTAACGTCTCCACTGAATCTTTTATATGGTTTTGGATAACTAGGATTATAGGGCATACAAAGTATTGCATTTACACTTTTTGCTTCATAATTTGCATATCCTATAGCTGTCCATCTCATTAGTTTTAATTTCATCGCTCCAAATTCTTTAATATTTGGTTTTGGCGAAGTTATATCTATAAAGTATATATTTTTTTCTTTATCTTGAATAAAAATATCTACTCTTTTATCTTCATCTTTGATTCCAGTTGGCCCAGGTTTAGAAAAATTTTTAATTAATTTATTAAGTTCCAAAGTATTACACTCAATTTCTTTTCTTTTAATTTTCTTTAGGAGATTATTAATCTCTACGTCTGTATCGTTCGAAATTGAGTGTGGAATATCGTACTGTCTTTGAACTTTCATACCCGCAGCCTCTCCTAGGCTTTCAGTAAATTGTTCCCATAAACTCATGCCAAATGTTGTAGACACAGAGTGAACAAATGAAAAAATTCCCCTATATCTTTCTCCAACTATAGCTTTTTGAAATGGCATATAGCTTGTTTCTGGCTTGTATTTTAGAAGCTTTTTTTCCATTACTTTTTGAAGGTACTCCTCAACTTTTTTAAGTATCTTTTTTTGCTTACTAGTTAATTTTTTTTTATTCATTTTTGTTATTCAAAATTTTATTATGTCTAGGAAATAGATAAACTTTAAACAGATACATCAGAAACTTTTTTTAGGATTTATTTTCTTTTCCAATGGTTATAATTTTTTCCTCTTCCTCTGGATCAGTTACATTGATAATTGTTGACTGTTCTGGCGGTAATTCAGGTATTTGTTTGCCTGCTATGACCCCATGTTCATTTTCAAGTTTTTTTATTTGTTTTTCTAACCCTTGAGAACCCCAAGATTTTGTGACTATATTCTGTAATTTATTTCCGTGTGTTCTGTAAGACTCTAAGGCTCCTTTTATTGCTGTTTTTACATCTGAATATTTATCAAAAATTTTACTAGCAGATAATATAATCTTGCTGATATTTTCTATCTGCTTTTTTTCACTTTTTATTTGTTCAAAAACTGCAATTAAATTATTTAGATTATTTGGAGATGAAAATATAAAACCTTTTTTGAATGCATCATTTTGTAAAGTAATATCTCCTTTAAGTGTAATTGTGTAAAGTTCGTCTGCAGGAAAAAAAACAATCACATGATTTAATGAATTTATCCCATACAACTTATTGTAATTTTTTTTATCCAGTCCTTTTGGACCAAAAAGGTGTTTTCTGACAGAATCAATATGATCCTTTAAATATTTATCTGCTAACTTTTTATCCTCTTCGGTATTTGATTTTACTGCTTCCACATATTTTGTCCAATCTGCTAAAGAAACTTTTGCATCTATAATGTAATTCCTTTCAGGAAATTTCAAAAGAATATCTGGTATTACGTTTTTATCTTCATCATTATCAATATTATATGTTGTTTGTCTTTTTTGTGCAAAAAAGTCTCTACCTTTTACAAGATTTGCATCTACTAAAAGATTTTCTAATATTTGTTGATTAAAATTTCCTTGATATGTCACATTAGTTGTAAGTTTCTCAAACCAATTTTTTATTCTTGTACCAAATGCATCATGTTTATTTATAGCTTGTTCAGAAATCGATTTATATTCTCCAACTCCTTTAGTAATTTCATCAACTTTTGTATAAAGAGCTTTTACTTCATCTTTTTTATCTTCAAGTTGATTAATTAATTCTTGTTTGGCATCCTCAGCTGCTTTAAGTTCTGCATCTCTTGTAGCTAAATCTATTTGTGTGTTTTTTAGTTCTTCATCTTTAGCTTTAAGCTCTTCATCTTTTAACGTTATTTCATTATTAATCTCATTATTATTCTTTGGCTTAAGTATAAAAAACCAAACTAGACCAAATGCCAAAAACCCTACGATTGTTCCTAATATTGCATCCATAAAAAACTCTTAATTAAACCTTTTATCATTAGAATTATCAATAAACGACTTAAAATCGTTATTTCTCACTATATCAACTATTTCTTGTGGAATTTCCTCCTCATCAAGAACCAATTCCACATAAGTTGTATAAACTAATGCTAGAGCTATAGCATGAGCAACTTTAGCTGATAATTTAGGATTCGACATTTTAATACAGTGTGTGACCGCTTTTGGATCAATTTTTCTGAAAAAACGATCTGAATATTGAATTTTATGTTTTGGGAATTTAACTATTTTTGTCATAATTTATTGGTTTTCTTCATACAAAACATCATGATCTATAATATCTTCGAAGTGTTCTTCTTTTTTACACTCTTCTATTACAAGATCGGCATGTAATGCGTATACAGTTGCTAGAGTTATTGCTTTTGCAACTCTTAATGGCATGTCAGGGCTTTCCTTAATTAGCTTCTCAGTCATGCCATTAAAATTGATTGATGATAGGAAATATTCAGAAAAGTAGGATTTTTTCTTCTCTTTTCTAAAGAAAGGTAAAAGTTTTATTTCCTTTGTCATGGAAATTAACTTAATAACAAAATTTTTTTTTTCTAATTTTTTTTGATACGTCAAAATGTTGACGAATAAATATTTAATTCGTCAGACCTTTAACGAAGAGCTTTTAATAATTCTTCACCCCAAACACCATTAAAAATGTCAATTCTTTTACCGTTATTTTCTTTTCCATAAATAGCTTCTTGCATTTTAGAAAATAAATATGGATCCCAGTATTTATCCTGTCTTTTATCAGCAATTAATTTTTCGAGATTTTTTATCTCTAATCTCGAATCAAATTTTTTATTTTTATTGAAGAATTTATATCTAATTTGGTATCTATCTGACTCTACTAGTTTTTTAATCGCATCAACTCTTTTTGGCAAATATTTTTTGATATTCTTGCAATATTCAAGCATATGAGCTTTGCCCATAAGCTTACTCTTATATGCAAGTTTATCGACTTTATCCAATATTTTATCATTAATTAAAGATGCCCCTCGGTATTCAATGTACAAATTAAACTTAACCATTTTCCAAATTGTTTTACTGCTTGTATTAAATTTTATTTTTTGTATTAAATTCCAAGTTTCTTGAGGACTTACCTCCCATAATTTCAATTTTTCAACCAGCTGTTCGTATGTATCAATATTTTCAATATTTATTTTTTTCATAATAAGTAGATAATTATTAAACTTAATAGTACAAGATACCGCTTGATTCATCATGAAATGGAATAAAAAATATGATTATCCAACATCTTCAAGAGCAACTGTAGATGGAATTAGGAGATATTTATTAGGAGAAAAAAAATTACCAAGTGTTACGTCAATCCTTGATGCAACCAAATCAGAGGAAGACAAGGCTGCATTAGCTAATTGGCGCGAAAGAACAGGGACAAAAGAGGCTGAGGCTATTACAAAAGCAGCTAGTAGCAGAGGTTCTCAGATGCATAATTATTTAGAGTCTTATCTTTTAGGTAGGGAGAATTTAAGTTTCTTTGAAGACAACGAGCAATATAAATTAATGGCAAAAGAAATAATTGATAAAGGATTAAAAAATAGATTAGAAGAAATTTGGGGCGTAGAGTGCACTCTCCATTATCCAGACAAATATGCAGGTACTGCTGACTGTGTTGGTGTTTATGAGGGAAAAGAAACAATAATTGATTTTAAACAAAGTAATAAACCAAAAAAAGCTGAGTATATAGACTCATGGCTTCTTCAAACCAGCGCATATTCATTAGCACATAACATTGTGTATAACTCTAATATCACTTCTTGTGTAATTTTAGTGTGCACTGTAGATAAATTATTTCAAGAATTTAAAATTCAAAATCATGAATTAGTGATTTATCAAAATTTGTTTTTGGGAAGATTAAAAAAATTTAATGAGCTTTTAAATTTAGTTTAAGTACTTATATAGAAGAGATGGATAAAATAGTAATATATGATACTGAAACGACTAATAGCACTATTTGGGGATCAATAATTGAAGTAGGTGCTGTTGTTGTTGATAAAAATTTAAAAGAAATTGGTAAGCTAAACATTCGTGGCAGAATGCCTGAAGGTGAGGTTCCTAGTGCAAAGGCTTTATTGGTTAATTCCACAAGTATAGATTTACTTACCAAAGGTAATTATTCCCATTATGATTTTTTAGGGGCTGTAGAAAACTTTTTTTCTAAAGCAGCTCCAGCATTGTTTATGGGTTGGTCAAATTTAAATTTTGACAGAAGAATGTTTCATTTTAATTTTTTTAAAGGAAATAGATATCCATATATTACCCATTCATCTCCTAACTGCGAGCATGATGGTCTGCATGTAGCAAGAGCCGCTCAAACATTAATTCCAGAAACGTTGAAAACTGAATTAACAGATGCAGGAAATGAGTCACTTGCTTTAGAAGGTTTAAGTAGAATGCAAGGCTTTGATACATCAGCTTCGCATACAGCTTATGTTGATGCGGTAAATGCCTTAAAAATTTTAAGAATAATTAAAAGTAAGCATAAAACTAATTGGGAAAATTTTTTAAAAACATCTACAAAAACAGGAACTGACACCATTTTAAATAAAGAGGGAATATTTTCTATTTTTGAAAATGTCAAAGGTAAGAATATGACTTATCTTGTTTGCACAATGCATCCAGAATACTATTCACATTCACATCCAAAAAAATCAAATGATAAATTTGTATTTGATTTGAGAAGAGATCCTGAACCTCTATTAAATCTATCAGTAGACCAGCTAAAAGTCACAATGAAAAGCTTTAGTCCAAAATGCATTAGAGTTTTAAAAATTAATAAAGCTCCAATAATTTTAGATGATCAGTACGCTTTAAAAGAAAAACCTTATTCAACTTTAGATTATGAATTAATAAAAAAAAGAGCAAAAATGGTCAGAAATAGTGAAAAATTTTGTAGAAATATTCAGACAATTTATAGAGAAATTGAGGACGAAAAAGAGCAAACTAAAACTCAAGAGGACTTGTTACCAGAGGAAACTTTATATGAAAAATTTATTCCTAATAAAGATACCCAATTATTTAAAACTTGGCATAGTTCTTCTTGGGAAGATAAATTAAGAATGTTGGATAAGTTTCAAGATAAAAGATGTAGTTGGTTTGGGCAAAAAATTATTTATCAAGAAGCACCGCATATTTTGCCACCAGATTTATACAAAAATATAAAAAGTGAAATTGCTAGACGAATTTTAAGTAAAAATAGAGAAAAATGGCAAACCATAGGAATGGCTTATCAAGAAATTGATACCTTAAGAGATCAAGCATCAAATCGAGATGATGAAGAAGAACTAAAAAAATTAGATGAAATTAATGAATTTATTATGTCTATAGAAAAAAAATATGAAATTGCCTAGTTGACTTTAAGACCCTAATTAATAGAAATGATATATGCTTACAAATTTTAAAGACGAAGATTTTGATACTAAAATTAAAAATGAAGATGTTTCAGTCATTCAGTTTTCAGCTGAATGGTGTGGTCCATGTAAGGCACTAAAGCCAGTAATGGATAAATTATCTGATGAATATAAAGATAAGGCTGGTTTTTATTATGCTGATGTTGAAGATGGTGGAATAAACACTGGAAGTGCAGCAGGGATCAGAGGTGTTCCAACAGTTATTATTTATAAAAAAGGTGTTGAAGTAGATAGAAAAGTTGGTGGAGTACCTGAAAGTCACATGAAGGAATTTTTAGATAAAAATATCTAATTTAAATTTAAAACTTCACCCGCAAGATATAATGATCCAGTAATTAGTATTATATCGTTTTCTTTTACTGGGATTGACTTTATGGCTTCCTCTATACTTTCCTTATAATTTATATTTGAAAAGCTATTTAGCTTATCTTTAAGCTCCTCTCCTTTAATTGAATTAGGTTGATTAGGTATATCTATTGTAGTCAATGTAGAAATATCCTTAAAGCAACTCATATATTCACTATGATCTTTATTAGCCATCATTCCAAGAATGATATGTTTATTACAATCTAAATTTTCCAAGTATTCATTCAAAACTTTTGCTCCCAAAGGATTGTGAGATCCATCAACAAAAAGTTTGTGATCTTTTACAAGCTCTTTAAGTTTTCCAGATTTAATTTCTTGTAATCTTGCAATACAATTTATTTTTAAAATTCCTTTTTTAATGTGCTCATCTTTAATGTTTAAGTCTTTCAAAATTCTTAGGGTTGCAATTGCTGTTGAGACATTTTCTAATTGAAATTGACCTTTAACATTTGGAATAGGTAATTTTATTCCTCCAAATTGATCTTCATAATAAAAGAAGTCATTTTCTTGCATTGTAAAACTATAATTTTCATTATGGAAAAACTTATTTGATCTATTATTTGATATTGTTTTTTTAATATTTTCTTTGATTTTATTAGTACTTTGTTTTGCAACTATAATATTTGAGTTTAAAAGGCTTGATGTTTTTTCAAAAATAATTTTTTCAACAGTTTGTTCATTTTCTGGCAACCAATCTAAATGATCAAGACCAATAGAAGTTACAATGCTAGCAAGGTTATTTTTTAAGATATTAGTAGCATCAAATCTAAAGAACAATCCACTTTCAATTAAATTGATATTATCTGGGTATTGAGATGCTTTTAAAAAAAAAGCCGCAGTCAGTATTTCAAAAAAAGTAATTGGTTGACCATTGTTAGCTTCTTCAATTTCTTCAAGTAAATTTGCTAAATCTTCATCATTCAATTCTTCATTATTAAAAACAAACCTCTCATTAATACTTTTGATATGAGGACTAGTGTAGATATTACAATTGAAATTTGCTTCCTTTAAAATAGAAAACATTGCTTGGATTGTTGAGTACTTTCCATTAGTACCAACAATTGAAATTGCTTTGATTTTATCTTGAGGATTTCCTAATTTTTTGCAGAGACTTTGAATACGATCTAGACTTAAATCTATTTCTTTAGGATGCAGCTCTTGTAAGCGACTGACTATCTTCTGAAGTTTCATTTTGTTCAGCACTTATATCAGAATTTTTCTTTAACAATATTGATAATAAGGTTCCAATTTTAGATGCTAGATCTTTACGCTCAACAATTAAATCGACAAAACCAGTTTTTTCAACATATTCACTTTTTTGGAAACCTTCTGGAAGTTCTTCTTTAACAGTTCCTTGTATTACTCTTGCACCTGCAAATGCAATTAAAGCTCCTGGTTCTGCAATATGAATATCACCTAACATAGCGTATGATGCGGTAATACCCCCTGCAGTAGGATCAGTGATACAAACTAAATAAGGAAGACCGTTTTTCTTTAATTCATTAATTGCAAGTGTTGTTCTTGTCATTTGAGATAAAGAAATTAAACTTTCCATCATCCTCATTCCTCCACCAGCACTAATACATAAAAAAGGTGTTTGATTTTCTATCGCATGCTGTATTCCATATAAAAAAGCCTCACCTTCTGCTGCTGCCATTGAAGCTCCTAAAAAATCAAAATCAGAAGCTACAGCGGTAATTTTAATATTGTTTATATTTCCAGATGCAACCATCATTCCACATTCTAACCCTGTTTTTTTCCGCGCAATTTTTAATCTTTCTTTGTAGGGTTTCGAGTCTGTCCAATTTAATGGGTCGTCTTTAGGAATTGGAGTTTTGAAAATTTCGTAATTGTTTTTTCCAAACAATATGTCAAATCTTTGATGTGGTTTTATTCTATGGTGACGCTTACAATCTGGACAAACCCACAAGTTTTCCTCTAAATCTTTTTTTAAAATTGGACCCTTACAACATGATGTCCAATCACTTTTTGCAATATCCTCTTTTGTAGCTCTTTCACGTATAGCAGTTTTAATTTTTTCACCTGCTTTAATAATTTTTGTTATCCAGTTCATAGAATTTTATTTTTTAATCTTTTTACTATATTAGTAACATTTGTGACCGCATTTTGTCTCTTTTCAATTGATTTAGAGATTTCCTTACAAATTGCGCTTCCAACTACCAAACCATCAGCTTTTTTAAGAGATTGGATGGTTTTTTCTGTAATTCCAAAACCAATAACAACATTTTTTGATTTATTCTGTTTTTTAATTTTGTTGTATTTTTCTAATATTTTATTTGGGGATACTTTAAGTTTTCCACCTGTTGTGGATAACATACTTATATAATAAATCATGTCGTGTGAATCTTTTATGATTTTTTTTAGTCTTATTTGGGAAGTAGTTGGTGAAACCAATTGAATAAAATTAATTCTTTTTTTTTTGCATTTTGATGCAAAATTTTTATTTTCAGGATAAGGTAAATCAACAACTATTAAACCATCAACTTTTGATTTTTTACATTTTTCTAAAAATTTATTTTCATTATATTGATAGATCATGTTGTAATAACCCATCAGTATAATTGGTTTATTTTTTTTAATTTTTTTAAAATTTTTTACAATTGAAAATACATCATTAATTTTGATACCATTTTTAATTGCCCGATATGCACTTGTTTGTATTTGTCCTCCATCAGCAATAGGAGTGTTGTGTGGAAAACCTAATTCACAAATATCTGCATAATTTGAGATTGACTTTAATATATCTAAAGATTTTTTTTTAGTATTATCTCCAGCTACAGTGTATGTAAGTAAAGCTGGTCTATTCTCTTCTTTTGCAGCTGTGAAAGCTTTACTGATTAACGAATTCATTAATTTTTACCCAACCTTTCTCTTAAGATATCTCTATCTTTTTTAGCATCACCACAAGAGTTAACGATTATAATTGTGTCATTGTTTAATTTTGGGGCAATTTTTATCGCCTCAGCAAATGCATGACTAGGTTCTAAACTTGGATTGAGCTTTTCAAATTTAGTTACCATTACATGTGCTTTTAATGCGTCTTCATCATTTGCATAAGTGTATCTAGCTCGTTTTGTATCTTTTAAAAAACAATGTATTGGACTTACGCCTGGGTAATCTAATCCAGCACTAATTGATTCAGTGTCATTAATTTGACCTTCATTGTTTTGACAGACATAAGAAGCTGCACCATGTAAAATTCCAATTTTGGCATTTCTACTTAAAGGAGCGGCATGGAGTTTTGATTTTTTTGGGCCTCCAGCCTCTACACCAATTAACTCTATTTGCGATTTGTTAAAATCTATAAATTCACTCCAAAAACCATATGCTGAACTTCCACCTCCCACACAGTTAATCAATTTAATTTTTTTTGGAATTTTTTTGAATTCTTGTTTAATTTGTATTTTTAATTCTCTTGAAATTTGTGCTGTACTCCATCCACAAATTTTAACAAATATATTTGGACCGACTGTACTTCCAACACACATATGTGTAGTATCACAATTTGATACCCAATATCTCATACACTCACTGACTGCATCGACCAAGGTTTGACTACCTGAATATACAGGAACTATTTCAGCACCATTTTTTCTCATAGCATCACAATTTGGTTTTTGTCTCTTGATGTCTTTTGCACCCATGAAAATTTTACATTTGAGACCAAATTTCTTTGCAGCCATACTTAACATTTTACCAGCATAACCAGCACCAGTGTCACCAACTATATATTTTTTTCCCATAGCCTTGCAAATCAAGGCATGAACAGTTGCATTGTATATCTTGTGCGCACCACCATTAGCTTCCGATACAACTTTTGCCCATATTTGAGCGCCACCCAAATGATTAGATAAATTTTCTAATTTTACTAATGATGTAGGCGATCCTATATAATTCTTAAAGTAATAATCTCTCTTTTTTAAAAATTTTTTATTATTTCTTAATTTTGAAAACTCCCTTGTTAGATCTTCTACAGGTTTTTTCAAAGTTTCAGGAATAAAACTTCCTCCAAATTTACCACCCCAAAAACCGTTACGATCATGCTGGTCAATTAGAGGAATTTTTTTTTTAAGTTTCATTTTTCAATTTATTTAAGTTGTTTAAAAAAAAATTTATTTTGGATGTATCTTTTAATCCAGAAGTTTCCAAGCCTCCAGACAAATCTAAATAATTAGCAATTTTCTCATATTTTTTTAGATTATCATCAAATTTTATATTACCAGCTAACATTAATTCCTTGTTTAATTTGATGTTTTTAATTAAGTTATGATCAAAGCTCTGACTTTTTTCATAACCTTTACTATCAAATAAATAGACATCTGTTACGTCGACAAATGATTTGTACTTAAGAACATCAGTTTCATCTTTAATTGTTAAAGCTGTAATGATCTTTTTTTGATATTTTTGTTTTATATTTCTAATTGAATCAGGAGTACAGTCATACAATTGATAATAATCAAAAGGTAAATTTTTTATTTCCTCTAAAATCTCATTGTTAGGTTTAACTAAAACAGCAACAAATTCACTTTTATTTTTTTTAACACTTAATAATTTTTTTAAAGAGTTAAATTCTATATACCTTGAGCTTTTTGGGTAATTACAAATGAAGCCAATAAATTTTGGAGGATTGGGATGATTAATTATGTAATTTAAAGTATAAGTATCTTTTATACCACAAATCTTACAACCTTTGATCATTTGTTTAAATGATCAATTAGTTTTATGGTGTTATTTTTTATATTACCTTTTGTAAGAGATCTTCCTATAACAATACCAGAAACCTTATTTTTAAAAGCTTGTTTAGGTGTCATAATTCTCATTTGATCATTTGAACTATCACCAGGCAATCTTATTCCTGGAGTTATGATTAATAAATTTTTGTATCTTTTACGAACCATCAAAGCTTCTTGAGCAGAACAAACTATTCCATCACATCCAGATTTTTTTATTATTGCTGCTTGTTTTAAAACAAGCTGTTTTACACTTTTTGTATGACCTATCTCTTTAAGAGACTTATCGTTAAGACTTGTCAAAATTGTAACTCCAAATATTTTAATATTTTTATTTATTTTTTTGGCCTTTTTTTTTATAGCCTTAAGCATTTCAAAACCACCGTTTGCATGTACGGTTATATATTTACAATTTTTTAAATCTTTTAAGCTTCCAATAGCAGATAATGCTGTTTGAGGAATATCATTTATTTTTAAATCTAACCAAAAATCTTTTTTAAATTTCTCTAAAAATTTTCTTCCTTGTTTTGAGTAAAAGAATTGAATTCCAAATTTTGGAATTATATTAAGTTTGTTTGTATTAGTTTCGCTTATTATTTTCTTTATTTGATTTAAATTTGAAGTATCACAAGCAACAAAAATACTTTTATTCTTCATTATTATTTAATTTATTAAACAAGTCTTTAGACATTTTAAAGTGAATATTTTTTTTTTCAGGAGTGTTTACTTTTTCACCTGTTTTAGGATTTCTAGATATTCTCGCTTTTTGAATATTTGTTGAAAAAACTCCAAAACCTCTCAATTCAACTCTATCTCCTCTTTTAAGCGCTCTCTTGATTTCATTTAAAATAATATTTGTAAATTTTTCGAGATCTTTTTTGAGAAAATTTGGATAGTTATTTGAAAGTTGTTTTAAAAGCTTTGATTTTACAATAGCCAATTTAAGTCTTCTTAAAATTATTCTTTTTCTTCTTCTTTTTTCTTAAGTGCATCAGATAAAGATGAAAATGGTAAGTTTTTACCAGACCCTTCTGATCCATACTTCTCTAATGCTTCTTTTTTTTCTATTTCTTCTAAAAGTTTAATGCTCAATGTGACTTTTCTTTTTGAAAGATCTAGTTCTGCTATCGCACAATCTAGTTTTTCACCACCTGTCCATCTATTTGGACGAGCATCAGCAGCATTAATAGCTATTGCTGATTTTTTGATTTGAAAATCCATTTCACATCCTTCAGGTCTTACTATCAAGCCCTTGTTATCCGTAGTCATAACCTTAACAGTAATAGTTTGATTTTTTGATTTATCTTTAAACCAATCAAAAGGATCTGATTGTGTTTGTCTCAATCCAACTCTAATTTTTTGCTCAGAAGTTTTAATTTCTAAAACTTTTACCTTAATTTTGTCACCTTTTTTATATTTTGCTAACTCTTCCTCTCCGTTATTTAAGTAAGTTAGATCATTACAATGTAAAAAAGCATCTATATCTAATTCTTCAATTTTTACAAAAAGAGAGTATTCATTCTTATTAACCACCTCACCCTCTACAATTGCACCTACTGGATATTTTTTCTCGAAAGTTTCGAAAGGATTATCTTGAGTTAATCTGTGAGAGATTGCAATTCTTCTTTTATCTTTGTCTATTTCAGTTATCACACAATTTATCTCATCGCCAACTTTAAACATTTTTTTAGCTGATATATTTTTTTTAGTCCAGCTTAGTTCGCTCGAATGCAAAAGAGTTGTCAAGCCTGGTTCTAATTCACAAAATGCTCCAAAGTCCATTATTTTTACAACTTTAACTTTATATACTTTATTCAGTTCGTAATTTTCAATATGTTCAAATGGATCTGGAGATAATTGTTTTACAGAACAACCAACTTGTAGTTTTTCTTTATCAACACTTATTACTTTTAAATCATGCTTTTCCCCAATATTAAATACTTCATCAGGATGATTAACTCTTGAGTAAGATATTTCTTGTAAATGAACAAGAACATCTAATTCACCATTAACATTAAAAAAGCATCCGAAATTACTATAACCTTTTACTTCAGCACCTTTAATAATGTCACCAACTTTATATTTGTCTACAATTTTAGCTTTATCTTCTTTTTTAAATGATGAAATTATTTCTCTTCTAGATACACATGCATTACCTCTTACTTTATCTAGTTTAATTAGAGCAAATTTTTGAGGTTCGTTCATTAAATGACTAATATCTTTTAAAGGTTTATCGCTTATTTGAGATCCAGGTAAAAACATTAATGAACCAGTATCAATGTGCTCTACTATACAACCTCCCTTACACTTAGAAGTAATTTTACCCATAATAGGTTCTTTCTTTTCGTAAGCTTCAACCAATTTGTCCCAACCTTTAATTTTCTGCGCTTTGCTAGCTGAAACTAAAACGTCACCATTTCTATCTTCAATCTTTTCCAATAATACTGAAATTTTTTCTCCAACTTTAATTTTATCTGCAAGACCCATACTCTTGAGCTCATTTATATCTAGAACTGGTTCAGATTTTAATCCTTCAACAAAAAGAAACACAAATTTTTCTGTTATTTTATTTATTTTACCTTCTATGATTTTACCTTCTTCGATTTGAATTTTTGATAACTGGCTATTTAGTAATTTCTCGAATTCTTGAGACGCTGGGTTAGAGAGATCTTTATAAATTTCCATTAATAAGTAATTTTTTATCTATTATTTTTTTTATTTTTAAAAAACATGCCCTTTTATTAAGGTTTGTCGTATTAATCAATAGTGAATCTTTTGTTTTCTTTAAGGGAGAAATCTTTCTGTTAAAGTCGCTTTTATCACGGTTTTTAATGCTTTTTAGAACTTCATTGTAAGTAATGCTTTTTTTTAATGATTTTAACTCTTTATATCTTCTTAAGGCTCTTGTTCTTAAATTTGCAGTTATATAAAATTTAAAATCTGCATCGGGAACAATTTTATAGGTTATGTCACGACCATCAAGGCATGATCCTTTGTATTTTTTTGGAGGATTGTATGCAAAGTTTAATTGAAATGAATGAACCAGGGCTCGAATTTTTTTTATTTTAGAAATCTTTGAAGCTTCTGTTCCAATATTATCAGATAATAGAATTTTACTTGATAGTGTTTTTTGTTTTAAAGTATCAATTTTCGATTTAACAAATTTTTTACTAAATTTATTTGGATATTTTAATTTTAAATATGCGATATATCTATATATTTTTCCAGTATCTAAGTAAAAAAGATTAAAGTGTTTTGATATAGATTTTGCTATTGTCCCAGCACCTGCAGCAGCAGGTGAGTCTATTGCAACTTTTACAATATTTTTTCGTTTAATCATTTTTTTTAATATTGTTAATTATTTTTAAAAAATTAGGAAAAGATGTTTTTATAGAATCTTTATCATGTATTTCCCAGTTTCCTCCAAATGATAAAGCAGCTATTGTGCTAGTCATAAATACTCTATGATCTTTCAAATAATTTTTAATAATTATTTTTTTATTTTTATTCAAATTTAAATTTGGATTACCAAATATTTTAATGGAATCTCTTGTTGATATTGTCTTTACGCCAATTTTATTTAAAATCTTTTCACCCCACATTAATCTAGGACTTTCTTTTTGATTTAATTCATCTAATTTTTTAAAATAAGATATGCCCTTAGCTTTAGCTGCAACTAAAAAAATAACAAGAAATTCATCTATAGCCTCGCTATTGAATTCAACAGGGCAGTTTATACCTTTAAGTGTTTTAGCACTCTTAATAATTATATCAGCAATTTTTTCACCTTTATATAATTTTTGATTTTTGAAATTAATCTTTACACCCATCTTTTTTAAAATTTTTATTACCCCTATTCTTGAAGGATTAATATTTACATTACGAATTATTAATCTTGAATTGTTTGATAATGCTGTAAGAACAATAAAAAATGCACTGGAGCTAATATCTGAGGGAATTTTATAATTAAAATTTTTAATTTTTTTAATTTTTTTTATATTAATAATATCATATTGCTTATGTTTTTTATTTACTGATATAGGTAGTTTTAAATATTTACACATAAGTTCAGTATGGTTCCTAGATTTTTTGGCTTTAATTTTTGTTAAACCACTGGATCTTAATCCTGCAAATATTGCTGCACTTTTACATTGAGCTGAACCTCTATTTTCAAATATATATGATCCCCTTAATTTTTTATTTCCATAAATAATAAGAGGTAAACTTTTATTATTTTTTAATTTAAATGAGGCTCCAAATTTGCTTAGTGGTTCAGAAATTCTTTTAAAATCTCTTTTTGATAAACTTTTATCACCAATCAATTTGATTGGATAATTTGTGTTAATAAGCAAACCAAGTATAAGCCTTCCTAAAGTTCCTGAGTTTTTAGCGTCTAAAACAAGATTTTTTTTATAGTTATAACCAGCAAGACCTTTTCCATAAATTTTACAACTATTTTTATTTAAGTTTACTTTTATACCTAGCTTCTTTATTGCCTCAATTGCAGAAATAACATCTTCTGACATTAGTAAATTTTTTGCTGTGGATATGCCATTTGCTAACGAGGATAATAAAATCCATCTAATACTTATACTCTTGTCACCACTCACTAAAATTTTCTTTGAAAAATTATTTATTTTTTTTTTAATAATTATAGAATTAGCCATAAAAACTAACTAATCTTAAAATTATCACCAAAATACGCATTTTTAGCATTAATATTTTTTACTAAGTTTGATGGTGTATCTTCGGCAACAATTTTACCATTACTAATGATCATTGCAGCATCAACACATGCCAACAAATCTCTTGCTTGGTGATCACATATACAAATAGTAATTCGATTTTCATTTTGTAGATTTACAATTATTTCTTGTAACATCTTTATTGTTAATACATCTAGTGCAGCAAAACATTCATCCAAAAGTAATACTTTTGGATCACTTAAAAGTGCAAGAGCAATTACTAATTTCTTTTTTTGGCCGCCTGATAGAAATTTTGCCTTTATATCTTTTAAATTATCAAGCTCAAATTTTGAGATAAGATAATTAATTTTTTCAATTCTATAATTTTTATTTTCTATTACAATTTCACTAATTGCTTTTAAATTATCATGAAGGGTAAGGTCATTAAAGTAACCACCGTGCTGTGGAACGTAACCAACTTTAAATTTTTTTGTTCTAAGAAATGTAGGATAGTTTAAAACATTTTCACCAGCTATTTTAATTAGACCGTTTTTCGGAGAAACTAGCCCAGTAATCAAATTGAAAATTGTAGATTTTCCAACTCCATTTGGACCTAGCATTCCAAATATTTGGCCCTCATTTATTTTAAAATTTATATTATCTAGAATTAATCTGTTTCCATAGGCAAGTGAGACATTACTGAATTCAATTATAGAATTAATATTTTTGAATGATTTTATTCTAAATTTTTTAATTATAGCCATTTTAATTAATACTTTTAATATTTACCTTTTTATTTTTCTCATACATAAAAATTTTAGTATCTTTAGTTTTTAAATCTATCTCAATATTGTCAGCCTTAAGCACATTTTTCAAATTCGAATAAGAAACATTTTTTGATATGATCATTGAATTCCTTTTTAAAGAAAAATCAAGATAATCGCTCATAATTTTGTTATCTGTATAGGTAATTATTACATTTTTTGAAAAAATAGTATCAAAGTTTTTTGTATTATACTTTCCGTAATCAGATAAGACAATAATATTGTCTGAGTTTTGAACTTTTATTATAGCAGTAACCTTTGTTAAATAAATTATGTTTGTATTTGATTGATCAATTTCTCCAATATGAGCCTCGATAATATATTCATTACCTTTTGCATCTTTAGAAAAATATTTAACATTTTCAATTATATTTGAGTTATTAAGAGATTTATCAGGTTTATTGTTTTCTAAAACTTCACTTTCTTTAATCGTTGAAGGTTTATCAAAAAAAAAAATGTATATAAATATAAAAAAAAATATTAAAAAAAAAATTAATATTTTTTTTTTCATTTAATCAATACTTAAATTCAGTAAGTTATGAATATGTACGACTCCTATTGTCTTATCATAATTTTTTTTGTCATGTACACATAATGAAGTAATTTTTTTGTTATTCATAAGTGACAATGCTTTTGCTGCAAGTGAATTTTTATCAATGCTTAAAGGTTTTTTTGTCATTACTTCTCTCACTTGTAAAGATTTAAGATCTATTTTTTTTTGATTAAATCTTCTAATTTGTCCGTCAGTAATAATTCCTATTGTTTTTTTATATTTATTTTGAACAATCAATATACCTAACTTTTTGTCAGTTAATATTTTAAATGCATTTTTCATGTTTAGATTTTCGTTTACAAAAGGTATATTTTTTCCTTCAACCATTACTTCTTCTACTGTTTTTAATTGTACACCTAAACTACCTGCAGGATGAATTTTTTTAAAATCTAATTTATCAAATTTTTTATATTTCATTGATGCAATTGACAAAGCATCACCAATTGCTAGTTGAGCAGTTGTGCTTGATGTTGGTACTATTCCCTCAGATTCTATTACCTCAGGTATTAAAAGTTTTATATCTGATGCTTTATAAAGAATTGAATCTTTTTTTGAGACAATTCCAATCAATAAAATTTTATTTCTATTTGCAAATTTAATTATATTTTTTAATTCATTAGTTTGACCAGAATTACTTATCAAGATCAGAACATCTTTTTTTGATATACTACCCAAGTCACCATGAGATGAGTCTCCAGCAGAAAGACTGAATGAGGGAGTCCCTACAGATGATAATGTTGCAGCAATTTTTGATGCTATCAATCCACTTTTTCCAACACCACATAAAATTACTTTAGATTGGCATTTAGCTATCTCAACCACAGCTTTATTGAAAGAAGTATTTAAATTCCTCTTTAACTTTTGGAGTGCTTTAATTTCTAAATTAATTACTTCTTTAGCAATTGATAAGAATTTTTTTTTTTTCATTAATGAGACCAGATATCGTCTTTAAATAAGGCTAAATCAAGATCGACCCTAGTTTTCAAGAATTTCAAACAATCTTGATACAGTTTTATTCTATTTTCTCTTTCTAATATTTTATTTAATTCTTCATGAATTTTGTGAAGATATATCACATCATTTGCACAATATTTTAATTGCGCTGGAGTAAGTTGTCCTCCAAAATCTGAATTTTGAAATTGTTTGCTTATATCTATATTAATAAACTCTTTAATAAGGGTTTTAAGTGAATGATTATCCGAGTAAGACCTTGCTAGTTTTGATGCAATTTTAGTATCGAGGATATTAATTGTATCCGTATTTAAATAATATTTTATGTGCGCCATGTCCGCTCTTCCATAATGAAATATCTTTGTAATTTTATTGTTTGCTAACAAATTCACTAGATTAGGAGCTTTATAATTATTTCTGTCGAATTGTACTATATGAGCATCTGAGTTACCTGATGATATTTGAATTAAACATAGAGGATCTCGCCTTACATTTAGTCCCATAAATTCTCCATCCACTGCTATTATATTGCCTAAATTCAAATCATCTGGTAGATCATTTTTATGTAATTGAATATTATTACTCATTTAAACATATATATATGAAAGCAAAAAATTGTCTAATTTTTGGTGGCAGTGGTCAAATTGGTCGAAACTTAATAAGAAAACTTACTAAGAGTAATTATAAAGTCACTGTAGTCACAAGAAACATCCACCAAAAAAGTTATATAATTAAAACACAAGCAAATGCTGGTTATATTGACATAGTTGAGGCAAAAATTTTTGAGGAAAATAAGTTAAGAGAACTTTTTGAGAAAGCAGATATATGTATAAATTTAATTGGTATTTTATTTGAACAAAAAAAAGGAAATACATTCAAAAATATTCACACCATTTTTCCATCTATTTTAGCAAAATTGTCTAAAGAATATAGTTTAAAACATTTTATTCATTTATCCGCTTTAGGTATCAGTGAGGCAAAAGACTCTTATTATGCAAAAAGTAAACTTGAAGGAGAAAATGAAGTTTTAAAAAATTTTCCTTTAGCTACAATTTTGAGACCTTCAATTGTTTACTCGGTAGATGACAATTTTACGACAAACTTTATGACATTGCTGAATAGACTGCCTTTTTTTCCATTATATTATAATGGAAACACAAAATTTACCCCAATTCATTGCTCAGACTTAACAGATGTAATTTTTTATATTATTTCAGAAAATATTTATTCTAAAATTATAGAGTGTGTTGGTCCTGAGGAAATTACATTCAAAGAAATATTGCAAAGATTGCTTAAGTTAATTAATAAAAAAAGAATTTTATTACCTTTTCCGTTACCCATAGCAAACATGTCAGCACGCTTATTTGAAAAAATGCCTAATCCAATTTTGACAAGAGATCAATTGGTACTTTTAAAGTATAACAATGTATTGTCTGGGAAATATAAATCTAACTTTGAAATTGGAATGCCAAGTAAAAGATATTTTGATAATGAAGTTAAGAAATATTGTTATATGTGGAGAGATGGAGGTCAGTTTTCAACTGAAAAATACACATCAAATAATAGTCTAGAGAAAAAAATAGGATAATATAAATAACAACAATCTTTCTTAATATTAAGCTGATTGTATTTTTTTTTCTAATAACTCTTGTTCTTGATTTTTATCACTAGTTTCTTCTTTTTTACCTTTAGGCTGGTAAGCATAGAGGAGATGTAATTTACAATATGAAAAATCTTTCAATGATGATCTTCCACAAAAATAAAATGATTTTTCGTTTGGGTGTCCAATTGGCCATTTACAAGAATTTTCATCAAGCTCTTCGAGTTGTTTAGGATTTTCTGGTTCAAAATCTTTTTCAATTATTAATGATTTAAATTTACTCCTACGAACCCGTCTAGTTTTTGATTTTTGATCTACAGAATTTTCAAAACTTTGATTTGAGGAAGCTGCTCTAGTTTTTATTTTTGCAGATAAATTTAGTCGATGAGCTTTTCCTATTACGGCATTTCGGCTTATGCCACCAATAATTCCTGCAATTTCACTTGCAGTATTCCCTTTTCCCCAAAGTTCTTTTAATTTTGCAACTTTTTCCTCAGTCCAACTCATAATCAATATGTTGTATCTAGTTAATATATAACAACAATATACTGATATAAAATTAAATTAAACAATCAAAAAATGAGACTTATCAACATTAAATTTAGTTATTAAGTATGTATATATTTTCAATCCCAACTTGTATTAATAATTAAACTTTATAAAAGAAACTAAATTTATGACTTATTTGGCTAAAAATTATAATAGAAAAAAAATTTCCTTTAAATATGGCAAAGGTAGTTATCTGTATTCCACTAATAAAAAAAAATATTTAGATTTTGTGCAGGGAATTGCAGTTAATTCTTTAGGTCATGCAAATCCTAAATTAATAAAAACTGTAAAAGATCAATCAAAAAAATTATGGCATGTATCTAATGCATTTCAAATTCCAGAGGGAGAAAAACTTGCTAAAAAGTTATGTAAAAAAACATTTGCTGATTATGTGATGTTTCAAAATAGTGGAGCCGAAGCTACTGAAGCAGCAATTAAAGTTGCAAGAAGATATTTTTACTCAATAGGTAAACCAAATAAAAATAGGATTTTATGCATTAAAAACTCTTTTCACGGAAGAACTTTAGCAGCAATTTTTGCTAGTGGATCAAAGAAAATGACCGAGGGATTTGGTCCAAAAGTAACAGGGTTTGATCACTTCAGTTTTGGTGATCACAATTCTCTTAAAAGGAAAATTAACAAAAACACAGCTGCAATTATGGTTGAAACAATTATGGGTGAGGGTGGTATAAAAGTTATTCCTGATTGGTGCTTAAAAGAATTAAGAGCATTATGCAATAAGAAAAAAATATTATTAATTCTTGATGAAGTTCAGTGTGGAATAGGAAGATCCGGTGATTTTTTTGCTTTTGAAAAATCAAAAGTAAAACCTGATATTGTACCAATTGCAAAAGGTATAGGTGGAGGATTTCCTATTGGTGCGGTTTTAATGAATAAAAAAGTTGCTTCAGGAATGGTGCCAGGTACTCATGGATCAACATTTGGAGGAAACCCTTTAGCTATGTCCATTGGAAATACTGTAATGGATATAGTATCAAATAAGAAATTTCTAAATAACGTAAAAAGTTTATCAAAATATTTTTTATTTAATCTTAACAAAATTAAAGAAAAATATCCAAATATTATAAAGCAAATAAGAGGAAAGGGTTTTTTGATTGGGATACAATTATATAAAGATCAAACTAAATTTATAAAAAAATTAATGAATAATCAGTTACTAACTATTCGAGCAGCAGAAAATGTTGTTCGTATTTTACCTCCACTAAATGTAAAAAAAAATGAAATAGATTTAGCATTAAAAATTATTGAGAAGGTCTGTTCGAAAATAAAATAATATGAAACATTTCATTAATTTAAAGGATATACCTGCAAAAGATCTAAGAAAAATCATTATAGATGCTAAGAAAAGAAAAAGTTTAAGAAAAAAACTAAGCACTCTTGAAGTTGACAAAGGAGCACCTCTTAAGGGTAAGATTTTGATTCAAATGTTTGAAAAAGCAAGTTCGAGAACAAGAATAAGTTTTTATTTAGCAATAAAACAGCTAGGAGGAGGTACTTTAACTTTACGTTCTAATGAACTCCATTTAGGTCAAGGTGGGGAAAGTATTGCTGACACTGCTAAAATTCTTTCTACTTATGGTGATGGTTTTATGATGAGAACTGATAGTGATAAAAAGATTAAAGATTTTAAAAAATATTTATCAGTTCCAATTATTAATGGTCTAAGCCCGTCGTCACATCCTACACAAGTTTTATCTGATATTTTTACAGTTGAAGAAATATTAAAAAAACCTATTTCAAAATTGAATATTTGTTGGATAGGTGACTCAAACAATGTTTTGGAAAGTTTAATAGCTGCATCAGTAAAATTTTCTTTTAAACTAAGTATTGGTTGTCCAAAAAAATTTGAACCAGGAAAAGAAGTTAGAGCCTGGGTAAAAATAAATAATAAAAAAATTTATATTTATAATGATGCAAAAAAAGCAGTATCTGGTGCTGATGTAATTTTTTCAGATAAAGTTATTTCCTTAAATGACAAAGTTAATAAGAAGAAAAAAATAAAGGAGTTTAAAAATTTTAAAATTGATAAAAAATTGATGAGTTATGCAAAAAAAAGTTGTATTTTTTTACATTGTTTACCTAGAGGAGATGAGGTAAGTAATGAAGTTTTCTTAGGTAAAAAATCTCATGTGTGGCAACAAGCACTCAATAGAGTTCACGTACAAAAAAGTATTTTATTATATTGTTTTGGAAAATTAAGGTAGCGGCAAAGGGCTGTCTGAGTTCTCATTTAAATATTTTATTACAGAAGCTCTATCTTTTTCTTTTCTAAGACCTGCGTACGCCATTTTTGTTCCCTTTATCCATTTAGCAGGTTTAATTAAAAATCCATTGAGTTCTTCAAAAGTCCAATTCTTATCATATGCAGCTAACGCTTTGGAATATTTATATTCTTCAATAGCTCCAACTTTTCTTCCTACAACGTTATACAGAGCTGGACCTATAGCATTTTTTCCTCCTTTAACAATTGAATGACAAGCTGCACATTTTTTAAAAACTTTTTCACCATGCGCAATATCTCCCATTGCCATCAGTGCTGATATATCAATTTTGTCTGACGTAGTACTTGAGCTGGTTGTGGATACAGTAGTAGCAGCTTCTACTTCAATCGAATAACCAGGTGTTTCAGGTTTCTCTACATGGAATATGACATCAGATAATTTTCCAATACCGATAACAATTAGAGCAACCATTAAAACTGCAGCAACTATTTTATTTATTTCGAAAGAATCCATTTTTTCTAAATTTTGTAGTGAACGTATAACATGATAAATTAAAAAAAAGATAAAATTTAATGTATAAATTTGCCTCTATAGTTGTTTAATGAGTATAATAATTTGAAAATATAATGAAAACTTTAGTAATTATACCCTCTAGAATGTCTGCTACTAGGTTGCCAGGTAAACCTTTGCTAAAAATAAATGGTTTATCAATTATTTCTCATGTATCCAAAAAAGCAGAGGAGGCTAATATTGGAGATGTGATTGTAGCTACAGAAGACCAGGAGATATTTGAGGATGTTAAAGGCAATGGTTTTAACGCTATTTTGACTAGTAATAAACACAAAACAGGTACAGATAGAATTCACGAGGCACTTAAAAAATCAAATATTAAGGATGTTGATTTTATTATGAATTTACAAGGCGATGAACCAGCAATCGACATTCAAGATATAGTAAAATTGAATGATAAAATGCAGAAAAATTCTTTTAATATAGGAACTCTTGCTGCAAAAATAAAAGACAATAAAAACTTGAGAAATGAAAATATTGTAAAGGTCATTACTGAAAATGCTCTAGGAGAGAACAATTTTCCAAAGGGCATTTCTTTTTTAAGAATGTCTGAGAGGATAGATAATATTTATCATCATATAGGGGTTTATTGCTATTCAAAAGATTCACTCGAAAAATTTGTTCAACTAAGTCAATCTAAAAATGAAATAAAAAATCGGTTGGAGCAATTACGAGCATTAGATAATAATATTGATATTAATGTTTCACTTGCAAAGTCATCTCCAATAGGAGTAGATACTGAGGAAGATTATCTAGCCTTAAAAAAAATAATGGAATATAAGAATTGATGAGTAAAATTTATTTTCAAGGAACCTTTGGTGCATATTCTCATTTAGCAGCAATTTCTATTGATCCTAAAGCAGAAATATTGCCCTGTAAAACTTTTGATGATTGTTTTAACAAAGCATCTGAAGAAACAGATAGCAGAATTATAATTCCAGAGTCAAATAGAATTACTGGTAATATTGGAATTGAATATTTAATATTTAAACATAGGCTAAATATCTATAAAGAGCATTTTCAAAAAATTGAGCACAACTTATTAGGACAACCTGGTGCGAAATTAAAAGATATTAAAGAAGTATACTCACACGCACAAGGTTTGTCTCAGTGTTCAAAATTTATAAAAGAAAATAATTTAGTAGAACATATAAGGGCAGACACTGCTGGATCTGCTGAAATGATTTCGAAAACGAAAGATGTTAAGCAATCAGCTATAGCATCCTCATTGAGTGCCGAAATTTATGGCTTGGAAGTTATTAAAAAAAATATAGAAAATGAAAGTGGAAACCTGACAAGATTTTTGGTTATGGGAAAAAATATTTCTCAACCAGAATTTAAAGATAAAACTTACATAACCTCTTTTTTATTTAAATTGAAAAGTAAGCCAGCTGCCCTTTATCAATCATTAGGAGGTTTTGCTATTAATGGTGTAAATTTAACTAAACTACAAAGTTATCCAGAAAAAAATAGTTTCGACTCTTATTTCTTCTTATGTGATTTGGATGGACACATCGAAGATCCAAAAGTTCAGAAATCTCTTGAAGAGCTAGGTCTTCATTGTGAGGATTTTCACGTTCTAGGTGTTTTCGAAGCAGATAACTTGAGACGAAAAAAATAAGAATCTTTTCTTGTAGATTAGAAATTTTAACTGCTATAATGTTCTTGGAGGCTAGAGGTGGATGCTGCTTGAACCCGACCAGATCTTAACGGAAGCAGTCGTAGAGACAGTTATTCAGGTTCTAGTCTCCTTATAGATATATGAATAATAACTCAAAAGTATTAGCATTAAAGTACAGACCACAAACTTTTGATGATCTTATTGGTCAAGAGGTTGTTGCAGAAACTATTACAAATTCAATTAAAGCTGACAAAATACCTAATGCATATTTGTTCACTGGAATTAGAGGAATAGGAAAAACCACAACAGCACGAATTGTTGCTAAAGCACTTAATTGTTTAAATGGTATCGATAATTTATGTAAAGAAAACTTTTGTGAAAGCTGTAAATCTATAAGCGAGTCTAATCATATAGATGTACTTGAAATGGATGCAGCAAGCAAAACAGGTGTAGATGACGTAAGAGATTTAATAGAATTTTCAAGATATGGGCCTACCTCGGCTAAATATAAAATCTTCATTATTGATGAAGTTCATATGTTAAGTAAACAAGCATTTAATGCTTTATTGAAAACTTTAGAGGAACCACCAGAATATCTAAAATTTATTTTTGCAACTACAGAAATTAAAAAAATTCCAATTACAGTAGTATCTAGATGTCAAAGATTTGATCTATCTAGAATTAAATCCTCAGAATTATTGGAGTTTATTAAAAAAATTAAGGACAAGGAAAATGGAAAAATAAGCGATGATGCTTTAAAACTTATAATAAAAATTTCTGAGGGTTCTGTTAGAGACTCTTTATCATTGCTGGATAGAGCATTATTAAGTTTGGATGCAGGAAAAGAATTAGACTTAAATTCAGCTCAGAAAATTTTTGGGTATTTTGATAAATCTCAATTAATCGATTTGTTTGAACTAATTTTAAAAGGTGAAGAAACAAAAGTAATAAGTATTTATAGAAAAATTTATGACCAAGGTGTTGAGCCAAAGGTTTTTATCAATGATTTCTTAGAGTTACTTTACTACTTTAAAAATATAAATTCTTTAACTTTAGAAAGTACAAACTTTTCATTAAACGATGAAGAATTTTCTAAAATTAAAAATTTATCAAATCAAATTGATTCAGAGGTATTAATATTATTTTGGCAATTCGCTATCTCTTCTCTCGAAGAGATAGACATAGTTTCTAATCAACACCTTTCAATTGAGATGTTCTTAATAAGACTAATGTATTTAAGTTCTGTAAAATCTGAAAATAAAATTGAAAATGCTGCGGTTGACTTAAAGAGTGAAAATTTAAATAAGAATGCAGAAAATGAATTAATTTCTAAAACAATAAATCAAATTAAGAATGTTGCACAGGAAGAAAAAACTAAACCAGAAGTTCAAACAGAAATCAAAGCAGAACATAAAATTAATATAAATGCATTCGAGGATCTAATCGAAATCTGTGCAAAAAAAAAAGAGATTAAACTAAAATATGAGTTAGAAAAAAACGTTAATCTTGTAAAATTTGAAAAAAATAGAATTGAAATATCTTTTAATGAAAGTTTAGACAAAGATTTTGTAAAAGATTTATCATCAAAACTTTTTGAATGGACTGGGGAAAGATGGATTATTACATTTAGTAAATTAAAGGGGCAAATGTCAGTTAAAGACAAACAAAAGAATATTAAAAAACAATTAATTGATGAAATGAAAAATTCAGAAATATTTAAAATTGTGATGGATAGATTTCCTGACGCAGAATTAATAGATGTAAATTCAAACAAAGATGGGGTTGATAATGACTGATTTTAGTAAAATTTTAGATAAAGCAAAAGAACTTGAGGCAAAAATGAAAGAAAGCCAACAAAAAATTAAGGAAATTAGAGTTGAAGGAGTTTCGGGCTCGAATTCTGTTAAGATAACTTTGGATGGAGAGGGAGAGATGCAAACAATAAAGTTATCTGATGAAATTATGAAAGAGGACAAAACCATAATTGAAGATTTAATTGTTGCAGCACATAATAGTGCTAAATCTCAACTTAAATCAAAGACAACTGAGGAAATTTCAAAAGCAACTGGAGGTTTTGGAATTCCTGGTTTTAAATGGCCTTTATAGTAGATGCAAAACATCAGTGAGATAGAAGAATTAATTAAATTAATTTCAAAACTTCCTGGTTTAGGGCCCAAATCAGCAAAAAGAATTGTTTTAAAATTAATAAATAATCGTGACGAACTTGTAAAACCTATGGCAAATACATTGGCGCAAGTTTATAAAAATGTAGTTAGATGCAATTCATGTGGTGCGTTAAAGTCAAATTCAAATGGATGTCTAAATTGTGAGAATACAAGAGAAAAATATAATAAAATTTGTGTAGTAGAGGATATTGCGGACCAATGGTCGATTGAAAATTCAAATATCTTTCAGGGCTATTTTCATATTTTGGGTGGAACAATTTCTTCAGTTGGCCAAAGAAAAGAAGATTTATTAATCAATTCATTAGTAGAAAGAGTTAACAGAGATAAAATCGAGGAGGTAATTCTAGCAACTAGTGCAACTGTGGAAGGTCAAACAACCGCATACTACATTCAAGATAGTTTAAAAAATTTAGATGTTAAAATTACTAAATTAGCACAAGGTTTGCCAGTAGGAGGAGAGATTGAAAGTCTAGATGATGGGACTTTATTTTCTGCTTTTAAAAATCGATCTAATTTGGTTTCGAACTCAGATTAGATTTTTTTTTCAATCTATTTAAATGAAGTAATGGTTCTGTATAACCTGAAGGTTGTTCTTTGCCTTTAAACACTAAATCACACGCAGTTTGAAATGCTATAGAGTTTTCGTAATCACCGCTCATTTTAACATATAGCGGATCATCTTTGTTCTGGTCGTCTACTATTTTTGCCATCTCTTTCATTATTTCAGTTACTTGTATTTTTGTTGTAATTCCATGATGTATCCAGTTTGCTATATGTTGAGATGAAATTCTAAGAGTGGCCCTGTCTTCCATCAAACCTATGTTATTAATATCTGGCACTTTTGAACAACCTATACCTTGATCAACCCATCTAACAACATACCCTAATAAAGTTTGTGCAGAATTAGAAATTTCTTTATTTATATCTTCTACAGACCAATTAGGTCTGTCTGCTATTGGGATTGTTAGGAGATCATCAAGCTTAGCTGATTCTCTATCAGTTAATTTTTTTTGTTCGTTAAAAATATTTATTTCATGATAATGTAAAGCATGTAGCGCAGCTGCTGTTGGAGAAGGGACCCATGCGCAGTTTGCACCTGCTTTTAAGTGTCCTGTTTTTTGCTCCATCATATCTTTCATTTTATCGGGCATTGCCCACATTCCTTTTCCAATTTGAGCTTTACCAGAAAACCCACAACTTAAACCAATATCAACATTATTGTTTTCGTAAGCAGTAATCCATTTAGATGATTTCATATCACCTTTTTTAATCATAGGACCAGCTTCCATTGATGTATGCATTTCATCACCAGTTCTATCCAAGAATCCAGTATTAATAAAAAAAACTCTATTTTTAAGACTTCTAATACATTCTTTTAAATTTGCTGATGTTCTTCTCTCTTCATCCATAATACCAATCTTACAAGTGTACTTAGGTAAATTTAGAACTTCCTCAACTTTAGAAAAAATTAAATCTGTAAATGCTGTCTCGTCTGGACCATGCATTTTAGGTTTTACAATATAAACTGATCCAGTTCTTGAATTATTTTTATTTTTAATATCATGTAGCGCGGCTGCTGTAGTTATAAATGCATCCATAATACCCTCAGGTATTTCACTTCCATCACTCAATAAAATTGAAGGATTTGTCATAAGATGACCAACGTTTCTTACAAGCAATAGACTCCTACCATGTAACTTTAAACCTTTGCCATCTTTTGAGATATAACTTCTGTTTGGATTTAATTTTCTCTCAAATAATTTTCCTTCCTTTTCAAATTTTGACTTAAGGTCTCCTTTCATTAGACCTAGCCAATTTCTATAACAAATAATTTTATCTTCCGAGTCAACTGCTGCTACACTATCTTCATTATCACAAATTGTTGAAACTGCAGATTCTAGTATAATATCACTAATACCTGCATGATCTTGTTGAGCAGCAAAAGCTCTTGAGTCCTTTAGAATTTCAATATGTAAATTATTATTTTTTAAAATAATTGCAGATGGATTATCGCTTTCGCCTCTGTGCCCAACAAATTTATTTTCATCCTCCAAATCAAAAATATCTGCACCTTTTAAAGCTTTTAATTTCCCATATTTCACTGCAAAACTTGTAATTTTATTCCAACTTAATCCTGCTAATGGAAAGTATTTATTTAAAAAATCCCTTCCATATTTTATAACCATTTCACCTCTTAAAGGGTCATACCGCTCAGATACGCTATCTTCAGACTGTTCAATTACATCTGTACCATAAAGACTATCATATAAACTCATCCATCTTGCATTTGCAGCATTTAATGCATACCTCGCATTCATAACAGGCACTACCAATTGAGGTCCAGCTATACTGGCAATTTCTTCATCAACCTTTTCAGTTTCTATTTTAAAATCAGGTCCTTCATTTTTTAAATAACCAATTTCTAATAAAAATTTTTTGTACTCATCTGAATTAAATTCTTTACCTTTATTTTTGATATGCCAATCATCTATTTTCTTCTGTAAATCTTCCCTTAATTTAATTAATTCTTTATTTTTTGGTGCTAAGTCATCAAGAGTTTTTTCTAAACCTAACCAAAAATTTTCTGAAGATACATTTGTATTTTTTAATAATTCATCATTTACAAAGTTTGATAGCTTTTCAGATACCTGAAGATTATTAATTTTAATGTATTTTTCTTGCATAGCACTTAATTTCGTACCCCATCTGTATTTTTGCCTGAGAGCTTTACTCCTTCGGCGGAAATCAATCTCTTTCCAGAGTGTTATGCTTTAATCGGTCCTTTTGCCTGAGAGTTTCCGGGGTGGTTGCTCCTTCGGCGCTATAAATAGTCTCTCCCGATAATGGATTTGTATCTGTTAAATGATTTAAGTCAATTAATAAGAATTACACCTAATTTCATATCATTTTATTGCCTTTTTTGTATTTTAACCATTCGCTATAAATAAAGTATGAAAAATTATCTAAATTTTGAAACAGAAATTAAAGATCTAGAAAACGAGCTAGAAAAATTAAAAGATCCTTACAATCAAGAAGGATTATCAGAAGTCGATACTCAAAAAATTTCAAGCACTCAAACAGAAATAGATGAAAAATTAAAAAATATTTATTCTAATCTAGATCCTTGGCAGACTACTATGGTTGCTCGCCATGAAGACAGACCAAAAGCAAAATTTTTTATTGATAATTTGTTTGACGACTTCATTACATTATCTGGCGACAGGTATTATGGAGAAGATAAATCAGTATTAACTGGATTTGCAAAGTTTAATGGAAAATCTGTTTTAGTTATAGGCCAAGAAAAAGGAGAAGATCTAGATAGCAGGATAGAAAGAAATTTTGGCATGATGAGGCCAGAGGGTTATAGAAAAACTATTAGATTAATGAACTTGGCAAACAAATTTAATATTCCCATAATCTCTTTTATTGATACTCCAGGAGCATATCCAGGTGTAGGAGCTGAAGAGCGAGGTCAAGCCGAAGCAATTGCAAAATCAATCGAATGCTGTATGGAGCTTAAGGTTCCGACTATTGCGATAATCATAGGTGAGGGTGGTTCTGGTGGAGCAATAGCATTAGCCTCATCAAACAAAGTCCTTATGCTAGAAAATGCTATTTACTCAGTAATATCCCCTGAGGGATGTGCAACTATTCTATGGAGAGATCCAAAAAAAATGCTTGATGCTGCAAAAGCCATGAAACTTTCAGCTAAAGATTTATTAAAATTAAAAGTTATTGATGAAATAATTGAAGAACCTTTAGGTGGTGCACACAGAGATAGGGATATTATATTAAATAACGTGAAAGAAACTTTAACAAAAAATTTAAATTATTTTGACGAATTATCTTCTGAAGAAATAATTAATGAGAGAAAAAATAAATTTCTTAAAATTGGAAGAAATGATGGTTTTATGTCTAGTACCGAAGATGTAAGTACGTTAACTATTAAGAAAAATAACTTTGATAAAATTTTAAAGTCAAAAAAAGTATTATCAGCGATTGTAGGTGGATTAATTTTAATTTCTTTGATTCTTATTTTAATTTAAATTTATAAAGCACCGTGACAATGCTTAAATTTTTTTCCAGATCCACAAAAACATGGCTCATTTCTTCCCATTTTTTTATTATTTGAAATTTGTTTAGAAATATTGCTTTGTTTTTTTTCATTTTCTTGGATTGACTCAAGAACAACTTTTAAGTTTATAAGAATTGTTACATAATCTAATTTTAATTTTTCTAGAAGATTTGAAAATAATTCAAATGCTTCTTTTTTATATTCTACTAATGGATCTCTTTGACCATAAGATCTTAATCCTATGACCTGTCTTAATTGCTCCAAATATTGAATGTGCGATTTCCAATTTAAATCGATTGATTGAAGAAAAATTCTTTTTTCAATTTCTTTTGCGTGATCCTCACCTAAAAGTTTAATCCGTTCGTTTCTAGTCTCTTGAAATTTATTAGAAATCTTTTCTCTAAAATCTTTGTCTTTTGCCTCAATCAAATCTTTAAACTCAGTTTCCTCAAAACTTTTTCCAATTATTTGCTTAGTCTTATTGTTAAATTCATTGCTTTTTGGATTGGATAAATTTGAAATTTTTAACTTTATTAAATCATCAGATATTTCTTTTAAAAATTCATTCGAATAATCAAAGATATTTTCACTGTTCATCGCATTTTTTCTTTGTGAAAATACAACATGCCTTTGATCATTAAGAACATTATCAAATTTTATAAGTGTTTTTCTTATATCAAAATTTCTAGCTTCCACTTTCTGCTGCGCTCTTTCTAATGCTTTATTAATCCACGGATGATCAATACTCTCACCGTCTTTAAGCCCAAGTTTTTCAAGCATATTATTCATAGATTCTGATCCAAAAATTCTCATCAAATCATCTTCTAGACTAACATAAAATACAGAACTTCCTTCATCTCCTTGTCTTCCAGATCTTCCTCTAGCTTGGTTATCTACCCTTCTAGATTCCATTCTCTCTGTGCCAATAACAAATAAACCACCTAAGGATTTAATCTTATCTTTATTTATTTTAAGTTGGTCATCTGGAATAGAACCTTTTTTACCACCAAGTTGAATATCAACTCCTCTTCCCGAAATACTTGTTGTAATAATTAATGAATTTTCTTTTCCTGCATTCGCAATTATTTCGGCTTCATTTTCATGGTTTTTTGCGTTTAACACCACATGTTTAATATTTTTTTGACTTAATAAATTTGAATAAACTTCAGATTTATTAATACTCGAAGTAAATACTAAAATAGGCTGACCTAATTTGTTTCTTTCAATTATTTTTTCTATAATTGCATCATTCTTTTCCTTTTCTGTTCTAAAAATTAAGTCGTTAAAATCCTTCCGGATCATTTCTTTGTTTGTTGGAATAACAACAACGGGAAGATTGTAAATTTCAAAAAATTCTTCAGACTCTGTAGCAGCTGTACCAGTACAACCAGAAATTTTTTTATAAAGTTTAAAATAATTTTGATAAGTTATTGACGCTAAAGTTTGATTTTCAGCCTGTACTTGAATTTTTTCTTTAGCTTCTAATGCTTGATGTAAACCATCTCCAAAACGTCTACCTTCTAGAATTCTTCCAGTAAGTTCGTCAATAATTTTAAGACTTCCATTTTGAACAATATAGTCTCTCCCCTTTTCGAATAAATGATTTGCTCTTAAAGCTTGGTTAACATGGTGAACTAAATGTAAATTTTCTGGATCATAAAAATTATTATTTTTTAGAATTCCGGCGTCAGAAAAAAGTTTTTCAACATTATTAATTCCATCATTTGTTAATAAAATACTCTTTTCTTTTTCATCTATTTCAAAATCTTTATTATTTAAGATTCTAATTAATTTATCAATTGCTAGATATTGGGCTGTTTTATCTTCAGCTGCTCCTGAAATTATCAAAGGTGTTCTCGCTTCATCAATCAAACATGAGTCTATTTCATCTACTATTGAAAAATTATGATCTCTCTGAACCATTTGCTCTTCAGAAAATTTCATATTATCTCTTAGGTAATCAAAACCTAATTCACTGTTAGTTGCATAAGTAATATCACAATTATAGTTTTTCTTTCGTTCAGCATCATCTTGATAGTTGTTAATAAACCCTGATGTCAGACCTAGAAAATTATAAATTTGTCCCATTTCAATGGAGTCTCTTTTTGCAAGATAATCATTTACAGTTACTATGTGAACACCTTTGTCGCTTAATGCATTTAAATAAGCTGCAAGTGTTATGGTTAAAGTTTTTCCTTCTCCAGTTCTCATCTCAGCAATTTTGCCCTGATGTAAAGCTACACCTCCAATTAACTGAACATTAAAATGTCTTTCATTTCTTGTTCTTTTGGCAGCCTCCCTTACTAATGCAAAAGCTTCAGGAAGTAAGTCGTCTAAAGATTTTCCATTTTTTATCTGATTTTTAAATTCATTTGTTTTTTTTGGAAAGTCAGCATCATTTAATTTTTTAAAATTCTCCTCATTTAAGTTTATTTTCTCAACAATTTTACCAATTCTATCTAGCTCTTTTTGATTACTAGATTTGATAAATTTTGTTATTAAATTTAATGGGTTAAACATGACTATTTGATTTATTCTTTACTTATATTGTTTAATATATGTATTAAATAAATAATTTAAACAATATGGGAATTAATTTAACAAATTTTTTATCATCTCAATCAAAAAATACTAAAATGATTGATTTTCAAGACCTTGATCATCTAGATGGTCTTTCAATTTCAGTTGTTTCTGCAAATTTATATAAAAATATCAGAGATGATTTAACTATGTTTTATTTTAGAGATGGTGCAAATTATGCTTCTGTTTATACACAGTCAAAAATAGTATCAGAAAATATAAAATGGAATATCAATCAAAGACCAAAAAAAATATATTCTCTAATTGTAAATACAAGAAATGCTAATGCTTTCACCGGAAAGCATGGGTATGAAAGTCTAAAAAAAATAGCAGATTTAACCGTAAAACAATTAAATAAAAAACAAGAAGAAGACGAGGAATATCCGAAGAAGATTTCTATAAAAAATATAATCTTTGGATGCACCGGCACGATTGGGGAAATTTTTCCATATGAAAAAATTGCTAATAATATTCCAAATTTAATAAAAAAAATTAAATATACTCAAAATAAATTTATTTGGATGAAAGCTGCACTTGCAATCATGACCACAGATACAAAGCCAAAATTAGCTATGGAGGAATGTCATATTGGAAGTGAAAAAGTAAAAATATATGGAATTGCTAAAGGTTCAGGAATGATACACCCAAATATGGCTACAACACTCGTTTATATATTCACCGATGCAACTTTATCTAATGATATTTTAGGAAAGCTATTAAAAAAAAATATAACCAATACATTTAATGCTATTTCTTGTGATGGGGATACTAGCACCAATGATATGGCAACTATCTTTGCAACTAATGAAGTAAAAAATTCTCAAGTAAAAAATGTAAATGAAAATAAAATTAAAAATTTTGATAAAGCTTTAAATAATGTTCTTTTGAATTTGGCTAAAAGAGTTGTTTCTGATGGTGAAGGAGCATCAAAATTCATTACTATAAATGTTAGCAAATGTAAAAATGAGATAGATGCAAAGAAAATTGCTTTCTCAGTTGCAACTTCTCCATTAGTAAAAACTGCGATTGCTGGAGAAGATCCAAATTGGGGACGAGTAATAATGGCAATCGGTAAAGCAGGGCCTAAAATCAATTTAAATAAATTATTAATTAAGTTTGGAAATATTACAATTGTAGAAGGTGGAAAATTAAATCAAAGTTATGATGAAAAACAAACAGCAAATTATATGAAATCTGAAAATATAGAGATAAATATTGAAACTTTTACAGGAAACAAAAACTTCACAGCTTTTACAATGGACTTAACAAAAAAATATATTGAAATTAATGCAGATTACAGAACTTAACTTATTGAAAAATTTAATTAAATAATTAATTAAGAATTATGATTAAATATAGATTAATTTGTAAAGATTGTGATTTAAAATTTGACAGTTGGTTTGCATCTTCAAATGAATATGAAAGATTAAAAAAGAAAAAACTTTTGACTTGTCATAATTGTAATTCATCTAAGATTGAAAAAACAATTATGGCACCTCAGCTTATTAATAATAATTCAAAAACTGATCAAAGAATGAAATTAGAAAAATATAATAAAGTAAAAAAAACTATAATCGATTATCAAAAGTTTATTAAAGACAACTTCAAATATGTTGGTGATAATTTTGCTTATGAGGCAAGATCAATTCATTATAACAGTAAAAAAAAATCAAAGGGCATTTATGGAAGTGCATCAAAAGATGATTTAAAAGAATTAAAAGAAGAGGGTATAGATGCTCAAATGATCCCTTGGATAGATGAAAATGAAAATTAGTTTTTTAAAAACTTTCCTATATAATTTACGGATAAATCTTTTGAAATACTCCACTTATCCTTAACAATATTAAAATTCATACCCTCTAACTTATTTAGAGATAAATTATATTTAATTAAAATTTTTTCGAGGTCATCAGGTTTAACAAATTTTTCCCATTCGTGTGTTCCTATTGGAAGCCATCTTAACACATACTCTGCCCCAACGATTGCAAAAATATAAGATTTTAAAGTTTTATTTATTGTTGCAACAAACATTAGTCCGTTTTTTTTTAAAAGTTTTGAGCACGATTTTAGAAAAAAATCTAGATCTTCTACGTGTTCGACAATTTCCATATTTAAAATGACATCAAATTTTTTTTTAATTTTAAGTTTTTCAGGTGATGAACAATAATAATTAATTTTTAATTTATTTTTTTTTGAATGTAGTTTTGCAATTTTTATATTTTTATCAGATGCATCAATACCAGTTACATTGGCACCCATTCTTGACATTGGTTCAGATAATAATCCTCCACCACATCCAACATCTAAAATATTTATTCCAGACAAAGGTTTTGATTTATTTTCTAATTTAAAATTATCAATAATATTTTCCTTTATATATTTAATTCTTATTGGATTAAATTTATGAAGTGGTTTGAATTTACCTTCTGTATCCCACCATTCATCAGCCATTTTAGAAAATTTATCTATTTCTTTTTTATTTACACTAGTCATTTAGATAAATAGTTGACATAATAATTTAGATGTATTTTATCCATTATTTATTAAATATTAATAATTAAAGCTAGCATGAAAACAGTCGTATTAAAATTCGGTGGAACATCTGTAGGAACTATAGATAGAATTAAAAAGGTATGTAAAATAATTGCTTTTTACAAAAAGAACAAAAATAGAGTACTTGTTGTTTCATCAGCTATGAGTGGTGTGACAAATGAATTGGTAAATAAATCTAAAAAGATTAGTAACAACTTTGATAAAGCGGAATATGATGCACTTGTTTCAACTGGAGAACAAGTGTCGTGCGCACTTATTGCAGGAAGATTAAAAAATAATGGTTATGAATCAAGATCTTGGACGTCTTGGCAATTACCTATTTTAACAGATGGTCCTCATTCACGTGCTAGAATTAGTTCAATAGGTATTAAAGAGCTCGATAAATATATTAGGACTGGTGGCATACCTGTAATCACAGGTTTTCAAGGAATAAGTAATGATTTTAGAATTGCCACTATAGGAAGAAGTGGATCTGATGCAACAGCAATTATGCTCGCAAAATTTATTAAAGCTGATGAATGTATAATTTATACTGATGTAGATGGAGTTTATACAACTGATCCTAGGCAATATAAAAAAGCAAAAAAAATTAAAAAAATATTTTACGATGAAATGCTTGAAATGGCATCTCTTGGATCGAAAGTTATGCAACCTACATCAGTCCAAGATGCTAAGTTAAATAAAATTGATATTAAGGTTAAATCTTCTTTTGTTTCAAAAAGTGGAACTTTGATAACAGGCTCTAAAAAAACTTTTAGTAATCAGATTATAACTGGAATTTCATCAACTAAAAACGACGCCAAAATCACAATTGTAGGTGTGAAAGATAGACCAGGGGTGGCTGCATCAATTTTTAAACCACTATCAAATAATCTAATAAATGTAGATATGGTTGTTCAAAACATTTCTTTAGATGGAAAAGAAACTGATCTTACATTTACAATTAAATCTGAAGACTTAAAAAAAACAGAAAAATTAATTAAACAAAATAAAAAAATATCTTTTAAAAAAATATCATTTGATAAAGGTGTTTCTAAAATTTCAATTATAGGTGTGGGCATGATAACTACTCCAGGAATAACATATAGAATGTTTCAGGCTTTAGCTTCAAAAAAAATTAACATTTTGGTAATTTCTACTTCTGAGATAAAAATTTCGGTTCTAGTTTCTATTAAGCATGCTAAAAGAGCTATAGCAGCTTTACATAAAGAATTTAAATTAGACTGATTATAATGAGCGTAAGACCTTTTAGAGATATTAAAAGAAGAAAAACCAAAGTGATAAATGTTGGAAGTGTAAAGATTGGTGGTGACAATCCTATTTCTGTTCAATCAATGACGAACACTCTAACTACTGATGTTAAAGCGACCATCAAACAAATAAATGAAATCACAGAGGAAGGTGCAGATATTGTAAGAGTTTCTTGTCCCGATGAGAATTCAACATTAGCACTAAAAGAAATTATAAAACATGTCTCAATACCAGTCGTTGCAGATATTCATTTTCATTATAAAAGAGCTATTGAGGCAGCAGAAAATGGAGCTAGCTGTTTAAGAATTAATCCAGGAAATATTGGAGATGCATCGAAGATTCATGAGGTATTAAAAGCTGCAAAGAATAATAATTGTTCAATTAGGGTGGGAGTTAACGCAGGCTCTTTAGAAAAAGATATTTTAGAAAAATTTAAAGAGCCTTGTCCAGAAGCCTTAGTAGAAAGTGCTCAGAGGAATATAAAAATTTTAGAGGATAAAGATTTTTTTAATTTTAAAATTAGTGTTAAATCGTCAGATGTATTTTTATCTATTGCAGCATACAGGCAGTTATCAAAAGTAACGGATTATCCTTTACATCTTGGAATTACAGAGGCAGGTAGCTTTGTTTCTGGTAGTATAAAATCTTCTATTGGTCTTGGTAGTTTGTTGATGGATGGAATTGGAGACACAATAAGAATTTCCTTATCTGATAATCCAACTCAGGAAGTAAAAATAGGCAACGAAATATTAAAATCATTAAATTTAAGAAATAGAGGTGTGAAGATAATATCTTGTCCATCATGTGCAAGACAAGCATTTCAGGTGATTGATACAGTTAAAATTTTAGAAGAAAAATTAGCTCATATTAAAACACCCATAACTCTATCTATTATTGGCTGTGTTGTTAATGGACCAGGAGAAGCCGCAATGACAGATATAGGAATTACAGGAGGTGGAAAGGGTAATAATATGCTTTATTTATCTGGTGTTCAGAATGAAAAAGTTTTAACCAAAGATATAATCAACAAGGTAATTAGTGAAGTTGAGAAGAAAGCATCTGAACTAGAAAACTAATTATGATCCCTTTAAAAACGATTGAAGATCTAATAAATAAACACTCATCTTTAGAAAAAGATCTATCTTCAGGTGAATTAGATAAGAAGTTATTTGCAGAAAAATCAAAAGAGTATTCTGATGTAAATGAAATAGTTGGAAATGCTAAAGATTATATTTCTTTTCAAGGTGAAAAAGAGGAATTAGAAAAAATATTGAATGATAGTTCTGGAGATGAAGAGTTAAAAAAAATGGCAGAATTAGAATTAATAGAATTACAAAATAAACACGAAGTTAATGAAAAAAAATTAAAATTATTTTTATTACCTAAGGATGAAGCAGATAAAAAAAACGCAATTATTGAAATTAGAGCAGGAACTGGTGGGTTAGAAGCAAGTTTGTTTGCATCTGATCTTTTTAAAATGTATGAAAAAGTTAGCCATAAAAAAAAATGGTCTTTGGAATTAATTTCAATATCGAGGAGTGATGCGGGAGGTTTAAAAGAGGTTATAGCTTCTATAAAGGGTAGTAACATTTATTCTACTTTAAAATATGAAAGTGGAGTTCATAGAGTACAAAGAGTTCCAGATACAGAAACACAGGGAAGAGTACACACTTCAGCAGCTACAGTAGCTGTTTTACCTGAGGCAGAAGAGGTAGATTTAAAAATAAATGAGTCTGATTTAAGAATTGATGTATTTCGAGCAGGAGGACCAGGAGGACAATCTGTTAATACCACTGATAGTGCAGTAAGAATTACTCATATACCGACAGGCTTATCCGTATCTCAACAAGATGAAAAATCACAACATAAGAATAAAGCTAAAGGAATGAAAATTTTGCGTGCTCGCCTTTACGAGCTAGAAAGATCTAGGATAGATAAAGAAAGATCTCAAGATCGTAAGACAAAAATTGGAACTGGTGATAGATCAGAGAGAATAAGAACTTATAATTTTCCCCAAGGTAGAGTAACAGACCATAGAATAAACTTAACACTTCATAAATTAGATGAATTTTTGGAAGGAGAAGCATTTGACGAAATGATTGAATCTTTAACATTACAGGCTCAAGAGGAAAGTCTTAGCGATTTAAAATAAAATGAATATTAATAAAGCTATAATTGAAGGTTCAAAGATTTTAAGAGATAAACTTATTTCAAACTCTAGATTAGACTCCGAAATTTTAATGGCAAAAACAATTAATAAAGATAGAAAATATATTTTATTAAATTCTAATAATCTTATTAATGAAAATATATTAAATCACTTCTATAAATTGATTGAAAGTAGATCTTATGGAAATCCTATTGCTTATTTGACTAATAAAAAGTTTTTTTGGAATTCAGAGTTCTTTGTTACAAATAAAACATTAATTCCACGACCTGATACAGAACTAGTTGTTGAAAATGTGTTAAACTTAACTAAAAAAAAAAAAAATATTAATATTTTAGATATAGGAGTTGGTTCAGGCTGTATTCTTTTATCAATTCTAAAAGAGAGAAAAAATTTTTATGGGACAGGCATAGATATAAGTAAAAAATGTCTAAATATATGTAAAATTAATGCAGTTAATCTTAAAGTTTGTTCTAGATTAAAATTATATAAATCAGATGTTGACAAATTCAATTTAGGTAAATATGATTTAATTGTTTCTAATCCTCCTTATATTAAATCAAGTAATTTAAAATATTTGGATAGAGACGTTGCTCAGTTTGAGCCAAGACTAGCGTTAGACGGCGGGTTAGATGGTTTATCAGAAATCAGAAAAGTAATTAAAAAATCTTCTGATCTGATAAAAAAAAATGGAAAATTTATTTTAGAGATCGGATTTGATCAAAAAAATAAAGTAATTAATTTATTAAATAAAGAAGGTTTTTATATAAATTGTACTCTTAAAGATCTTGCACAAAATGATAGATGCATAATTAGTACTAAAATATAATCAATAAACTATGGTTACATTTAGAAACACTAGCAATAATAGAAGAAATAATTTTAGAAGAAATGACAGAAATTATAAGTCTAATGGTGAAAGACAAAAATTTAGCTCAAATTTTTCTAGTAATGATAACTTTAAAAGAAAGACTCCTGGTAGAAATAATCATAATGCTCCAAAATTAATTGAAAAATATAATGATTTAGCGAGAGAAGCTTTATCTAATGGAGATAAAATTTTATCGGAAAATTATTTACAACACGCAGATCATTTTACAAGAATACTTAATGAAAAAGAGAGTTTAAGAAGAGAAAAACAATTAGAAAACAAATCAGAGGATAATACAAACATTATAGATGTAAATAATGAAAACTCTGAACAATCTTTAGAAAAAGAAACAGTCGAAACCTCAAATGATCGAACAAATATTTCAAAAAGTGCAAAGTCTCAAGCAGAGGTAATTTAGTTAATTCCAATAATTTTTTCAGATTTAAGAACGTCTAATATTATTTTTTTTGTTTCAAATAATTTTCTCTCATTTCCTTTTAAAACTTTGCCCGATGGTAGTTTTAATTTTTGTGAGTTAACTTTTTTTCCATTTACTATTACCTCATAGTGTAAATGAGGTCCTGTAGATTTTCCAGTAGATCCTACGTAACCTATTGTTTGACCTTGTTTAACTCTTACACCAGGTTTAATTCCTCGTGCAAATTTTGACATGTGAGCATAAACAGTTTGATAAGTTGAATTATGTCTAATTTTTACACAATTACCTCCACCTCCGCACCATCCAGCTTTTTTAACAACCCCATCACCAGATGCCATTATAGGTGTTCCCATTGGCGCTGCGAAATCTGTACCTTTATGCATCTTATTAAAACCATCTATAGGATGTTTTCTCATACCGAATGGAGATGAAAGTCTTGCTCCATTTATAGGAGTTTTCATTAATGCTTTTTTAACACTTCTTCCATTTTTATCGTAATGACCTTCACTTCCCTCTTTGTCAAAAAAGTATAGACTATTTTCTTGACCACTAAGTTCTAAATTTGCAAAAAGAATTTCTCCTGTTTCAACAATCTCTTTTTTTTCATTTAAAAAAATTTCATACATAATTTGAAATTTATCTTTTTTTCTAATATCTCTTTGAAAATCAACTTGGAAACCATATATCCTAGCAAATTCAATTATTGTATTTGCTGGAATTTCTTCATTTTTAGCAGCATTATATAAACTTTGTAGTATAATATTTTCTTTGTAAATTATTTCTTTATTTAATTTTATAGGTATAATTTGATTATCAAAATTATCATTTTCAATATCTCTTTTTAAATAAATTTTTTGAGTATTAGAAATTTGGTAAGTAAATTCTTCAATTTTATTATTTGTTTTATCTATAGTGAATAGTATTATTTGTTTAGTATTAAGCTTATTTAAATTAATTTTTTCTTTCAGTGAATTTTTTATCTTAATAATTTCTTTTGGCTCAATTGCATAACTTTCTAAAATTTTATTAAATGTTTCTCCAGATTTAATTTTATGTTTAACTTTTTTATATTTTGGTTCGAGATTTTCAATTAGGTGCTTTAAAGTTTTTTTAAAGTAAATATTTTCAATGAATTTGTTATAACTTTCGTTATATAAATTTTTTTTATGATTGAAGTAGCTCGTTGATATGGCAGTTATTAAAATTAAAATAATTAAACCAAAAACTTCAAAATTTTTTTTAAATTTATTTTTAAAAATTTTTAACATTAAAATATTTAAGAGCTTCAATTATTAGTTTAGAGGTGGGTAAAAATCAAAAAAAACCCTTAAAAATAAGGCATTTTTCTAAATTTTTTTAATCTAATATGCTTGATTTCCTATTATTTTAGCCTATAAGCACTGAACTTTCTCAATAATAATATTGTTAACGCAATAAAAAAGTGAGGATTATTGAGCCTTTTTGCTCAATTAGCTATTTAAAAAGTAAAAATTTAAGAAGAGAAGTGTGGACGGTTAAGGTTACCAAAATTTGTCGTACACACTTCAACATCATATAAATTTTATTCTTAGAATTTATATGGAAGCTAGTGTGCGCCGTTTTTAAACTTGAGAGTTTGATCATGGCTCAGAACGTACGCTGGCGGCACGCCTAACACATGCAAGTCGAACGAAGTAGCAATACTTAGTGGCAGACGGGTGAGTAACATGTAGGTATCTGCCCTTTGGCCTGGAATAACACGAGGAAACTTGTGCTAATACCGGATAAGTCTTTACGGAGAAAGCTTTATGCACCATTGGATGAGCCTGCACTTGATTAGTTTGTTGGTGGGGTAATGGCCTACCAAGACTGTGATCAATAGCTGATTTGAGAGGATGATCAGCCACATTGGGACTGAGACACGGCCCAAACTCCTACGGGAGGCAGCAGTGGGGAATCTTGCACAATGGAGGAAACTCTGATGCAGCGATGCCGCGTGAGTGAAGAAGGCCTTTGGGTTGTAAAGCTCTTTCGTCGGGGAAGAAAATGACTGTACCCGAATAAGAAGGTCCGGCTAACTTCGTGCCAGCAGCCGCGGTAATACGAAGGGACCTAGCGTAGTTCGGAATTACTGGGCTTAAAGAGTTCGTAGGTGGTTGAAAAAGTTGGTGGTGAAATCCCAGAGCTTAACTCTGGAACTGCCATCAAAACTTTTCAGCTAGAGTATGATAGAGGAAAGCAGAATTTCTAGTGTAGAGGTGAAATTCGTAGATATTAGAAAGAATACCAATTGCGAAGGCAGCTTTCTGGATCATTACTGACACTGAGGAACGAAAGCATGGGTAGCGAAGAGGATTAGATACCCTCGTAGTCCATGCCGTAAACGATGTGTGTTAGACGTTGGAAATTTATTTTCAGTGTCGCAGCGAAAGCGATAAACACACCGCCTGGGGAGTACGACCGCAAGGTTAAAACTCAAATGAATTGACGGGGACCCGCACAAGTAGTGGAGCATGTGGTTTAATTCGAAGATACGCGCAGAACCTTACCAACACTTGACATGTTCGTCGCGACTTTAAGAGATTAAAGTTTTCGGTTCGGCCGGACGAAACACAGGTGCTGCATGGCTGTCGTCAGCTCGTGTCGTGAGATGTTGGGTTAAGTCCCGCAACGAGCGCAACCCTCACTTTTAGTTGCCATCATTAAGTTGGGCACTCTGAAAGAACTGCCAGTGATAAGCTGGAGGAAGGTGGGGATGACGTCAAGTCCTCATGGCCCTTACGTGTTGGGCTACACACGTGCTACAATGGTATCTACAACAGGAAGCAAGACGGCGACGTTAAGCAAATCCTTAAAAGATACCTCAGTTCGGATTGCACTCTGCAACTCGAGTGCATGAAGCTGGAATTACTAGTAATCGTGGATCAGCGTGCCACGGTGAATGCGTTCCCGGGTCTTGTACACACCGCCCGTCACACCATGGGAGTTGGTTCTACCTTAAGGCAAGGTTTCAAACCCTTGACCACGGTATAGTCAGCGACTGGGGTGAAGTCGTAACAAGGTAGCCGTAGGGGAACCTGCGGCTGGATTACCTCCTTTCTAAGGATGAATGAAAGTAAAATTTCATTCTAAATAATATACAGGATAATGTTGACCGTCCTCATTTCTCTTCTTAATTAGTGTTTCTCTTGCATGGGGGCCGGTAGCTCAGTTGGTTAGAGCACACCCTTGATAAGGGTGGGGTCGAAAGTTCGAGTCTTTCTCGGCCCACCAATTAAAGATCATGGGGGATTAGCTCAGCTGGGAGAGCGCCTGATTTGCATTCAGGAGGTCAGCGGTTCGATCCCGCTATCCTCCACCAAAACACTTAGTTATCAAAAATCGTAAATAAAAATAATAATTAATATCAATATCTATATCCGAACATTAGTAATGTTATTAGCTAATGTTCAAAATAAAAATTTGATTCAACACAGAATTTTTTTCTGTGCATAAATCAAGCGTTTAAGGGCGTGTAGTGGATGCCTTGGCACTGAAAGCCGATGAAGGACGTGATATACTGCGATAAGTTTCGGGGAGCTGTATGTAAGTTTTGATCCGAAAATTTCCGAATGGGGAAACCCACCACTTTATGTGGTACTTTAAACTGAATAAATAAGTTTAAAGAGACAACCTGGAGAACTGAAACATCTAAGTAACCAGAGGAAAAGAAATCAATTGAGATTCCGTTAGTAGTGGCGAGCGAACGCGGACTAGGCCAGTAATTTTGTTAAAAAAATTTGAATAGTTTGGAAATGCTAACCATAGAGGGTGATAGTCCCGTATGAGTAATGTTTAACAAAATTCTTGAGTAAAGCGGGACACGTGAAATCCTGCTCGAATATAGGGGGACCACCCTCTAAGCCTAAATACTCTTCAGTGACCGATAGTGAACTAGTACCGTGAGGGAAAGGTGAAAAGAACCCCTATTAGGGGAGTGAAATAGAACCTGAAACCGCATGCCTACAATCAGTCGAAGCTCTTTTTAGAGTGACGGCGTACCTTTTGTATAATGGGTCAGTGACTTAATTTATTAAGCAAGCTTAAGCCATCTAGGTGTAGGCGTAGCGAAAGCAAGTCTTAATAGGGCGATCAGTTTAATGAATTAGACC
>CACJHW010000001.1:80000-306974 GCA_902593285.1 uncultured Pelagibacteraceae bacterium
ATTAGAATTAATAAAAGGGTTTGTTGCCTGAAGAAAAACTATTATATCAAAATCATCGTTTTTTTTCAAAAACTCTTCTATAACTACTTCAGATTTAGCATTTGATGTAGAGCTTTTTTTTGACCTTTTAAAAAAATCAATTTTTTTTTTATATTTTCCAATAGCCTGATAAATTTTTATGTTATCTGAAGCTATAAAAAACTGATCAATCTTTCTTGAATTGATAATTTTTTTACAAATAAATTTTATTAAAGGTATACGATTAATTTTAACCAAATTTTTATTTTTTATTCTTTTACTTCCACTTCTTACTGGTATCAAACATGCTACTTTCTTTTTCACCAGTATTTATTTTCTTTGAGTTTTATCTTTTCAATAGGTAAAAATTTTTTAATACCATCTCCATGAGCTTTTTCGAATTTTCTTATCAAATCTACCAGGTTTTTCATACCATTCTCTTCCAAAGACGCTGCGTGATCTGTTCCCCACATAGTTCTATCCAATGTGATATGTCTTTCAACACTAGTAGCCCCCATACAAACTGCCATTAAACTTGGACTCACACTTTTTTCATGTCCTGAGTATCCAACGTTTACTTTAAATTTTTTCTTATATGTTTGAATCATTTTAAGATTTAAGTCTTTGTCTAAACTTGGGTATGCAGACACACAATGCATAAGTTCAAATTTACAATTATATTTTCTAAATATTTTAACAGCTTTTTCTACATCTTTCATTTTACTCATTCCAGTAGATATAAATGTAAATCTTTTTTGTTTCGCAATTGATTTAAGTAATTCAATATTTGTTAACATTGGCGATGCTACTTTATTAAATTTAAGTTTATATTTATTTATAAAATTATTACTTTCAACGTCCCATGGACTTGCAAACCAATAAATATTAATTTTTTTACAAAATTTATTTATTTCATCGAATTCTTTTTTTCCAAACTCTATTTTTTTTTTGTATTCTAGATATGTAATTTTTCCCCAAGGCGTCTCTCTCTCTAAATTTGCTTTACTTTTTGGCGTAGTAATTTCAGGAGTTCTTTTTTGAAATTTTACTGCATCAAATCCAACTCTTTTAGCTAAAAGAATTAATTCTTTTGCTTTTTTTAAACTTCCATTGTGGTTTATCCCTATTTCTCCAATGATAAAAATTTTTTTTAAAGGCATTTAATTTTTATATTTCAGTGTAATATTATTGGTATAATCATACGTAATGTTATTAAATTTTTTATCAAGAAAAATAATATCTAAAAATAAAGAATTGTATAACAATTATTTAGATGAGACTTGCTATTTATTTGGTAATGGCTACTCAATAAAATATCTTGACTTTGCAAATTTCCAAAATTTGAATGTATTTACATCTGGATACACATACTTACATAAGGACTTTGAAAAACTTAAAATAGTTGGCGATTTTCATCTTCATCCAGGAATTTTCTCTCCTATTTGGAAACATCCATATACAAAAAAATATACTTTAATAAATAAAACCAGAAAATTTTTTATTAAAACAAATAGAATTTCTGGCAATAATAGATTTTTCACATCTATTTATAATTATCCATTTATTAAAAAAAAAAAAACAAACTATTTTTTACATAATTTTAATAGAACATTTGATTTAGAGTATATCGATCCGTCTTATAATTTTTCCTTAATGTTAGGGAGTTTGTATGCAATGATAGGTGTAGGCGTTTACATGGGTTTTAAAACTTTTATTTTTGTTGGCATGGATTATTTATCATCTAGTCCAAAATTTGGTCATTTTTATGAATTTGGAATAGGGAACAAAATAATTGAAAATAGTCATTATACAAAAAGAATAAAACTACTTACAGATTATTATGAGAAAAAAAATGGATGTAAGTTTTATTTTTTATCATTAAAAAATTCTATATCTTCGATATATGAAAATATCAATTATGAACAAAAGTTTGAAACTAATGAAAATTATAAAGAGAATTTTGATATTGTTAAGCCTGAGACACTTAAAGATTTATCTAATATAGAATTTGAGTATTATATATATAAAAAATAATAAATTATTTTAGTTTACAATTTGTTTTTTTTTTTAAAAAATTGGAATATAAGATTTAAAAAATATTTAAAAAATTATGAAAGCTATTGTAACAGGAGGTGCAGGTTTTATAGGAAGTCATTTAGTTGAGCTATTAGTTATAAAAGGCTTTAAGGTAATTGTAATTGATAATTTTGCAACAGGTAGGAGTGAAAATTTATCTAAAGTTAAAAATAAAATTAAAATATTAAAATTAAATATTTCAAATTTTAAAAATATTGAGAAACATTTTAAAAATTGTGATTATGTTTATCATCTTGCTGGGCTAGCAGATATAGTTCCGAGTATAGAAAATCCAGAAAAATATTTTAATACAAATGTCAATGGAACTTTAAACGTTTTAAGAGCATCAAAAAAATATGGAATAAAAAAAGTAATTTATGCAGCATCTGCTTCGTGTTATGGAATTGTTAAAAAATTTCCAACAGATGAAAAAAATAAAATTTCAACAGAATATCCTTATGCTTTAACAAAATACTTGGGAGAAGAGTTAGTTTGTCATTGGGCTAAAGCCTATAAGCTTTCAACAATTTCTTTAAGGTTGTTTAATGTGTATGGGTTAAGGTCTAGAACGACAGGAGCCTATGGTGCAATGTTTGGTGTTTTTTTAGCACAATTAATTAATAACAAACCTCTGACAATTGTAGGTAACGGAAATCAGACAAGAGATTTTACATATGTTACTGATGTAGCAGAAGCTTTTTACAAGGCCTCAAGATCAAAAATATTTCATGATATTTTTAATGTAGGTACAGGAAAACCAACATCAGTAAATTATATAGCTAAAGAGCTTGGTGGTAGCAAAATATACATTCCTAAACGACCTGGTGAACCAGATAAATCACAGGCCAATATAAAAAAAATAATAAATGAATTAAAGTGGAGACCAAAAGTAAAAATTAAAGATGGAGTGTCTATTATGAAAAAAAATATAAAAGATTGGAAAAATGCTCCAATTTGGACACCTAATAAAATTAAAGTTAAGACAAAAGTCTGGTTTGATTTTCTGAAAAAATGAAAAATAAAATAATAAAAAAAGAAAAGGATTATATAAAAATAAAAAAACTTAAGCAAAATGGAAAGAGAATTGTTTTGTGTCATGGAGTTTTTGATGTTGTTCACTACGGACATATAAGTCATTTTATTGCTTCCAGAAAATTTGGCGAAATACTTATTGTTTCAATTACAGATGATAAATTTGTAAACAAAGGTCCTGGAAGGCCTGTTTTTAGTTCAAAGATAAGAGCTGAGTTTTTAAGTAGTCTATCTTGTGTGGACTATGTAATAATTAATAGTTCAAAAACGTCTATAGATTTAATTAAAAAATTAAAACCAAATTTTTATTCAAAAGGTGCTGATTATAAAGACAATAAAAAAGATATTACACGTGAAATAAAAAATGAAATAAGAGCTATTAAAAATGTTGGGGGAAAAATTGTATATACAGATGAATTTTCAAGTAGCTCAAGTAAATTAATTAATTCGTATTTAGATGTTTTAAATCCAGATCAAAAAATTTTTATTAATAAACTAAAAAAATACAGTTCTAATTTTTCAGAATATTTTCAGAAATTTAGAAAATTAAATGTTCTTGTTATTGGAGAGACAATAATAGATCATTATTTCTTTTGTGATATATTGGGAAAGTCTGGAAAAGATCCAATTTTGGCAATTAAAGAAAACTTTGACCAAAAATATGTTGGAGGTTCAGCATCTATTGCGATAAATTTATCTAAATTTTGTAAAAAAATTAATTTTGTTACTGCAATTGGTAGTAATAAAGAAGATCTTAAATTTCTTAAATCTAAACTTACTAAAAATGTTAATTTACAAAATATTATTGACCATCAAAAACCCACTATAACAAAAAAAAGATTTGTTGACGAAATTAGTAATACAAAACTTTTATCAGTTTATAATATTGAAGATTCTTACATGTCTATGAAAAATAGACAAAAATTATTTAATTTAATAAAAAAAAATATAAAAAAAAATGATTTAGTAATTGTTTCAGATTATGGTCATGGATTAATTGATTCCAAGATAGCTGATTATATTTGTAAAAATGCAAAATTTTTAGCAGTAAATGCTCAAATAAATGCAGCAAACAGAGGATATCACTCCTTAACGAATTATAGAAAAAAAAATAATCTTATAATTGTAAACGAAAATGAATTAAGACATGAAATGAGAGATAGCAGATCAGATATAAAAATATTAATGAAAAAATTCTCAAAAATGAATAATTTTAAAGATTTGATTATTACTAGAGGTAGCATGGGGGCAATTTTGTACAACAGAAATAGTAAGAAATTTTTTACATCAGAGGCGTTTGCAAAAAAAATTGTAGATAAAATAGGTTCAGGAGATAGTATGTTGGCACTATCTTCAATTTCATTAGCTAGTGGTTTAGATAAAAATTTATCTTTATTCTTTGGTTCTTTAGCTGCCGCACAATCTGTTGAAAGTATAGGTAATAGTGTTGCGACAGATCCAATAAAATTAGAAAAATCAATTAATCATATTGTAAAATAGCTATAAAAACGTACACATCTTAAAATGAAAAAAATTTATATTACTGGAGGAGCTGGTTATGTAGGTTCAAGACTCGTTCCTAAATTACTTGATAAAGGTTTTAAAGTTACAGTGCTAGATCTTATGATATATGGAGAGGACGTTCTTCCAAATCATAAAAATTTAAATAAAATTAAGGGAGATATTAGAGATATAGATTTGTTAAATAAAACAATGTCTAATCATAGTATATTAATTCACTTGGCTTGTATATCTAATGATCCAAGTTTTGAATTAAATCCTAGTTTAGGAAAATCAATTAATCTTGATGCATTTGAACCTTTGGTTCAATCAAGTCTTAAAGCAAACATTAATCACTTTATCTATGCCTCTTCATCTTCAGTTTACGGTATAAAAAATGAAAAAAATGTTACAGAAGATATGAAATTAGAACCTCTAACTGATTATTCTAAATTTAAAGGTGACTGTGAGAAAATACTTAACAAATATAAATCTGATAATTTCATTACAACAACAATAAGACCATCAACCGTTTGTGGTTATGCAAAAAGACAGAGATTAGATTTAGTGGTTAATATTCTCACAAATCATGCATATCATAACAGAGAAATTAAAGTATTTGGAGGAGAACAATTAAGACCAAATATACATATAGAGGATATGGTTGATTCATATTTAGCCGTCATTGATGCAGATGTTAAAACAATAAATGGAGAAATTTTTAATGTTGGTTTTAAAAATCAGTCAGTAAATGAATTAGCTAGTGATGTAAAATCAATAATTGGAGAAGATATAAAAATAATTAATACTGAAACAAATGATAATAGATCGTATCACGTAAGTTCTCAAAAAATTAAAGATGTTTTAAATTTTGAAACTAAATTTACAGTTAGGGATGCTGTAAAAGATTTAAAAAAAGCCTTTGAAAATAAAATTTTGATAGATACGTTTGAAAATGAAATGTTTTTTAATATAAAAAGAATGAATAAATTAAAACTTAAATAAACGAATGAAAGTTAGATACTCTTATTTAAAACAACAGTTTAGCAATTGCCCAGATTTATGGAGTAAACTAAAGAAATTTGTATCTACTGGAGATTTTACTTTAGGGAAAGAATTAGGATTTTTTGAGAGAAAATTTGCGCAATTAATAGGTACCAAATATGCAATTGGAGTTAACTCTGGAACAGATGCATTAAAAATATCTTTAAAAGCTATTGGTGTCAAATCTGGAGATGAAGTTATTACTGCTGCTAATACTTTTGTGGCAACCGTTGGAGCTATTACTGAAATTGGAGCGATACCAAAATTTGTAGATTGCGACGATACTTTTTGTATGAATGTAGAACATTTAGAAAAAAAAATTACTAAAAAAACAAAAGCTATAGTGCCTGTTCATTTCACAGGTTACATGACTAACATGCCAAAACTTATGAAATTAAGTAAAAAGTATAAAATTCCAGTCATAGAAGATGCCTGTCAATCAATTTTAGGTTCCATTAATAATAAAAATGCTGGGACATGGGGTTTGACTGGAGCTTTCTCATTACATCCACTAAAGAATATAAATGTTTGGTCTGATGGAGGTATAATTACAACAAATAACAAAAAACTTTATGAAAAAATTAAACTTTTAAGAAATCATGGTTTGATTGATAGAGATACAGTAAAAATAAATGGTTATAATTCAAGATTAGATACATTTCAGGCAGTTGTTGGTAATTGGCTTTTACCTAAAGCTAAACAAATTGCCAACAGAAGAATTAAAAATGCAAAATATTTTGACAATGAGTTTTCCAAAATAAAACAAATTAATATTCCTCCTAGACCCAAAAATATGAAAGTTGTATTTCATCTTTACATAATTTTCGCTGAGAATAGAGATGAATTATATAAATACTGTCTCAAAAAAGGGATAGAGGCTAAAATTCATTATCCAAAACCAATGTATTTGCAAGAAAGTGTTAAATATCTAGGATATAAAAAGAATGATTTTCCTATAACTGATGGGCATTGTAAAAAAATAATTTCATTCCCTTGTGATCAGCATCTCACAAAAAAACAACAAAATTACATTATTTCAACAGTTAAGAAGTTTTATATTGGTACTAAAAATTAATAAGTGAATTTTCGTATTTGGAAAATTTTGTAAATCTATTTTTAAAATTTTCTGATAATTTTTTTATCTCTTCAAATTCATTATCATGATACTTGAATTCAACAATATTAAATTTTTTTTTGATAAAAAAATCATTTTTACTTATTTTTTTTTTTCTATAAAAGTTACAACTTCTTAGATTAGTGTCTAATGTAATTCTAATATTTTTAAACATAAAATATCTTCTATCATAAGAAAGTAGAATATTAGGATCTCTAGTATTATATTTTATTTGAGTAAGGTTATCTAAAATTTTTATATTATTAATGATTTTTTTAATTTCGGTAGTCGAAATTTCATTTGAAATATTTGCTACTTTTAAATTTTGTTTTTTTTTATAATTTTTGTTATTTATTTTTATTTTATTTTCAAGTACTGGTTCAATAACACTGTTAAAAGTTTCGCCATACCATCTCATTCTAAGTTTAGATCTATTTTTTTCTCCATCAATTGTATCTAAAAGATCATCAAAATTTTTTGTTTCAAAGTAAATACTGTTAATTTTTCTTTTTTGAAAAATTTCGCGAAATTTAAGAAATTTAAAAAAATTTAATAAATAGCTTTCAGTCTCTAAAAAAATTAATTTTTTTTCATTTCGTAACTCAATTTTTTCTAAATTTTTATTGTGTATTTGAAATTTTTGCATCAGGATAAAGTATAGTAAAAAGATCTTTCCTTAATTCATGCGAATATTCATTAACATCAATTTTAAATTTTGAACCTTCTTCAATTAAAATTGGATTAAGATTGTCTTTTAAATTTATTTTTGAAATTTCGAGATCTGCTGGTCCAAATTCATCTTTCTTTATATAAGTCGTTATTGGATATTCAGTTGATCGTACATTTATTTTATTTATTTTAGCAATGGAACCGTCTTTAATCGCAATTCCAACATATGAGTTTGTAATATCTAAATTTGTTCCATTTATAATACTATTTTCACCAATGCTAATAGCTTTATCCTGTATTTGAGAAGCTTTATAATTTTTAAGTACTAATGTGGTATTCGAAATATCTATTCCATCGTTTGCACAATTTGTGCAAGAAAAATTATCAATTTTTCCAAAAGAATAATCTAAGTCTAAACCATCTGCATAAATATTTTTAAATTCAATATTTTTTAATTCAAACTCTGAATTAATAAAATTAATCCCATCATCACCACTTTTATTATTTTTAAATACAACATTTTTCATAATAATATTTGATTTATAAACATTTAGTGAACCTTCTGAAATTATCAAATCTTTGTCACAATTTCTTAAATTATCAAATTCAGTATTTTCAAAGATTGAGGTTTCTTTGGCATTTATAATTAAAATACATTGACCTGAATTTTTATTTTTGTATTTTATGTTATTTTTCTGATCATTATTAATTTGCTCAAAAGGCAAACCTTTGATCAATATTTTATTTTCTTTTGTGCCTTTTGCAATTATTGGAGATTTAGAGATTATCTGCGCATTATTTGTTAGAATAAGTTCTGTACCTGGTAAAATAATTAATTTTTTTGAATCAGGAATAATAAGATCTTTAGAAATTATCCACTTACCATTCTTAACAACATATTCATCTTTAATTAATTCAATAAATTTTAAATTATTTTGATCCTGATCTTTATTATTATTATTTACTAAAAAGTTATCAAATTTAAGATTAATTTTATCACCAGATTCTAATGGATTAGAAATTATTTTAGTTAACTTTCTAAGTGATCCAGAAAAATTATAGTGAATTTTTACGCTTTTAAAATTTTTAAAATCTGGACTATTAAAATTTATTGTTTGATAATTTATTGGAGATTTTTCGAATTTTAAGCTTGAAAACATCTTCAAATTCCTAGGTTTCAAATTAATATCTATAAATTTTTCAAAATTTTCTCCGTTATAACCTTCGATTTCAATTTTACTTACTCTTATAGGTAACACATGCTTATTTCCGACATCTAGTATTGTATTGTATGAGCCATTGGTCTTTTTTTGTTCATAAAGTAGATCTAAATAAATAGGATCATAGTAGTTAATGAAACTTTTAACTTTTTTAATTTTTGTTTGAAATAACTCGTGAGGGAACTCGTAATAGGGACTTGATTTATAAATCTTTCTTAAATTTTTGTTAAATTCATTTTTTATTTTAAAGTTAAATTTTTTTAAATATTCATCTTCAGAATATACTTCTAAATAGTAAACATATTTTTTTAAAAATTCCTCTGATAAAAAAATATTTTTGTAAAATATACCATAGTTATAAACATCAAGATATCTGATATGTCTTTGCTTAACCTCGTTTGGACTACTAATATAACCTTCATTATACCAATCTTGAAATATTGGTTCTAATTTTAAAGAAATTGGATTTAAATAAAAACTCATATTAGCCCAGTGTATTCCATGCCATCCATCTAAAATATCGGAAGCCGCAAAACCCTTTGCTAATTGATCAATATCAAAAACTTCCTCTGCTTTTAATAATCCTTTTCTAAATTTATCAATCAAATTATAAGCAATATTATAATTTTTTATTCTTTCTGGATCTGGCTTTGAGATAATTTTTTTATTTGAACTTTTTAATATTGTTTCTTTTTTTTTAATATTTTCATTTAAGGTATCTATTTCTGTAGTTACAAAACTATTGTCGAAAGCTGCATTAACTGGATTTGTCATAGATAGATCAATGCTATCTCTTATAAAATTATTATCTAATCTGATTGAAATATTATCTCTTCTTTTATTTCTAGTAAGTGTTGCCTCTGTAATATTTTCGTCAATTACATAAATGCCATGGTTTTCTCCATTAATAAACAGATTTACAAATTTATACTCTAAATAAATTAAACCTTCTTGTTTCAGAAAATTTCTTGCATACCATTCAAGAATATATCCTCTTCTTCTTAAATCCATTAGATTAAATTCTCTCAGACCTAATATATTTCCTTTCTCTCTCTTTTTTATTTTCACTTTATAGGATATATTTTTATTTCTCATTGAGGGGTTTAGATGTGTTTCAGTATCTCTTCCTTTAAACCTAATTTTAGATTCGTATTGTTTATTATTATAAACAATAGAAATATCTACCCAATCATTAAGCTCAGATAAAATAGAATTAGTTTTAATAAAAACTTCTCGTCTATTATTTAGTTCTTTTAAGTTTTCGAAGTTTATATTTAAATAAATTTGATCAACGTCCTGAATTTTCCCTTTTATAAATTTATTAATAAATTTTACATTTTGGAAAATTAAAGGTTTTATAAATGTATAGAAAAAATGTTTTTTGTGAGCATAAGCACCAAGGGTAAATGAGATTAATATCAATAAAATAATTGCAGAAATTTTAAAGTATTTTAAATTATTGATGAAATTAATTTTATTCTTTTTAAAATACATCCTCTTTGATTTTAGATAACATCATGTTTATTAATAAGGTTTATCTCTATTTTATCATTAATAGATTTTATCTCTTTTATTAAATTATCAATATTGTTTGAGTCCTGGAAATTGATTACCAGACCAATTTGAGACTTATCAATTAATAAATCAAAATCCCTTAGATAAACACTCGAACAATAATTTTTACATAAATTCAAAATTTTATCTAAATCTAGTTTACCATTGAAGTTTAAAGTTAAATAAATAGCTTCATTAGATACTTCTTTATTTCCAAAAAATTTTTCTTTTATAATTATTGAAGCAATAATTAATATTACAGCCATAATTGTTATGAGTTTATAATTCGCACCTAAACCTAGTCCTATTCCAATACAAATAAACAAATATGATATTTCCTCAGGTTCTTTTATTGCTGTCCTAAATCTTATTATCGAAAGTGCACCAACCAAACCCAAAGATAATGCGAGCGATGACTTAACAATAGAGATTATAAATGCTGTAGTCATAGCAATGACAATAAAATTTTTGCTAAAAACTTTTTTATTATTTATAGTATTGCTATAATTTACAAATACATACTCTAAAATCCATGCCAGTATTGCAGCTATAATTAAATTTAGGGCTAAATCTGTATAGTTTAATTGAATATTGATATTTTGTTTTAATGACGTTAAAGATTCCATAAGTAATTAGGTTATATTGTAATAAATTGTAAATTCAATAAAAGGTTTTTTGAAATAAATCTTAAAAACATTAAATTATGAAGATTCCTTATATTAATTTAAAAAAACAATACGCATTAGAAAAAAAAAAATTATTAAAAATAATTGATAAAACATTTGCTTCAGGAAATTGGGTTGGAGGTGATGAAGTAACTACGTTTGAAAAAAATATCTCTAATGCATGTAATGTAAAATACTGTGTAGCTTTAAATAGTGGAACAGATGCACTAACTCTTTCTTTGCATTTATTAGGAGTTAAACGTGGTGATGAAGTAATAACTCCTCCAAATTCTTTTGTCGCCTCAGCAGCTACAATTATTCACTTAGGTGCAAAGCCTGTTTTTGTTGATATCAAGGATGACCAAAATATTGATGAAAATAAAATAGAAAATCAAATTACAAAAAAAACAAAAGCTATTATGCCTGTTCATTTAACTGGCAGAATGTGTAATATGGATAAAATTTTAAAAATTTCTAAAAAATTTAAAATACCAATTGTAGAGGATTGTGCTCAATCAATTTTATCTAAGTATAAGAATAAATTTTCTGGAACATGGGGTGATGTAGGTTGTTTTTCTGCTCATCCTTTAAAAAATTTAAATGCCATGGGAGACTCTGGTTATGTTACTACAAATAATAAGTCACTTTATTTAAAAATAAAAAATTTACGATCACATGGCATGGAGGAAAATAGAAATGACATAAGTGATTTTGGACATGTTTCAAGAATGGATAACATACAAGCAGCAATACTTAATTTTAGATTAAAAAATTTAAAACAAATAATTAAACAAAGAAGAAATAATGTTAATTTATATTTAGAAAACCTAGACAGAAAAAAAATTTTTTTTCCAAAAGAAAAATTTGATGAGTTCAATACTTATCATACATTTGTAATTCAGGTTGAAGAAAGAGAAAAATTAATTAAGTATTTAGCTGATAATGGTGTAGGCACGGCTATTCATTATCCTATTCCAATACATTTACAAAAAGCCTCTAAATTCTTAGGATATAAAAAAAATGATTTTCCAATTGCAGAAAAGCAATCTAAAAAAATTTTAACTTTACCAATAAATCAGTTTTTAAGAAAAGAAGAAATTAATTTTATCTGTAAATTAATTAATAAATTTTATAAATAGAGTCTTATAAATATGAATTATGAAAAAAAATCTTTATCAATATCTTTAGATCATAGATCAAAATACTTAAGAAAATTAGTATTAAAATGTTTGATAGGTGGTGACAGAGGGCATATGGGATCAGCTATGTCATTAATTGAAATTTTACGAGTTTTATATGATGATGTATTAAAGTTTTTTCCAAGTAATCCAAAAAACGAAAATAGAGACAGATTAATATTGAGCAAAGGTCATGGTTGTTTAGCACTATATGCAATTTTAGCTGATAAAGGTTTTTTTTCTAAAAATGTATTAAGCACCTCTAGTAAATTTGACTCAATTCTTGGTGGACATCCTGAATTTGATAAGGTTCCAGGTGTAGAGGCTTCGACTGGCGCTTTAGGACATGGAGCTCCAATTGGAATAGGTTTGGCAATAGGAGCAAAAATAGATAATAAGAAATTTAAAACTTTTGTAATTGTTGGCGATGGTGAAATTAATGAGGGATCATTCTGGGAAGCCTCAATGATTGCAAAAAAACACAAACTTAACAACTTTCACGTTATAATTGACTATAACAAGATCCAATCATATGGAAGAACTAAAGATGTTTTAGATTTAGAACCTCTTAAAGATAAACTAGCTTCTTTTGGATACAAAGTAGAGCAGGTTAATGGTCATGATATAAGAAAATTAAAAACATATTTTAAAAAAATAAAAAATTCAAAAACTCCAACAGCATTAATTAGTCACACAATAAAAGGAAAAGGTTTTTATTTTGCAGAGCAAAATCCTTTTTGGCATCATAAAAATTTTTTTACTGAAGAAGAAATAAAAAAACTTAATAGCTGCATGAAAGATTAAATGAGAAAAACTTGTCTAGAAACTGTTTTTAAATTAGCAAAAAAAAATAAAAAATTAGTTTTTATTGGATCAGATTTGGGGCCTGGAGTTTTAGATAACTTTAAAAAAAAATATCCAAATAGATTTTTTATGGAAGGTGTTGCTGAACAAGCAATTATTGGAATGGCAGCTGGGTTGGCAATGCAAAAATTTAGACCGTATGTAAATACAATAGCAACCTTCATTACAAGAAGATGCTTTGAACAAGTTGTAGTTGATTTATGTTTACATAATTTGCCTGTAACTTTAATTGGTAACGGAGGTGGAATGGTATATGCACCTTTAGGTCCAACTCATCAGGCAATAGAGGATATTTCAATTATGAGAGCTTTACCAAATTTAACCATTCTTTGTCCATGCGATGCTAATGATATGAAGCAGTTAGTTATGCAAACTATTAAAGTAAACGGTCCAATTTACATAAGAATTGCAAGAGGGGGTGAAAAGATTATCTCAGATGGGTTTAAAGCAAAAATTGGAAAAGGACTCATATTCAAAAGAGTACAAAAGTATAATTTTATAACAACAGGTGTGATGGCTCAAGTAGGATTAGATGCTATAGATAAACTTAAGAAGAAATATAATTTAAATGTTGGATTGATACACTTTTCAACTATAAAACCACTTGATAAGACTTTATTAAGAAAAATTTTTAAAAAATCTGAAAAGATAATTACTATTGAAGAGAATTTAAAAGAGGGAGGATTTGGCTCTTCTATTTTAGAGTATCATTCTTCACTAAATAATAATGATAAAACTAAAATAAAAATTTTTGGTTTAAAAAGCTCATTTTCAAATAAATATGGAACGCAACAAGAAATTTTGAAAGAAAACAACTTACATGATGATTATTTATCTAAAAAAATGTATAGATTTATTTTGAATGATAGATTTTAAAGAATCTTACGAAAAAAAATTATCTAAAGATTTTAAGAAAAAAGGATACTTAATCTTTAATACTAATGATACTGCTTCGTTAAATTACCTCAGAGATAAAATAGTATCAAGCATTGAGAGGACATGTAATTTAAATCATAAAAAAAATAAATCCAAAGAGGAGTTTTTGAATACATTTCATAAAAAAATCAAGAAACATAATTTAAATAACCATAGATTAAAAATAATTAATTTAATTAATAAAGATAGAAAATTTAAAGAAAAATATTTCCATTCAGCTAAAAAATTACTTTATACAATCGTTGGCAATGAACTATCAATGCAAACTAGGATAAATTTAAGCATTCAAACTCCTAAAGATAATAGTTCACTTTTACCAGTGCATTCAGATATCTGGTCGGGGGATTCTCCTTTCGAGGTAGTAGTTTGGATACCCCTTGTGAATTGTTACAAAACCAAAGCAATGTATATTTTGCCTCCTAATGAATATAAAAAAGTAGAAAAGAATTTTTCTAAATATTCTGGAAACTCAAGCAAAGAATTTTTTAGTAAAATTAAAAAAAAAGTAAAATGGATTCATATTGATTTTGGTCAAATATTAATCTTTAACCAGGCCTTACCACATGGGAATGTAGTAAATTTTGAAAAAGAGACAAGATGGTCAATGAATTGTAGGTTTAAAAGTATTTTCTCTCCTTATGGAGATAAAAAAATTGGAGAATTTTTTGAACCAATAACTTTAAAAGTAGCGTCTGAATTAGCACTGAAGTATAAATTACCACAAATAGATGAAAAAAGTTAGAGGATATATGTTTAGCAGAAATTTTATGGGTGAAAGAGTTCCTCAACATATTCAAAATCAGGTTATTAGAAATTTTTGTTTTCAGAATAACTTTCAATACATGTTAAGTGCTGTTGAATATTCTATGAGTAATTCAAGTCTAATTTTAAATCAAATTTTTAATGAAACCAAAAATTTAGATGGAATAGGTTTTTATAGTTTATTTCAACTCCCCAAAAAAGAGGAAGCGAGATATAAATTTTTAAAAAAAATTGTTAATAAGAAAAAATTTGCTTTTTTTGCTGTAGAAGATTTTATTTTATCGTCCTCTAAAGATATTGAAAAAATTGAAACTATATGGTTAATAAAAAAAATATTGCCTAAATGTCTTGAGGCAAAAGATTTTAAAAATGTTTGAATGAATTTTGAAAAATATATAGTTAACAGAGTAGATCCAAAACAAAACCTAGAAGGTTTGCTTAGATTCCCAAAGTATGTAGAAATTGAAACAGTAAATGCTTGTAATGCTAGATGTCCAATGTGCACTATCAATGATTGGAAAAGAAATTATCCAGTTATGAAAGATGATGTATTTAATAAAATAAGTGATGAATTAATTGAAAATAAAAATTTTTTGGAGAGAGTAAGTCTATATAGAGATGGAGAGCCCTTAATTGATAAAAAAATTACTATGAGGATTAATAAGTTCAAGGAGAGTGGAATAGATAGTACATCAATAGCTACCAATGTTGCTCTTTTAACAGAAGAGAAATCTTACGATCTTTTAAATTCTGGTCTTGGTATGATTATAATGTCAATAGATAGTTTAAAAAAAAAAGTTTTTGAAAAAATAAGAGTTAGGCTTAAATTTGAAGAAGTTTTACAAAATGCAATAAAATTTTTTGAGTTAAGAAACAAGATAAACCCAAACTGTAGAGTATGGGTGAGAATGATTAGACAAGAAGAAAATTATAATGAGTGGGAAGAATATTTTAATTTTTGGAAAAAATACACCTCTGAACAAGACAGAATTTATTTTCACAATATATTTAATTGGGGAGGTCAACTTAAGAATTATAAACCTGTTTCAGGTTCTTTCGAGCCAAATTTACCTTGTATATCATTATGGAGTTTAATGGTATTTTTTGCAAATGGAGATGTTCCTCTGTGTAATGTTGATTATAATAACAAATATCCTGTTGGTAATATTTTTAAAAACTCAATTAAAGAACTTTGGAATTCAAAAATTTCTAATCTTAGAAGAAAATATCATTTAGAAATGCAAAAAGATAAAATTAGTATATGTAAAAATTGTAATGTTTGGGATGAAGGTGGGGAGGAGCTTATTTCCAACGATTTTGCAGAAAAAGTTTCACTAAAAAATTTATAAAATTATAGAGTCTAAATTATTTATGGATAATAAATCTTTTTTAAACAATGGTTTTCTTGTTATAAGAAATGTATTCTCTAAGCAACTATTAATAGAAATTCAGAAAATAATAAATAAAATAAATTTAATTTAAAAAAGAAATATAATTTAAATAAGTGATAATGAATAAAAATTTTGTAGATAACGGTTACATTATAATAAGGAATGCTTTCCCAATAAAACTACATAAGGAAATGCAAAATATAGTTTTTAAAATTTTAGATAAAAAACATAAAAAAAACTCTTATAAAGAATTTTGTTCACTAATTGATAAGAAAAAAAATAAATTGTTTGAAATAAATAAAGAAATTCACAGCGCTTTCATTTATGAAAAAATATTTCAAAAAATATTTACTAATAAAAAATTTTTTTCTATTCTGACAAGTTTACTAGGTAAAGATTTATCTTTTTTAGATGAACCTTCAGTTGTAGTAAATATTCCAAAAAAATTTTTGAAAAAAAATTATTATTTTAAAGATTGGCATCAAGAGATTTGGTCAGGTGCAGACACATCATCAGTAATTACATGGACTCCTTTATTTCAAAAAGATTATTCAGGCCAAATAGAATTAATTAAAAAATCTCATACATGGGGTCATATTCCACATAGAAATAGAAAACCTTTAAATCTTCCCTCAAAATTTACTACTTTAAAAACTAAATTGAATTATACCGATGTAATAATAATGCATAGCATGCTATTACATAGATCGCTAGAAATTAAATCAAATTCTTTTTCACCGAGATTAGCAACACCATGCATGGTAAGAAATTTCAAATTTAAAAATAATTCTTTTGAAAATAATAAATCATGGAAAATATTTAATTATGGAGAATTTACTGCAATAGAAAGAAAGCTTGGTAATTCTTATTTATCTCCGTATAGAATAATAGATATTGATAATAATGATTTATCAAAAGGATCTATTTAGTATGTTTAAAATACTATCATTCTTACAACCAAACCATAATAAAACAAAAAGAAATTATTTGGAAAGAATGCAAAATAAAAAAATACACTGTATGAAAGTTGCTAAATATTATGAAAAAGATTACTGGGATGGAGATAGAAAGTATGGATATGGAGGATACAAATATATACCTGGTAGACTCACCTCAGTTGCAAAAAAAATTATAAAAAAATTTAAAATAAATAATAATTCAAAAATTTTAGATGTTGGTTGTGGAAAAGGATATTTGTTATATGAAATAAAAAAGATTTTACCTAAATGTGAAATTCACGGATTAGATATTTCAAATCATGCTTTAAAAAATTCTCATAAAGAAGTTAGTAAATATTTATTTTTACACGATGCAAAAAAAAAGCTACCTTTCAAAAAAAATTATTTTGATTTAGCTTTATCTTTTGGTGTTTATCATAATTTTACCTTAAATGAATTAGAAAGTTCAATCAAAGAATTTAATAGGGTGGCAAAAAAAAAATATTTAATGGTTGAAAGTTATAAAAATGACACCGAATTATTTAATTTACAATGTTGGGCCTTAACTTGTGAAAGTTTTTTAAAACCTGAAGAATGGATTTGGTTGTTAAAAAAGTTAAATTATAACGGTTATTATGAATTTATATATTTTAAATAAAAATGAAAAACTTAATAATTGGTGGATCCAGTAATTTAGGCGATCATATAATCAACTCTAATTCAAGAAATTATGATTTTACTTATTTTAAAAATAAGAAAAAAAACGGTATTTTTTTCAATTTATTAGATTATAAAAAAAATTTGATAAATTATAAAAATTATAAAACAATTATACTTTTATCTGCTATTTCAAATCCATATATTTGTCATGAAAATAAAGAGTATTCCAATAAGGTTAATGTTGAAGCTACAATTGATCTTATAAAATATATATCCGATCAAAATGTTAAATTAATTTTTTTTTCCTCAGAATTTATTTATGATGGAAAAAAAGGAAATTATAATGAATTTGATGATCCAAACCCATTAAATTTATATGGAGATCAAAAACTACAAGTAGAAAATTTCATAAAGAAAAATGTTGAAAAATTTTCAATTTTAAGAGTTGCCAAAACATACACATCAAAACTAAATGACAGTTCCTTTTTATCTTTTATTTATTCAGAAATATTAGAAAAAAAAAAGAAAGAAATTTCTATCATAGATGATGAATATTTTTCTCCTTTGAATATCATTGATTTGATTAATACTGTTAATTATTTAATTGATAATGACATAGATATTTTAAATGTTGGAGGGCCACAAAAAAAATCAAGATTAGATTGCTTAAAAAAGTTTTTAGAAATTAACAATGTTAGTTCGGTAAATATTCGTTTGTTTCAAAGAAAAATAACAAAAAACAGTGTCATTATTCCTAAAGATGTTTCATTTAATATAAATAAAATAAGAGATATTCTTGGAAATATGATAACTATCGATAGTTTTTTAAAAGATATTTATAAACTCGATGAAAAAAAATAAACTTGATATTTGGAAAGATAATAAAGCTAAAACAGATTCATTTTATTTAAATAATCCCTACACAAAGGTTGGAAAAAAATTTATTACATTTCTAAAAAATTACTCAAGAAAAAATAATAATTGTGATGTTAGAGTTTGTGTACATGAAGGTCCGAATAGTGTCCATCATGATATGATTTTATATCAAAAAAAAGGAAATTTTTATAAACCTCATAAACATAATCATTGTGGTGATACTTATCATGTAATCGAAGGTAAGTTAGCCTGCTTTCTTTTTGATGCCAAAGGTAACATAACTTATTCATGTATAATTCAAAATAATGAAATTTTTAAAACACCAAAAAAGGTCTATCATGTTACTTCACCAATCACGGATGTAGTATATCATGAATCTAAATCTGGTAAATTCGACAGAAATAAAAATTCAATTTTCCCAAAATGGTGTCCTGCAAGTAAAAATGAAATTAAAAATTTTAAAGAAAGACTAATTAAAAATCTCAAAAATGCATAGAATAAGATACGTAAATTTATCAGTAAAAGATAAAAATTTAAAAAAAGCATATTTAAATTCTTTGAACAAAATTTTTAATCATGGCATTTTCATTTTGGGTCCAGAGGTTGATCAGTTAGAAAAAAAATTAGCAAATTTTTGTAACAGAAAATATGCTGTAGCAACAGGTTCTGGAACTGATGCATTGTATTTAGCAATCAAATCTTTAGATTTAAAACAAAATGATGAAATAATTACTACGCCAATGTCTTGGGTTTCAAGCACTAATGCAATTTCTTTGAATAACGTAAAACCAGTATTTGTAGATGTCAAGGATGATTTGAATATAGATGTTAATAAAATTGAAAAAATGATTACAAAAAAAACAAAAGCAATTTTATTTGTGAATTTTACTGGAAAAATTTGCGATATAAAATCGTTAAGAAAAATTGCGAAAAAATATAAATTAAAGTTAATAGAAGATGCAGCCCAATCATTCGGTTCAAGAAAATATGGAAGTCCAAGTGGATCTTTTGGTGATATTTCGTGCTTTAGTTTAAATCCAATGAAAGTATTACATAGTTTAGGTGAAGCAGGAATTGTTTTAACTGATAGTAAAAAAATTTACGAAAAGATAAAAATATTAAGATATGCTGGAACAGTAAATAAAGAAAATTGTTATTTTCCAAGTTTAAACTTTAAAATTGATACTATTCAAGCAGCTTTTGTTTTAAATAATTTGAAAAACTTAAATAAAAAAATTTTTATTAGAAATAAAAATGCTCAGTACTATATTGAAAATTTAAATAATAAAATCAAACTTCCTGTCATTAATAAAAATGAAATTCATAGTTTTTATAGTTTTACAATAGTAGCTCCAAAAAGAGATGAGTTAAAAGATTATTTGATTAAATATGGTATTGAAACAAAAATTCAGCATCCTATTTTAATACCAAACCAGAAAGCCTATAAAAATAAGAAAAATAAAGATAAGTTAAAAAATGCAAATATTTTAGTAAAAAAAATATTATGCTTACCTATCAATGAAAATCTTAAATTCAAAGATTTAAAATATATTGTGTCAAAAGTTAATAATTTCTATAGATAATGACTGTTCTAAAGTATTATATTGAAGAAAAATTTAATCCAGTTCCAATTACTTTTTCAAATAAAAAAAATATTGACGAACATTATAAAAAAAGGATCAATTTAATACAAAACCATTTAAAAATCCCATTATCACTTTTAGAAGGAAAGGATATTTTAGAATTTGGATGTAATGGTGCAGAAAATGCATGTGTATTAGCATCCCATGGAGCAAATATTTATTTGGTCGAACCAAATCAAAAAATGCATCCTTTAATTAGGAGAAATTTTAAAAAAATTAATAAATTAAATAGGTTAAAGTTACTTTCAAAAAGTAATCTAGAAAAATTTAAGATTAAAAAAAAATTTGATTTAGTCATTGCAGAAGGTTTTTTAAATACCTTAAAAAAAAGAAACACATATTTCAAAAAATTATCAAAATTTGTTAAAAAAAAAGGAATTATAATAATTAACTATGATGATGGCCATGGAGTTTTGTTTGAGTTCCTAAAATCTTTGGTGTTATTAAAAGCTTGCATTTTAACTGATGTAAATTTTAGAGGAGAAAATTCATTGAAAATTGCAAAAAAATTTTTCTATAAAGAATTTTCTAAATTAAATAAATCAAGAACCTTTTCATCTTGGTGGAAAGACCAACTTGTTAACCCATATGCTTCAAAAATTTGGAAAATAAATGATATTTTAAAACTTTCACAATCTTCAAACTTACAGATATATTCAACTTCTCCTATTTTTGATAATAGCAATCATTTTCAGTGGTATAAGAATTTAGATTTAAATAGGAATATAATTAATAATAAAATTATTTTAAATTCTTGGAAAAATAATTTTTTTTCATTTTTATTTAATATGCCACTTATACAAAAAAAAAAAATAAACAACCCAACCCTACTTGAGCTTGAAAATTTCATTAACCAAATAGGTGACTATATTTTTTATGGAAATATAAAAAAAAAAATAATTCAACCCAAAAAATTTTTGGTTTATTTAAATTCAAATAAAAAGAAAAAATTATCAAATGAAGTTTCAAAATTAATAAAAATAATTAATCAATGCAAAAGTTTGAGTCAGTTATTTAATTATTATAACTCTACATCAGAATTAAAAAAAACCTGGGGAAGTGTATTGCATTATGTTGCTCTATTTAAATCTTAGTAAAAACTTGGGTCTGCATAATTTATATTTAAACAACAGTAAAATTATTAAATGATGTTATTTAAAAAATTTTTTTCAAGATCCATTACTTACTTATTTTACCCAGTAGCATTTTTTTTAATAATCATTATCAGATTAATATCTCCAATTTATCTAATTAGATGGAACTGTACTGTCTCCACAAGAATAGGACATTATGTTGACAACATGAATATGTATTTATGTGAAAAAGAGATTGGGAAAATTAAAATAAAAGTTAAGCACTTAGATATTTTTTATGATAGAGAGCAGGTCTGTAATAAGCAAATTCAAAAAATGTTAAGAAGAAAAGTAATCTTTCTTCCATGGTTTATAATGCACCCAATCAGTACATTAAATGAGTATTTTTTTGATAAAATTTTTGATAGCAAAAGAAAACATGATATTGGATATTATAGAGAGTTAGGAAAAGTTGAAAAAAATTTAGTCCCCCCACTTTATTCATGGGATAACTTAAATTCAGTTGATCAGGCAAAAGTGCAACTATTTTTTAATCAAAATGAAATTGATGACGCAAATCAAAAAATGAAAAAAATTGGTATTAACCCAAATGATAAAGTTGTTTCTATAATTTTAAGAGATAAAGATTATTTAGAGAGAAATTATAAAAACATAAATTGGCTTCATCATTCACTACGTGATACAGATCTGGGTTTTTATGAAAAAACTATAAAATATTTAATTGAGCAAAGAATAAAAGTAATTGTTTTTGGTCGTAAAAGAGAAAACTTGAAAGACGAAATTTTAAAAAATGAGAGTAATGTTTATTTTTATGAGGATATTCTTCTAAAATCGGATTTAATGAATATTTATCTTTTGTATAAAAGTATGTTTGTAATATCTTCAGTTACAGGTCTTGACTCAGTTCCAGCCAGTTTTAAAATACCTGTTATTGAAGTTGGAGTTGTTCCTTTTTGCTTACAGAGAACTTATTCAAATTTATATTTATCTTTATTTAAAAATTATTTCTCAAAAACTCTTAATAGAAATTTAACGATGAAAGAAATTTTTGAAAATGAACTTTTTGATATTGATGGTAATAGTTTTTTAGACGACGAATTAAATTTAGTTCATCCAACCGAGGATGATATTAAAGATGCTTGTGAAGAAATGATGAAGAAAATTTCTAAAAATTATATTCAGAAAAATGAGAACATCCACAATCAAGAAAAATTTAAAAAAATGTATTCAAATTATATAGATAAATATTGTCCCTACAGGTCTGTAAATTTTAATAAAGGATCAGTCGGAGAAAGTTTTTTAGAGAGAAATAAATTTTTAATTTCTTAAATAAGTTTTTGTTTGAATAAAATATGAAAATTAATAGTCTTTTTTTTAAAAATCTATTTAGTCTGTTAGATTATAATATAAAGATTAAGATTGTTTTTTTAGTATTACTTAATTTTATGTCAATCTTTTTTGATATAATAGGAATAGGAATGGTCATTCCTATGGTAGTAATCATAATAGAAGATAAAAATAATTTAATAGAAACTTTTCCAATGTTCGCAAATTATTTAGTAGCTTATGATAAAAATCAAATACTAATTTTTGCAGTAACAATTTTTTTAGTATTTTATTTGTTTAAAAGTTTATTTGTAACTTTCTTAACTTGGTATGATAGAAAATTTGTTCTTTATACGCAGGTTGAATATGGAGAAAAACTTTTATTAAAATACTTATCTGAAGATTATCTAAATTTTTTAAGACAAAACTCTTCTGACTTAATCCGAAATATAATTTTCGAAAGTGGACTTTTTGTAACTAGTGTAATTCACAATATAATCAAACTTTCTGTAGAAATAGTTTTAATTTTTGGAATAAGTGTTTTGCTAATTTATTATGAGCCAGTTGTTTCCTCAATTGCAATTGTTCTTATAACCTTAATATCAGTTTTCTATATTATTATTTTTAAAAAAAAATTAGTAAATCTTGGAATAAAAAGACAGAAAATTGATGGAATGTTAATTAAAAATTTAAATCAAGCCTTTACATTATTTAAAGAGGTAAGGTTATTTGATAAATCAAAATTTTTACTAAAAAGCTTTAAAGAATTTTCGAAAGAAAGGGCAAGTATATCAGTTTTTGAGCAACTAGTTAGTGCTTTGCCACGTGTTTATTTTGAATTTATTGGATTAGTTATTTTAACCTTAGTAATTTATTCTTTTGTATATCTAAATAAAGATATTAATGATGTTATCCCAATTTTAAGTTTGTATGCAGCTGCAATGTTTAGAATAATCCCTAGTGCTAACAAAATTATAGGCTCTATAAATTCCTTGAATCATAATTTACCTGCTTTCGAAGTTGTTTATGAAGACTTAATCAAAGGAAATAAAATTAAAATAACAAATTATAAATTTGAGAAATTTAGAAATTACTTAAAAAGAAATCTTAAAATAAATTCAATTAAAATTGAAGATGTAAGCTTTTCATATAGTGAGGATGACAAAAGAAAAAAAATTTTAGACAACATAAATTTAGAAATATTCCCTGGCAAAATAGTAGGGTTGATCGGTCGTTCTGGTTCAGGGAAGTCTACTTTAGCAAATATAATATCAGGATTAATTACAAATTATGAAGGTAAATTGTTTATTAACGATAACACAAAAGTTAATAAAAAAATTTTACAAGGTATTACTGGACATGTGTCACAACATGTTAATTTAATTGATGATACAATTTTGAATAATGTTTGTTTTGGTATAGACAAAAAAGACTATGATTTAAAAAAAATAGATGAAATAATTGATAACTTAAATCTTAGAGATCTTATAAATAGTCTACCAAAAAAATATGAGAGCAAAATTGGGGAACAAGGTTTAAAGTTATCAGGTGGACAAAGGCAAAAAATTTCTTTAGCAAGAACATTGTATCTAGATCCAAAGATTATAATTTTTGATGAGTCAACTTCCTCACTTGATAGAAAATCTGAAATAGAATTTATTAATATAATAAATAATATTAAACATGATAAAATAATTTTTTTTATAAGCCATAATAAACAGCTGGAAGAAAGTTTTGATGAAATTTATGAAATTGAAAATCAGAAATTAAATAAAATAAAGTAATGTCATTTAAAATATTTAAAAAAAAAATTTTCAATTCTTTTAAAGAAGCTGAAAAAAATTTAGGTAATCAAAGTATATATTTTTCAAAAGATTATTTATCTAGAAATTTAATAAAATTAAAAAAAATTAATAAAATTAAAAAATACCATGAATATGAATATACTTTCATTAGATTTTTATATTCAATTTTATTAAACCAAAATAAAAAAAAAAAATTTAATCTTTTAGATTATGGAGGTGGAATAGGTAATATAATTTTAGAAATTATTAAAAAAAAATATTTTCATAACCAATTGAAAGTAAGTATTTTTGATAATAACTATAATTTAGTTAAAGAAGGAAAAAAATTTTTTGAAAAAAAAGTTGATAGAAAATATTTAAAAAATATCAAATTTTTAAAAAATTTATCAAAAAAACAAAATTATGATGCAATTCATTTTGGAAGCATGATGGAATATATAAGTGATGATGATGATAAATTTTTTAGTTCAATATTTTCTAAAATAAAAAAAAAGCCTATTCACATATTTTTTTCTGATATTTATATTTCAAAAAATAATAAAGATTTTTTTGTAATTGGGAAATATTATAAAAAAAATTTTGTTGTTAGATTTCGTAATATTAAAAAATTAATAAAATTAATGCATAGCTTTGGATATAAAATTATAGATAAAAGAAGTTTCATGCCAAACATAGCGGGCAAATATAAATTTTATGATATGAGCAACCTAGAGAAAAGATATCAAATATATAATACAATGAATTTACATTTTAAATACTTTAAATAATCAATGAGAAATTTTAGATTTTATAAAGAATTAAATATAATATTAAATGATCCAAAATTATTAATTACTCTACCTTTAGCACTTTTAATAATGCCTGTTATCATCAGTATAAGAAAAATAATTCTAATTAGATTTGGATTAATTCATTCTGATAGAATAGGACACTTTGCAGCTAATACAGAGCTTTATTTATGTCACGAAAAAAATGATAGAAATAATCCTAGAATGAAAATTGATTTATTATATTTTCCTACAAAACCTTGTAATAATTTTTTAGCAAAAATAATCAAAAGAAAAACAAAAATTTTACCAAAATATATAATTAGACCATTTTGTTTAATTTCAAGAAATTTTAAATTTTTAAATTTACATATAGCTGGTAGGCCTCCAATGAGTGATCACGATATTTATAATTATTATGAAAAATTTGGAAATCAATTAAATTTAAATCATAATGAAATTAAAATGGGAAATGAGATAATTAAAAAAGTAAATCCAAAAAATAAACCGATCATTTTACTGACAATTAGAGACGCAAAATATTTGCAAGAAAAAACCAAATCTAATAATTTTTCCTATCATAATCACAGAGATGATGACATTGAAAGATATAAGATTTTAGTAAATCATATGATAAAAAAAAGGTTTTTTTGTAATTAGGATGGGAAAAATAGTTAAAAAAAAGTTGAAAATAAACAATGTTAATTTTTTAGATTATCCTTTTTCTAAATTAAGGAGTGATTTTATGGATATATTTTTAGCACACAAATGTTTTTTGTGTATTTCAAATGTGACTGGATATGATGCTGTACCAACAATTTTTAGAAAGCCAATGCTTTTTTTTGGATCTATTCCCATAGGTTTTATGCTTACCTCCTCAAAAAAATTTATAAATACAACATATGATCATTATTCAATTAAGTATAAGAGAAAATTAACTTTAGAAGAAATTTTTAAATTTGGTCTTGATTGTAAATTTAAAGCTAGTGATTTTAAAAAACTAAAAATTATGTTGATAAAATTTAAGCCAGAATTAATGGTAAAAATTTTTAATGATTCTTTAATTTATATAAATAAAGATTTTAAAATTAATAATTCAATGAAAAATATTAACACAATTTTTAAAATCAAATATTTTGAATGTTTAAAAAAATATTCAAAAAATTCTAGCTTTAAATATCATGGAAAGATTAGATCATACTTTTCAAAAAGTTGGTTGAAGGAAAATAATTATTTTTTACAATAACCAGTTATGAAACTTTTTAACAAGAAAACAATTATTATTGCAGAAGGTTGTGATAATCATTTTGGTAAGTTAAAAAATGCAAAGAAAATTGCTTTTTTTTCAAAAAAAGCAAACGCAGATGTAGTTAAATTCCAGCATCATATTCCTGACGAAGAAATGTTGAAAAAGGTACCTAAATCATCCAATTTTGATATTTCCTTGTATGATTTTTTAAAAAAATATTCATTATCTATTGATGATCACTTAAATCTTAAAAATTATTGTAAAAAAATAAATATCAAGTATTTATGTACGCCTTTTTCTTATAAGGCTGCTCAAGAACTTAACGATATAGGAGTTGATTGGTTTAAGCTTGGTTCTGGAGAGTTTTTAGATACACCATTTATAGAAAAAATAATAAAATTTAATAAACCTTTGATACTTTCAACTGGAATGTCTACGGTAAAAGAGATTGATTTCATTTATAAATTTTTGATAAAAAAAAGATTTTATAAATTTGCTTTTATGAATTGCACAAGCGAATATCCTCCAGTCTTAAAAGATATAAACTTAGGATTTATAAAAAAAATGAAATTAAGATACCCAAAAGCGATTATTGGTCATTCTGATCATACAAATGATATATATACTTCGATCGGAGCAGTTGCTAATGGTGCTAAAATAATTGAAAAACATGTCTATTTAGACGGCTTGAATAATGGCCCGGATAAAGATGTTTCAATAAATTTCAAACAAATGACAAATTTAGTAAAAGCCATCAGAGATATTGAGCAAGCTAGTGGTTCAAATAAAAAAATAAATAATAAGGAGAAAATAATTAGAAAATGGGCACACAGAAGTATTGTGACAATTAAAAATATTAAAAAAGGTGAAAAATTGACCTTGGATAATATTTGGAGTAAAAGACCAGGAACAGGTATCCCTTCATATAAAATGAAAAATGTTATTGGAAAAACTGCAAAGAGAAATATAAAAAAAGATAATTTAATCAACAAGAAAGATTTCTTTTAGTCTTGAAACTTTTATTTTTTACCGGTTCGAGAAGTGAGTGGGGTTATATAAGGCCTATACTTCAAATTTGTAAAAAGAAAAAAATCCAATATAAAATTTGTTGTACAAATATGCATTTGCTAAAAAGATTTGGTGCATCAATTGATGAAATTGAAAAGGATGGTTTTAAAGTTCATGATAAAGTTTACATGGCTTTAGATGGATACAATAACTATACCATGTCAAAATCTTTGGGAATTTTAATGACTTCATTTACAGATGTTATCCATAGAGTTAAACCAGATTGGTTAGTACTTGCAGGAGATAGAGGAGAGACATTAGCTGCTAGTATCGTTGGCGCATATACTAATACCCCTGTAGCTCATATTCAGGCTGGTGAAGTTTCTGGAAATATAGATGGTATGGCACGACATGCGATAGGAAAATTTACAAATCTTCATTTAGCCTCAAATGAAGACTCATGTAAAAGATTAGAGAAACTTGGTGAAGAAATTTTTAGAATAAAAAATGTTGGTGCTCCACAATTAGATGAATTAGTAGATAAAAAATTAAATAAAATAAAAATTAATAATCTTAAAAAAAAATACTCGTTGGAAAATTTTAAGAACTATATTTTAGTAGTTTTTCATCCTGTTACTGAAGATTTAAAAAATTTAAGAAATCAGATTAATGTTACATTAAATGAATTAAATAAAGAGAAGTATAAAAAAGTTGTAATTTTGCCTAATAACGATGCTGGATCTGATATGGTCAAAGAAGAAATCTATAGTCAAAGAAATTCAAATTATGTAATTTTTGATAATTTACCTAGATATGAATATTTAGCATTTCTAAAAAATTGTAATTTTATGATTGGAAATTCAAGCTCAGGTATCATTGAGGCAGCTAGTTTTAAAAAGGGCGTAATAAATATAGGTAGAAGACAAAATAAAAGATTAAAAACATTTAATGTAATTAGTTTAGATAAAATAAATAAAAGAAACCTGCATTTGTCTATAAAAAAAATACAATCTTTAAAATTTAAAAAAAGACTTAAAAAAGTAAAAAATCCTTATGGGGATGGAAAGTCGTCAGAAAGAATAATAAATCTATTATTAAAAACAAAAATAGACCAGAAACTTTTACAAAAAAATATAACCTATTGAAAATGAAAAACTTAAAAAAGTATATCGTTAAATCAAATGAAAAATTAAATTTTGTATCTGAAAAAATACTTTCAAATAATAGTAGAACAGTATTTGTTGAAGAAAAATCTAAAATCATTGGTGTCATTACAGAAGGTGATATTTTAAGATCTCTTATTAGAGACGATTCTTTGCACTTATTTGCAGAAGATATTATGAATAAATCTTTTAAGTTTTTAATGACAAGAGATAAAATAGTGTCAAAGAAATTATTTAAAAAATTTAAAATTACTGCTATTCCAATTTTAGATAATAAAATGAAGATAAAGGATATAATTGAATTGTGGGATGTTATTTAATGAAGAATAAAATAAATTTTTTTAATGCTAATGGCTGGGTAATTGAAAGAGAAATATTTTCCTCAGGAGAAATAAAAAAAATAAAAGAGGAAATTGATAGTTTTTTGAGGGATAATATTAATAATTACAAAGGTAGAGATATCAATTTCGTAAATGATGTTGCAGATTTAAATAATTTAAATTCTTTTCATAAAATGGATGACTGTAATTACATTAAAAAATTAGCTTTAAATTCTAAAATATATGAAATTTCAAAAAAATACTTAAGTTCAAAAAAACCAGATTTAAGAGCATGTGAGCTGTTTGCAAAACCCAAATTATATGGTTTATCAGCTCCAGTGCACCAAGATAATTTTTACTGGTGTGTTAATGATGCAAATGCATTAACTATTTGGTTAGCACTGGATGATACTTGTGAGGAAAATGGTGGTGTTTTTTATTATGATGGATCTCACAAAGGTGGTATTTTAGAACATACCGCATCATTTGCTAAAGGAAGTTCACAAAAAATTAAAGATTATGCTCAACTTAAAACCTATAATCTTTCGATACCAAAATTAAATATAGGTGATTGCATAATCCACCATTCTTTAACTGCCCATGGAAGTAAAGAAAATAAAACAGATAAAAATAGAAGAGGTTTAACTTTTCAATATAAATCGGAAAAATCTTTTTATGACAACAAACTTAAATTGAAATATGAAAACAGTTTAAACACACAAATATTAAGCAGGAATTAAAGTGCCTGGATTTGAAGTATTAGGGATTGAAGAAAGAAAAGCAATTAATAAATTATTTGACGAGGGTGGTATTTTATTCGCTCATGGTTTCACAAATAGAAGAAAAAAATATCATGTAAGAGAATTTGAAAGAGAACTGGCTAAAAAATTTAATTCAAAATATTCATTACCAGTTTCAAATGGTACCTCAGCAATAAAAATTGCACTAAAATCACTTGGTGTTAAGCCACAAGATGAAGTTATAACTCAATCATTTAATTTTATAGCCACTGTTGAAGCAATTGTTGATTTAGGGGCCAAACCTATAATTTGTGATATAGATGAAACTTTAAATATGGATATAGAAGATTTAAAAAAAAAAATTAGCAGAAAAACAAAAGCTATTATTCCTGTCCATATGCTTGGCGCATCTTGTAATATGAAAGAAATAACAAGAATTGCCAAAAAATATAAAATTCCAATTTTAGAGGATAACTGTGAGGCAGTTGGAGGCAAATATGGCACACGATTTTTAGGAACTCTTGGAGACATTGGAGTTATGAGTTTTGATTTTGCAAAAATAATTACAACTGGTGAAGGTGGAGCTATTTTGACAAATAAAAAAAAGTTATATAAATATTGTAAAGAATATCATGACCATGGTCATCAAAATAACTCAAAATTTCCAAGAGGAAATGATACAAGCAAAATAGCTGGTTTTAATTATAGAATTACCGAATTACAGGGAATCATTGGAAAAATTCAATTAAAGAAATTAAATTTCATATTAAGTGAAAATAAAAAAAGATATCAAATTTTAGATCAGAATTTATCTAAATATTTCAAAATTAGAAAGATTGAAAAAAATTCAAGTCAAAACTTTGAGACGTATATTATTATAGAACAAGATACGAAAATTAGAAATCAAATATTAAAAATATTGTCAAATTATGAGTATGGCACAAGAAATCTACCAGATGCCATTAAATGGCACTGTTCATATTATTGGAAAAGAGCTGTTGGAACTGAAGGAGTTTACAATTCAAAAGCTGCAAATAAATTATTAAAAACATGTATTGCTATACCAATTTGGTTATCTAGAACTAAATCTGATTATATAAAGTTATCAAAAAAAATTTTAGATTTGAAAAAGAAATGAAAGTTTTAGCAGTTGTACCAGCCAGATCTGGTTCAAAAGGTATAAAAAATAAAAATTTAACAAAATTTCTTGGGAAACCATTAATATTTTATACTTTAAATATATTAAAAAAGTTAAATGATACTGTTTATCCTTTTATTTCAACTGATAGTAAAAAAATACTGAATTACTCAAAAAAATTAGGTTTTAATCAATCTTACTTAAGACCTAAGAAATTATCACTAGATAAAAGCAATGTAGTTTATGCTGTTTTAGATGGAATAAAATATCTTGAAAAAAAAAAATTAAATTTTGATTATGTTTTATTATTAGAACCTACTTCACCTAAAAGAGATGTTAAAAATTTAAAAAAAATAATTAAAAAAGCAGTAAATTCAAATTTAGAATCATGCACCAGTGTTTGTAGATTGCCATTTCACCCTTCAGAATCTGTTTTTTTTAAAAATGGGCGTTGGAAATTTATTAAAAAAAATAATGAAAATATATTTAGAAGACAACAATTTAATAAAAATTACTATTTTATAGATGGGAACTTTTATTTATGCAAAGTTAGTTTTTTAAAAAAATACAAAAAATTTATTAAGGAAGATAAAACATCATTAATCATAAATAATTCAAATTATCCAATAGATATAAATAATTACTTAGATCTAAAAATTGCCGAAGCAATTATGAAGAATGAAAAAAAATAAAAAAAACTTAATTATTTGTGTAGAAAAAAATACAACTAAGAGAGATTTTCAAAGATTTGGTATTAACTATTTAAGTAAATTTTATAATATTGATATAATAAATTTTTATAATTTAATTAATAAAAAAAAAATTAAAAAATCTAAGTATGAAAAAAATATAAAAAATTTATCTGATTTATTAAAGCTAATCGAAAAAAAAAAATACGTAGGTGCAATTGATTATTTAAGAACAAGTCAATTTAATAAAACAATAAAAATAAAAAAAATATTACAACAAAATAATGTAAAGGTAATTCAAGTTCACAATGGTTTACTTCCTATAGAGAAAAAATTTTCAAAAGATAAATTACTCAAAATTTTTAAATTAAAATTTTTGGTAAAATATATATTAAAAAAATTAAATAATTTTTTATTTAATCAAAGCTTTATTTATGATATTTCTTTAATATCTGGTTTAGAGGCTGAAAATATATATCCAGAAACTAAATTTTCTAAAAAAAAAATTTACACCCACTCATTTGATTATGAAACAACTCTAAAGAAAAAAAAAATTTTAAATAAAAAAAACCTAGGAATTTTTATTGATGAAAATTTGATATCTCACCCTGATTATAAATTATTTAATATAGATATTAATCGTTTTAAATCAGAGTACTACAAAAATTTAAGAAAAACTCTAAAATATTTTGAAAAAAAATATAAAATTAAAATTGTTATCTGTGTTCATCATTCTCTTTGGAATAAAAATTTTAATAATTTTTTTAAAGGATTTAAATGTGTTATAGGGAAAACTGAGGAGTATTCTAAAAAAGCTTCTTTAACAATTTTACATCAATCAACAGCAATCTCTTTTTCAGTCATTTACAAAAAGCCTTTAATTTTTTTGAATTATAGTAAACTTAAAAGCACTTTTATATTTAACAACATTAATAGAATGGCAAAATTGTTTAATAAAAAACCATACTTTATTGATAAAGAAATTTTACATAATAAAATTATAGATTTTAAAGTTGATAAAAGACATTATTCAAAGTATTTAAATAATTATATAATTCACCCTAAAGCTAATAAGAAATATTCAATGTGGAATTTATTAGTAAAAGAAATAAATAGATAATGATTTTTGGACTTATACCATCAAGACTTGCTTCTAGAAGATTAGAAAAGAAAGCCTTGCTAGATATAGATGGTCTACCTCTTGTTGTACACACATTTAAAAGGGCAAAAATGGCAAAGTTATTAGACCAAGTAATCGTTTGTACAGACAGTAAAAAAATTGGAAATGTAATAAATAAGCATGGAGGCGAATTTAGATTAACTTCAAAAAAACATAAAAATGGCACCGAGAGAATAGCAGAAGTAGCTAGAAAATTAAAAAAAGCAAAACTCATTATTGATATCCAGGGAGACGAACCATTATTAAATCCAAATGATATAGACAATTTAATTAAATTTCATAAAAAAAATTTTAAAAAATTTGATATTGTTGTTCCATGCATCAAAGGATCAAATTTAGATTCAAAGAATATTGTTAAAGTCTTATTTAACAAAATGGGTAAAGTTTTATATTTAAGTAGGGCTCCAGTTCCATTTGGTTTTAAAAATAATGATTTTAATTTGTTTAAACATTTGTCTGTTATTTCTTTTAAAAAAGAGAGTTTAATAAAATTTTCTAAATTAAAAGAATCTAAATACGAAAAAATAGAAGGAGTAGAGCTTTTAAGAGCTTTAGAAAATGAAATAAGTGTAGGAACATTTGTTTCAAAAAGCAATAGTTTTGCTGTCGATGTTAAATCAGATCTAGCTAAAGCTAAAATCATTATGCCCCATGATAATTTGAGAAAAAAATACTAATGATAAAATTACTTATTCTTGACTTGGATGGTGTAATTTTTGATACAGAAAGAAATATGATTAAATCGTGGGATGAGGTAAGAAAAAAACATGGTATTAGTAAAAAATTTGAAGATTACAGAAAGAATATTGGTTTACCTTTTTTTAAAATTTTAAAAAATCTTAAAATAAAAAAAAATCAAAAAAATATCCAAAAAACATATAAATATTATTCAATCAAAAATAATGATAAGATTAAATTATTTCCAAAAGTAAAAAGCACCTTAAATAAATTAAAAAAAGTATATCTTTTAGCAGTAGTTACTTCAAAAGATTACGATAGAACAATAAAATTAATCAAAAAGTACAAATTACCATTGAAATATATTTCTTGTCCAAAAAAAAATTTAAGAGGAAAACCTTTTCCAGATCAAATTAACTATATAATGAAAAAGATAAATTTTAAAAATAGATCTGAGGTAGCATATGTAGGCGATACAAAGTATGATTATATGTCTGCTAAAAAAGCGAAAGTAAATTTTATACACGCTAGTTATGGCTTTGAAAAAAAAATTAAAGGTTTAAAAACTAGTATAAATAATTTTTTTGAAATTATTGATTATTTAAATGAAAGAAAATGAACTGAAAATAATTCAAGATAGAATAGATTTTTTAAATAAAAATATTTCTTTACTTCAAAAAAATATTTTTGTTAATTGGTTTTTCCCCTTAAAGCCACATCCTTTTTATTTAAAAAAATACGAAAAATTAAATAAAAATAAAATAAGTTTATTTTTTTCATTATTTAAAAATTTTCTAAAAATTTTAATAATTTTTTTTGTAAATATTTTTAAACCAATTTCCAGGTTTAAAAATATGAAAGATACTAATTACGAATATGTTTTTATATCTCACCACATATCTAACAAAAAAATATTTGATGAGGACTCATATTACAAAGATGTATTTAAAACTTTAAAAGAAAATAAAATTAAATTTCTTAAAATTTATTTAAATCATAAAATTAAAATGGATAAAGAAATTTTAATTAATGAGGATAATTATTACTTTTTAGAAAAAAATTCCACTATAGGGATTGAAATTATATGCCTGATTGAAACTTTAAAATTATTTTTCTTTTACATTAAACTTAAAGAATTGAGTGTGATAGAAAAATTAATAATAATATCAGAAGTATTTAGTAGTGATACTTATTCTAATTTAAGAATTAATTTTCAGATTAAAAATTTATTTAAAAAAATTAATTTTAAAAAATTGATATGCACATTTGAGGGATTTAATTTCGAAAAAATTATTTTTGCACAATCTAAGTCAAAAGATATTAATATTAAAAATATAGGAATTCAACATGCATCAATAATAAAAAATCAAAATTCAATATATAAATTACAAGATACAAATTTTTTTCCAGATTTTATTTTTACAAGTGGTGTTTATTATGAAAAACTTTTTAAAACAAAAATTATTAATAATACAGCTGTAAAGACTATAGGTTCAAACAAATTTAATTTTACAAATTACAAAAATCATAACAAAGAAAATCTTTGTTTGGTTTTACCCGAGGCTATTTTAAGTGAGTGTGATATACTTTTTAATTTTACACTAAAATATTTAAAAAAGTATGATAATCTTAAATTTATTTGGCGTTTACATCCTTTAATGAATATTAAAGAAACGCTTAAAAAATTAAGCATAAATAATTTTAGCTCTGAAAAGATTATTTTGTCTTCAAACTATGATGAAGATTTTTTTAAATCTAAATATTGTTTATATAGAGGCTCTACTTCAGTAATACAATCTATCAAGTATTCAATTGCTCCATTATATCTAAATTTAAAAGAAGATTTTAATATAGATCCAATAATTGATTTAAATTTGAATAATAGCATAAATTCGATTGATGATTTGTATAATAAAACCAAATTTGAAAATAGTGGAATAAATATAGAAAAACTTTCCTTTAAAATTAATGAATATTTTGAAAAACCTAAACAGAATATATTAAATTTGTTATAGACAATATAATTTATTAAATAATGCAAAATTTCAAAATTCAATTAAATCATATTTATATTTTTTTATCTATATTTTTTATAATTTCTAGCTTGTTTGGTCATAATAATAATTCTTATTTATTTAATTCTAAAATAGAGATTATAGTTTTGAATTTATTATTTATATTTGCAAATTTAAATTCTCCAAATGATAATACTTTTCTCAAAATATATTTATCATATTTTTTAATTTATTTAATAAATATTTATTTTATACCATTTAATGGTTATATATCTCACTCTATCTTAAGAGAGGTACCTTTATTAGAACTGAACAATAATATTAATAATTTATCGTTGCACTTTATTTTATTATTTTTTCTTATAAGAATTATATTTATAAATTCTGAAAATTTTTTAAATAAAAGTGTAGATAAAAAAAAATTATATCATTTAATTAAAGCAATTTCTTTACTAACTTTAATAAGTTTAATTTTAAAAATATTAATAGAATATTTTAATTATAAATTTTATTTTTCATCTATATTTTCTGTTTTATTATCGCTGGATAAATTACTAGTTATTTCAACTATATTAGTAATAATTTTTTGGAGAAAATTAAATTTTTCTCACAAATCGTTGTGTATCTTAATAATTTTAATATGTATATCTGTAGATTTTCTGAGTAAAAGCAAGTCATCAATTTTTTATTTTTCATTAATTTTAATAATTTGTTTTTTTTACATAAAAAAAGAAATTTATATTAATTTTAAACTTTTTCTATTTGGTATTGTTATGTTTATTTTTTCAATATCTGCCTATTATCTTGCCCTTAATCCAATTGATGCGGTTAAAGATATGAATGATTTAATTAATATATTTTTTAGTTTTATATATAGAATATCTTTTTTTGAATTTTATTTAGATAAAAATAGTTTGGAAGTTTATGAAAACGTAATAAGTCTGAGTTATAATTTAAAAGCATTTATTGATAAAATTACACCTAGTTTTGATATATATGGCTATGCTTTGATGAAGAACCAACTACACTATCTATTTCATTATTTTGATGGAACAGATTATTCAGGAGTTGTATCTGAGCAATCAACTTTGTTTGCAATATCAAACCGAATATTTGGATATTACTTTATTTTTTATTATGTATCTGTTTTATATTTATTTAAATTTTTTTATAGTAAAATTCACTTTTTAAGTGCTGATAAAAAAATAATCATTCAAGTTTCAACTTTTGTCTTATTTATTAATTGGTTAGATGGTTTCGGCTTGGATCAATTTTTAATGATTACTTTTTATTATGCAATATTTTTGTTTATATTATTTTTTATATCAAATATTTTTAATAAAGTTTTAAAATAGAATGTTTTCAGTACTACATATTTTAAATAAATATGATTTATCCCAAGGTGGTCCACCTAGAGCAGTATTTAATATTTTAAAAGGTTTAAAAAAAAAAGGAATTAAAACTCAACTAATTTCTACTTCAGAAAATCACATTCTAAAAAAAAATAATTTAATTTATTTAGGAAATAATTTAATTAAAAGATTTTCTTTTCCATCAATTTCTTTGATAATTTATCTTAAAAAAAAAATTAAAGAGTATGACGTAATACATATACATTGTATGTGGAATTTCATAACATCAATCTCATTTTATTTTGCAATATTTTATAAAAAAAAAATAATTTTTTCACCACACGGTACTATGGATAAAAATAATATCAAAAAAAATTTTTTTCTTAAAAAAATTTTTTATTATTTAGTTGAAAGAAATAATATTAAATATATTGATTTAGTTCATTTTTTGAGTCCGGATGAAAAAAAAAACTCAAAGTACCTGACTGACAATAAATATTTTATAGCAAATAATGGTCTGGATCTAAACAGATTTAAAATTAATAAACAAAAAAAATTAAAAATATTTAAAAATAACAAGTTTAATATATTAAATATGGGAAGGTACAACAAAATTAAAGGTTTAGAAATCCAATTACAATTGATTAAAAAAATAAATAAATTTAAAGATGAATTTCGAATATTTTTCGTTGGCCCTAATTGTAAAGAAAAAAAAAAACTTATTGAAAAAACTGAAATGTTAAATTTAAAAAAAAATGTATTTTTTTTACCACCTATATATTCTGATAAAAGGTTTAAAATGTTATATGACTGTGATTTAGTAATTAATACTTCCTATTATGAATGTAATTCAATGACGATATTAGAGTCTCTTGCAAGTGGGGGGCTAGTTTTAGCTGTAGAAAATGCAAACGTTAATCATCAATTTCAATATAATGCTTTAATTAAAACAAAAAGAAACCTTAATGATCTTTCTAATGGCATCAGATTATTAAAGAAAAATAAAAAAAAACAGTTAAAAATAAGAAAAAATGCGATTTTATATGCTAATAGATTTTTAAATATTAATACTTTGACAAATAAATACTTAAAACAATATAAGTCATTAATTAAATCTTAAATGCAAATTAATTATAAAAAATTTTTTAACAAAAAAGTAATTTTGATTACTGGTGGAACAGGATCATTTGGAAAAAGTTTTTTAAAAAAAATAATTAATTATAATTGTGAAATAAGAATTTTTTCAAGGGATGAACTAAAACAAAATGAATTACGCAATGAAATAAATAATAGTAAATTAAAATTCTACTTAGGTGATGTTAGAGATGAAGAAAGTGTTTTCAAAGTAACCTCTGGAGTTGATTATGTTTTTCATGCAGCCGCTTTAAAACAAGTCCCATCTTGTGAATTTTTTCCTTTGGAAGCTGTAAAAACAAATATTTTAGGTAGTAAAAATTTGATTAATTGTTGTGTCAAAAGTGGTGTAAAAAAAATAGTTTTCTTAAGTACAGATAAAGCAGTATATCCAATTAATGCAATGGGCATGTCCAAGGCTTTAATGGAAAAAACTTTAATTTCAGAAACAAGAAATGAAAATAATTTAAAAACTAAAATGTCCATAGTAAGATATGGTAATGTTATGTTTTCTAGAGGGTCTGTAATACCTTTATTTTTAGATCAAATAAAAAAAAATCAAGAAATAACAATAACAGATAAAGAAATGACAAGATTTTTATTATCACTAGATGATGCAATAGATCTAGTATTATTTGCAATAAGTTCAGACGATAATGGTAGTATATTTATTAAAAAAGCCCCAGCTTGTAAGATTTTAAATTTAGCAGAAGTGTTGCTTAAAATTTTCAATAAAAAAAATAAAATTAAAATAATTGGTGCTAGGCATGGTGAAAAAATACATGAAACCTTAGCAACCTCAGCTGAATTAAGATTATCACAAGATCATAAGGAATATTTTAAAGTTCCGTCAGACAAAAGATCTTTAAATTATAAAAGTTATTATGATGTAGGTGTTAAAAAATCTTTAGTTAATGATTACAGTTCTGACCTCGCAAAAAATTTAAACAATAAAGAGTTAGAAAAGCTTTTAAGATCGTTTTCTGATATTAAAAATCTTTTATAGATGAAAATACTTATAACTGGATCCAAAGGATTTATTGGTAAGAATTTATATTTTTATCTTAAAGAAAAAAATAAATATAAAATTTGTGAGTTTAATAGAAATGATAGCTATAAAAAACTTGAAAAATTAGTAAATACATCTGATATTATTTTTCATTGTGCTGGTGAAAATAGAGCAAAATTTAAAAAAAATTACAAAATTTCAAATGTAGATTTAACAAAAAAAATAATAACTATTTTAAATAAAAAAAAAAATAAAACATATTTAATTTTTACATCTACTAAATTAATAAACAATAAAGATAAAAGTACTTATTCAATCACAAAGTTTAAAGCAGAAGAAATAATTAGATTAAATTTAAAAAAAAAACATAAATTTAAAATATTAAGATTACCAAATATTTTTGGAAAATGGGCAAAACCAAATTATAATTCGGTTGTAGCAACTTTTTGTCATAATATTTCCAGAAATATTCCAATTTCAATATTAAAAAATAAAAATATAGACTTTTGTTATATTGATGACTTGTTGAAATTATTTAATGCAATAATAATTAATAAAGATAAAAAAATTCCAATCAAAACTTACAAGTGTAATATAAAAACTTTAGCCGAGAAAATAAAAAAATTTAAAAAGGATCGGTTTAATTCTTTAAAAAATTTTTCAAAATCAAAATTTGATAAATATTTGTATGCAACTTATCTAACTTATATACCAATTAAAGATATAACTTATAAATTAATTTCAAATAGTGATTATAGAGGTGATTTTGTCGAATTATTTAAATATCCAAACAATGGACAAATTTCCTATTTTTCAATTAAACCAAAGGTAAAAAGAGGAGAGCACTATCACAATACAAAAGTTGAAAAATTTTTTCTAGTAGATGGCAAAGTGATTTTTGATTTTTATGATCTAAATACAAAAAAAAAATTTAGTATCAAACTAGACAGCAAAGACAATAAAATATTAGAAACTATTCCAGGAATTGTTCATAGTATTAGAAATATGGAAAAAAAAATTTCTAAGGGTATAATTTGGAGCAATGAAGTGTTTGATAAAAATAATCCTGATACTATAAACGCTTAACTTATGAAAAAAAAAATAAAAAAGTATAAATTGTGTACAGTTGTCGGTACTAGACCAGAAATAATTAGATTAAGTGTAATACTTAAGAAATTTGATAAAGAGTTTGAACATACATTAATACATACTGGACAAAATTTTGACCATGAGTTATCCAAAATTTTTTTTGAGGATCTAAATTTAAAACTGCCAAAATTTCAAATTAATTCTTTCTCTGGTAATTCTATTGGTACAATTTCTAAAGCAATGATTAAGGTTGATGAAATTTTAAATAAGATAAAACCGGATGCTTTTTTTATTTTAGGTGATACGAATAGTGCTTTGACTGCAATTTGTGCAAAAAAAAGAAAAATTCCGATTTTTCACTATGAGGCTGGAAACAGATCTTTTGATCAAAGAGTTCCAGAGGAAGCCAACAGAAAAATTGTTGATGTCATAGCCGATATAAATTTTACTTATAGTCATTTGAGTAAACTAAACTTAATAAATGAAGGAATGCTTTCAAACAGGGTAATAAATATCGGAAGCCCAATGAAGGAAGTTTTAGATTTCTATAAAAACAAAATAAATAATTCTAATATTTTAACTTCTATGAAGTTAAAAAGTAAAAATTATTTTTTAATTAGCGCCCACAGGGAAGAAAATATAGAAGATCTAGATAGATATAAAAATATTCATGTGATTATTGAGTATTTGCAATCAACATATAGAATTCCGATAGTTATATCAACTCATCCAAGACTAAGAAAAAAATTAAAAAAAAATAATAAAAAAAATATAATTTTTCATAAACCATTTTCATTTACAGATTATATAAAATTACAAAAAGAAGCTAAAATAGTAATTTCAGATAGTGGTACAATTAATGAGGAAGCATCTATTTTGAAATTTGATGCGATTAATTTAAGAGAGGCTCATGAAAGACCAGAAGCAGATGAAAATTGTGTAACAATTATGACTGGAACAAATTTAAACAACCTAATGAATGCCATAAAATATTTTGAGAACAAATCTTCTAAAGAAGTAGATACTTATATTTCATCTTATGAAAAAAATAATGTTTCATCTACTATTACAAAATTAATTATTAGTTATATTAATTTTGTTAAACAGAATAATTACAAACAAAATATAAATTGAGAATTTTAGTAATAAGTCAATATTTTTGGCCTGAAAACTTTAGGTTAAATGAATTATGTAAACATTTGGCTAAAAAAAATAAGGTTACTGTATTGACCAGTAAACCAACTTATCCAAATAGTAAATTATTTGAAAAAACTAGAAATTTAAAAAAATATGGCTCTATTAAAATTATTCGTTTACCAACATATTTAAGAGATCAAAGTAATTTTTCAATTATTTTAAATTATTTGTCATTCATTATATTTTCTGTAATTTATTCAATAAAATTTATTCTTAACTCCAATTTTGATAAAATTCTTGTCTTCGGAACTTCTCCTCCAAGTGGATTACTCGCTGCGCACATAATTAGAGTATTTAAAAAAATACCAGTTTATTACTGGATTCTTGATTTATGGCCAGAAACTTTAAACTCTGTCGGCTTTAGTAAAAAAAATTTAATATTTATAATTTTAGAAAAATTCATGAATTATTCTTATTCGAAATGTAAATATATTTTTTGTCAGTCTAAATCTATTCAATCTTTAATTTCGAAAAAAATCAAAAATAAAAAAAAAGCTATTTATTTTCCATCATGGTCAGAAGATTTACCTTTACATAAAAATCAAAAATTAAATAAATTAATAAATAAAAAAGATTTTAATATAATGTTCACAGGAAATATAGGTCAATCTCAAGATTTTGAATCAGTAATAAAAGCAGCTAAAATTTTAGAGGAATATAGAAATATAAAATGGATAATTGTTGGAGAAGGTAGATTTTTATATAAATTAAAATTATTAATAAAAAAAAATAATTTAGAAAAAAAATTTATTTTTCTTGGTTCCCAAAAACTTAAATACATAAGATATCTATCATCTCTTTCAAGCTGTTTGTTAATCTGCTTAAAAAAAAACAAAATATTTTCTATTACAGTTCCAGGTAAGCTTTCAAATTATATGGAATGTAAAAAACCTATTTTAGGCATGATAAGTGGTGAGACAAAAGAAATCATAGAAATGTCTAAAAGTGGTTATTGCTGTGATGCAGGTGATTACAAAACGTTTTCAAAGAATATATTAAAACTAAATAAAAAAAAAATAAATCAACAGTTAAAAATTGGATATAATGGGTATATCTATTCAAAAAAATTTTTTAATAAAAAAATATTATTACGAAAATTTGAAAAACACTTGTTAATATAATTAAAAAGCTATTGATTTTAATTTAACATGCAATTAATTAAATTTAATGATTTTAAATAATAAATTTATTGTAACTATTTTTTATTTATTGCCATTCTCTTTGATAACGGGTTCATTTTTACCTGATTTATTTGTTACTTTAATATTTCTTTTTTTTATTTTTATAAGTTTAAAAAATAATAATTTTTTTATAAAAAATAAATTTGCAGTTTTATTTATTTTTTTTTATTTAGTTATTTTATACTCTGTTATTATTGTTTCACCTGCTCCAATTTTAAATCAAGGTACTTCGATATTTTATTTAAGATTTGGTTTATTTTCTTTAGCATTGATTTATTTTTTTTCAGATAAAGAAAAGCTTTTTAATTTTTCCAGAATATTTTTTTTTATTTTTATAATATTATTCATTGATAGTTTGTATCAGTTTTATTTTGAAAAAAATTTAATTGGTTTAAAATTAAGTCATCCACATAGAGTGTCTAGTTTTTTTGGAAGTGAATGGATTATGGGAAGTTTTATATCAAAAATTTTTCCTATAAATTTAATTTTTATTTCGTTATTAAATGTAAATAAAAAATTAAAAATTTATTTGTATACAATGGTTGTTGTATTTTCCTTTATATTAATTTTTCTTAGCGGTGAGAGAACTTCTTTAGGAATGTTTTTGTTTCAATTAATTTTTATATTTTTTTTTATTAAATATAATTTTTACAAAAAATTAATTTTAATTTTGATTTGTTTATCAATTATTGTGACAACAATTTTTTCTTTTAAAATTCAAGATATTACTTCACATAACAGAGTAGAGTCTAAAATATATAATACTTTGAAGAGATTTGAGCATGGATTTAAGAATTTTATAATATTTGAAAATGAAAATATTCTAATTATCCCCTCTCATAAAGGTCATTATCAAACAGCAATCAATATATTTGAGCAAAATAAAATATTTGGAGGAGGAATAAAATCTTTTAGATATTATTGTAAAGATAAAAAGTATAACTTTGACGAAGGTTCATGCTCAACTCATCCCCATAATATATTATTATTATTTATGAGTGAATTAGGTTTGATAGGATTTTTAATTTATATATTTTTTTTATTTTTTTTAATATTTGATATTTTAAGAAAATTTTTAAAAAAAGATTCAAATTTAATTAATTATATCAATTATAATAGATATGTAATAATCACTAGTGGTTTGATATCTACTGTATTGCCATTTTTACCTAATGGAAATTTTTTCAATAATTATATGTCTATTTTGTTTTATTTATTAATGGGTTATTATCTTTTTTTTAGAAAAGAAGTTTACAAAAATTAGTTTATTAATTATTTTTTTATATGTTTTTTGATAATATCTTCTTTCATATAAATTAAATCTCCAAAAAAAAGTATACCCTCAAAAAGATTATTATTACAGGTTTCAATTCCAGTAAATCTATATTTATTTTTTAATAAATTTTTTTCTATATCAGTAAAAGTTAAATACTTTTCGTAAACATTATCAAAAATCATTTCCAATTCAATTATAGATATTTTGCCAGATTTTAAAATATTTTTACCTCCAGATAAAATTTTATCCTCATATCCCTGAGTATCAAGTTTAAGTAAATGAATATGTTTTATTTTATTTTGTTTACAGTAAAAATCTATTGACTTAATTGAGGTTTTCTTTTTTTCAATAGTAAAGGAATTAATATTTTTTTTATTTTCCTTAGCTCTTAATTTTAACCATTTTGTATTTTTAGAAAGCTTGTTAAAGGATGATGTAGATGATTTAGCATTAATATAAAAATTTTTTATATTATTTTTTTCACCTAGCGCAAAATTGTTTAATTTAATATTTTTAGAATTATAATTTTTTTTTAAAAAAAGAAAGTTTTTTTCAATTGGTTCGAAGCAATGTATTTCTGCATTAGGAAAAATATTTAAAAATCTGTTTATTGATTGACCCCTATTACCCCCAACATCAAAAATTATTATTTTTCTGTTTCCAAAAATTTTTTTGTAAATTTCATCAAAATTTAGGAAATTTCTTTCTTCTTTTTGAATTTTTTTAATATTATATCCAAGGTATCTAAATGAATTCAAAATAATTTTTTTAAACTTATTCATAATTTTTTTTTACAAAAGCAATATATTTTCTTTTATATTTATATGAATTATTTTTCATATCTAATCTTTTATAAAATAAACTAAAGTTTATTAAATTATTTGTCTTTAATTGTTGTAATGTCTCATAACTCGCTAAGGAATTATACATTTCATCTTGTACCAATGGTTTATCAATCCATACGTCATCGCAAAGTATTACTCCATGTGAATTAATTAACTTAAGTGAATTAATTATGTCAATTGTTACCACTGGGTATCCATGTGCACCATCAATCCATATTAAATCATATTTCTTTTTTTCAGCAGTTAAACTTACAGAGTTTCTTTGACTAAAGTTTATACTGGTGTTTTTTTTTAAAATATTATTTCTTGTATCAATTAATTTATTTAATTTTTTAATATTTTCTCTACCATAAGAATTTTTAAAAATTTCATCATCATCAGGTAAATCAATAGTATCTATATTACTGTTAGGAAATAACTTGGAGATTAAAAAACTATTTGTTGCATCGTATGTTCCAATTTCTAATATACTTTTAATATTTTGTTTTTCAGATATAGCACTTAGCAAAATTTGATGTTCTGAGGATGATGTACTCTTTAAAAATTCATATTTGTTTGACAAATCAAAAAAAATCTTAATAGCAGAGTTTCTATTTAAGTTATTTTGCTCATATAAATAGTTTTGTTTTTCAATAAAGAGTTCTTTTTTATATTTTTTTTTTGCAATTAAATTATTGATTTCAAATTTAATCTTTTTTACAAAATATGTTGGATTAATAATAGCTTGGCGTAAAAAAAAAATTTTTCTAAATAAACTAAGCATGAAAAACATCCATAAAATTATTTTTGTAATTAAAAATTACTGGTCTAAGAAATAAACAGTTTGATTTTATTGTAAAAATTTTTTCTGTTTTAGTTTCGATTATAAAACTTTCATTTTTATATAATTCATAAAATCTTCCATTTAAGTAAAATTTTATTTTTTGATCAGTTGGATTGGAAAAAAATAATTCTGTTCTATCATATCCATCAAAATAATTTTGAATTTTATAGATGGAATTTGTTAAAATTTTATTTTTAACAATATTAGAATATTTAATATTATGATTATTTATATAAGCATATGATGAATAGGTATTACCGTGCATAAAAGATGGAAGAGCTTTTTTCTTTGAGTATCCAACATAACATCGATTTGAGATCATTAATTTTTCTTTAATATCAATGTTCGATATATGATAAACATGAAATGTTCCATAATCCTCTAAATTGTTAAAGAATGATTTGTCAATTTTGATTTCATTCTCAGATTGTTTTAAGTTATCTAAGAGAATCTCTTTTAAAAATTTTCCTTGTTTATCATAAAATATAATTATTATTTTTGATTTATCTATTTTGTAAAAATTTTTTAAAATATCAGAAAACCTAAATATAGTCTCAAAATCCTTGTCTGTACGCCAACAAAAAGAATCACTTACACTAATATTTTTTTTAATATTAAATAAATCAAATTTATTTTTTTTAATATTAAGATTATTTCTCAAAAATAATAATAATTTTGAATTAAAAATTTTTTTAGCAAATAATTTCATAAAATTCTTTTTTAAAGTTTGCTACTATTTTAAATTTATCCTCACTTAAAATATACTCATGGGGTGGGTGAGTATGTTCAAATGACAAATGTTTGTCTCGGGAAGATAAATACACTGGTATCCCAGTATAATTTTTGGTGAAAAAATATATTTCTTCGTGTAGTAGGTCATTATGTATTTCAATACAATTAGTATAATTTGTCTTTAATTCAAATTTTTGAATAATTTTTTTACTTTTTAAATTAATAAAGTACCCCTTAAATGCTTCATTAATTGGATCTTTATAAATATTTTTAAATATTAGGTAATTTTTAGAATTTTTTTTATTTGTTAAGATATTTAATGGACTTACTATTGATCCTTTTTTATTAATCATTTGTAATGGATATTCAGATTGGTAAGAAGAAAATCCACCCTCTTTTAAATTTATTTCTAAGTTAGCCCTATAAGCAGGTGATGTTAAAGTAAAATTATTTAATTTAATTAAATTTTTAAAACCTTTTTCTTTATAATTCAGTATCTCATTATCACTTGCAAGAAAGAAAATATTATCATTGTTGCAATCATAATTATTTACCATATAAAAATCATCTGTTGATTGACTTGAATATAATTCTATATTCCATTTGTTATCTTTTATATTTATGCAATAAAGGTTGTAATTACTTTTTTTGTGTCCTTGATTTTGAAAAATAGGTATTTTAAGATTACTTGAGAATTCTAAAAATTTAATTCCAAAAAAAAAGTTCATAATTTATTAGTTATTTTTATATTATTTTTAACAACTTTCAAAAATAGTAATTAAAAAAACTTCGTTTCATGTTTAATTTTAAAAATTTTAATAGCGTCATTCTTAATTCCTAAATTTATCTCATGTTGCCATCTTATATATTTTAATAATTCTTTTTCATAAACATCAAAAATATCATGTGTCGGGGGTGATCCAGGTAAATTAGCGACTAAACCATGATATCTTTCCAAACCTTTAATGTAAGTTTTGTTTGATAGAAATTCATTAATCAAAGATGTGATTAATTTAATTTTTTTTTTGGATCGATTATTATCTTTAATTACTAGAATAAAATAATTATTTTTATTAATAAGTCTTGAATTAGGATAAACTTTGTTAATTTCTTTTTTAATATTCTTATCTAAATAAAAGTCACTAAAATTTTTATTTATAATAACTAAGTTATGTTTCAAATGATTTCTATTAGTATCAATTTTAACAAAATCAGGATTAAAATTATGAGATCCGATTGTTTGGATAGTGAATACTATAAAATTATTTTTTTTTAAAAATAATATTGAAATTAAAAATATCAGCAAAAGTATAATAGTATAATTTAAATATTTTTTATTCATAATTATTTATTTTTTTCTAAAGTATAAACCGACATCATAGAAGCAAAGGCAAACATTCCCAAAAGATAAGAATAATCTGGTTCTGCAGCTAAGCCCAATGAACTATTCAGAAAAATTCCAGGAAGAAAGAAAAATTTTACTTGATTACTTAATCCTTTTTTGAATAAATTATAAATACCTATATTTATAAATACGATTAAATACATAATAATAACTCCTAATTTTGCAAAGGTGATTTTAATAAAATACAATGGATAATCTTTTACAAAATTGAAATATTCTTTCATTAATATTTTTTCATATTCTTTAGTGTATGGAACAACATTTGGATTAATCTTTTTAGCTTTTTTTACTGAGTATTCGTCAGTATTTTTTGGAAATTCTGACTTATAGTATGATAGAAAACCTAAATTATAATAAGCATTATGCCAAACTGCTCGGACATGATTTAAAGGTATATCTCTTTTTTCTAATTCATATAAAAAATTGGGGTTTTCTTTGAAAAATAAATTTCTTTTTTCTGACAAATGACTTAATAAAATTTGAGACAGTATTAATGGAAAAATTAATATAATTAAAGAGATAAATTTTAACTTAATTTGTTTTTCTATAGAGAAAAAATAATAAATTAAAATACAAAGTAAAATTATAGATCCTGATTGACCTCTTACCATCTCTGAAAAAGCAATTAATAAACCAGTAAAGATTGAGTACAAAATTAAACTATATTTTTCATTTATTAAATTTTTTTTGAAAAAAAAATACCACACTGGTATCAAAGCCAGTGATGTTAATCCGTAAAAACTGTAGGTATCACTTATAAATATATTTAGTAAAAATAATAAAAATATGCAAAAGAAACCATAAATTTTGCCAAAATAATTAAATTTAATTTTATTAAAATAATAAATAGATATTATAAATGTTAAAATTCCATAGCCAATAAAAAATATATTTGTAGATATATTTATATCTAAGTTAAAAAAAAATGACAAAATTGGAATAAATATATAAGAACCTAGATGGTCTGAAACTCCAGATGGAGTTAAAATATTTGATCCATTGTTGCAAATATCATTAAAAGAAACAAGTAATTTATCTGTTTTCAGATATCCATCAAGTGTAGCTTGGTAACCCTGTATTCTACACGGCATTACTTGAAATAATTTCATATTTAATTAAGTGAATACAACTATTTTTAAAGTATCAACCAACTAAAGTCTAGAAAATCTAAAAAATTATTTATATCTTTAAATGCCTATATTTAAATTTATGAACAAAAGTCTTATATCCATAATAATTCCGACATTTAACCAAGGTACTTATCTTAAGAGATGTTTAACATCAATTGAAAATCAAACTTTTAAAGATTTTGAAATAATAATTATCGATAAATATTCAACAGACAATACAAAAATAGTTGTAGATGAATTTTCACATTTACCAATTAAATTTTTACAGATAGAAAATAATGGAAATATTGCAAATTCAAGAAATTATGGAATTAAAAATTCCACAGGAAATGTAATAGCATTTTTGGACTCTGATGATATTTGGACAAATGACAAGCTAGATTCTTGTTACAGAAAAATTATTGAGGGCCATGATATTATTTTCCATAATTTAAAAATTATTGGTAATTCAAAAAATTATTTTAAAAAAATACTAAAAGGCAGGGTATTAAAGCATCCTATACTTAGAGATTTATTAGTAAAGGGTAATCCAATATTCAATTCTTCGGTAATGGTTAAAAAAAATATTTTAGAACAAGTAAATTTAATTAATGAGAATAAAAAAATGATTGCTTCTGAAGATTATAATTTATGGTTAAAAATTTCAAATGTAACAAAAAAATTTTATTATATAAATCAAAATCTTGGTTCTTACCAACTAAATCATAATGGAATTTCTAAACGAAAAAATATGAGTTATTCTACATTATTTGCATCTAGGGAATTTTTTTCTCTATTAAGTCATAATGAAAAAAATTTAGCAAGATCTAGAATTTTTTATATCGGGGGTAAATTTTTTTTTCAAAAAAAAAAATATAATTTTTGTAAAAAAAAATTATTAATTTCATTTAAGTATGGGAATCTTAATTTAAAGATAAAATCATTGTTACTTTTGTTTTTAATTAAAATTAAAACTTATTACAAAAATTAAACGTTAACGAAATTAATTGAAAGATTTATTAAAATTTATCTAAATAATTTTACTCTTAAATAGCAATAAATAATAAAAAAAAAAGTAAATGAAATAATTGATATTGTATACAATTCAAACTTATTTAAAATTAATCCAACAATACAAAAAATTATATGTAAAATATTACAAAAAAGCAATGATACGATTAAATTAAATTTTTTATTTAAAATATTAAATATAAAGTTCAGATCTCTTTTAAAAATATTTTTTTTTAATTTTATTCTTAAAATATTTATTGTTAAAAATTCATAAACTACAAATGCAACTGGCCAAATAATTGCAGTCGGATGAATAAATTTATTACCTTGAGTAAGTATTATTAAAAATCCTGAAACTAAAAATCCTAATGCCAAACTTCCAGAGTCACCAAGAAATTGTTTTGGAAAAATACTAAATATATTCAAATTAAATAGCAAATATATGGCTAAAAAACAAATAATTGGCAAAAGAAAATTTGAAGTTTCATTGCTGATAAAAATAAAATAAGAAAAAGTAATCAGTAAATTAGTAGAAAGCAATCCATCAATTCCATCAATATAATTAAAAGAATTTGTTAATAATAAAATACATAATACAGTGAATATAAAGCTGAAGGATCCTAATTGAAAATTTACATTTTGATATGATCCTAAACTTTCAACTGTATAGACATATTTAGAAAATATTAAAATTGGTATTAAAAGAAATAAAATCTTTAACTGTGGTTTTATATTTTTTATATCATCAATTAATCCTATAATGATGACGATAATAAATAGAATAAAAGTAATAATTATTTTAATATTGTCGTAATTAAATAAAATGATCAATATTCCAAATGGTAATAATCCTAAACCGGCAATGTTTGGTATCTTACTTGAGTGTATTTTAATTCCGTTTGGTAAATCATAGAGGTTAAAAATTTTTGATAATCTATAAGTTAATGCTAATGATGATAATGCGATAATTAAATAAAATAAAATAGAAAACATTATATATATATATACAGACTACTAAAATATTAGGTAACTATTTAATTATTAGTTTTTATTATAAATTATATATTTGACGAAATATATAAATTGGGTATAAAGCATTGCCTGGTGATTATTGCGAAAGTGTAATACCCGATCCCATTCCGAACTCGGAAGTCAAGCCTTTCAGCGCCAATGGTACTTTGTCTTAAGACATGGAAGAGTAGGACATTGCCAGGCTAAAGACTCTTCATGAAAAATATAATAATTGTAACTGGTGGAGCTGGATTTGTTGGATCTCATCTTATCGAATTACTTTTATCAAAAACAAATAAATTTATTTATAGTTTAGATAACTATTCCACAGGATCGAAAAAGAATCATATAAAAAATTTGAGAGTAAAATATTTAAAAGGCCATACAAAACAAATTGATAAAATTTTAAAGACTCACAAAAATAAAATACACTCTTTATTTCATTTTGGAGAGTTTGCCAGAATTTATCAAAGTTTTAAAAATTTTAACAAATGCTTTCAGTCTAATTCTATTGGTTCTCAAGCTGTATTTAAATTTTGTTTAGATAATAAAATAAAATTAATTTATTCAGCAACATCAGCAAGTTTAGGTAACAATGGTATGGATAAAAATTTATCACCTTATGCTTTTTCTAAATCAAAAAATTTAGAAATGTTAGAAAATTTAAAAAATTGGTTTAATTTAAAATTCGAAATAATTTACTTTTATAATGTTTATGGACCAAGACAAATTAGCAAAGGAGAAATGGCAACTGTCGTTGGAATATTTGAAAATCAATTTAAAAATAACAAATCACTTACAGTTGTAAAACCAGGAACTCAAACTAGACGTTTTACTCACATTTATGACACAGTAGAGGTGTGTTTTAAAGCATGGAAAAAAAACAAATGTCGTCATTACAGTATTTCTAATAAAAAATCATATTCTATAATCGATGTGGCCAAAATGTTTAAGCATAAAATAAAATATTTAAAAGCAAGAGAAGGTGAAAGATTTGCATCAGCACTTACAAATATGTCTTTAAATAATAAAATAATTAAAAAATATGGAAAAATACATTTGAAAGATTACATAACTTCGTTTATTAAGAGTCAAAAAAAACTATGAAAATAAAAAGTTCTTTAAAATCTATTAAAAAAAGAGATTTAAACTCTAAACTTGTAAGAAGGAGAGGAAGGGTTTATATAATTAATAAAACCAATCCTAAATTCAAAGCAAGACAAAAATAATTTTTATGGATAATGAAAACCATAAAAATACTTGGAATAATTTTACGAAATTCGTTCTGTGGGGAACTGTCGCTGTTGTAATCGTTTTGGTTTTAATGGCAATTTTCTTATTGTAAGGTCGTCAATATATGAAAATCGGTTCTATTTCTGAAAATCTAGAATTTGAAAAAAGAATTGCAATAACTCCAGAGATAGTAAAAAAATACTTATCTTTAGGGTTTGAAATATCTCTGACTGAAAATTATGGTTCTCATCTTGGAATTAAAGATGACGAGTACTTAAAACAAGGTGTAAAAATTTTCAAAGATGAAAATGAAATATTAAATAATTCTAATCTTATTTTACAACTTGGGATGTTATCTGATGAAAAAAGCTCTTTGTTAAAAAAAAATCAAACATTAATTGGAGTGTTAAATCCTTATAATAATAAAGAAAAATTATTTGAAATCGCAAAAAAAAACATAAATCTTTTTTCTCTTGAGTTATTACCAAGAATAACAAGAGCTCAATCAATGGATATTTTATCATCTCAAGCAAATTTAGCAGGATATAAAGCTGTGATAGAATCCTTTGCAAATTTTGAAAAAGCAATACCAATGATGATGACTGCAGCTGGTACTGTCCCTGCTGCAAAAGTATTGGTTGTTGGGGCTGGTGTCGCTGGACTCCAAGCAATTGCAACCGCAAAAAGAATGGGAGCAATTGTATTTGCAACAGATGTAAGATCTGCATCTAAAGAACAAGTTGAGAGCTTAGGTGGAAAATTTTTAACAATAGAGAGTTCGGAAAACATGGAAACTGAGGGAGGTTATGCAAAAGAAGCTTCTGAAGATTTTAAAAAAAAACAAGAGGAATTATTATCAGAAACACTTAAGAAAATTGATATTGTAATTTGTACAGCTTTAATTCCAGGTAAAAAAGCTCCTCTAATTATTAAAGAAAGTATGATAAATAATTTGCAAAGTGGATCTGTGATTTATGATTTGGCAGCCATACAAGGTGGAAATACAGCTTTCACGGAAGTTGATAAAATTATTGAAAAAAATGGGGTAAAAATAATGGGTGAAAGCAATATTTTAAATAAATTACCAATTTCTGCTTCTAGCCTATATTCAAAAAATGTATTTAATTTTGTGGATAATTTATTTGATAAAGAAACAAAAAAAATTGAAATTAAACTAGAGGACGAAATAATAGAGAAAACATTGATAAAATAAAATTTATGGAAATAGATCCTTTAATATTCAGATTAAGTATATTTATTCTTTCAATATTTATTGGTTATTATGTTGTATGGAGTGTAACCCCGTCTTTGCACACTCCATTAATGTCAGTAACTAACGCAATTTCATCTGTAATTATTGTTGGAGCTATAATTGCTGCTTTAGCGGGAAATTCTGAGAGTATATTTAATACTTCAAGTATTTTTGGTTTTTTAGCTATAGCTCTTGCGGCAATAAATATTTTTGGTGGGTTTCTAGTAACACAAAGAATGCTTGCAATGTACAAAAAGAAAAAAAAGAGTAAGTGATGATATCTGCAAATTTATCAGCGATTTTTTATCTTATTTCTGGAGTATTATTTATACTTGCTTTAAGAGGTTTGTCATCTCCTGAAACTTCAAGGCAAGGTAACTTGTTTGGAATTTTAGGAATGATTATTGCTGTAACAGTAACTTTTTTATCTATAGGTAATTTTTCAAGTGGTTTTGTATTTGTTGTTATATTCATATTGGTAGGGGGCTCGGTTGGTGCCTTCATAGCATACAGAATACCAATGACAGCTATGCCAGAATTAGTTGCTGGGTTTCATAGTTTAGTTGGTCTTGCAGCAGTATTTGTTGCAATTTCAGCTTTTTTAAATCCTGTTTCATTTAATCTTGGAACACCAGGAAATATTAAACTTGGAAGTTTAATTGAAATGTCAATTGGTGCTGCAGTTGGAGCCATAACTTTTTCAGGTTCAATTATTGCTTTCTTGAAACTTCAAGGAATAATGTCAGGTTCTCCAATTGTATTTAAAGGTCAGCATGCTCTTAATGCGGTTATTCTAATATCAATAGTAGTGATAATTTATTTATTATGCTCAACACAATCAAACAACTTGTTTTGGATGTTAATAGCTATTTCATTTTTAATTGGTTTTCTTTTAATTATTCCTATTGGAGGGGCAGACATGCCTGTTGTTATTTCTATGCTTAATTCATATTCTGGTTGGGCAGCAGCAGGAATTGGGTTCACTTTGGAAAATACTGCACTTATTATTACTGGTGCATTAGTTGGTTCATCTGGAGCAATCTTATCTTATATAATGTGCAAAGGAATGAACCGGTCATTTTTTAACGTTATCCTAGGTGGTTTTGGTGCAACAGATGATAGCTCAAATAATCAAAATAATAATGAACAAAGGCCTGTTAAAAGTGGAAATGCAGATGATGCAGCATTTTTAATGAAGAATGCATCTTCAGTTATTATTGTACCTGGGTATGGTATGGCTGTGGCTCAAGCACAACACGCACTTAGAGAAATGGTGGATACATTGAAAAAAAATGATATTAAAGTTTCTTATGCAATTCATCCTGTAGCAGGAAGAATGCCTGGGCACATGAATGTACTTTTGGCTGAAGCAAATGTTCCATATGATGAAGTCTTTGAGTTAGAAGAAATAAATAACGATTTTGCAAATGCTGACGTAGCCTTTGTTATTGGGGCTAATGATGTAACTAACCCAGTAGCAAAAACTGACCCACAAAGTCCAATTTATGGAATGCCAGTTTTAGATGTTGAAAAATGTAAATCTGTTTTATTTGTTAAAAGAAGTCTTTCACCTGGTTACGCAGGTATTGATAATGACCTTTTTTATAAAGAAAATACATTAATGTTATTTGCAGATGCAAAAAAAATGACCGAGGATATTACTAAAAACTTATAGGTAAAAAATTGAGCACTAAAATATTTTGTGATATCGCAGAGCTAAAAGTTATTAGAAAGTTTAACAACAAAAAAATTGTAAGAGGTTTCACCACAAATCCAAGCTTAATGAGAAAAGCTGGTGCTAAAGATTATAAGGACTACTCTAAAAAAATTTTAAATATATGTAAAAAAAAACCTGTTTCTTTAGAAGTATTTGCAGACGAATATTTAAATATGAAAAAACAAGCTTTTGAAATTAATAAATGGGGAAAAAATATATATGTTAAAGTTCCTGTAATTAATTCCAAAGGTAGGTTTATGGGAAGAATAATTAAGGAATTAAATTCTCAAAATATCAAACTGAATATAACAGCAGTTTATACTTCTAAACAAACTGAAAAAATTTTAAAATTAATTAATAAAAAAACAAAAGTAATAATTTCAATATTTGCTGGTAGAGCTGGTGACACTGGAAAAGATCCAATTCCAGAATTTAAAAAAAGTATTTATTTAGCAAAAAAATTCAAAAATGTTGAAATATTATGGGCAAGTGTAAGGGAGCCATATAATTATACTCAAGCAAAAGCATTAGGATGTCATATTATAACCATTCCCCCAGGAATTATTGAAAAAATTGAAACTTTTGGCAAATCGTTTGATCAATTGACTAAGGAAACGGTTAAAGCCTTTTTGATAGACAGTAAAAAATCAAAATTTAGAATATAATTTATTATAATTTAATTATAAAGTTAACATAAGATATTATTAAATAATGAAAAAAATTAACAAATTTGTTCTTGAGTATTTAAATAATATTTCCAATAAGATATTAAAATCAAACTTAACTAATTTAGAATTATCAGCAAACGAAATTTTAAAAACAATCAAAAGAAAAGGTTCAATTTATGTTTGTGGGAATGGGGGGTCAGCTGCAATAGCAAATCATTATGTGGTAGATTTTTTAAAATTTTTTAGAGAAAAAACAAATTTAAGACCAAAAATATATAGTCTATCTAACAATATTGAGACAGTTACTGCGGTTTCAAATGATATTAATTATGATAAAGTTTTTCTTTATCAAGCTGAAAGTTACTGTGATAAGAAAGATTTAGTTATAATTATAAGCTCTTCGGGAAATTCAAAAAACATTAAAGAGGTATTAAAATTTGCTAAAAAAAATAAAATAAAAACAATTGGATTTAGTGGTTTTAATGGTGGGTATTTAAAAAAGAAATCTGATATTTCAATTCATATCAATGCAAATAACTATGGTATATCTGAGGACTCTCATCATATATTAATGCACATTCAACTACAGTACTTAATAGAGTCAATTAAAAATAGTAAAAAAAAATAATACAATAAGATTGGTTGCGGGGGACGGATTTGAACCGCCGACCTTCAGGTTATGAGCCTGACGAGCTACCAGACTGCTCCACCCCGCGGCTTAGATTCTGTTTTTAAGTTTATTTAACTTTTTTACTCTTTTAATGTTCTCTTGAAGGATTCTTTTTTTCTTTTCAGATGGTTTTTCATATGTATTCTTTAATTTAATTTCTTTAAAGAAACCATCTCTCTGAAGTTTTCTTTTTAAAACTCTTAGAGCTTGTTCAACATTATTATCTTTTACTTCTATTTTAATAACTACCTCCAAAAAAGTGATTAGATAACACTTTTAACTTTTTATGTCTATTTGTTTTATTCATTAATTTATATTTAGTTTAGCAATTTTCTCTTTCTGCTTTTTCTCTCTTTTAATCCTTCTTTCAGCTTTTTCTATTGCATCTAATAAATCTTTTTGATTAAATAAATTTAATGCAACAGGATCTTTAGGATTCAAATTATTATAATTCCAGTAACTTTTATTTCTTATTGATGTAACTGAATTTTTAGTAATTCCAACCAATTTTGCTATTTGTGAATCTTTCAAAATATTATGTTGTTTTATTAACCATAGTGCTGAATCTGGTTTATCTTGCCTTTTAGATAATGGAACGTATTTTTTTATTTTTTTTTCAGAGTTAGATATTTCAATATCTGTGCTTTTGATTTGCAATGGTCTATTCTCATCTTTTGAAGACAAATCAATTTCATCTCTAGTTAATTGACCAGATATAATTGGATTATAAGCTTTAATACCTTTTGCAACCTCGCCATCTGCTATACCTTGAATTTCGACTTCGTGTAATTTACAGAAATCAGCAATTTGTTTAAAAGTTAAAGTTGTATTTTCAACTAACCAAAGAGCGGTAGCCATTGGCATAAGTGGTGCCTTGGACATTTAATTTTTCTTTTCTGATTTAAAATTTTGAAATTTTTTATTGAATTTACTTATTCTACCTTTGTCCATAAGTTTTTGCTTTCCTCCTGTCCATGCAGAATGAGATTTTGGATCAATTTCAAGTTTAAGTACTTCTCCCTCAGCACCCCAGGTTGATCTTGTTTCAAATTGTGAGCCATCAGTCATTTCAACTTTAATTGTGTGGTAATTTGGGTGTATCTTTTTTTTCATACCGAGACTTATAGCAAAAGAATTTTATAACACAATTAAAAGTTACTTAAATTTTTTAGCATTTGATCATTAATCGCACTACTCGACGCTCTAATATCAATATTATTTATCTTAAATTTACTAATATCATTTATAATTCCTCCAGCTTCCTCAACCATAAGGGCTCCAGCCGCAACATCCCAAAGATTAATATGATTATGAAAGAAACCGTCCAGTCTACCCGATGCTACATAAGCTAAATCTAATGAGGTACAACCACTATATCTCATATTTAAATCACTGTATTTAACACCCTCATGATTGCTAGAAAATAAACAATCATCTAGTGAAGATTTTTTTGAAACTCTTAATCTGCGATTATTTAAAAAAGCTCCTTTATACTTTTCAGCAAAAAACATCTCATCTTTAATTGGGTCAAAAATTAAACCACTTATTATCTGTTTTTTCGATATGAGAGCTAAACAAATTGCAAAGTGAGGTATCCCGTGAAGAAAATTAGTTGTTCCATCAATTGGGTCAATAATCCAAATATTTTCTTTATCACTGTTATTAATTTTACCAGTTTCCTCAGATATAAATGAATAATTTTTTTTTATTTTACTCAGTTCCTCAATTAAAATTTTTTCAACTTGTTTATCTGTTTTAGTTACAAAATCTCTAGGTCCTTTTTTTGATACCTGTAATTTTTCAACTTCTCCATAATCTCTAATTATAAATTTGGAAGCTTTTTCAGCAGCTTTAATCATTATGTTTAAATTTGAGGATATTGATATCATCTTTATATTTTTTTTACGTATTCAAAACTTCTGGTATCAACTATTATATCTTCACCCGCTTCAATAAATGGTGGAACTTGAATATTTAAACCATTATCAAGAGTCGCAGGTTTATAAGATGATGATACTGTCTGACCTTTAAGAGCCACATCTGTTTTTTCAATTCTGCACTGTACTTGATTAGGCAATTCAATTGAAATTGGATTTTCATTATAAAAACTTACAGAAACTTCAAGATTTTCTGTCAAAAATTTACCTTTATTACCTACACTTTCTTTTTTTATTTCAATTTGTTCAAATGTTTTTGGATTAATAAAAAAATAATAAATCTCATCACTGTATAGATAATTAAAAGATGTTTCTTCTAAAGATGCCTTTTCTACAGTTTCACTAGATCTAAATCTTTCATTTAATTTTGTATTTTTTTCTAAGCTTTTCATTTCAACTTGAGCAAACGCACCACCTTTCCCAGGTTTTACATGTTGAGTTTTTAAAACTTGCCATAAGTCATTTTTATATTCTAAGAGCATTCCCACTCTAATTTCTCCAGCGTTAATTTTCATTTAAGTCTTTCTATTGCCTGTAATGGTTTATATTTTTTATTTTTCCAAATGTAGCTTGAAATAGCTAAAAAATTAGCTTTATTCAATAATAGATTTTTATAATTAACATCATTAATTCCACCAATAGCTACTAATGGAGTTTTTGTAAATTTTTTAACTTTTTTTAAAATTTTGATTGAAGCTGCATACTTCGTTTTTTTAGTTTTAGATTGATAAAATGCACCAAAAGCAATGTAACTGGCTTTAGCTTTAATTGCTTTTTTTGCTAAATTCACAGAATTATGACAGGTGACTCCTATAATTTTTTTACCAAGTATTTTTTTTGCTATTTGAATATTTGTATCATTTTGACCTAAATGACAACCATCAGCATTTAATTTCAAGGTAAGCACAGGATCATCGTTAACTATAAACTTTACTTTGTTTTTTTTACATATATTTCTAATTTTTTTTCCAATTATAATTTTTTTTTTTTGAGAGTAATTTTTAAGCCTAAGCTGAAAAAAACTCACTTTTTTAGTTTTGAGAACTAATTTAAGATTTTGATAGAAATTTATAGATATTTTGTTCGGAGAAATAAGATAAATAAATTTTTGCTTATTTACTCTCAAGTTTGCTCGTCCATTTTCCTCGAGCAGCCAATGTGCACATTTTTGCTCTATGATTAAAAGTATTTTGAGTTGTCACTTTATCTTCGATATTTTTTGACCAAACCTTTAAAGCACTTTGTTGGAGAGCTCTTCCATATGAATAAGTCATTATGAAATTTGTGTCATTATTTTTATTTATTAAATTTAAATTTTCTGTAGCCTCTATTTCAGATTGTCCTCCAGATAAAAAAGCTATGCCAGGTACTTCGTTTGGCACCGATTCTTTTAGACATTTAATTGTATTAAGTGAAACTTCCTCATTAGAAACTTTATTTTTTGACAGATTTCCAGCTAAAATCATATTAGGTTTTAAAATAATTCCTGATAGATCAACTTTATGTAAAATTAGTTCTTCAAAACATTTTTTAATTACTTCCGATGTTTTCTTAAAACACACCTCAGCAGAATGGTCTCCATCCATCAATACTTCAGGTTCCACTATTGGAACCATTCCACTTTCTTGAACTAGTGCAGAATACCTAGCAAGTGCGTGAGCATTAGAATTAATTGCTAGCTTACTTGGATATTTTTCACTAATAGAATAGACACCTCTCCATTTTGTAAATCTTGCCCCAAGATCATAATATTTTTTTAATCTATCTCTAAGACCATCTAATCCTTCTGTAATTTTTTCTTCAGGGGAATTTGCTAAATTTTTTGCTCCAGTATCAACTTTAATTCCAGGAACTGCACCTGAACTAGATATTAAATCTGGTATTGATTTTTCTGTGCTCGAAATTTGATTTATAGTTTCATCGTAAAGAATAACACCGCCTATGCAATCCTTCATTCCATCAGATGAAAAAAGAATTTCTCTGAAGGAAAGCCTATTTTCTGGAGTTGATTTGACATTTACTGCCTCAAGTCTTTTAGTCATAGTTCCATTGCTTTCATCAGCCGCAAGTATACCTTTACCATTAGAAATTATTTTAAGTACAATTTTATTTAATTCAGACATTTTAATTTAATGCGGTTATACCAGGAAGGTTTTTACCTTCAAGATATTCTAAAAAAGCTCCACCTGCAGTTGAAACAAAATTAAACTCATTAACAGCGTTTAAATTATTTAATAAAGAAACTGTGTCCCCACCACCAGCAACTGAAAAAATTTTGTTAGCTTTATTATTTTCAATTATTTTTTTTGCTATTTGAATACTTCCATAAGCAAAATTTGGATTTTCAAAATATCCTGCAGGACCGTTCCACAGTATGGTTTTACTGTTATCAATAATTTTTGTTATTTTTTCTATAGTTTTTGGACCAATATCTAATATCATTTCATCAGACAATATTTCGCTCAATTCTTTCTTTTGAGGAGATCCATTTAAATCTTTAGATACAATCACGTCTTCTGGATAGATTATTTTACATTTTTCTTTTTTTGAAAGAGAGATGATTTCATCAACTATTTTATCGCAATTTTTGTCTTTAACAGATTTTCCAACACTATTTCCAAAATATTCTATGAAATTATTAGCCATACCCCCAACAATTATAATATTGTCAAATTTAGGAATTAAGTTTTTAATAACATTAATCTTAGTTGAAATTTTAGACCCTCCAATAATACAAGTAATTGGTCTAGAAATTTCGTGAGTTATTTTATTAAGCGCATTCACTTCTAAGTCTAACTGTAATCCAGAAAATGATGGTAAGAATTTTGGAATTTTATAAATCGATGTATGGGCTCTATGTGAACAAGAGAAAGCTTCATTGACATACATATCTCCAAGATTTGACAAGAGTTCAGCAAATTTATTGTCATTTTGCTCTTCTTCAGAATAAAATCTAATATTCTCTAAAATAAATATTTCTTCATTATAGTTATTGAAAAAATTTTTATTGTTTATTTCTTTAATATTTTCATCAATAAGTCTTATTTTTTTTCCCAATTTATTTTGTAATTCTTCACAAACTGGTTTTAGTGAGAGTTCTTTAACAACTTTTCCTTTTGGCCTTCCAATATGAGATAAAATGATAATTTTAGCTTTTTCTTTGATTAAAAAATTTAAGGTAGGAATAATTTTATCAATTCTTGTTGTATCTGTTATCTTATTTTTATGAAGAGGAACGTTTAAATCTAGTCTTAATAATATTTTTTTATTCTTAAGATTTTTTTCGTTAATAATACTTCTCATTAAGAGATTTTATGCAAACTTTCAGCAATATCACACATTCTATTAGAAAAGCCCCATTCATTGTCATACCAGGCTGATATTTTACCCATATTGTTTCCAACTACATTTGTTAAAGAAGCATCTACTATTGCAGAAGCAGAATGATGATTAAAATCTATAGATACTAATTTTTCATTTGTAAGTTCTAAAATATTTTTTAATTTATTTTTTGATGCCTGTTCAAAAGCATCATTGATTATTTTTATATCGATTTTTTTTTTTGTGCAAAAGATCAACTCAATAAGAGAAACGTTTGGTGTGGGTACTCTCATTGCGACCCCTTCCAATTTCCCTTTAAGGCTAGGAATTATTTCTCCTATTGCTTTTGAAGCTCCTGTTGAGGTAGGAACAATTGATTGACTCGCAGACCTTGCTCTTCTTGGATCTTTGTGAGAATTATCTAAAATTCTCTGATCGCTAGTAAATGCATGAATTGTGGTCATAAAACCTTTTTCAATTTCAAAATTTTCATTAAGAACACTCGCAACTGGTGCTAGACAATTGGTGGTGCATGACGCTGCAGATATTATTTTATCCTCTTTAGTAATTATATTTTCATTAACACCAAATACTATTGTTTTATCAGCATTTTTACATGGAGCAGAAACGATCACCTTTTTTGCACCATTTTCTATATGAGCAAGAAGTTTTTCTTTCGAATTAAATTTTCCAGTACATTCTAAAACATAATCAACATCATAATTTTTCCAATTTATGTCTTCAATTTTTGTTTCTTGAGAAAATGTAATTTTATTTTTATTAATTATTAAATGATTTTGATCATAATCTAAATCAGCATTTAATTTTCCATGTATAGAATCATATTTGATTAATTTAGATGTAGTCTCTGAATTTGACCTGTTGTTTATATGATTAATTTTTAAATTTTTATTTTTACTTTCGACAATTGATCTAACAACCATACGACCAATCCGTCCCATTCCATTAATTCCAATTTTAATTGTCATTTTATTTATTTAATAATTTTTTTGTGATATTTTTAATGTTTGTACTCTCAAGTCCAAAATATTTATAAATATCTTTATAGGGTGCACTTTTTCCGAATTCATCAATTCCAAAAGCAATACCGTTATCCCCTAAATATTTTTTCCAACAATCGCTTGATCCAGCTTCGATGGATATTTTAAATTTTGTTTCTTCTAAAATTTTATTTTTATAAGATTTTGATTGTAATTCAAAAAGTTCCATACAAGGCATTGATATCACTTTGGAGTATATTTTATCTTTGGCTAATTTATGGCTAACCTCTGAAGCTAGATTAACTTCAGATCCACTCGCTAATATTGTTAGATTAATTTTTTTATTTGTTCTTAAAACCTCATAAGCACCTAATGAGCATAAGTTTTTATTTGGATATGTTTTTCTTACTGGATTTAAATTTTGTCTTGTTAAAGACAGAACGCTGGGTGTTTTTGAGCTTTTTAATGCATGTTCCCAACACTCGATAGTTTCAATTCTGTCTGCAGGTCTGAATACATTTAGGTTAGGTATAGCACGTAAGCCCGAAAGCTGTTCTATAGGTTGATGGGTAGGGCCATCTTCTCCTAGCCCGATAGAGTCATGAGTCATTACATAAATGACTCTTTTTTTCATTAAGGCAGACAATCTGATCGAAGGTTTGCAATAATCAGAAAATATTAAAAAAGTACCTCCATAAGGAATTAGGTTACTGTGAAGTGCGATACCATTCATGACCCCACTCATTGCGTGTTCTCTCACTCCGTAGTGAATGTAGTCACCAGTAAAATCTCCAGGTTTAATTATTTTATGGTTTTTAGTTTTTGTATTATTCGATCCCGCTAAATCAGCAGAACCACCAATTAAATTATTTTTTTGTTTTGTTAACGCATTCAATGTCATTTCTGAACATTTTCTAGTAGCTAAACTTTTTGGGTCCTTTATTGCATTCTCTTTTTCTTTCTTTAGCGCCGTAGTAAAGTTATTTTTTAAAGTTTGATTAAATTTTATTTTTTTTCTTTTTAATGCTTTGTTCCATTTTTTTTCTAAAATTTCACCTCTTTGGCCAATTTTTCTCCATTCTTTTAAAATTTTATTTGGGATATCAAAAGGTTTGGTTTTCCAATTTAAGGCTTTTCTTACAAGCTTGATTTCTTCTATTCCCAACGGACTTCCATGGGACGATGCTTTTCCTGATTTATTCGGTGAACCATATCCAATCTTTGTTTTACAAGAAATCACAGTAGGTTTTTTAGCTTTTTGAACTTTTTTTAGTGCTTTAAAAATTTCTTTTTCATTATGACCGTTGATAGAAATATAATCCCAACCATATCCTTCAAATCTTTTTTTAAAATTATCTGAAACCGCGAGATTTGTTGGACCATCAATTGAAATTGAATTGTTATCAAATAGCATAACTAAATTTTTAAGTTTTAAATGTCCCGCTAAACTCATCGCTTCATGACTTATTCCTTCCATTAAGCACCCATCTCCAGCTAAAACATAAGTTTTGTGATTAATTAAATCTTTACCTAATTTATTTTTTAAAATTTCTTCAGCTATTGCAAAACCAACTGCATTAGATATACCCTGTCCTAGAGGACCTGTTGTAGTTTCAATACCTGTTTTCGGATGATATTCAGGATGTCCAGCGCAAATAGAATTAAGCTGCCTAAATTTTTTAATATTATTAATTGATATACTTTTATATCCAGTTAGGTAAAGCAAAGAATATAAAAGCATAGAACCATGACCTGCAGACAAAACAAATCTATCTCTATTTAACCAATCCGGGTTGTTTGGATTAAATCTTAAAAAATTTTTGAATAAAACTGTTGCAACATCTGCCATACCCATTGGCATTCCTGGGTGACCTGAATTTGCTTTTTGAACGGCATCAATTGATAAAAATCTGATGCAATTAGCTAAATCATTGTGTAGTTTGCTCAAAATTATCCTGACTAGACTAAGAAGAATCTATTTAATAATATAAACATATATATATGAATTCTATAAACGAGAAAGAAAAAAAATTAAATATTGCATTAGAGGAATTAAAAAATTTAGATCTAACAAATCCTGAATTACAAAAAAATATCGAAAATTTAAGCTCAAAACAAAATCAATTAGAAATTGAAAAAACACAGATTGAAGAAAAATATAAAACTTTGCTCGAGGAACATGAAAATCTATCAAAAAAACTTGAGGATTTAAAAAACAAAGAGAAGTTGGAAGAAAGAAAACAAATTGAATTTTCTGAAAAAATTGACGAACTTAATCAAGAAACTGATACACTATTGGATGAAATAGATAAATGGCAAATGTAAGTATAAAATTTAACAATAAAGAGTTTTTGCTCGCTTGTGAAGATGGACAAGAAGAGCACTTAGAAGAATTGTTAATTCAGATTAACAAAAAGTTTAATAATTTAAAAAATGATTTGGGAAATCTAGGTGAAAATAAATTATTATTAATTACAGCTGTAAAAATAATGGATGAATATTATGAAACTAAGAAAAAAGTAGATCAAAAAAAAGAAGAATTAAATGATCTATCAAAAAAATTTAAAGAACTAAAATCTCTAATTTACGATTATAGGGACACAAAAGAATCTGAAATTGAAAAACTAAATCTTGATCATGAAAATTTAAAACAAGAAATTGACGATAATCAAAAAAAATATGAAAATTTAATTGATGAAGCTGCTGATCAAATATCAAATTTTGTAAAAAAAGCAAAATTAGAAAACATTTCAAATTAGGTCTGTGAGTAAATCTAAGCTAAGAAGTAAAATTTTAAATCTTAGAAAAAAAAATTCGAATAAAAAACTTAGTCTCAATCCTGACAAAATTTATCGATTTTTAAAAAAAAATAAAATTAATTTCAAAAATGTAGGAGGGTATTACCCTTGTAATCATGAGATTGATGACTTGGACATGCTTTATTTTTTAAGAGACAAAAAGGCAAATATTTCCTTACCAATAATTAGAGAAAATAACCAAATGGATTTTTTTGAATGGACAAATAAAGATCCTTTAAAAATTAATAAGTATGGAATTGCTGAGCCAACTTTAGGAAAGAAAATTTACCCAGATATAATATTTGTTCCTTTAGTAGCTTATGATGATGATTTGAATAGATTAGGCTATGGCGGAGGATTTTATGATCGTTATTTAGAAAAAGTATCTAAAATTAAAAAAATATCTAAAATTGGATTAGGATTTTCATACCAGGAGATAAAAAAAATACCTATCAACAAGTATGATAAGAAACTTGATTTAATAATAACCGAAAAAAAAATTATACAATGAGAATTTTATTTTTAGGAGATGTTGTTGGAATTTCAGGATGTTCTAAATTAACAAGTAATTTATTAAATGAAATTGATAAAAACAAAATCGATTTTGTAATAGTAAACGGTGAAAATGCAGCAGTTCAAGGTGTGGGGCTAACTAAAGAAATATGTAAGGATTTTTTTAATTGTGGAGTTGATGTTATCACAACTGGTAATCATGTTTGGGATCAAAAAGAAATTATGGAATTTATTGATAAAGAAGAAAGATTATTAAGACCTAAAAATTTATTTGAACCTGCACCAGGAAAAGGTTTTCAGATTTATAAAACAAAGAACGATATTAAAATTGGAGTTCTTAATTTGATGGGCAACGTTTTTATGAAAAAGTGTGAAGATGTTTTTGAAGCTTCTCAAAAATTTTTAAAAGATAATGAAATGAAAAAGGATTTTGATTTACTTGTGGTTGATTTCCATGGTGAAATTACTAGCGAAAAAAATGCTATAGGACATCTATTTGATGGAAAGGCAACTCTTGTTGTTGGAACCCATACTCATATTCCAACAAACGATGCCAGAATACTTAATAATGGCACTGGATATCAAACCGATGCAGGTATGTGCGGGGATTATGATTCAGTGATTGGAATGAATAAAGAAAATTCCTTGAATAGATTTTTAAAAAAGAATTCAGTGAAACACTTTCCAGCTACTGGAGATGCTACTTTGTGTGGTGTTATTGTAGATTGTGATATAAAAACAGGTTTAGCAATAGACATCAAAAGCTATGTATACGGAGATCAACTAAAAAATATTTAAAGATCATGGCAGGACATTCACATTGGGCAGGAATAAAACATAAAAAAGGTAAGGCTGATAAGCAAAGATCAAAGATATTTTCAAAATTATCTAAAGAGATTACTGTTGCAGCAAAACTTGGTGACAAAGATCCAGCAATGAACCCTAGACTAAGATCTGCAGTACAGGCTGCTAGATCTGCAAATATGCCTAAAGATAATATTGAAAGAGCAATAGATAAATCTTCTGCAGCTACAGGAGCAAATTTTGAAAATTTAAGATACGAGGGGTTTGGACCAGAAAAGATTGCTGTTATAGTTGAAACTTTAACAGATAACAAAAATAGGACCGCATCAAATATTAGAACTATTTTTCAAAAGAGTGGAGGCAGTTTAGGAACCCAAGGTTCAGCATCTCATAATTTTCAACAATTGGGTATAATCAAAATTGATAAAAAAGAGATATCTGATGAAAAAATTTTAGATTTAGCGATAGAGTCAGGTGCTGATGAATGTTTCTCTTATGAGGATTATCATGAGGTCCAGTGTCAAATGAGTGAAATATATAATGTAAAAAAAAAACTTGAGAAAATTATTGTGAATTTTATTTCTACAGAAATTGAATGGGTCCCATTAAATAGTGTTGAAGTAAATAAAAATAATAAAGAAAGTATTGTGGGCTTTTTAGAAACTCTTGAGGAAGATGACGATGTTCAGAACGTTTATTCAAATGTTAATTTAGGTGTTATTTAATGATGATTATTGGAATTGATCCAGGCATCTCAGGTTCAATCTGTTTTTTTCAAGATGGTATAATAAAAGATGTAATTGAAATGCCAACCATGACAGATGGAAAGAAGAATAAAAGACAAGTAAATGGTGCTCAAATATTTAATGAAATTAGTGAAAGAATAAACAAATTTGATAAAAAAAATATAAAGGTTGTAATTGAACAAGTTTCTGCAATGCCTGGTCAAGGCGTTACTAGTATGTTTAATTTTGGTCAATCCTTTGGTATTTTAAAAGGGGTATGCAGCGCAATGCATTTACCTGTTTACTATGTTAGGCCTGCTAAGTGGAAAAAATATTTTAATCTTATTAATTCAGAAAAAGATGCGAGCAGAACAAGAGCTATTGAAATTTTTCCATATTTTTCATCACAATTGTCAAAAAAGAAAGATAATAACAAGGCAGATGCTATTCTAATAGCTAGTTTTTTCTACGAAACTTATCAAAAAGAAGAATAATCAATTTAAATTAATAGACAAAATCATGACACATTTACGTGTGATGAGTAAGCATGGAAGCAGATATAGCAGCAAAAGCAGTAGAATTAGGAACAAATACTGATTTTTCATTATTCAGTTTATTTTTTAGAGCAGACATAATTGTTAAGTCTGTAATGATTATATTAATATTGTGTTCAATATATTCTTGGGCTGTAATTATTGAAAAGTTTCGTTTATTTAAAAAAATAACTAAATCTTCAGAGGAATTTGAAGAAAAATTCTGGAATTCTAAATCTGCTGAAACTTTTTATAATAGTTTACCTAGCAAGCTTGAGGATCCAATGTCACTTGTGTTTCAAGATGCAATGGAAGGATTACTTAAAAAAAAATCTAGAACTAACATTACTGAAAGAATGAGTGCATCTTTAGAATCAGGAATTGAAAAACAAATGACAAAAATTGAAAAAGGTTTTACTTTTTTGGCAACAGTAGGTTCAACAGCACCATTTATTGGATTGTTTGGAACTGTTTGGGGAATTATGAATTCTTTTCAATCTATAGCTATTTCAAGAAACACAAGTCTTGCGATAGTTGCACCAGGAATAGCCGAAGCCTTATTTGCAACTGCACTTGGTCTATTGGCTGCAATACCAGCAGTAGTGGCATACAATAAATTTAATAATGATGCCAAAAAATATTCAGAAAAATTAGAAAATTTTTCAAAAAGATTTTTAACAATTATTTAAATGGCATTTAAATTAAATCGTTCTTCTAAAGAACCAATGAGTGAAATAAATGTTACACCTTTTGTGGATGTAATGCTTGTATTGTTAATAATTTTTATGGTTACAGCACCATTGTTAACTGTTGGTGTTCAAGTTGATTTACCAGAAAGTTCAGCAGATTCTTTGCCAGAAGAGACAGAACCTTTAACACTTTCAATTAATGCAAAAGGTGAAATTTTTATTCAAGAGGCAAAAGTAGAATATGATAATATTATTGCAAAGGTTTTAGCGGTTTCAAAAAATAGAACTGATACCAGAATTTATGTTAGAGGCGATAAAACTATAAATTATGGAAGAGTTTTAGAAATAATGGGATTACTATCAGGATCTGGTTTTACTAAAGTAGCATTGATTTCAGAACCATATAAACAAAGGTAATTAAAGTGAATAGAAGTTTAATTATTTCTTCTGTTTTACATGCTTTGTTAATTTTTATTACAGCTATGAGCTTACCTTTTTTGGCAAAGAAACCGCTTGATATTCCACCAGTTGTATCAGTTGAGTTAATTCAAATTGCAGAAAAAACCAATATTCCATTTGCACCTAAGGCTAAAAAAATAATTGAAAAAGTAAAAGAGAAAGAAAAGAAACTTGTTTCAGAACAAGCTCCACCAAAAAAAGTAGAAAAAACGAAAACAAAAACAGTTCTGGCTCCTGATCAAAAAAATAAAAAAATAGAGAATGAAACACCTGAAGCAATCCCACTGCCAGATAAAACTTTAAAAAAGGTTGAAACAAAAGAAGAAAAAAAACAAAATCCTGAAAAAGTAGATGATGAAGTTAAACAGGTATCAGAATTTGAAAAAAAAGATTTATTTGATCCAAATAATATTGCTGCTTTAATTGACAAATCAAAAGAGGAGAGCGCAGAAGTTTTAAAAACAAATGACGACATTACTCAAGATCAAGAAAGAAATGTAGAAAATACAGGTCTTACACTAAGCGAAGAGGATGCTCTTAAAGCACAAATATTTGGGTGTTGGAGTATTCCATTAGGATTACCTTATAATGAAAATCTTTTAGTAAGAATAAAGTTAAAATTAAAACCTGATGGAACAGTATCAAAAACAGAAATTTTGGACCATGCAAGAATGAATAAACCAGGCCAAGGATTTTATAAGGTATTAGCAGAAAGTGCTTTGAGAGCTGTTAAGTTATGCCAACCATTAAGAGTTCCAACGACTGGATATGAAAGATGGAAAGAATTACAATTAAATTTTGATGCAAGAGAGATGTTAGAAGGGTAGTATATTTAAATGACAAAAAAAATTTTAGTTTTATTGTTTATATTAATACCTATTAATGTAAATGCTTTAATAGAAGTTGATATAACTCGGGGAAATTTAAATCCACTTCCATTAGCAGTTTCCCCTTTATCAATTGATGAAAAGTCTAGAAAAGATTTTGAAAAAATACTTAAAAAAGAAAATATTGGTTCTGAAATATCAAATATTGTTGAGAAAAATTTGAGGACCTCAGGATTGTTTAACCCTCTTGATAAAAAGGCTTTTTTACAAGCTCCTGATATTGCTAATTTAAAACCAAGATTTGAAGATTGGAATTTAATTAAAGCTCAAGCACTTATTACTGGTAAAGTAAATTATGTTGATGATAAATTAAGAGTTGAGTTTAGATTATGGGATGTTTTAGCTGCCAAAGAAATGATGGCTTTAGCTTTTACCACAGTACCTAATAATTGGAGACGAGTAGGGCATATTATTTCTGATAAAGTTTACGAAAGGCTGACAGGAGAAAAAGGTTATTTTGATACAAGAATAATTTATGTCTCAGAAGAAGGACCAAAAACACAAAGAATAAAAAAATTAGCAATCATGGATCAAGATGGAGCTAATAATAAATTTTTGACATTAGGGAATGAGTTAGTTTTAACACCTCGATTTAATCCTGCAAGCCAAATGGTAACTTATTTGTCTTACTTTAAAAACATGCCAAGGGTTTACTTATTAGATATAGAAACTGGTACACAAGAGGTGGTTGGAGATTTTCCTGGAATGACATTTGCACCACGTTTTTCACCTGATGGTAAAAAAATAATTATGAGTTTTGCTAAAGACGGAAAGTCAGATATTTACACCATGGATTTAGAAAACAGAATTGTCGAAAAAATTACTAACCATCCATCTATTGACACTTCCCCATCTTATTCTCCTGATGGAAAATATATTACATTTAATTCTGATAGAAGTGGTTATCAGCAAATTTATGTAATGAAGAACGATGGGAGTGATGTAAAAAGAATTTCTTTTGGTAACGGTTTATACGGAACACCTGTATGGTCTCCAAGAGGAGATTTAATAGCATTTACAAAATTACATAAAGGTAAATTTTACATAGGTGTCATGAGGACTGATGGTAGTGGCGAAAGGTTGTTAACTGAAAATTATTATCAAGAGGCACCATCTTGGTCTCCAAATGGTAGAGTATTAATTTTTTATAGAGAGACAAAAACTAACTCAAAAGGAGAAGGGTTTTCAGCAAAATTGTGGTCTATAGATTTAACAGGTTATAATGAAAGGCAAATAAAGACACCAACAGATGCTTCAGACCCATCATGGTCATCTTTATTAAGTAATTAAAGATTAATTTTTTTAAATTTCTTGATTTTTAGACTTGAAACCTCTATTTAGTTGTGAAAAAGTTAAGAAATTGAAATTAGTAGCAAGGAGCAATTTAATGAGATTAAACAAAATTTTTAAAAACACACTTTTAGTATTAGCAGCTTGCTTAGTGCTATCTGCATGTGCAACTAAAAAAGAAGTGGCAACAGACATTCAAGGTCAAATGCAAGGTGATGTTTACACGGGAACAGACACAGTTGAATATTTAGCTGATGGGGTTCCAGACAGAGTTTTCTTTGCAACAAATGAGTCAATATTAACAACTGCATCAAGAGAAACTTTAAGAGCCCAAGCAGCTTGGTTAAGAAAGAATCCAAACATTAATGTAGTTCTTGAAGGTCATGCTGACGAAAGAGGAACAAGAGAGTACAACTTGGCTCTTGGTGAAAGAAGAGCAAATGCAGCTAAAGACTATTTAATGACTTACGGAATATCTTCTGACAGAATTTCGGTATTAAGTTATGGTAAGGAGAGACCAGTTGACTCTGGTTCAAATCCATTAGCTTGGTCAAAAAACAGAAGATCAGTAACTGTTAAAGCAAATTAATTATTTAAAATTTAAGACCCTAAAACCTTTATTAGATTTAGGGTCTTTTTTTTGCCATTTTTATAATCATAAATCTAATCTAAATGATGCTCATATTTAAATTAGTAATTTTAAAATTATTTTTAATCTTAAATTTGGTTTTTATAAATATTTCTTTTGCAGATAACCATAATATTTATGAAACATTAGAAATAATAAAAAATGATCTTAAAACTCTTGAACGAGCAGTTTATTCTGGATCTATAGAAGTGAAAGATAACACCAATGATAGTTCAGTTTCAGATTTGGATCAAAATTCAGAAGATGTTTTAACTAGACATTTGTTAAAATTATCTGAGGTTGAGGATCAGTTTAGAGAACTCACTAATAAATTTGAAGAAATAAATTTTAAGTTGGATAAATTATCTACCCGTGTTTCAAAAATTCAAGCAGATAACCAAATAAGATTTCAAGATATAGAGACCAACATTAGCTCTGTAAATATAAGTAGCGTAGAAAATCAATTAAGTTCAAAGCCAAAAACAGATGAGCAAAAAGTTTTGCCTGGAAGTTCGCAACCTCAAGATTTAGGAACAATTTCTTATAAGGATACAGAAACAAATGAAACTTCACAACAAATCCAATCTGTTGATACTACAGCTTCAATTGTGACAGAAACTTTTCAGTCTGAAGAAAAAATACTTCCTCAAGACTTAAATGTAGAGGAGCAATATGAATTCGCAACTAGCTTTTTAAAAGTTGGGGATTATAGCACAGCAGAAAGAGCATTCAGGGAATTTGTAATTTCCAACCCTGATAATGAGTTAGCTGGTAGTGCACAATATTGGTATGCAGAAACATTTAGAATTAGACAATTATATACTGATGCAGCTTCTGCTTATTTGGAGGGTTACCAAAAATATCCTAAAGGAAAAAAAGCTCCAATTAATCTATTAAAACTAGGAGTATCAATGGTTCAAATTGGTGAAAAAGACCAAGGATGTAAAATGATAAATGGTGTAGAATTACAATATCCTAATGCAAATCAGTCTGTAATACAAAAAGCAAAATATGAGTCCAAAAAATTTGAATGCATCAAACAAGACTCATAAGTTTTTATTAAATCAATTAAAAGACAAACAAACTTCTAAAATTTATAAAAAATTTGAAAAAAATCTTAATTTAAAAGAGAATTTTATAGTTACAGTTTCTGGTGGACCAGACAGTCTAGCTTTATGTTTTTTATCAAAAATTTATTCGATTAAAAAACATCTAAAAGTAAAATATTTGCACGTTGATCATAAACTTAGAAATAATTCAACAAAAGAGGCAAAATTTGTAAAATTACTTCTAAAAAAATTGTCTACAAATCTTGAGATTTTAACCTGGATTGGAAAAAAACCAAAAAGCAACATTCAATCAATTGCAAGAGATAAAAGATATACACTCTTGATCAATAAGGCAAAAAAATTAAAAATAAAAAATATTTTACTGGGTCATCATAAGGATGATTTAATAGAGAATTTTTTTATTAGAATTTTGAGAGGCAGCGGTTTAAATGGCATGGTGTCATTTGATCAAAAAACTAATCTACAAAATATTAATTTGATTAGACCTTTGTTAAAATTTTCTAAACAAAATTTAAAGTATATTACAAAAAAAGTTTTTAAAAACTATGTTGAAGATCCCTCTAATAAAAACGATGAATTTAAAAGAGTAAAAATTAGAAATTTTATAAAGCAGCTGGAATTAGAGGGATTGGATAATGATAAATTTAATCTAACGATTAAAAATTTAAGATTCGCTAACGAGTCAATTAAATACTTTGTAGAAAAAAATTTAAAAGATAATTCAACAATTTCAAATAATAATAAGTTTGTTATTTTGAATAAAAATTTTTTTCTTCAACCAGAAGAAGTAGTTTTTAGGTCTCTCACAGATGTGTTAAAAGGTGTTGGCAAAAAATACTACCCAGTAAGAGGAAAAAAAATTGATAACTTAATTTATCAAATTAAAAATAATACCTCTTTTAAGATCACTTTAGGAAACTGTGAAATAAAGAAGGTAAATAACTCAGTTATAGTATCAAAAGAGCGTTAAAGTTGACGAAATAACTGATATTTTGTCACTTGTTAATTTAATAATAATTCTTATTTTAAACCTATGAATTTAAAAAATCTTGCAATGTGGGGAATAATAATATTCCTAACCATAGGTCTTTATAACATGTTTAAAAATCCACAGTCTAACGTTAGAGGTGGAAATCAAATAATATTTTCAGATTTTTTAAATTCAGTAGATGACGGTGAAGTTCTAAAAGTTGAGATCCAGGGAAATAACATCAAAGGTACTTATTCGAATGGAAATTCTTTTTCAACTTATGCTCCTAATGATCCAAATCTTATAGAAAAATTATCAGAGAAAGGCGTGAGTATTTCAGCAGCACCTTTAGATGAAAAAATGCCTTCATTGTTTGGTGTACTCTTATCATGGTTTCCTATGTTATTACTGATTGCAGTGTGGATTTTCTTCATGAGACAAATGCAGGGTGGCAAAGGTGGAGCAATGGGATTTGGAAAATCAAAAGCTAAAATGATGAATGAATTAAAAGGAAAGGTTACTTTTAATGATGTTGCTGGTGTAGAGGAAGCTAAAGAAGAAGTAGAAGAAATGGTAGAATTCTTAAAAGATCCTAAAAAATTTAGTAGGTTGGGTGGTAAAATTCCAAGAGGAGCTTTACTTGTTGGTCCTCCAGGAACTGGTAAAACTTTATTAGCAAGGGCAATTGCAGGTGAAGCAGGTGTTCCGTTTTTCACTATTTCAGGATCTGATTTTGTTGAGATGTTCGTTGGAGTAGGAGCATCTAGAGTAAGAGATATGTTTGAACAAGGTAAAAAAAACTCTCCATGTATTATTTTTATAGATGAGATAGATGCTGTTGGAAGAAGTAGAGGGGCAGGTCTAGGGGGTGGAAATGATGAGAGAGAACAAACCTTAAACCAGTTATTAGTTGAAATGGATGGTTTTGATACAAATGAAGGTGTCATAATTATAGCTGCAACAAACAGACCAGATGTGCTTGATCCAGCATTATTAAGACCAGGAAGATTTGATAGACAGGTAGTAGTTTCAAATCCAGATATTATTGGAAGAGAGAAAATTTTAAAAGTTCACGTAAAAAAAATAAAAATGGCACCAGATGTTAATTTAAGAACAATTGCAAGAGGCACGCCAGGATTTTCAGGTGCTGATCTTGCAAATATAGTTAATGAAGCAGCTTTGTTAGCAGCGAGAAAAAATAAGAGGATAGTCACATTACTAGAATTTGAGGAAGCAAAAGATAAAGTTATGATGGGTGCTGAAAGACGTTCAATGGTCATGACAGAAGATGAGAAAAAACTAACTGCATACCATGAGGGTGGACATGCTCTAGTGTCGTTTAATATGCCAAGTTATGATCCAATCCATAAAGCTACTATTATACCAAGAGGAAGAGCTCTTGGAATGGTAATGAACTTACCTGAAAGAGACAAACACGGTTACTCAATAAAATATCTTAAAGCGAGATTAGCTGTTTGTTTTGGAGGAAGAGTAGCTGAAGAATTAATTTTTGGAAAAGATAATATATCTACAGGAGCAGGAGGAGGAAATGGGTCTGATATTAATCAGGCTACACAGTTAGCAAGAGCAATGGTAACAAAATACGGAATGAGTGAAGAAATGGGTCCAGTTGAATATGGAGAAAACCAAGAAGAAGTGTTTTTGGGAAGATCTGTTACTCAAACTCAATCGGTATCAGAGGAAGTTGCTCAGAAAATTGATAAAGAAATAAGAAAGCTTGTAGATGAAGGATATAATAAAGCTAAGGAAATTTTAACAGAAAAAATAGAGGATCTACATAAAATTGCGAAAGCTCTGATAACTTATGAGACTTTAACTGGTGAAGAAATAGAAAATATAATTAATAAAAATTTATATCCTAAAGATAAAATTTTAGATAATCCAGAAACAAAAGATGATCAAGATTCAGCTTTGGGCGCGATGGGTTTGAAACCAAAAATTGTTCATTAATAAATAATGCCAAGATATTACACAAGAGCGTGTAATTTCTACTTCGGCAAACAATCAAAAATTTTAGTAAATAAAAAAAAATCTATCCCTTTACATCAGATTAAAGAAATATCTTTTGACCATGTTGAGATAATTACAAGAAAAAAAATTAGAAAAATTTCAATAAATAAAATTAAAAATTTAACAAAAAAAATAAAAACAAAAATAAATTCAGATTTAAAAAAAATTAGATCAAAAAAATCAAATTTTTCAAACTTAAATTTTAAAAAAATTCCAAATATATTGGGTGTTTTAAATCTTACTCCTGATAGTTTTTCCGATGGAGGAAAATTTAACAAAAAAAATAAAGGCGTCATTCATGCTATCAATTTATATAAAACTGGTGCTTCGTTAGTAGATGTTGGCGGAGAGTCTACAAGACCAGGGTCGAAGGAAGTGAATGAAAATCGAGAATGGTATAGAATTAATAAGACATTAAAATTAATTGTAAAAAAAATACCAATATCTTTAGACACAAGAAAATCTGCAATTATGGAAAATGGTATTAGAATGGGGGTTAAACTTATTAATGATGTTTCAGGATTAAGCCACGATCCTAAAACAATAAATGTTTTAAAAAAGTATAAAATTCCATTTGTAATACAGCATTCTGTTGGGACACCAGAAAATATGCAAAAGAATCCAATATATAAAAATGAATTATTAGATATATATGATTATTTTGAAGATAAGATTAAGTTAATAAGGTCTAAAGGTATTAAACACAATAATATAATTTTAGATCCTGGAATTGGATTTGGAAAAAATTTGAAACATAATATGAATCTTATAAGAGGTGTTTCTATTTTTCATTCATTAGGTTTTCCTATACTAGTAGGGAATTCAAGAAAAAGATTTATTAAAGATATATCAAAAAAAAATGATAGCGAAACAAGGATCGGTGGAACTATGGCATCTTCAATTTATTTAATGATGCAAGGAATTCAGATTTTAAGAATTCATGATGTTAATGAAGTTATGCAAGGTATTAAAGTTTTTAAACAGATAATCAAAAATTAATGGCAAAAAAATATTTTGGAACAGATGGAATAAGAGGAGCAGTTAATAGCAAATACATAAATGGAGATATGTTCTTTAAATTTGGACTTGCTAGTGGAACATACTTTAAATCTCAAAAAAAAAGAAAACAAACAGCAATAATCGCAAAAGATACGAGATTGTCTGGATATACACTTGAACCAGCTCTTGTCTCAGGTTTGGCTTCAGCTGGCATGCATGTTTATACCCTAGGACCCTTACCAACTAATGCGTTGGCTATGTTAACAAAAGAGATGAAGGCAAATATGGGTATAATGATTACCGCTTCTCATAATCCACATTTCGACAACGGTTTAAAATTGTTTGGTCCTGATGGAATGAAATTATCAGATAAAATAGAAAAAAAAATTGAGAGTCTCATTGATAAGAAAATCTCAAAAAATCTCTCGCATTCTGAAAAATTAGGAAGAGTTAAAAGATTAGAAACAGGCACCAAAAATTATATTAAAATATTAAAAAAAAATTTCACAAAAGAGTTTAATTTAAGAGGACTAAGAATAGTAATCGACTGTGCAAACGGTGCTGGTTATAAGGCAGGTCCTGAATTATTGAAATCATTAGGAGCTAAAGTGATAGCAATAGGTGTTAAACCAAATGGTTTAAATATTAATAAAAAATGTGGATCAACTTTTCCAAGAAATATTAGGTCTGCTGTAAAAAAATATAAAGCTCATATCGGAATATCTTTAGATGGAGATGCTGACAGAATTATTATGTGTGATGAGAAAAGCAATATAATAGATGGAGATCAAATTATAGCTGCTTTAGCTACAAGATGGAAAAATAAAAAAATGTTAAAAGGAGGAGTTGTTGGAACATTAATGTCAAATTATGGTTTAGAAAAATATTTTAAATCTAAAGGAATAAAATTTTTGAGGGCAAATGTTGGAGATAGATATGTTAAAGAAAAAATGCAAAAATATAATTTTAATTTAGGCGGTGAACAATCGGGACATATCATTTTAGGTAAATTTGCAACTACAGGAGATGGTTTGTTAGTAGCTTTAGAAGCTCTTTTTGCTTTAAGAAAAGGAAAAAAGGCAAGTGAATTTTTTGAACAATTTAAGAAAACACCTCAGCTCTTAGAAAATATAGAAGTAAAAGACAAAAATATTATTAACAAACCAGAGATAAAAAAAATTATAAAAAATGCAGTTAAATTAATTAAAGGTAAAGGAAGAATTTTGGTAAGAAAATCAGGTACAGAGTCTAAAATAAGAGTAATGGGAGAAAGTGAAAACAAAGCTCTTCTATATAAATGTGTGAACATGATTACGAAAAAAATTAAATAAATTGAAACCTAATTCTAAAATTTTAATTATTGCAGGATCTGACTCATCTGGTGGAGCAGGTATTCAAGCTGATATAAAAACTATCACTGCTCTTGGTTCTTATGCAATGACAGCAATAACAGCAGTTACATCACAAAATACCACAGGTGTAAAATCAATTTTTGGGATTAATCCAAAAGAAATTTTTAATCAAATTATTTATAGTTGTAAAGATATAAGACCTGATGCAATAAAGATTGGTATGCTGCATTCTTCAGAGGTTATTAGAACGGTAATAAAAGCTTTGGATGTAATTAAAGTTAAAAAAATCGTATTAGACCCAGTAATGGTTGCTAAAGGAGGGGCTAAACTGATCGATAGTAAAGCTATTCAACTTTTAAAATTAAAACTAATTAAAAAAGTATCACTTATTACTCCCAATATCCCTGAGGCAGAAATTTTAACTAAAACAAAAATTATAACAAAAGAGGATATGATTTTTGCCGCCAATAAACTTATAGGTTTAGGAGCTAAAAATGTACTTATAAAAGGTGGTCATTTAAAACATAAAAATGTATTAGATATTTTAATAAACACAAAAGATCTAAAGATCTTCAAAAGCGAGCGTCACAAAACAAAGAATACTCATGGTACAGGTTGTACATTATCTAGCTCAGTTACAACTTTTTTATCATGTGGAAAAACAGTAAAGAAATCTTGTGAGCTAGGAATTAAGTATGTAAATTCTGCAATTAAATCTAACCCGAAATATGGAAAAGGTCATGGCCCAATTAACCATCTCACTTCCTTAAAAGTAAACAGAAAATTTAAATAATGAAAAATATAGTCGTTGTTGGATCTCAATGGGGTGACGAAGGTAAAGGAAAAATTGTTGATTGGTTATCTGAACAGGCTGATGTAGTGATAAGATTCCAAGGAGGTCACAATGCTGGTCATACTTTAGTGATTGATGGTGTTACTTATAAATTGAGATTATTGCCATCTGGAATAGTTAGAAAAGGCAAAATATCAATTATTGGCAACGGAGTTGTTGTAGATCCATGGGCTTTATTAGAGGAAATAGAAGAAATAAAATCTAAAGGTGTAGAAGTAAATGTAAATAATTTTATTATTTCGGAGTCTGCAAATTTAATTTTGCCTTTTCATAGAGAAATGGATGAGATTAGAGAGGATGCAGCAGGAAAAAGCAAAATAGGAACTACAAGGCGTGGAATTGGACCAGCATATGAAGATAAAGTTGGAAGAAGATCTATAAGAGTTATGGATCTAAGATCTGAAAAAAATTTAGATCAAAGACTCGACTCTGTACTAGTTCATCATAATGCAATTAGAAAGGGCTTAGGAAAAAAAATTTTTGAAAAAGATCAGCTTAAATCTGATTTGCTTAAAATAGCACCAAAAATATTAGAATTTTCTCAGCCAGTTTGGTTAAAGATTGATCAATTTAGAAAACAAAAAAAAAGAATTTTATTCGAAGGAGCCCAGGGTATTTTACTTGATGTAGATCATGGAACTTATCCTTTTGTAACTTCATCTAATACTGTTGCCTCAAGCGCAGCTACAGGAACTGGTTGTGGCCCTAATTCGATTAATTATGTTCTTGGAATTACAAAAGCTTACACAACAAGAGTTGGTGAAGGTCCTTTTCCTACAGAGTTAACGGATGATGTTGGTGAACTTTTAGGAACACGTGGAAAAGAATTTGGAACTGTTACAAGTAGAAAAAGAAGATGCGGATGGTTTGACGGTGTTTTAGTAAGGCAAACTATTAAAGTTTCAGGTATTGATGGTATCGCTTTAACAAAATTAGATGTACTCGATGAATTAGATGAAATTAAAATGTGTGTTGCTTATGAGCTTGATGGTAAAAGATTAGATTATTTACCTGCTGCTGTAGAAGATCAAATAAAAATAAAACCAATTTATGAAACTTTTCCAGGTTGGAAAGTTTCTACAAATGGAGTTAAAAATCTAGACTCATTACCTGAAAATGCAAAAAAATATATTTTTGCTGTTGAAGATTTTATTGGTGCAAAAGTATCAAGTATTTCAACTAGCCCAGAAAGAGATGATACTATTTTAATTGAAAACCCTTTTGAAGTTTAGTTTGCGGGTAAAAGATTTTTTGATTTAGCTAATAGAAGCATATGCTTTTGGAGTTTTTCAAATGCTTTATTTTCAATTTGTCTGACTCTTTCTCTGCTAATTTTATATTTTTTACTTAAATCTTCAAGTGTGGTTGGGTTATCATTTAGTCTTCTCGAGTATAAAATTTCTCTTTCTCTATCGTTAAGAACTTTAATAGAGTCTTTTAATAGATCTTTTCTTTGATCCATTTCCTCGTGGTGGGCTAATTTTAAATCATGATCAAGTTCTTTATCAACCAACCAGTCTTGCCACTCATCTCCATCTTCCCCAACTTGAGCATTTAGCGAGAACTCCTTTCCAGAAAGTCTTCTATTCATAGAAACGACTTCTTCTTTACTTACATCGAGCTTATTAGCTATATGATCAACGTGTTCATCTCTTAAATCTCCTTCAGTTTCTGGAGAAATTTGATTTTTAATTTTCTTTAAATTAAAAAATAATTTTTTTTGAGCAGTAGTAGTTCCTATTTTAACAAGACTCCAAGATCTTAAAATATATTCTTGGATAGAAGCCTTAATCCACCACATTGCATAAGTTGCCAATCTAAAACCTTTTTCTGGTTCAAATTTCTTAACAGCTTGCATAAGACCTACATTTCCCTCTGAAATCATTTCATTAATAGGTAAACCATATCCTTTGTAGCCCATAGCAATCTTTGCAACTAATCTTAAGTGACTAGTGACTAGTTTTTCTGCAGCTTTAATATTTCCGGTTGTTTTCCAGTTTTTTGCTAGCATATATTCTTCTTCTGCAGCTAACATCGGAAATTTTTTAATCTGCTCTAAATATGCAGATAGGCCACCTTCATTAGAAAGGGTTGGCAGATTATTGCTTATTGTTGTGCTCATAGCAGTGTTTATTTAATTAATTATACCTAATTTTCAATAATTTATTCTTCAGTGTTTCTAAGCATTTTTAGAATATTATTTAGATCTTGTGGCAAAAGTGAGGAAAAAATCATCTCTTTCTTAGAACGTGGATGTATGAATCCTAAAGTTTTTGCATGCAGGAATTGCCTATTTAATTTTGTAATTAAATTTTGGATATCTAAATCAATATTTTTTAATTTTTTATATTTTTTTTTATATTTATCATCTCCAACTAGACTATTACCCTTATAATTCATATGAACTCTTATCTGGTGTGTCCTTCCTGTTTCTAATTTACATTCAACTAAACTCAAAGTTGGTGTTTTCTGATTTTCAAAAATTTCAAGTGTTTTATAATTTGTTATAGCTTTCTTACCTTTAGAACTACTAACTTCCATTAGCTGTCTATTTTTTGAACTACGAGTTATAAATGTTTCAATCCTCCCTGAGGATGGTCTTAATTTTCCCCATATTAAAAGTTGGTACTCTCTTATAATTGTATGATCACTAAATTGTTTTGATAAATTTTCATGAGTTTCATTGTTTTTTGCAATTACAACTAAACCAGATGTGTTTTTATCAATTCTATGAACAATACCAGGTCTTAACTCGTCACCTATATTTGATAAAGAATCCTTGTCATAATGCATCAATGCATTAACTATTGTTTTATCATAATTTCCAGCTCCTGGATGCATGATTATTCCAGCAGGTTTATTAATTACTAATAGATCATCATCTTCGTATATTATTTCTAATTTAAATTCGTAAGGTTTAAGGGATGCTATTTCAGGCTCTGGAATTTTAAGATTTATAGTATCACCAATTGAGACTTTTTTTGAAGGACTTTTAATTATTTCATTATTTAGTGTTAACTTTTCTTTTAAAATTAAATTTTTAATCCTAGTTCTACTAATTAATTCCTCTCTTTTGTTAATTAAAACATCAACCCTTAAATTCTTCTCATCCTCCTTGACTATAAAATTAATGTTTTTTTCCATAAAATATAATATTAATACTATATGCGCTTGTAGCTCAACTGGATAGAGCGCCTGACTTCGGATCAGGAGGTTCTGGGTTCGACTCCTAGCAGGCGCACCAATTTATTCTCCCATGTTTATCAAAGTTCCCTTTTCTCTTGCTTTATCGAAAGAGTAATAAAATACGGATATTGATAAAATTAAATAAAACCCATTAAGATAGACTGCATTTATTATATTTTCATAATTGACTGTTCCATTAACTAAAATATTTCTAGTCTCCTCAAAAATATATACTAATGGCAATGCGAAAGCGATTGATTGGAATATTTCTGGTAATATTTCAACTGGGTAGTATATACAGCCAAAAGGTGCTAACAAAAACATGGTAGACCATGCAATATTTTCAAAAGACGGACCAAATCTTAATAATCCTGCTGACACAAGTAGACCAAGCGTAATTCCAAATAAATATAAACTTAAGAAAAGAAAAGCCAAAGGAAAACCAAGTTTTAACAATGAAATTCCAAACAATGGAGAAGTTAATAGTATAGCCGGGATTAAACCAATTAATGCTCTAATTAAAGCAGTTAAAACTAGAGATACAATTATCTCACTAATTTTCATTGGTGCAATAAATAAGTTTGTAAAATTTCTGCTCCAAATTTCCTCCAAAAATAACATATTAAAGCCAATACTGGTTCTAAATAAAAAATCATAAAGAATTGCACATGAAAGAATAACTCCTACCGCACCACTGTAGTAAGTACTATGAGCTGCAAAAAAATTAGAAATAAATCCCCAGAGAGTAATTTGAATTGAAGGCCAATAAATTAAGTCTAATATTCTTGGAAATGATCTAGTTATTAAATAAAAGTGTCTTAAAAAAAGACCATAAATTCTCATTAAATTCATTTTTATTTTCTCGCAATTTCTAAAAATACTTCTTCTAAATTTCTTCTTCCATACTTTGTTATTAACTCTTCAGGAGTTCCTCTATCCACTATTAAACCATCTTTCATCATTAAAACAGAACTACATAATCTTTTTACTTCTTCCATATTATGAGAGGCAAGCAAAACTGATATTTTTTTTTCCTTTTTGTATTCTTCTAAAAACGATCTTACAAAATCACCAGTTTCAGGATCTAATGAGGCAGTGGGTTCATCCAACAAAAGTACCGTTGGATCATTTATTAAAGCTTTAGCAAGACTTACCCTGTTTTTTTGTCCAGAAGAAAGTTCTCCTGTAATTTTGTTTAAAAGGTCTTTTAATCTAAGTTTATTTGCAAGATGATCTATTCGGTCATTTAAATTTTGAATATTATATAATTTTCCATAAACAATTAAATTTTGTTTAACTTTAAGTTTTTTAGGTAATTCAATATATGGTGAAATAAAATTCATTTTATGGAGAAGTGAGATTTTGTTTTTTTCAATATTTTCTCCGTTGATTAAAACCTCACCACTACTTGGTTTTAATAATCCTAAAATCATTCCAATAGTTGTAGTTTTTCCACATCCATTAGGTCCCAATAAACCAACCATTTCATTTTCATTAATTTTAAAATTTATATTAGTTACTGCTACTTTATCTTTATATTTTTTTGATAGATTTATTACTTCAATAGAATTTGTCATCAATATTTAGAGGCTCTCTTTAATCTATCATTAATTGTTTTGCCAAGACCTTTGTTTGGAATCGTCTCAACTGCAATCTTTTTAAAACCATCGTTTTTAATTTTTCTTAAAGTTGAATATAAATTCTTTGCAGCCTCATCTATATTTTTCATTTTGGATAAATAATAATAGTTTTTTAATTTTGATTTTCTTTTTTTAATTAATAAATAAGCCTCATCTTTTTTTGGTTTTTTAACATTGATTCTTAAAGGTATCCCGGGTGAGTAATGTAACGGAAATAAACCAGGTGATAATTTTTTTTTTGAATTTGTATTAATTAATAATTTTTTTTTTAAAACATTTTCGATTTTTTTAGTATCTAGGCCTCCATATCTTAAAAGTGAGGGCTTTTCTAAAAGGTTTAGTATTGTAGACTCAACTCCAATTTTACTTTTTCCTCCATTTAAAATATATTTTATTTTTGAACCAAATTCTTCCTTTACATCAGATGGTTTAACTGAACTTAATCTTGAGGATATATTTGCACTAGGTGCCGCTACCGGATAATCTAAATTTTTTAATAAATTTCTTAACAATTTATGTTTAGGGAAACGTACGGCAATACTTTTTTTATTATTAGTGACAAATTTTGATATTTTTGAGTTATTTTTTAATTTCAGAACATAAGTTATCGGACCTGGAGAAAATTTTTTGTAAAGTTTAATTAAATTATCATTTATATCACAGTCTTCTCTAAGTCTTTGAATATCGTAATAATGAACAATTAGAGGATTATTTAATGGTCTTTTTTTAAGACTAAATATTTTCTTAACTGCACTATTCGAGTAAGCGTTTGCAGCCAATCCATAAACAGTTTCTGTTGGTACCGCAATACAATGATTATTATCTAAATATTTTTTTGCTTTTTTGATATTTGATTGAATAGATTTCATGTATTAATAATTATTATTATATGAAAGATAAAATATTACCACTTGATTATGATCAGTATTCAGTTGAGGAGCTTACAGAAAAAGCAAATAAGATTATAGAGTCTCTAGAGAAGGAAAATGATCTAAACAATTCAGTTGATAGTTATCAAGAACTTCTAAAATTAAATAATATTATTGAAAAGAAATTTCATAAAAATTTTAAATCTATTGGGGAAGAGACAAATAAAAAGGTTAAAGAGATAACTAAAAAAAATGAAAAAACAGCTTAATAAAATAGCTAAGGATACAAATATTTTCCTTAAAAAATATATTAATTCACAGAAATATTCTCAGCTAAAGTCACCGATGAAGTATGGTTTGTTTCCAGGTGGAAAAAAAATAAGATCTAAAATCTTAATAGACTTAGGGTCATTATTTTCAATAGATTATAAAACATTGATAATAGTTGGTTCAGCCGTTGAATGTATTCATGCTTATTCTCTTATTCATGATGATCTACCCTGCATGGATGATGATGATATAAGAAGAGGAAAACCTTCAACTCACATTAAATTTGGTGAGTCTACAGCAGTTCTGGCAGGAAATTCATTACTGACTTTAGCTTTTGAAATTTTATCAAGTCCTAAATTGAAATTAAATGAAAAGATAAAAATCAACCTAATCAAAAAATTATCAGAATGTTCAGGACATTTAGGAATAGCTGGTGGGCAATATTTAGATTTAAGTTATGAGAGAAAAAAAATATCTAGGAATAAAATATTAGAAATGGAAATAAAAAAAACTGGAATGTTATTTAGTTTTTGTTGTGCAGCTCCAGCAATAATTAAGAAAAAAACAATCCAAGAAATTAAATTTTTTGAAAATATTGGATCAAAAATTGGTCTATTATTCCAAATAGCTGATGATTTAATTGATCTGAAAAGTAATTCTAAGGAAGCTGGAAAAAAAACAGGAAAAGATAAAAAAAAAGGCAAGGCAACACTTATAAATTTAATAGGCTATGATGACTCACTTAAGTATTGTGATAAGATAATAAAAGATATTAATAAGAATTTAAAAAAATATGGTTCAAGATCTGAAAAAATAAATGAAACATTAGGCTATATACTGAATAGAAAAAAATGAAAAAAAATTATCAATTTTTAAATAATATCAATTTTCCATCTGATTTAAGAAAAGTTTCTGAAAATAATTTACAAAAAGTAGCAGATGAGGTGAGGGAGGAAATGATAAGTGCTGTTTCAGAAACAGGAGGTCACCTTGGTGCTGGTTTGGGAGTGGTTGAATTGACAGTTGCACTTCATTATGTTTTTGATACCCCAAATGATAAATTAATATGGGATGTTGGCCATCAATCTTACCCACATAAAATTCTAACTGGAAGAAAAGATAAAATTAGAACTTTACGACAGGGCGATGGTTTATCAGGTTTTACAAAAAGATCTGAAAGCGAGTATGACCCATTTGGAGCGGCACATAGTTCAACATCTATTTCATCTGCATTAGGAATTGCAGAGGCAAATAAATTAGAAAATAAGTCTTCCAATGTAATAGCTGTCATAGGTGATGGAGCAATCAGCGCAGGTATGGCTTATGAAGCCATGAATAATGCTGGAGCATCTAAGACAAAAATGATTGTTATTTTAAATGATAACGACATGTCAATTGCAAAACCAGTTGGAGCAATGAGAACTTACTTGGCAAAATTATTTACTGGTAAAATATATTTTAGTCTTAGAGAAACCTTAAAATTAATTACATCTGCATTTTCAAAAAGATTTAGTGCTAAAGCAGGAAAAGCAGAGGATTTTTTCCGTTCAGCAGTTACCGGAGGTACATTGTTTAGTTCACTTGGTTTTTATTATGCAGGTCCTATAGATGGTCATGATTTATCAAGCCTAGTTCCAATTTTAAAAAATGCAAAAGAATCAAGACACGAGGGTCCTATAATGATCCATATTAAAACTCAAAAAGGAAAAGGTTATTCTTATGCAGAAAAAGCAAATGATCATTATCATGGAGTGTCAAAATTTAATGTTGAGACTGGTGAACAAGTAAAGAGCAAATCAAATCTTCCAGCTTATACAAAAGTATTTGCAAACACGTTAGTTAAACATGCTAAAAAAGATAGCAAAATAGTTGGAATAACAGCTGCGATGCCTGGAGGGACTGGCATGGATATTTTTGGCAAGGAATTTCCAAATAGAATGTTTGATGTTGGAATAGCGGAACAACATGCTGTAACTTTTGCAGCCGGTCTAGCAACCGAAGGATACAAACCATATGCTGCAATTTATTCTACATTTTTACAGAGAGCATATGATCAAGTTGTCCACGATGTTGCCATCCAAAGTTTACCAGTTAGATTTGCGATAGATAGAGCAGGATTAGTTGGTGCTGATGGATCAACACATGCTGGGTCATTTGATATAACTTACTTATCAACTTTACCAAACTTTGTAGTAATGGCAGCAAGTGATGAAGCTGAACTTGTTAAAATGATTAATACTTCAGTAGATATAAATGACAGACCTTCTGCAATTAGATATCCAAGAGGGACTGGAGTAGGTGTTGATCTCCCATCAATAGACGAAAAAATTGAAATTGGTAAAGGAAGAGTCGTTCAACAAGGGACACAAGTTTGTATTTTAAACCTCGGTACTCGACTTGAGGAGTGCAAGTTAGCTTTAGAGGAATTAAAAGCAAAAGGGGTTTCAACAACTTTGATAGATGCCAGATTTGCAAAGCCTTTAGACGAGGAACTTATATTAAAATCTGCTAAGGAACATGAGCTTATGATAACTATTGAAGAGGGATCAATAGGTGGTTTCGGTTCTCATGTTAAAAATTTATTAGCTGAAAGAGGAGTATTTGATAAAGGTTTTAAATTTAGATCAATGACTTTACCAGATGAATTTATTGAACAAGCTGATCCAAAAAAAATGTACGATAAAGCTGGATTAAACAGTTCTCAAATTTCTAAGAAAATCTCTGATATTTTGTTTCAAAAGGAGACAATAAGAGTTGTGAAAAATTAATTTAAGTTAACCACATTGGGCTTTATTCATTAAGTAGTGGTCAAGTAAAACACAGTTCATCATAGCTTCACCAATTGGTACAGCTCTAATTCCTACACAAGGATCATGTCTACCTTTAACAGATATTGAAGTGTTTTTCCCAAATTTATTTATAGTTTTTCTACTAGTTAAAATTGACGATGTTGGTTTGACAGCAAAAGATGCAATAATTTCTTGGCCCGTAGAAATTCCACCAAGAATTCCACCCGCTTTATTTGAATAGAATTTTAATTTATTTCCTTTTGAAGAAATTTCATCTGAATTTTGTTCTCCACTTAATTGTGCTGAGTTCATTCCTGCACCTATATTTACACCTTTGACTGCATTAATACTCATTAGACCTGAAGCTATGTCAGTATCCAATTTTGAATAAATTGGAGCACCTAAACCAACTGGGATACCTCTTGCTCTTATTTCAATTATTGCTCCACATGAGGATCCTGATTTTCTTACACCAAGTAAATATTTTTCCCATAATTTAATCATTGATTTATCTGGACAAAAAAATGGATTTTTTGAAATTACTTTATCGTTCCATTGATTTGTGTCACATCCAAGAATTCCTAGCTGAGTTACTGCGCCAATTACTTTAAATTTTTTACCTAATTTTTTTTGAAGTACAACTTTTGCTATTGCACCAGCCGCAACACGTGCTGCAGTTTCTCTAGCAGAAGATCTGCCACCACCTCTATAGTCTCTAATTCCATATTTTTTAAAATAAGTAAAATCTGCATGACCTGGTCTGAACTTATCTTTAATATTACTATAATCTTTGGATCTCATATCTTTGTTATAGATTATGAGAGAAATAGGTGTTCCTGTAGTTTTGCCCTCAAACACTCCTGACAATATTTGAACTTTATCATCCTCTTTTCTCTGAGTTGTAAATTTAGATTGTCCTGGTTTTCTTTTGTCTAATTCTATTTGAATATCTTGATCTTTAAGAGTTATGTTTGGAGGACAACCATCCACAATACAACCAATTGCAGGTCCATGAGACTCTCCCCAAGTTGTGAAACGAAATAGCTTTCCAAAAGTATTAAATGACATTATTTATATTATATAGATTATTTTGTTTAAATTATGAATCAAAAAAACTCTTTAGGTCTTAATAGTTGCTTTCTTGATATAGATGATCCAATTCAATTATTTCATGAATGGATGGAGGAAGCAAAGAAAACTGAGCCAAATGATCCAAACGCAGTTGCTTTGGCCACATCAGATAAAAAAAACATTCCTTCAGTAAGAATGGTTTTACTTAAAGATTTCAACAAAGATGGATTTGTATTTTATACAAACTTAAATAGTCAAAAGGGAAATGAATTAAAGGAAAATCCAAATGCTGCGATGTGTTTCCATTGGAAAAGTCTCTTAAGACAAATAAGAATTAATGGAAAGGTGTCATTAGTTTCTGATCAGGTTGCAAATGAATATTATTCATCTAGAGCGTATGAAAGTCGAATAGGAGCATGGGCTTCTCAGCAAAGTGAAGAATTAAATTCTCGAGAACAATTATTAAAATCTATACAAGATTACAAAAAAAAATATAGCAACAAATCAGATGTACCAAGACCAAGTCACTGGTCTGGATGGATTTTATCTCCAGATAGTATTGAATTTTGGTTAGATGGTGAGAACAGAATCCACGAGAGATTAAAATATAATAAAGATAACTCCGGGCAGTGGATAAAGTCTTTATTAAGTCCTTAAAAATTTCTTGATAAACTAAATGATGTTAATCTTTTAAGAATATTTTTTTCTTCAGAGTCTTTAAATACACTTAGAGAATTTGAGGCTAAATTTATATAGTGCTGGGCTTTTTGATAGCATTCCTGAATTATTTTATACTTATTTATAAGAGCAATAATTTGATTGAAGTCATCTTTTGTTCTTAACTCTTTTTTAAACATATTTGATAAAATTTTCTTTTCATCATTTCCTAATTTTTGAAAAAGTAAAATTATTGGTAACGTAATTTTTCCTTCAAAAAAATCTTGACCAATTTTTTTGCCAAATTGTTTGAGTTCGGCATTATAGTCTAGTGTGTCGTCTGCTATTTGAAAAGTTAATCCTAAGTTTCTTCCATAAAATTCTAAAGCATCTTTTTCTTTATTTCCAGCATCAGATAAAATTGCACCAACTTTAGTTGCTGCTGCAAATAACTCAGCGGTTTTAGCTGAGATGATTTTTAAATATGTTTCTTCCAGCATATCAACTTCACCTTTGTGTTGAAGTTGTAGAACTTCTCCTTGAGCAATTTTTGATGAAGTGGAAGATAATAATTTTAAAACTTCTAGGTTTCCGTCTTCTACCATCATTTCAAAACATCTACTCAATAGATAATCTCCTATTAAAACTGACGAATGATTACCCCAAACTTTGTTTAAAGTTTCTTTCCCTCTCCTAACAGTGCCTTCATCAATTACATCATCATGCATCAACGTTGCGCTGTGAATTAATTCAACACACGCAGCTAAATTTATATCTCTAGAGCCTTTAGAGTAACCGCATAATTTTGCACTACCCAATGTTAGCAATGCTCTTAATCTTTTTCCTCCAGTTTCTATGTGATAATCTGTCATTTTTTGAACCAGCTGTACGTCACTAGATAATTTTGATTTTATTTTTTCTTCGGTTAAAACCAGTTTTTCTTCAACCGAGTCTTTAAGCTGAAAATATGAATCATTTATCTGATTTTTAAGCTGTACAACTGTTCCCATAACATTTTTAAATTAGTATAATTTGTTTATATATATTACTTATCAATTGACGCACCAGTTTCTTCAATTATAAGTAGTCTTTATATTCAATAAATAATTCTATAAGACTTACCTATGTTCTCTTTTTTTAAAAAGAAAAAAATTGTTGCTCACTTAAAATTAAGTGGGGTTATTGGTAATGCTGGAAAATTTAAACAAGGTATTGATTTTGCAGGTCAAGAAGAGCTAATTAAAAAGGCTTTTTCTCTGAAAAAAGCGACATGTGTTGCTCTATCAATCAATTCTCCAGGAGGGTCACCAGTTCAATCTCATTTAATCTACAGTTTTATTAGACAACAAGCAAAAAAACACAAAAAAAAAGTTATTGTTTTCGCTGAAGACGTAGCAGCATCTGGAGGTTATTTGATTTCTTGTGCTGGGGACGAAATATATGCAAATTCAAGTTCAATAATTGGATCTATAGGAGTGATATATTCTTCTTTTGGATTTACTGAGTTGATAAAAAAAATTGGGGTTGAAAGAAGAGTTCATACCGCTGGCAAAAACAAAAGCACACTTGATCCATTTTTAGAAGAAAAAAACGAGGATATTGAAAGATTAAAAAATATTCAATTGGATCTTCATAAAGACTTTATAGATGTTGTTGAAAAAAGCAGAGGATCAAAATTAAACAAATCTGATGTAGAACTTTTTTCAGGTGAGTTTTGGTCAGGTAGTAAAGCAAAAAATTTAGGATTGATTGACGGAATTGGTAATGCACACGAAATATTAAAAGATAAATTTGGTGAAGATGTAATTATTAAAAAATTTGAAAAATCAAAAGGATGGTTAAGTCAAAAACTTTCTTCATCCAGTAATCAAGTAGATCAAATAGCAAGTATTTTAGATGAAAGATCAATTTGGCAAAGATATGGTTTCTAAAGCAAAAAAAGAAAAAAAAAAAATTCAAACATTCCAAGATACAATTTTAAATCTTCAGAAATTTTGGAGTAAAAAAGGATGCATTATTCTTCAGCCTTATGATATGGAAGTTGGTGCAGGAACTTTTCATCCAGCTACTACCCTAAGATCACTTGGAACCAAACCATGGAAAGCAGCTTATGTACAACCATCAAGAAGACCTACAGATGGAAGATATGGAGATAATCCAAACAGGTTGCAACACTATTATCAATTTCAAGTTTTAATTAAACCTTCCCCTGAAAATATAAAAAAACTTTATTTAAATAGTTTATCTACTATAGGAATAGATCATAATGAACATGATATAAGGTTTGTTGAGGATGATTGGGAGAGTCCAACATTAGGTGCTGCAGGATTGGGGTGGGAAGTATGGTGTGATGGAATGGAAATTACTCAATTCACCTATTTTCAACAAATGGCTGGATTTGATTGTAAACCTGTATCAGTTGAAATCACTTATGGTTTAGAAAGAATTTGTATGTTCACTCAAAAGGAAAAAAATGTTTATGATTTATTATGGAATGATGAAGGTGTAAAATATCACGAAGTATTTCATCAAGCCGAAAAAGAATTTTCAGCATACAATTTTGAACACGCGAATGTAGAAACACTTTTGAAAATGTTTGAAATGCATGAGTCCGAGGCAAAAGATTTGGTAGAAAAAAAAATTTCTTTACCAGCATATGATCAATGTTTAAAAGCTAGTCATGTGTTTAATATTTTGGATGCAAGAGGTGCAATCAGTGTCGCACAAAGAGCAGGTTATATTGCTAGAATAAGAGATATTACAAAATCTGCAGCAGGCGTTTGGTTAGATAGTCAAAAATAATGTCAGAGTTTTTTTTAGAATTATTTAGCGAGGAAATACCCTCAAATCTTCAACAAAATTTAAGGGAAGACTTACTTAAAAGTTTTAATGATTTTTTTTTAGAAAAATCAATTTTATTTAAAAAAAGCTCATCATACTCAACGCCAAACAGACTAGTGGTATTATTTGAAGGTGTTCAAAAAAATGTTGTACTAAAATCTGAGGAGATTAAAGGTCCAAATATCAAGTCACCAGAGGTAGCAGTAGACGGGTTTGTTAGGTCAAATAAAATATTAAAAAAGGATCTCTACCAAAAGAAAACCGATAAAGGAGAATTTTATTTTTTCAAGACAAAATCGAAAAAACTGCACACACATGAATTGCTAGAGGAATTTATCCCAATATTGTTAAGTAAAATTCAATGGAAAAAATCAATGTATTGGGGAACTTTTGACCTAAATTGGGGGAGACCGTTAAAATCAATTCTAGCTGTATTTGATAAAAAAAAATTAAATTTTAATTTTCATCATCTAACATCTTCTAACTCAACTTTTATTGATAAAGAATTTGAGGAAAATAAAAAGTCATTCTTAGAATTTAAAAATTATAAAAGTTTTTTTAAAAAAATTGATATTATCGTTGATCACAACGAAAGAAAAAAGTTAATAGAAAAAAAATTCAACAATATATTAAAAAATAAAAATATTAAAATTCAACATAATCCTAGATTGCTTAATGAGGTTGTAGATTTAACAGATCAACCAAATATCCTTCTTTGTGAATTTGATAAAAAATTTTTAAATATTCCAAAAGAAATATTGATTATTACCATGCAATACCATCAAAAATATTTCCCTGTATTTGATAATAAAGAAAATATTACTAATGAGTTTTTAGTGGTCGCAAATAAAAAAGATAAAAAGGGATTAATTAAATTAGGAAATGAAAGAGTGGTCGAAGCAAGATTAAGTGACGCAGAATTTTTTTGGAAAAAAGATAAATCTCAAAATATGGTCAAAAAAGTTACTAAATTAAAATCAATGAATTATTTTAGAGGATTAGGAAGTTATTTTGATAAAGCTCAAAGAATGAGAAAATTGGGTGGAATGATATCTGATGAACTTTTAATTAGTAAAGAAAAAGTTGAATTATCAGCATCAATTTGTAAAGTTGATTTATTATCAGAGCTAGTGGGTGAATTTCCAGAACTCCAAGGTGTAATGGGAGGTTATTTTGCTATTGCACAAGGTTTTGATAAAGATTTGGCTTTGGCCATAAGTGAGCAATATTTACCCACAGGATCAGGCTCAAGTGTCCCAAAAAAACCATTTAGCATAGCCCTTTCTTTAGCTGATAAGATAGACACTTTAGTTGGTTTTTTTGGTTTAAATCAAAAGCCAACAAGTTCTAAAGATCCATATGCTCTAAGAAGATTAGCATTAGGAGTAATAAGAATAATAGTTGAAAATAAAAAAGATTTTAAAATAAAAGATTTAATTAATTATTCTTTAAGCCTGTATTTAGATCAAGGTTTTGATATTGATAATAAATCTTTACAAAATGAGTTATCAGATTTTTTAATGGATAGATTAAAATATCACATGAAGGAAGAAAATATTAGAAATGATATAGTTCAAGCATCAACCAGTTCTTTTAACTTAGATCAATCTGTTATTATTTTTAATAAAGCTAAACATTTAAATAAAATTATTAACAAACCAGATGGTTTAGATATTATTGCAAGCTATAAAAGAGCCTCAAACATTTTAGACGGTGAATTAAAAAATAATAAAATAGAGTTATCAAATACAACTGACCCTGGTATTTTTAAAACTGAGTTAGAAAAAAACCTATTTAAAAAAATTAGTGAATTAAGGAAATATTTTTCAGGCATTAATAATAAAGATGAAAATTATGTTCAAACGTTGGACAATTTAGCTAGTGTTAAAAGAGAGGTTTTTGACTTTTTTGATAATGTAATTGTGAACGAGGATGATCCAGTCATAAAGAAGAATAGGCTGGAACTAATCCAAATGATGTGTAAAACGTTTAACAATTATGTTAATTTTTCTCTAATTGACTCCCATTAATGAAAAAACTTATATTAAACTTTAATTCTAAGGATAGTAAAAAAATTAAAAATCCTAAAAACTTTTTAGGAGGAAAAGGTGCTAATCTCTCTGAAATGGGAAGAATGGGTCTTCCAGTGCCTCCTGGTTTTACAATATCTACAAAAGTTTGTGAAATTTTTTATAAGGATAAAAAAAAATTAAATAAAATTTTAATTTCTCAAATTAAAAAAGAATTAAAATTAATCGAAAAAGATGTTTCTAAGAAATTTGGGGACCTAAAAAATCCACTTTTGTTGTCTGTGCGGTCTGGTGCAAGAGTATCAATGCCAGGTATGATGGATACTATTCTAAATCTAGGTCTGAACGATAAAACAGTCAAAGCTTTAGCAACTAAAACTTTAAATGGAAGATTTGCCAAAGACAGTTATAGAAGATTCATTCAAATGTACAGTAACGTTGTAATGGGTGTAGAAGGTTATCATTTTGAGGAATTAATTGAAAATTATAAACTTACGAAAGGTGTTTTGTTAGATACAGATTTAGATGAAAGTGATTGGGATGGATTAATTGAAGATTTTAAAAGAACAGTAAGAGAAAAGGCAAAAAAAGATTTTCCCCAAGATGTTCATGAACAATTGCTGGGAGCAATTAGTGCAGTATTTTTATCTTGGGAAAGTAATAGAGCAAAAGTTTACAGAAAACTAAATCAAATCCCAGCAGAGTGGGGAACTGCAGTAAATGTTCAATCAATGGTTTTTGGAAACATGGGTGATGATTGTGCAACAGGAGTTGTGTTTACAAGAAATCCATCAGATGGATCAAATGAAATATATGGTGAGTATTTAATTAATGCTCAAGGTGAAGATGTTGTAGCGGGCACAAGGACTCCTCAATACATAACAAGAAAAGCTAGGAGAGACGCTAAAGTAAAAGAATTATCAATGGAAGAATCTATGCCAAAAGTTTTTAAAGAACTCCAAAAAATTTTGAAAAAATTAGAGATGCATTACAAAGATATGCAAGACGTAGAGTTTACAGTTGAAAATAGTAAACTATGGATGCTTCAAACAAGATCAGGAAAAAGAACAGCAAAATCAGCAGTCAAGATCGCAGTTGATATGGTTAAAGAAAAATTAATCTCTAAAAAGGAAGCCGTATTAAGAATTGACCCAAATTCTTTAGACACACTTTTGCACCCTACTTTGGATGAAAAAAGTTCAATTAATATAATAGCAAATGGATTGCCAGCATCACCAGGTGCAGCCAGTGGTAAAGTTGTATTTACATCAGAAGAGGCTGAAAGATTAACCGCAATGATGCAAGATACAATTTTGGTTAGAGTAGAGACCTCCCCAGAAGATATACAAGGAATGCATGCTGCTAAAGGAATTTTGACTGCCAGAGGAGGAATGACAAGTCATGCAGCTGTTGTTGCAAGAGGTATGGGGAGACCATGTGTATCAGGATCAAGTGAAATTGATATAAACTATGATAATAAATCTTTTAAAACTTCTTCAATTGAAATTAAAGAAGGAGACGTAATCACTATTGATGGATCAACTGGAAGAATTATTGCTGGAAGTGTTTCAACTGTGAAGCCTGAAATATCTGGTGATTTTTCCAAGTTAATGTCTTGGGCAGATAGCTTTAGAAAATTAAAAGTAAGAACAAATTCTGAAACTCCAAAAGATACTAAAACAGCAAAAGATTTTGGTGCAGAAGGTATTGGATTATGCAGAACTGAACATATGTTTTTTGATGAAGAACGGATTTTATCTGTAAGGGAAATGATATTATCTAAAACAAAAGAAGACAGAGCAATAGCATTACAAAAACTGTTACCACATCAAAGAAAAGATTTTATAGATATTTTTAAAATCATGAGTGAATTACCTGTTACAGTAAGATTATTAGACCCACCATTACATGAATTTCTACCACGTACAGAAAAGGAAATTAATGAGGTTGCTAGTATAGTTAATCTCCCAATTAAAGAGGTTGAGTCAAGAATTGAAGAGCTTCATGAGCAAAATCCTATGTTAGGTCATAGAGGATGTCGTCTGGGAATATCTTTTCCTGAAATTTATGAAATGCAATGCAAAGCAATATTTGAAGCTTTGGTTTACCTTAAAAAAAATAAAATTAAATCTGCATTTCCTGAAATAATGATACCTTTAGTATCTACAGAGGCTGAGATTAAAATAATGAAAGAATTAGTAATTAGAACTGCTAGTCAAGTTCAACAAGAAAATAAATTGAAAATAGAGTTTTTAGTAGGAACGATGATTGAATTACCTAGAGCAGCAATAAAAGCAAAGGAGATCGCTAAGCATGCAGAATTCTTTAGTTTTGGAACAAATGATTTAACTCAGACTACTTTTGGGATCAGTAGAGATGACAGTGGCAAATTTTTAAATGATTATTTAGAAAACAAAATATTTTCTGTTGATCCTTTTGTTTCAATAGATGAAGGAGTTTCAGATTTGGTTGAAATAGCAGTCGAAAAAGGACGAAAACAAAACAAAAATCTAAAGCTAGGTATCTGTGGAGAGCATGGAGGAGACCCTCATAGTATATTTTTTTGTTCTAATGCAGGATTGAATTATGTTTCTTGTTCACCTTATAGAGTTCCTGTTGCAAGGTTGGCTGCCGCTCAAGCTGAAATTAAAAAAAAATTAAATTAAGTAGGGGGCGTTCTGTTGCCAGGTGCCCCAAACCCCGTTTGCTTAATTAACTAAGTTAATTAGGCAGCAAGTGCGTAACTTTCGTTAGCAATTATAAATTAGCCCGTTACGGTGGAACAATCCCGAACGAAAGAATAGCCTTTAGTCACCCGTCGAATCTATTTCACCCCCATAAAAAAATGGTGGAGGTGGTGGGTACTGCCCCCACGTCCGCAATGGTTATTACGAAATTCGTTTATCGTCATAGTTGGAAAACCAACATATATAATATAAAACATGATATATAATATTCAATTTAATAAAATAATATTTCAAATAAAATTGATAATAAATCAACAACAATTAAATGATTAAAGATAAGTGAAAAAAAATAAAAAAATTTTAGTTGGAATAATAGGTAGAAACTTTGGATATAATGTTATTTATAGAGCTCTTCTTAGGAGCAACTTATTCAAAGTAATTTCATTTTGTTTTAAAAATAAAAAAAATATTCCAAATTTACCAAAGAATATTAAAATATACACTGACTGGAAAAAAATAGTTAAGGATAAAAAGGTTAATGCATTGATTGTCTCTACACCTCCTATTACACATAAAAAGATTCTTTCTTATGCGGTAAAAAATAATAAACATATTTTTTGTGAGAAACCATGCACTAAGTCTAGTAAGGATTTAAAAGAAGTTATTTATCTAATAAATAAAAAACCCTTCTTATCTCATATGGTTAATTATACACTGGCATATTTACCAGCATTTCAACTTTTAAAAAAAAAGATATTTCATCCCAAAACCATAATTAAAGAAGCTTATTTAGAGTGGGTAATTTTTAATAGATCTATGGATAAAAGTTGGAAGAATTATCATACGAAAGGAGGAGGCATATTATTTAACTATTATTGTCATACTTTATATTATTTGGAATTAATATTTGGAAATATACATTCTACAAAAGTTGATATTAAAAATCATATTAAAAATGAAAATAATTATATATTAGGGGATATCATCTTTAAGTCTAAAATAAAAATTAAGATTAAAATATTAGTAGGAAATTTAAAAAAGCATAAAAAATCAATTCACCAGCTAAGAGTCAAAACAAGCGATAATGATTGCCTAATTCTTAGTAGCAGCACAAAAAAATTATCAGATCAATTCCAATTATATAAGTTAAAGAATATTAAAAGTATAAATTCAAAAAAAATTCTTTTTTTGGGAAATTTATCAAAAACAGATTTTAGAATAAGTCCAACTTTGGCTAATTTGAAAAGGTTTGCGAAGTCTATTAATCTAAAAAAGATTGATAGAAGTAGTTTTTTTATTGCAAATCGAATACACTACATCATAAATAAATCATTAATTTCTTCCAAAATGAATAAAAGAGTTATAATCAATTAATATTTAAAAATGACAAAAAAAAGGGCTTTAATAATAGGAATAACTGGTCAAGATGGAAGTTATCTTGCAGAATTCTTAATTAAAAAAAATTATATTGTTCATGGAATGGTTAGAAGATCTTCTATGCCAAATACTCAGAGAATTGATCATATTTTATCAACATCAAGAGATGAAGAGTCTTCAAATAAAAAAATTATACGAGAATATGGCGATCTTAGTAGTTCAGAAAATATTCAAAATATAATTAGACGAATTAAACCTGATGAAATTTATAATTTAGGTGCACAGAGCCATGTGAAAGTAAGTTTTGAAATACCAGAATATACATACGATATTGTTGCAGTTGGTCCATTAAGAGTTTTAGAGGCGATTAAAAATATAAAACCAAATATTAAATATTTACAAGCTTCTTCATCAGAAATGTTTGGTAATAGTGAAAATAATATTCAAAATGAAAATACTCAATTTAATCCAGAGTCTCCTTATGCCTCAGCAAAAACCTTAGGATATTGGACAACAAGGAATTATAGGGATAATTTTAAAATATTTGCATCCAATGTCATTATGTTCAACCATGAGTCACCAAGGAGAGGGCTAAATTTTGTCACAAAAAAAATTGTAAGAGGGTTAATAGAAGTTAAGAATAAGAAAAGAAAATATTTATATTTAGGAAATCTTAATGCTAAAAGAGATTGGGGATATGCAAAGGAATATTGTGAAGTTATGTGGAAAATGCTTCAATTAAAAAAAGCTGATGATTTTGTTATTGCGACAAATACTCATTACAGTGTAAGAGATTTTGTGGAAGCTGCAGGTAAAGAACTTAACTTTGAAATAATCTGGAAAGGTAAAGGAACTAAAGAGGTAGGTATTGATAAAAAAACAAATAAGACTGTTATAAAAATAGACCCGTATTATTTTAGACCAAATGACGTACAGAGCCTTTTAGGAGATGCTAGTAAATTATATAAAGCCATCAAGTGGAAGCCAAAAACGAGTTTTAAAAAGCTTGTGAAGATTATGGTTGATAAAGAGATTGAGCTAATAAAAAACAATAAAATTTACTAAAATCAATTTATTATCTTTGGAATAGGAAGAGGTAATATGAATTTTCCTTTAAAGCCTTTATCTCGTAAATTTTTCATTACATTTTTTCCGTAGTGCCAAGATAAAATTAAAGCATAATCTGGTTGTTTTTTAAAAAAATACTTTTCATCTAAAACTTGAATATGAGTATTAGGTGTATATAAATTTAGCTTCAAAGAGGTGCTTTGCTCAGCAATATAATCTAAAATTCTATTATTAATATTGCAGTACGCTAATAAAGTTATACATCTGCCTGGACAACCTATCCCAACAATTCGTTTGTTCTTTTCTTTAATATTTAGAAGTAAATCTGAGAGTTTTTTTTTATTTTTTTTTATATCATTCGAAAACTTGGTATATTTTTTTGATGTGTAAAAACCTTTGGATCTCTCATAATTTAATATTTTTTTTACATTATTAGAAGGTTTAATCTCTTGATTGAGTGATGCTATTACACGTATTGAACCACCATAATTTGGAATTTTTATGGCATCAATTATTTTAAAGCCATACATTCTCATTAAGACATCTAAAGGTTTTAGTAAATAAAATCTTAGATGTTCATGATAAATTGAGTCATATTGAAGTTGCTCTATAATATTCACTGCATAATGTGACTCTGTAACAAAAAGTCCTTTTTTTTTATCCAGCAATAACTTAACTCCCTCCATAAATGAATTTAGTTTATTTATATGAGCAAATATATTTGTGCCAGTAATAACCTCTGCTTTTTGAAACTTTTCTGATATTTTTTTAGCTGATTGAATGTCAAAAAAACTTTGCAAGGTTTTTATTCCATTTTTATTAGCTAACTTTGCAATATTTGTTGGCTCTACACCTAAAACTTCAAATTTTTGTTTTTTAAATCCTCTAAGCAGAGTTCCATCATTAGATCCAATGTCAATAGCTAAAGGGTTTTTAGAAAATTCAAAATTATCTCTTAGATATTTACTTGTACTGTGTAGTAAATTGGTTAGTGGTTTTGTTATCCCACTCTTATATGGATATTTTAAATGAAATACCTCTTTGTTGTTGACTGTATAATCTAGTTGGATTAATTGGCAATTTGTACATCTAACCAAATTAAGTGGATAGCTTTTTTCTTTTTTTAATTGTTTTTTTGTGAGAAGAGAGTCACATAACCCTGTTGATCCCATTTTAATAATTTTTTGTAGTTTTTTAGAATTACATACTTGACAATAATTTAATTTTCCAAATTTAGAGTCTTTAGCTTTCATAATTTTATTTCTACTGTTATTGATCTATATATATTATTAATTTATAAAATTTACTTAATATGACATATGACTTGGAAATAGTGATACCAGTTTTTCGTGAGGAACACAATATTTCTGAAACTTTAAGCAATATAAAAAAAAAGATTAACCTAAATTTCCGTATTTTAGTCGTCTATGATTTTATAGATGACCCAACCATTGCTGTTGTCAAAGACAACTTTAATGATGATAAAATTATTTTAGTCAAAAATAAATATACTGGTCTAAATGGAGCTATGAAAACAGCTTTCGAGATGTCAGAAGCAAAATCGACCATGTTATACACTGCTGAGGATCATCAAAACTATGAAGTTATTATTGATATGTATAACAAATTCACACAAGGCTATGATGTGGTATGTGCTAGTCGATTAATGGCTGGAGGAGATTATCATCAAGTTAAACAACCATTTATAAAGAGTATTTTGGTTAAGATTGTTTCATTTATATTAGATAATCTTACATCACTTCCAACTAAAGACCCAACAAATGGAATAAAATTATTTTCTAGTAAAGTAATTAAAAGTTTCCCGATCGAATCAAAATTAGGTTTTACTTTTGCAATTGAACTTTTAGCAAAGTCCTATAGGAATAATTATAAAATTGCTGAGGTACCAGCTCTATCACCAATACGAAAGTTTGGTAAAAGTAAGTTTAGTTATTACTCAATAATATTTTATTTACCTTGGTTTATTTACATTTTATTAACTAAACCAAAAAAAAATTAAACTAAATAGCTAAAGATCAAATCCATTATAAGTTGAATAAATAGAATTTTAATATTTATTAAATTTAATGTATGAAGTATTAAAACGCTCTTCCAATATGAAATTAACTAATGAACAATCTGCTGAAATTAAAAACCAACAATCTCAAAATAATAGTACAAAAAGAGTTACTGCTCCAGAACTTGAAAAAATTCTATATGAGGCAATTCCAGCTTTAGATCATGGTTTTGTTAGAGTAATTGATTACATGGGTGATGATACATCTATAGTTCAATCAGCAAGAGTTTCTTACGGCAAAGGTACAAAACAAGTTTCAACAGATAAAGGATTAATTAAATATTTAATGAGACATTGGCATAGTACACCATTCGAAATGTGTGAAGTAAAATATCATATTAAACTTCCTATATTTATTGCAAGACAGTGGATTAGACATAGGACCGCTAATGTCAATGAATACTCTGCTAGGTATTCAATTTTAGATAAAGAATTTTATTTACCATCTCTAGACAATTTAGCTGCTCAATCAACCAGCAACAGACAGGGGCGAGGAGATGTTTTGGAAGGCAAACAAGCTGAAGAAGTTTTAGAACTGTTAAAAAATGATGCTGAGAGAACATATGATAATTACGAAACTATGTTGAATGAAAGATTTGATGGCTCTACTATTAACGAAAATAAAAAAGGATTAGCTAGAGAATTAGCACGAATGAATTTAACATTAAATACTTATACCCAATGGTATTGGAAAACTGATTTGTTAAATTTAATGAATTTTTTAAGACTAAGAGCTGATAGTCATGCTCAATATGAAATAAGAGTTTATGCGGACATAATGTTGGATACAGTTAAAAAATGGGTACCAATAACATATGATGCATTCATGGATTATAGAGTAGGCGGTACTGAAGTTTCAGCAAAAGGAAAAGTAATAATTCAAAAACTTATTAAAGGTGATAACATTGATTTAGAAAGCTCAGGACTTTCTAAGAGAGAGTGGAATGAGTTGATGATAGCCTTTGATCTTAAAGATAAGTTGATTTAATTTTATTTGCAAAATCTAAATAAATTTTAGAAATTTCATGTTCTGGATTAGCCTCAACAATAGGCTTACCTTCATCTCCATTTTTTCCAACCTCAGGATTAATTGGAATTTCACCTAAAAATTCTTTTTGAAATTCTTCTGCAGTTTTTTTAACTCCACCTTCTCCAAAAATTTTATATTTCTTACCATCATCTCCAATAAAAAAACTCATGTTATCAACTAAACCTAATATTTTAACTCCAAGTTTATCAAACATTTTAATTCCTCTCTTAACATCTAAAAGAGCTACTTCTTGAGGTGTACTTACAATAATTGCACCATCCATTTTTATTTCTTGAGAAAATGTAAGTTGAGTATCACCAGTTCCTGGTGGCATATCAACAATAATAAAATCTAAATCTTTCCAATTAACTTTTTGAGTAAAAGTTTTAATAGCACTCGTCACCATTGGACCACGCCAAATCATGGGTGTTTGTTGATCAGCTAAAAAACCTATGGACATACATTGAATTTCATATTTCGTAATTGGATCTAATTTTTGACCATCACTTTTTGGTTTTTCATTAATATCAAACATTTTAGGAATTGATGGACCATAAATATCTGCATCTAAAAGACCAACTTTGCATCCAACTTTTTTCAAAGCTAAAGCAAGATTCGTCGCAAATGTAGATTTGCCAACACCACCTTTTGCACTGGAGATTGCAATTGTAAACTTAGTTCCAAGAATAGGATTTTTAGTGAATTTTTTGGGCTCTAGCTTACTTTTCATTGCGGCACTAAGTTCAGGTTTTTTATCAGTCATAAAAGTATCATTACTTGTTTTTTGTAATAAAGACACTATATACTTTGGCATATGTCAGACGATTTTAAAGGTCAAAGTCCTTGGGGATCACCTCCTGGTGGAGGTGGCGGCGGTAATGGATCAGGTAGAGGTCCGACACCACCAAACATCGACGAATTAATTAGAGATCTTCAAAATAAAATTAAAAGATTTTTACCTGGTGGAAAAACTTCAGGAGGTAAATCTATAAGTTTAATTTTATTAGTTTTAGCTTTTGTATGGTTGGCAAGTGGTCTTTATAGAGTACTACCAGATGAACAAGGGGTGGTATTAAGATTTGGTAAGTTTGTAAAAACTACACAGCCTGGTTTGAACTATCATATCCCGTTTCCTGTTGAAACAGTGCAAACTCCAAAGGTCACTAAGGTTAATAGAATGGATATAGGATTTAGATCTGAAAGAGACAGTGGTTTCTCTACAGGTGGCGGTGTTGCTGATGTTCCACAAGAAAGTTTAATGTTAACTGGGGATGAAAATATCGTTAACATAGACTTTTCAGTATTTTGGGTAATTAAAGATGCTGGGAATTTTTTATTTAAAATTCAAGACCCAGAAGGAACTGTTAAAGCGGCTGCCGAAACTGCGATGAGGGAAGTAATTGCAAAAAGTGATATTCAACCAATTTTAACAGAAGGTAGATCTAAAATTGAGGTTGAGACACAAAATATAATACAAAGTATTTTAGATGATTACGAAAGTGGAATTCAAATTACACAAGTTCAAACACAAAAGGCTGACCCACCTGATCAAGTAATTGATGCATTTAGAGATGTACAGGCTGCAAGAGCAGATATGGAAAGATCTAAAAACGAAGCTGAAGCTTATGCCAATGATGTAATTCCAAGAGCACGAGGGGAAGCGCAAAAAATTTTACAAGCAGCAGAAGCGTACAAGAAAGAGGTTGTTGCTAAAGCAGAGGGTGAAGCAAGTAGATTTATAGCAATCTATAACGAGTATAAAAATGCTAAAGTAGTTACTCAAGAAAGAATGTATTTAGAAACTATGGAAAAAGTTTTAGCAGATATTGATAAAGTAATTATTGAAAAAAATGCAGGTTCAGGTGTAGTTCCATACTTACCTTTGCCTGAGTTAAAAAAGAAAGCGACAAATTAAAATGAAAGCTGGAAAAATTTTAGCAGGAGTACTAGTTGCAATAGGTGTTGTAGCCTTTTTATCAATAATTATAGTTAAGGAAGTTAACCAAGCAATTATTCTTCAATTTGGTGATCCAAAAAGAATTATAATGAAGCCAGGATTAAATTTTAAAATTCCTTTCATTCAAAACGTTGTTTATTTAGATAAAAGAATTTTAAACTTAGATGCTCCACCAGAAGAGGTTATTGCATCAGATCAAAAACGATTAATTGTGGATGCATTTGCAAGATTTAAGATAGTTGATCCACTTAAGTTTTATATTTCAGTGGGGAACGAAAGAGTTGCAAGATCAAGATTATCTACAATTATAAATTCAAGAATTAGAAATGTACTAGGTCAAGAAGAATTACAAACATTATTATCTAAAGATAGATCTAAGCAAATGGCTTTAATTAAAGAGGGTGTTAATAACGAAGCAAAAAACTTTGGAATTACTATTGTTGATGTCAGAATTAAAAGAGCAGATCTACCTCAAGCTAACAGTGATGCAATTTATAGAAGAATGCAAACTGAAAGGGAGAGAGAAGCAAAAGAATTTAGAGCAAAAGGAGCAGAGATGGCAGTTACGATTACATCAACTGCGGACAAAGAAGTTACTGTAATCTTAGCAGATGCTCAAAAACAATCCGAGATTATGAAAGGGGAAGGTGACGGAGAAAGAAACAAAATATTTGCTGACGCCTTTGGTCAAGATCCAGAATTTTTTGCTTTCTACAGAGCTATGCAAGCATATGAAAAAGCTCTTATTGGTGGTGAAACTTCTTTAATTTTATCACCTGATAGTGAATTTTTTAAATTTTTTGGAAATATAAAACCTGAAATCCAACAATAATTCTTAAATGCGTGAGCTAGTTATAGCTTTTGGTCTATTCTTATTCATTGAGGGAATTTTGTACGCCTTATTTCCAGCAAAAATGAAAAGTATGTTAAAAAAACTAGAACTTGTTAAAGATAGTCAGCTTAGATCAGGTGGACTTATTTTTGCATTTATAGGTTTTATAATTGTTTATTTTATTAAGAGTTAATATGAATAAGATTAAACTTATATTCTTAACCCTTGTAATATCATTTAGCTTTTCGCTAAATGTAAACTCTAAACCAGTTCCTGCTTCCTTTGCAGATCTTGCAGAAAAATTAATGCCATCTGTTGTAAACATTTCTACAACAACCACTATCACAACAACTTCTAATCCTTTTCCTTTTCAATTTCCTCCAGGGTCTCCTTTTGAGGATATGTTTAAAGAATTTGGAACACCTCAGGAAAGACAATCAGCTGCTTTAGGTTCTGGGTTTATAATAGACGAGAAAGGAATTGTAGTTACAAATAATCACGTTATTCAAGATGCTGACGACATTATTGTTAGGGTAAATGGAGACCAGGAATTTAAAGCTAAGGTTCTAGGTGCTGACCCTCTAATGGACATTGCTGTTTTGCAATTAGAAACAGATGAAAAGTTTATTCCAGTAGCATTTGGAGATTCTGATAAAGCAAGAATTGGAGATTGGGTTTTAGCAATTGGAAATCCATTTGGTTTAGGTGGAACTGTTACTGCAGGAATTATTTCAGCAAGAAATCGATCAATTGGTTTATCAAGATATGAAGATTTTATACAAACAGATGCTTCTATTAACTCAGGAAATTCAGGTGGACCTTTATTTGATATGGAAGGAAATGTAATTGGAATTAATACCGCAATTCTAGGACGTAACGGTTCTATAGGTATTGGATTTTCCATACCATCAAACAGCGCTCAAATTGTAATTAAACAATTAATTGAATTTGGTGAAACAAAAAGAGGTTGGCTGGGTGTTAGAATTCAAGATGTTACAAAAGAAATTGCTGAAGTTGAAAAATTAGATAAGGCCCGAGGGGCATTAGTCGCAAGCGTTGCTGAAAACAGTCCTTCAGAAAAAGCAGGAATACAAGCTGGTGATATTATTTTAGAATTTAATGGAGAAAAAATAAATCAAATGAAAGAACTTCCAGCTATTGTAGCAAGAACAGAAGTTGGAAAAAAAGTTGAAGTTAAAGTTTGGAGAGATAAAAAAGAGATTATCAAAAATGTTATTTTAGGAAGATTAGAAACTTCGGATGATTTTAAAATAAGTAAAAATCAAGAAAATCAAAAACAAAATAATGAAGAAATAATTGAAAGCCTAAGAATTGCAGTAAGACCATTAACTAAAGAAGATATTAAAAATAGAAATTTACCAAATCAGACAACAGGACTTGTGATAACAAAAATTGCAAACAACAGCCCTGTAGCAAATTCAATAGAGCTCAATAGTATTATTGTTGAAGCTCAGAAGAAAAAAATCAGATCAGCTGAAGACTTAAGAAATATTACTAAAGAAGTTCTTAATTCAAATCAAAAGACAGTTTTACTTGCAATCTATAATAATCAAAATCAAAGACGATACATTGGTGTTAAGCTAGACTAATAATGGATTTAAAATCCAAGATCATATTAATATCTGGTCCTACAGCTTCAGGTAAATCAAACTTTGCTATTAAAGTTGCAAAAAAAGTTGATGGAGAGATCATCAACGCAGATAGCATGCAAGTATACAAAGAACTTAACATATTATCAGCTAGACCAGATCCAAAAAAATATCAGAAAATAAAACATCATTTGTACGGTTTTCATACTGTAACGAAAAACTTTTCGACAGGTGATTGGCTTAAACTAGTAATTAAAAAAATTAGGGAAGTTCAAAAAAGAAAAAAAATTCCAATTCTTGTTGGAGGCACAGGTTTATACTTTAAAGCTTTAACTAATGGTTTAGTTAAAATACCAAATATTACACTAAAATTAAGAAATCAAATTAGAGAATTGCAAAAAAAACTTGGACAAAAAAAGTTTTATGAAAAACTATTAAAATTAGATCCATCCTCAAGAGGAAAAATAAATCCCACAGACTCTCAAAGATCCATCAGAGCTTATGAAGTTAAAAAGTTTACAAAAAAATCTCTAACTGAATGGTTTAAAAATACAAAATCAAACTTCGTGGAAGATGATTTTTTTAAAGTTTATATTGATTTTCCTAGACAAGAATTAATTGAACGTATCAATGTAAGGACAAGGGAGATGATAAAAAATGGAGCAATAAAAGAGGTAAAAGATCTCATAAAGTTAAGAGTTAAAAAAGATAAAACTGCCAACAAGGCCATTGGAGTTAATGAAATTAGAGAATATTTAAAAAAACAAAAAAATTTGAATGATACTAGAGATAAAATAGCCATAAAAACTAGACAATACGCCAAAAGACAAAGTACTTGGGCTAGAGGTAACATGATTAGTTGGATGAAACTGAAGCCACAAGACATAAATAATTTTTTGAAAAAAATTTAAAATTTTCATTCTTAAACTTGACCAATGAGTACAACTTCAGCTAGATTGCCTAATGCCAAAATTATTAACTGGAGCAGAAATTGTATTTAAGTGTCTTGAAGATCAGAAGGTAGAACATATCTTTGGTTATCCAGGTGGCGCAGTGTTACCAATTTATGATGAATTAAAAAACCATCCTTCTATAAAACATATTTTGGTTAGACACGAACAAGGCGCTGGTCACGCGGCAGAAGGTTATGCAAGATCATCAGGAAAACCAGGTGTAGTTTTAGTTACATCAGGTCCTGGAGCAACCAATGTTGTTACAGCTTTAACAGATGCTTATATGGACTCTGTACCATTAGTTTGTATTTCTGGTCAAGTTCCAACACATTTAATTGGAACAGATGCATTTCAAGAATGTGACACTACAGGAATTACAAGACCTTGTACGAAACATAATTGGTTAGTTAAAGATATAAATGATCTTTCAAAAGTTATGCATGAAGCTTTTAGAGTTGCAACAACTGGAAGACCTGGACCGGTTTTGATTGATATTCCAAAAGATGTTCAGTTTGCAAAAGCAAAATATAAAAAACCAAATAAAGAAAAAAAATTAAATGGAAAATCTCATAATAAATTTTCTCAAGATCAAATTGATGAATTAGTAAAATTATTAAGCAAAGCTAAAAAACCAATAATTTATAGTGGTGGAGGAGTAATTAATTCAGGACCCAAAGCAAGTCAGGCATTAAGAGAATTTGTTGAGTTAACTGGTTTTCCTATAACTTCAACACTTCAAGGATTGGGTGCATACCCTGGTGATGATAATCAATTTTTAGGAATGCTTGGTATGCATGGCACTTATGAAGCAAATAATGCTATGCATGATTGTGATCTTTTAATTAATATCGGTGCAAGGTTTGATGATCGTATTACTGGAAAAATTGATGAGTTTTCACCAAATTCAACAAAGGTTCATATTGATATAGATCCATCATCAATTAATAAAATTATCAAAGTAGATCTTGCAATAGTTGGAGACGTTACGAATGTAATCAGTAAAATTAATAAAACAATTTCTAAAAGAAAAAATGGTCATAGCAAGTCAAATAAATCAAGTATAGCTAAGTGGTGGGAACAAATTGGAAAATGGAGAGAAAAAGACTCTCTTAATTTTGTAAATAGTGATGAAAGCATAAAACCTCAACATGCCGTTCAAAGACTTTATGAATTAACTAAGAATAAAGATACTTATGTTACTACCGAGGTAGGACAACATCAAATGTGGGCTGCTCAGCATTACAAATTTAATAAACCAAATAGATGGATGACATCTGGTGGTTTAGGAACTATGGGATATGGATTGCCAGCAGCAGTCGGCGTTCAAATTGCTCATCCTGAAAAATTAGTAATTGATATTGCAGGAGAAGCCTCAGTTTTAATGACTATGCAAGAAATGTCTACTGCAGTTCAATATAATCTTCCTATAAAAATATTTATTTTAAATAATCAATATATGGGAATGGTTAGACAATGGCAGGAATTATTGCATGAAAAAAATTATTCTGAAAGTTATTCTGAAGCATTACCTGATTTTATGAAAATGGCAGAAGCTTATGGATGCAAAGGAATTAAAGCAGACAGTCCAGCTGAGCTTGATGATAAAATTCGAGAGATGATTGATTATGATGGACCAGTTATATTTGATTGTCATGTGGATCCTAACGAGAATTGCTTCCCAATGATACCATCTGGAAAACCTCATAACCAAATGATCTTGGGTCCAAATGATCAAGAGGAAAACAAAATCAAAGGAAAAGGCAAAGCCTTAGTATAATCATAATGCCGAAATCAAAGTCAGCTTACAGCATACCTACGAAGAAACAAAAACCAGATACATATATTTTTGTAGTATGGGTAGATAATGAGGCTGGAGTTTTGGCAAGAGTAGTTGGTTTATTTTCTGGTCGAGGTTACAACATCGAGTCGTTAGCTGTTGCAGAGGTTGATGCGGTAAAAAATATTTCAAGAATAACAATTGTTACCACTGGAACACCTCAAGTAATTGATCAAATAAGACTCCAATTAACAAAGTTAGTGCCTGTTCATAAAGTTGCTGAATTTAAAAGAGAAGATAAAGGCGTAATTTTTAAAGAAATGGCTTTATTTAAGGTTGTAGGAAAAAGAAATAAAATTGAAAAATGCTTAAATGCTTGTAAAAAATTTAATCCCGTAATATTAGATGAAACAAAAACTTCAGCAGTAATTCAAATAACTGCTCTAAGAAGAGAAATTGATAAAATGAATAAAAAATTAAAGCCCTTAGGACTTATTAGTACTTCGAGAACTGGGGCAGTAGCAATGACTAGGGGTGCTAAAATATTTAATTAATTTAAAAGGAGAGATGATATGAAAATGTTTTATGAAAAAGATGCAGATGTTAATCTAATTAAAAGCAAAAAAGTTGCTATCTTCGGTTATGGAAGCCAAGGGCACGCTCACGCATTAAATTTAAAAGATAGTGGAGTAAAAGATATTGTTGTAGCATTAAGAGAAGGTTCATCGAGTGCAGCTAAAGCAGAATCAAAAGGATTAAAGGTAATGAATTTATCTGATGCTGCAGAGTGGGCTGAGGTAGTAATGATTCTTACGCCAGATGAACTACAAGCGGAAATTTATAAAAATCATATTGAACAACGAGTAAGAGAGGGGACAAGTATCGCTTTTGCTCATGGTTTAAATGTTCATTACGATTTAATTAAAGCTAGAAAAGATCTAGATGTTTTTATGGTTGCTCCCAAAGGACCTGGTCACTTAGTTAGAAGTGAATATGAAAAAGGAGGTGGAGTGCCTTGTTTATTTGCTGTTCATCAAGATGGTTCAGGAAAGGCAAGAGACTTAGCTTTATCTTATGCTTCAGCAGTTGGTGGAGGAAGATCAGGAATTATTGAAACTACATTTAAAGATGAAGTTGAGACAGATTTATTTGGTGAACAAACTGTATTATGTGGAGGTTTAGTTGAATTAATTAAAAATGGTTATGAAACTTTAGTTGAAGCAGGATATGAACCAGAAATGGCATATTTTGAGACAGTTCATGAAGTTAAATTGATTGTTGATTTAATTTATGAAGGTGGAATTGCAAACATGAATTATTCTATTTCGAATACTGCTGAATACGGTGAATATCAATCTGGACCGAGAGTAGTAAATAAAGAAGAAACTAAAAAAAGAATGAAAGAAGTTTTGTCTGAAATTCAATCTGGAAAATTCACTAAAGAATGGATGGATGAATGCAAAAATGGTCAAAAAAATTTCCTTGCTACGAGAGCTAAATTAGCCGAACATCCTGTAGAAAAAGTTGGTGCAGAACTAAGAGCCATGATGCCTTGGATAGGTAAGAAAAAATTAGTAGATAGCGATAAAAGTTAAATTTTATCAGTAAATTATTGCTACTATAATTCAATTATTTCACTTATACTTTTTTATATAAATTTAAAAAACGAGGGGAATAATGAAGACTAAAAATATAGTAAGAATACTATTGTCATTAGTTCTAGTATTCGGATTTTCTTCAGCATGGGCAAAAACTATTAAATGGTCTATGCAAGGAGACAGTTTAACACTAGATCCACATGCACAAAATGAGGGTCCAACTACTCAAGTATCTAGACAAGTTTATGAAGCTCTAGTTCAAAGAGGCTTGGACATGAAAATAGGGCCTGCTTTAGCAACAAAATGGAAAGCTACTGATCCAAATACTTGGATTTTTACTTTAAGAGAAGATGCTAAGTTTTCAGATGGTTCTGGAATGACATCAGCAGATGTTGTTTTTAGTATATTAAGAGCTAAGCAAAGAACATCTGACTTTAAGGAATACATCAGCACTGTTGCTAATGTTGAAGCGGTTGGAGATTACTCTGTTAAAATAACTACAAGCAAACCAAATCCTATTCTTTTAAACCAACTATCAAACATTTTTATAATGTCTAAAGCTTGGTCAGAGAAAAACTTTGCAATGTCTCCACAAAATTGGGATGCAGGACAAGAAACTTTCTCTGCTACTAATGCTATGGGAACTGGTCCTTTTAAAATAACTTTAAGAGAGCCTAACACCAAGACAGTGTTTAAAAGAAATAAACATTGGTGGGGTGAAATGAAGGACAAAAAAGTGACTCAAATTGAATTAATGCCTATTAAAAATGCAGCTACAAGAGTAGCAGCCTTATTATCTGGTGAAATTGATATAGTTACTGATGCTCCTGTCCAAGACTTAAAAAGAATCGGATCTTCTTCAGCTCATAAAGTTGAAAGCACAGCTCAAATGAGAACAATTTTCTTAGGTATGGATCAAGCAGCTGACAAATTAAGAACTGGAAATACAGGTGATAATCCATTTAAGAAAAAAGAAGTAAGACAAGCTCTTTATCAAGCAATTGATATTGAAGCGATCAAGAAAAAAGTTATGAGAGGTTTAAGTGAACCAGCAGGAATTATAACTTTCCCAGGTGTAAATGGATATACAGCTGATCTTGATAAAAGATTACCTTACGATGTTGATGCTGCAAAAAAACTTTTAGCTGATGCAGGTTATCCTAATGGTTTTGACGTTGAACTTAGATGTCCTAATGACAGATATGTAAACGATGAGGCAATATGTACTGCTGTTGTTGGAATGTTGGGTAAAATTGGAGTTAAGGTTAACTTATTTGCTCAAACTAAAAGTAAACACTTCAAAGAGCTTAAAGATGATCAAGGTGATTTTTATATGCTAGGATGGGGTGTTCCAACTTTAGATAGTCACTATGTTTTCCATTACTTATATGAGTCTGGTGCTAGCTGGAACAAAGTTAACTTTAGTAATGCAGATGTTGATGCTGCAATTAGAGTTATGGAAGGTGAAGTTGATTTAGATAAGAGAAATGCTGCAATTGCAAAAGCTTGGAAAATAGTAAAAGATGATATTTCTTATCTTCCTTTACATCACCAAGTAATTTCTTGGGCATCTAAAAGCAATGTTAATGTTCCTATCAGACCGAATAACGAACCGTTATTCAGAACTGCTAGTTTTAACTAATTAAAAATTATTACAAGCCCTTTAAAAATTTAAAGGGCTTGTAAGTTTAAACCTTCACAAATTGATAAAATATTTTTTTAAAAGGCTGTTTCAATCTGCTTTGGTGATGCTGGTTGTCGCTTTTGTTTCTTTCTCTTTATTTAATTTTGTTGGAGATCCGATTAATAACATGGTTGGAGAAGAGACTTCTGATGAGGAAAGAGCAGAATTAAGAGAAACATTAGGTTTGATGGATCCAATTCATGTTCAATTTTCAAGATTTATAGTTAATGCTTCAAAGGGTGAGTTTGGAATTTCATATCAATTAAGAAGACCTGTTTCAGAATTAATAGTTGAAAGATTGCCTGCAACTATTGAACTTGTTGTTATTTCTGCATTAATTGCTCTTATAACTGGTACATTATTAGGAGTTTATACCGGCATAAATCGAAAAGGCTTTTTAAGCGATTTTGTTTTGGCAGTCTCCTTGTTGGGGGTTTCGCTCCCCACATTTGTAATTGGTATATTATTTATATATTTATTTGCAGTAATCTTAGGAATATTACCCTCATTTGGAAGAGGAGAAGTTGTTGATTTAGGTTTTTGGACTACAGGTTTTTTAACAGTTTCAGGGCTAAAAGCAATTATACTTCCTTCAGTAACATTAAGCCTTTTCCAAATGACTTATATTATCAGACTTGTGCGAGCAGAGATGATGGAAATATTACAAACAGATTATATTAAATTTGCACGCGCTCGAGGTATCAGCGAAAATAGTATTAAATATAAACATGCATTAAAAAATGGATTGATACCTGTAATAACTATAGCAGGAATAAATATTGGAACTTTAATTGCGTTTTCAATTATTACCGAAACCGTTTTTCAATGGCCTGGAATGGGCTTCTTATTTATTCAAGCAGTTCAATTTGTAGATATACCAATCATGTCAGCTTATTTAGTATTTATAGCTTTTGTTTTTGTAATGATAAATTTTATAGTTGATATTCTTTATTATCTAATTGATCCAAGAATAAGAGTTAAAGGAGATACAGCAAGTGGATAACAAATCTTTAAGTACTTGGGAAAGAGTAAAAGATAGTGATATTTATCATAGCTTTATTAAATCTCCTACTGCAATTGTATCATCTACTATTTTATTTATAATTTTTTTCTGCTCTTTCTTTGTTGAGTTCATAACACCTTACAATCCCTTTGACCCGTCCTCTCTATCACTGATGGATGCATTCACACCACCGTCATGGACAGAAGATGGTCTGGCTAAATTTATTTTAGGCACTGATGGACAAGGAAGAGATATGCTATCAACAATTTTGTATGGATGTAGGATTTCTTTAATTGTAGGTTTTTCTGCGATAATTTTTAGCTTAATTCTTGGAGTTGGATTGGGATTAACGGCTGGATTTTTTGGGGGAAAATATGAAATGATGGTAATGAGGTTAACCGATGTTCAGTTAACAGTACCTAGTATTTTGATGGCATTATTGGTTGATGGTATAGCAAGAGGATTAATCTCGAGAGAAATGCATGATGAAATGGCAATTTACGTTTTAATATTTGCAATCGGGATTTCAGAGTGGCCACAATTTGCAAGAGTTTCAAGAGCAGCAACTTTGGTCGAAAAAAATAAAGATTATGTTTCAGCATCAACAATAATCGGTGTTTCAAATTTAATTATTATGTTTAAACATATTTTACCAAATATTTTAAGACCAGTATTAGTAATTGGAACTATTGGTTTAGCTCTTGCTATTTTAGCAGAGTCTACTTTAAGTTTTTTAGGAGTTGGTGTACCTCCAACAACACCTTCTTTAGGGACATTGATAAGACTTGGTAATGACTTTTTATTTTCAGGAGAATGGTGGATCACTTTTTTTCCAGCAATTTTCTTAGTTATTTTAGCATTTTCAATTAATTTATTAGGGGATTGGATGAGAGATACTTTAAATCCAAAATTAAAAAAATGACATTTTTAAAAATAAATAATCTTAGTGTTGATTATCAAATGAGAAAAGAAACTGTTTATGCTGCTAAGAATGTAAATATTGAGGTTAACAAAGGAGAAATTTTAGGATTAGTTGGAGAGTCTGGATCAGGAAAAAGTACAGTAGGAAACGCTATTATAAATTTAATAGATGATCCAGGTAAGGTATCGAGTGGCTCAGTTATTTTGGGTGATCTTAACATTCATGAAAATTCTGAAAGTATTGTTAAATATAGAGGAAATAAAATTGGATTGATATTTCAAGATCCTCAAACTTCACTTAACCCAATTCTTACCGTGGGTGAGCAGTTAATTGAAACAATTCAAACTCATCTTAAACTAAGTAAAGAGGAAGCAAAAAATAAATCAATAAATCTATTGAAAGAAGTTGGTATAAAAGATGCAGAAACAAGATTTGATAATTATCCTCATCAATTCTCAGGTGGAATGAGACAGCGAGTAGTAATTTCTCTAGCTCTATGTTGTGAGCCAGAATTGTTAATTGCAGATGAGCCAACAACAGCATTAGATGTATCAATTCAATCTCAGATTTTAGAACTTATTAAAAAATTAACAAAAGAAAGAAATCTTGCAGTTATCTTAATTACTCATGACATGGGAGTTATAGCTGAGACAGCTGATCGTGTAGCGGTTATGAAAAGTGGTAATTTGGTTGAAATCGGTGAAACCAAAAAAATATTAACCAATCCACAAGAAAATTATACCAAAAGTTTAGTGAGCTCAGTTCCACCAACTAATAAAAAAATTTCAAGATTTGTAATAGTTGAAAAAGAAAACAACGATAAAAAAGAAAATAATATCAAGATATTAAATAGATGGTCAAAGAAAGAAATTATAAGTCAAGATTTAGTTCAGATAAAAAATTTGAATAAAAGTTTTGATGATAATTTTTTTACAGAAAATTCTAAAAATTCTGTCATGGCTGTTAATAATGTTTCATTTGAAATAAAAGAGGGCGAATCTTTTGGCTTGGTAGGAGAAAGTGGGAGTGGAAAATCTACAATTGCTAAAATGATTGTAAATTTATTTAAACCTACATCTGGTGATATTTTCTTTGACAACGTTTGTATAACCAAAATTAAACAGAGATCTGAATTAATGAAATTTAGAAAACAAATTCAAATGATATTTCAAGATCCTTATTCTTCACTAAATGGAAGATTAAAAGTAAAAGATATAATTGCAGAACCAATTACACTTCATAACCCATCTATATCTACTTTAGATTTAAATAATTATATTTATGACTTACTTGAGTCTGTAGAATTAACTCAAAAATCTGCAGATCGATATCCACATGAATTTTCAGGAGGGCAGAGACAGAGAATATCAATTGCAAGAGCTCTTGCCACACAACCAAGACTTTTAGTTTGTGATGAACCTACCTCTGCTTTGGACGTAAGTATCCAAGCCCAAATATTAAATTTACTTAAAGATCTTCAAGAACAATTAAATTTAACAATTTTGTTTATAAGTCACGACTTACCAGTTGTTAGACAAATGTGTGATAGAATTGGCGTCTTAAAAGATGGCAAATTATGTGAAGTTTCAAACACTGAGGATTTATTTTTAAAACCTGGCCATGAATATACAAAAGAACTTTTAAGATTAATGCCTAAAATTGAGTCTATTTATAATTAATTTTTTGTAAGCCTAAAATGGTCCATTAAAAGTGATTATTTAACTAATTATTTTGCAATCTCTCTCATAGATTGTATTATAGATTTTCTAAAAATTTTAGTTATGAGCAATAAAGATAGAGTCTTTATATTTGATACTACTATGCGTGATGGTGAGCAATCGCCAGGCGCGTCTATGAGTTTAGAAGAAAAAATTCAAATCGCTAGAGTGTTTGATGAGTTAGGTATAGACATAATTGAAGCAGGTTTTCCTATAGCTTCACCAGGGGATTTTGAAGCTGTTTCAGAAGTAAGTAAAATTTTAAAAAACTCTATTCCTGCAGGACTTTCAAGACACTCAGTAAAAGATATTGATAGAGCTTATGAAGCTCTAAAACATGCGCCAAGATTTAGAATACATACATTTATTTCTACAAGCCCTTTACACATGAAGCATAAATTAAATATGTCTCCAGAAGATGTTTACGAATCAATTGGAAAACATGTTGCTTACGCAAGAAAGTTTACTGATGACGTTGAGTGGTCATGCGAAGATGGAACAAGAACCGATATGGATTACATGTGCAAAACTGTAGAGCTTGCAATTAAAAATGGAGCTACAACAATTAATATTCCTGATACAGTTGGTTACACAATACCATCTGAATTTACTACAATTATAGAAACTTTATTAAATAAAGTTCCAAATATTGATAAAGCAATTTTATCAACTCATTGTCATAATGATTTAGGTTTGGCAGTAGCTAACTCTTTAGCTGGAGTTCAAGCTGGAGCAAGACAAATTGAATGTACAATAAATGGACTAGGAGAAAGAGCAGGAAATGCTGCTCTTGAGGAAGTTGTTATGGCAATTAAAACAAGACCTGATTTAATGCCTTACGAAACTGGAATTAATACAACACTTTTAAGCAAAGCTTCAAAAATTGTTTCAAACGCAACAGGTTTTCCTGTTCAATATAATAAAGCTATCGTTGGAAAAAATGCTTTTGCTCATGAAGCAGGAATTCATCAGGATGGAATGTTAAAAAATAGACAAACATATGAGATAATGACACCTGAAAGTGTAGGGGTTAAGCAAACATCATTGGTGATGGGAAAACATTCTGGGCGACATGCATTTAAAGATAAATTAAACAGTCTAGGTTATCCAGATTTAACTGACGATGTAGTAGGAAATGCATTTGCAAAATTCAAAGTCTTAGCAGATAAGAAAAAACATGTTTACGATGAAGATATTATTGCCTTAGTAGATGATAGTTTAATTGTAGATAATAAAGTGAATGCAATTACTCTTAAATCTTTAAAAGTTTTTGCTGGAACAGGTGAACCACAAAAAGCAGAAATGACTTTGGATGTTTATGGTGATGTAAAAAATGCAACAGAAACTGGAGATGGACCGGTGGATGCAATATTTAAATGTATTAAAACTTTGTATCCTCATGATGTTAACTTGCAGCTTTATCAAGTTCATGCAGTTACAGAGGGAACAGATGCACAAGCTACAGTAAGTGTAAAAATTGAGGAAAAGGGTAAAACAACTGTAGGCCAAGCAGCTGATACAGATACTTTAGTTGCATCAGCAAATGCTTACATAAATGCATTAAATAAAATGATAATCAAACGAGATAAAACAGCTCCCATGGAGCAAGAAAGTCAGAAAGTAAGAGGGATATAATGGGGTTATTTAGCAGTGTTAAAAAAATATGGAGCCAAGATATGGCGATTGATCTTGGAACAGCCAATACACTTGTAGTTTTAAAGGGTCAAGGAGTAGTTCTTAATGAACCTTCAGTTGTTGCAATAGTTGATCAAGGTGGAAAAAAAAATGTACTAGCAGTTGGAGACGAAGCTAAAACAATGCTTGGAAGAACACCAGGTAATATTAGTGCAATTAGACCTTTAAGAGATGGAGTTATTGCAGATTTTATAGTTACTGAAGAAATGATTAAACATTTTATTAAAAAAGTTCATAAAGGAAGCACATTTGCTAATCCTCGAATTTTAATTTGTGTACCAACTGGTTCAACACCAGTTGAAAGAAAAGCAATTCAAGACAGTGCTCTAGCAGCGGGTGCAAGAAGAGTTCAGTTAATTGAAGAACCAATTGCAGCAGCTATTGGAGCAAATCTTCCAATTTCTGAAGCAACTGGTTCAATGATTGTAGATATTGGCGGGGGCACAAGTGAAATCGCAGTAATGTCTTTAGGTGGATTAGTTTACTCTAAATCTTTAAGAGTTGCAGGTGACTCAATGGATACAGCAATTGTAGATTATATGAGAAAAGAATATAATTTATTAATTGGCGATACTACTGCTGAAAAAATAAAAAAAGAAATGGGAACAGCAGTTCCAACTGGGACAAACACTTACCCAGTTAAAGGAAGAGATTTAAGATCAGGTACTCCAAAGGAAGTTAATATTACAGAAGAAGATACGGCTGAAGCACTAAACGACATTATGAAACAGATGGTTGGTGCAATTAAAGATGCGTTAGAAAATACTCCTCCTGAGTTGTCAGCTGATTTAGTTGATATGGGTTTAACTTTAACAGGTGGTGGTGCTTTGTTAAAAAATATCGATAAAAGGTTTTCTAAAGAAACAGGTTTACCAGTTCATATAGCAGATGATCCATTATCTTGTGTTGCTGTCGGTACAGGTAAAGCTTTGGATCAAGAAGAAACTTTTTCTACTATGTTATCTGAATATTAGGAAAAATGGCTACTGGCAGAGATGATTTTGTAATTGCCATTAGGTCAGCTTTCTTAAAAAAAAAAGATAAACAAAAATTTTCTTTACTAACTTTAATTATCTTATCAATTTTTGTAATTGTTCTAAGTAATTTTAATTTTAAAGCAATACAATTTGTTAAATTAGGAATTAATGAAGTAATTTATAGATCATCTCATATTGCATCAATCCCAGAAAATAAATTAAAAGAAATAACTTCAAAATTCAAATCACATATGGACTTATATGAAAGTCATCAGAAAGATTTAATTAAAATAGAAAATTCTGATCAACTTAAATTACAAAATGAGTTTTTAACTTCAGAAAATAAAAAGCTTAGAGAGTTACTTGACGAAAGTATAAATTCACAAGAAATTTTTGCCAGAGTTTTAATTGATAAAGACAGCCCATATTTAAAATCAGTAGTATTAAATAAAGGCACAAAAGATAAAGTAAAAATTGGAATGGCAGTTATTGATGATGTTTATCTAGTTGGCCAGATAATTGAGGTAAATTATACTAATTCAAGGGCATTACTATTGTCTGATCTTAATAGTAAAATACCATCTGTTCTAGAGCCAGATGACATACAAGCTGTGATTTCTGGAACAGGAAGTGATTTTGGAAAAATTGAACATATTCAAGAAGAATTTAGAGAAGATTTTAAAAATAAAGAAATTTTTGCTTACACTTCAGGTCTTGGTGGTTTATTCAAACCTGGTATACCAATTGGAAAAATTAACAACATATCAGAAGGAAAAATTAATTTTTTTTCTGATTTTACACAACTCAACTATGTAAAAATAGTTTCTTATAAAATAGGTGGAGAAGAATAATGTCATCACTTAATAAAAGTCCTTTTTTAAAAATATTCTTATCCTATGTACCATTTATAATGCTATTTTTTTCTGTATTTAATGAATTTGATTTTAATTACTTAAAAATTGAATATTTTGCTTTTAATTTTGTTCATCTATTAATTTTCTTTTGGACTTTAAGAAATCCTGATCAATTAGGTTATCTAGCAATTTTCTTTGCAGGAATAATTAATGATGTTGTAATAGGTATACCAATAGGAATTAGTAGTTTTTGTTACCTTATTCTTTGCTCAGTAACAGCTTACATAAGAAACATTACTTTAACCCCAAACTTTATGAAGGACTGGATATCATTACTATTCACAATTTTATTAATAAATTCAATTCAAGTAATTATTTTGGATTTAGTCTTTTTAATTAAAGTTGATTACACAAATTATTTGATTAACTCAGGTTTTACTTTTTTATTTTATCCAATATTTTTTTTATTTTTTAATTTTTTAAACGAAAGAATTTCATATCAAACAAATGATTAAATTTAATTCAGGAATAAGAAAAACAGATGTGATTAATAGAAGGATGTTCATAATCGGAGCAGCAAAAGTAGTAATTTTTTTTGGTATCGTTGCCCGTTTATTTTCTTTTCAAATAAACGAAAATAAAAAATATCTTACTCTTTCAGACAAGAATAGAATTAGAGAATGGAAACTCCCACCTACAAGGGGAAATATAGTCGATTATTTTGGAAATATAATTGCAGGAAATTTAAAAGTTTATCAATTACACATAATTCCGGAGCAAGTTGAGAATTTCAATTATTTATTAGTTAGATTAAAAAATCTTTTAAATTTAAGTGATAAAAGAATTGCAAGAATAAATAAATTAAGATTAGAATTAAAACCTTGGGATAGTATAATTGTTTCTGAAAATTTAAGTTGGAGTCAATTTGTAAAAATTAATAATTATTTATACGATCTTGTGGGTGTTAAACCTGTAATGACAATCTCCAGAAATTATCCATTTAACGATGTATACACACATGTTCTTGGATACGTAAGCCAACCAAATGAACAAGAAATTTTAGAAAATGAAACCATCCAAGAAAGATTTGTACCAGGAATGAAAATTGGAAAACTGGGTTTAGAGAAAAGACTTGAAAATCATTTAATTGGAACAAATGCCATTCAAAGATATGAGGTAAATGCTTACGGTAAAAGAATTAATCAACTTGAACATCAAAAAGGTAAACAAGGTTCAAAAATACGTTTAACCGTAGATACAGAAATACAAAAGGCTTGTGGAGAATTGTTAAATGAAAAAGCAGGATCTATAAGTGTAATGGATATTTATACTGGAGATATAATAGCAATGTATTCATCTCCATCTTATAATCCAAATTTATTTTTATTCGGAATAAGTCAAGATGAGTGGCAATTAATTAGAAATAATCCATTAAAACCACTAATAAACAAAACTCTTTCGGGTCTATACTCACCAGGTTCAACAATAAAACCTATCGTTGCGCTTTCAGCTTTAGAAAACAAAGTAATAGATACAAAGTTTAAAGTTAAATGCACAGGAAAAATGGAGTTATATGGACAGACATTTCACTGTTGGAAGGAAAAGGGACATGGCTGGGTTAGTTTGAAAAATGCAATGAAACAATCTTGTGATACATATTTTTATGAGGTTGCTAGGTTACTAGGTGTTGATAGATTAAAGATTACAGCTGAAAAGTTTGGCTTAGGTAAAAAAGTTCTCGGCGATTATTTTGATAATGAAAAAAAAGGATTATTTCCAAATACAAAATGGAAAAAAAACAATCTTGGTAAAGGCTGGGTATTAGGAGAGACCTTAATAACAGGTATTGGTCAAGGCTATACACAAACAACACCTTTACAACTTTGTATGATGACAGCACAAATTGCAAATGGAGGCTTTGCTGTAAAACCGAAAATAATAGTGGATAGTAATCCAATTTCTTATGAAGATGCAAAACAATCAATGGAAAGTGGTTTATTATTTGATACCGACTCTGCGGAATTGTTAGATAAAAAGTTATTTAAAAACCAAAGAAATATTAAGATTGTTCAAGAAGCAATGTTTGCTTCTACCAATGAAAGATTTGGAACTTCTTATAAATCAAGAATTGATGACCCTAAATATCAATTTGCAGGAAAAACTGGAACAGCCCAGGTTAAAAGAATTAGCAAAAGAGAGAGGGAATTGGATTTAGAATTAGAGCAAATACCATACAAAGATAGAGATCATGCTTTGTATGTTGCTTATGGCCCATATATTAACCCGAGATATGCGCTTAGTATAATTGTTGAGCATGGTGGTTCAGGAAGTAAGGCGGCAGCACCAATTGCAAAAAAATTATTTAAATTAATAATCGACAGACATGATTTAAGAAATAAACAATCAAATTTTGAGAGGATTACCGTTTAAATGTTTCAGCACGATAGATTGAGTAGTGAGATTACATTATTTCAAAAAATAAAAAACTTAGATTATATACTATTGATTTCTATCACCCTTCTTTCTGTATTAAGTGTTTTTGTTATGTACTCTACAGATGGTGGTGAAATACTTTTTCATACAAAAAATCATTTTGTAAAACTTGCAGTTTTTTTCCCATTAATGATTTTTGTGGCTTTCTTTAACATAAAATTTTGGCATAACTTTTCTTATATAATCTACTTTATAGTAATACTTTTATTAATTTATGTTTCATTTTTTGGAATAAAGTCCTCTGGTTCAAAAAGATGGATGGATCTTTATTTATTTGTTCTGCAACCTTCAGAACTTATGAAAATAGCAATCATAATGTGTCTTGCAAAATACTTTCATAGAATAAAAATAGAAAATGTTAATTCATTTACCAGTATAACTATTGTGTTATCGATTATAATAATTCCAATAATTTTTGTAATTTCTCAACCAGATCTTGGTACATCTATATTAATTGCTGTAAGTGGATTAATTATATTGTGGTTAGGAGGTATGAAAATTAAATATTTTATATACTCATTTATTACTTTCTTAATTTCACTCCCATTTATAATTTCATTTCTTAAACCATATCAAAAACTAAGAATATTAACTTTTTTAGATCCAGATAGAGATCCTTTGGGCGCTGGATATCAAATTATACAGTCAAAAATAGCTATTGGCTCAGGAGGCCTTAACGGAAAAGGTTTTTTAAAAGGAACTCAAAGCTACTTAGATTTTTTACCTGAAAAACATACAGATTTTATATTCACTTTATTTTCAGAAGAGTTTGGTTTTATAGGCTCAGTTGGTCTTTTGATATTATACTCAATAATAATTTTTAGAATTATAAGAATAGGAGCAATTTCGAGAAGCAATTTTGCTAGACTTTTTTGTTTTGGTTATGCTTTTGCAATTTTTATTTATATTGTAGTAAATTTATCTATGGTTTTGGGTCTGCTACCTATAGTTGGTTCTCCGTTACCCATCATGTCGTATGGAGGTTCCTCAATGTTAGCCACTATGATTGGATTTGGTATAGTATTGAGTGCAAAAATTAATCATAAACAAATGATTGCATAATTTGTCACTCTCTTAATTTAATTTTTAATTGTATAACAAATTTATGAGTAAAAATACTAAGGTAGGAATAGTTGGAGCAGGGATTCAAGGTGTGTCTAATGCTTTGTTTCTTCAAAAAAAAGGTTTCGATGTAACTATCTTTGATAGAGATAACCCAGGTAGCCAAGCCGCCTCTTATGGTAATGCAGGTCACTTTTCACCATATGCATCTCTTTCTTTAAACAGAACTGATGTTCTAGCAGATGTGCCTGCAATGTTGCTTAGCTCTTCAGGTCCACTTGCTTTAAAATGGAATTACGTTCCTAAAATGATTCCATGGTTTATAAAATTTATAATGAATACTACTAAAACTAAGATGATGCATACTGCTAAAAATATGCACCAAATTTTAGATCTAGCTTTACCCGCATATGATGAATTATTTGAAGAGATAAACTTAGAAGGTTTGGTTGAAAACAAAGGAATTCTTTATATATGGAACGATAAAGATCTAAAAAGTAGAGAATTAGAAATTAAAGTAAGAGAAGAACTGGGTGTTGAACAACAATTAGTCACTAAAGCCGAAATACACGACCTTGAACCACATATTAAACCGTTTTACCATGCTGGTGTGTATTATCCTTATGCAAGACATGCAAGAAATCCAAAAAAAATTCTTTTAAAACTATTTGATTTATTTTTGCAAAAAGGTGGAAAATTTAACAAAGTAAATATTAAAGATATTAGTTTTGTTGAAGAAAATCCAGTTTTTAAAACTGAAACTCAAAGTTATATTTTTGATAAAGCTGTAATAGCTTGTGGAGCTTTTTCAAAAAAATTAACAGATAATCTTGGTGAAAAAATACCCTTAGATACAGAGCGTGGATACCATGTTCATTTCAAAAATTGTGATCATTTATTAAGTAGACCTGTAATATTTTCTAATCGTGGATTTGGAATTACACCGATGGAACAAGGTTTAAGAGTTGTTGGAACGGTAGAATTTGGTGGATTAGATAATCCATTATCTAAATCAAGAATTAAGAATTTAATAAATAATGCAAAATATATGCTTGGTGATTTACCTGAACATGAGGATGAGTGGCTAGGTTTTAGACCAACTTTACCAGATTTTTTACCTGTTATGGGTCCATCAAAAAATTACAAAAATATTTATTATTGTTTTGGGCATCATCATTTAGGATGGACTTTAGGTCCAATTTCTGGAAAGATTGTTTCTGGGATGATAGCGAACGAAAATACAAATTTAGATTTAAAACCTTATAGTTCGCTTAGATTTAGTTAAGTGACTAAAGATAATAATTTTTTAGCTTATTTATATCTATTTTTAACAGTAACTTTTTGGGCAGGAAATTTTGTAGTAGGTAAACTTGCAAGTTTTTATGAAGTTCCTCCATTTTCATTAAATTTTTATCGATGGCTTTTTGCCTGGTTAATTTTAGCACCTTTTACAATTCCTGAAATATTAGAGAAAAGAAACTATATAATTAAAAACTATAAACTTTTTATTGTTTTAGGAGTTACTAGTATAACGGTATTTAATTCTATTGTTTATTATTCATTAAATTTTACTCAGGTGATTAGTGGAGTTTTAATGATTTCAACTATACCTGTGATGATCATGTTGTTTTCTTCAATTTTAAAAATTGAAAAGACAAATATTTTTCAAATTATAGGGGTAGTATTTTCTTTTGCAGGTGTAATTATGATTATAACAAAAGCAAATATAGAGATATTAAAAAATTTAGATTTTAATAAAGGGGACATAACCATGGTTATAGCAATGTTCTCATGGGCTTTATATTCTACATTGTTAAAAGGAAAAAAATATGAATTAACCCAAATATCATTACTTCAAGTAGTAATTACTTTTGGTTTAGTATTTTTAATACCAGTTTATTTTATTGAATATCAAATTGGCTTTAGAATTAATTTAGAACTACCTTTTATTTTAATTTTATCCTATGTAGTTTTGTTTCCAGGTTTGGCATCTTTTCTTTTATGGATAAAAGGAATATCTATGATTGGTGCTAATCGTTCTGGTGTTTTTTTACACCTAATGCCAATTTTGAGTGCGATAATGGCGATGATTTTTTTTAGTGAAAAATTTATGTTTTATCATATTTTAGGAGCTTGTTTTATTATAACAGGAATATTGTTATCAAATAAGAAAGTTAAAAATGCTTAAAGTAGCTATATTAGATGATTATCAAAATGTTGCTCAACAATTTGTAGATTTAGAAAAACTATCTGGAAAATATGAATTTAAGATTTTTAGCGAACCTTTTTTAGATGAGGCAGATGCAATTGATCAGCTAGCTGATTTTGAAGCTTTATTAATAATGAGAGAAAGAACTCCAATTACAAAAAATTTAATTGATAATTTAAATGAATTAAAATTTGTAATCACCAGTGGATTACGAAATAAATCTATTGATTTAGAGGCTGCAAAGAAAAGAAAAATTATAGTTTGTGGTACAGATATAAATCTGAACCCAACACCTGAATTAACTTGGGCACTAATTCTTGGTTTAGCCAGAAATTTTAAAGAGGAGTTTGACAATATGTACCAAGGGTATTGGCAAACTACAATTGGAGTAGAATTAAAAGGAAAAATCTTAGGATTAATTGGTCTAGGCAGAGTAGGTACAGAAGTTGCAAAAATTGGAAAAGCATTTGGAATGCAAGTAATGGCTTGGAGTGAAAACTTGAGCTTAGACAAGTGTAAAGAATTAGATGTGCTCCCTTCTAGTAAAGATGACTTAATTACAAATTCTGATGTACTTTCAATTCACGTTCAAGGAGGTGAAAGATACAAAGACTGTATTACCATAAATGAATTTGATAAAATGAAAAAAACAGCATTTTTGATTAATACTTCTAGAGGACCCATTGTTAATGAGGATGATTTAATTATTGCATTGTCAACAAATGTAATTGCAGGAGCTGGAATAGATGTTTATGACAAAGAACCTCTACCAGAGAATAACAAACTTCGATTTTTACCAAATGCATTGCTTACTCCACACATAGGCTATGTAACAGCTGAAAATTATAGCATTTTTTATAACCAAATGATTGAAGGACTAGAGGCTTGTGTAAATGGAAAGCCTATCAGAGTTCTAGAGTAATAATGGATCTCCCTGTTGTTAATCATGAGGATTATTTTGCTAAAATTGGCGATGATCATAAATTTCCAATTAATAAATTTGGAGAGTTAGCGAACTACTTAACTCAAAACAAAATAGTAAGTAAATTTCATAAACCTTCAGCCTGTTCATTTGAAACCTTAAGCTACGCACATTCAAAAAATTATATATTAGATATTAAAAATAAAACTTTAAGCAAAGAAGGGGTAAAAAAAATTGGATTTCCACTTGTAGATAGTGTTGTGCAAAGATCTTTAGTTGCTACAGGAGGAACTGTTCTCGCATCTAAACTTGCAATAAATTATGGTATTTCATGTAATACAGCAGGAGGTAGTCATCACGCAAGTTATAATGGTGGAGCAGGGTATTGTGTATTTAATGACGTAGCAGTTGCCGCACATTATTTACTTAATAGAGGTCTAGCAAATAAAATTTTGATTGTTGATCTAGATGTTCACCAAGGTAATGGCAATTCAGAAATCTTTAAAGACAATAGAAGTGTTTTTACATTCAGCATGCATTCCAAAACTAATTACCCTGCAAAAAAGTCAAACAGTGATTTAGATGTAGAACTAGAGGATAATTTAGAGGATGACAACTATATCAAAACACTTAAACATTATTTAAATGAATTAAATCAAGAAAATTTTGATTTTGTTTTTTATATAGCAGGTGTTGATATTCATTTTAATGATAGATTGGGAAAATTAAAAATTTCTGACGAGGGAATAAAACTTAGAGATGAGCTTGTAGTAGAAAACTTTTTTTCTAGACGAATACCATTTTGTGGAGTTTTGGGCGGTGGTTATAATAAAGATTTTAATAAACTTGTTGAATTACATTCAATGTTACATCAATCTTGTGCTAAATATATAGGATCATGACAAAAAAAATAAATCCAAATTTAACAGCAGAACAAAAATTAATTTTATTTGAGGAAGGCACTGAGCGTGCAGGATCAAGTGAGTTAAATCATGAAAAAAGGGAAGGAAGTTTTCATTGTGCAAATTGTGGAGTAAAATTATTTGACTCAAAAACGAAATATGAGAGTGGATCAGGTTGGCCATCTTTTTACGAGTCTTTACCAGATGTGTTTGAAACAAAAACAGATCACTATTTAGGTTACGCAAGAACCGAATATCACTGTAAAAAATGTGGTGGACATCATGGTCATATATTTGAAGATGGCCCTAAACCAACCGGAAAGAGATTTTGTAATAACGGAGTATGTTTAGTTTTTAAACCAAAGAGCTAAATTCAATGTTTGAAGATATTGATATAAAGGCGATAAAAAAAAAATTAAGAAATTTTTCAAAAAATTACATAGAAAATTTTAATAAAATAGAACAATTCATAAAAACTGAAATAGATGAAATTTTAACTCTTAAAAAAAATAATAAATCTATAATTCCTGAGATAAGTTTTAATCAAATAGATCAGGAAAATATTAAAGAAATAAGCAATATTAAAAAAAGAGGCTGTGTAATTATCCGTGATGTTTTTGATGACAAAATGATTCAGAATTTGAATGAGAAATTAGAGAAATACATCGATGAAAATAATTATTATGAGGATCAAAAAAAAAAATCTAATTTAGATAAATATTTTAGTGACTTACAGTCTGCAAAACCTCAAATTTATGGTCTTTATTGGTCAAGAGCACAGATTGAAATTAGACACTCAGAGCAAATGGCTAAAGTAAAAAAATGGCTTAATAATCTTTGGATTTATGAAAACTCTGAATATAAAGTTTTTGATCCAAATAAAGAATTATCTTATGCAGATAGAGTAAGAAGAAGAGAGCCAGGGGATGATACTTTGGGACTTTCTCCTCATTGTGATGCTGGATCAATTGAAAGATGGTCTGACAGTTATTATCAAAAAATTTATAGAGATATTTTTTCTGACAACTTTGAAAAATATAATCCATTTGAAGCAAAGTATAGAGATAGAACAATAGAGTTCGAGTCTCCTGCAGTTGCACATGTTTTTAGAACATTTCAAGGATGGACTGCTTTAACAGAGCAAGGACCAAGTGACGGAACTTTACAATTAATACCTATTGCTAAAGGAATTGCTTATGTTTTGACCAGAGCATTACTAGATGATGTTGAAGAAAATCAATTGTGTGGATCAAAACTTGGTAGAGCTTTATCAGTAAATAAAAATTATCATTCATTATTGTTAAAAGGTTTAGTTTCAATTCCAAAAATGAAGCCAGGCGATACAGTTTGGTGGCATCCAGATGTTGTTCATGCCGTAGAAGACAAACATTCAGGAAAAAATTATTCAAATGTTGTTTATGTTGGTGCAACACCTTATTGTAAAAAAAATTTGGATTATACAGTAAAACAATCAAAAAAATTTTTAGAAGGAAAGAGTCCACCAGATTTTGCAGCTGAAGATTATGAAATTAATTATAAAGATAGAGTTAAACTAAAAGATTTAAGCTCTTTAGCTAAGAAACAATTAGCTTTAGAGGAATGGAATTAATTATTCAAAAGATCCTGAAGTTTATTTTCTTTTTCTAAGGCTCTAACTTCGTCATAACCGCCAATATGTTGGTCACCAAAAAAAATTTGTGGAATAGTTCTTTTACCATTAGCTTTTTTGATCATTTCATCCATTGCTCCATCAACTTTTGAAATATCAATTTCATTATAAGGCGCATTATTTCTAGCTAATAATCTTTTTGCAGCCTCACAATAATTACATAGTGGACCTGTATACATGGTAATTTTTTTCATGAGCTATAGATAGTCACCTTTTTTAATTTTACTAGCTATTTCTTTTCTAGAATATTCAAATTTTTTTCGATGTTTTATACTTTTTTGATTTACTCTTTTTCTCCATAACCTGAAAGATGAAGGTTTTAGAGATCTTCGCATAATTTTAATTACATCAGATTCTTTCTTCCCTGTTTTTTTTTCAATTTCCTCGAAAGTGATCCTATCTGCCCAGGCGGCCCAAATGATCCAATCCGGATCGTCCATTTTGGGCTCTGGATTTTTGACTCTGGTAATTGGCCTGTGCCCTTTTTTTTTCATAAATCCTTTATATTTGAAAAAAATATTTAATGCATTTTTTTTATCCTCTGATATTATGTATTAGATAGTCCTTCTTAGCCATCTTTAGCTCCCGGTTTTTAAGGACTATCTTTTTTTATGCTCCCCCTAGATTTTATACTTTATCTACAGATAATTATTTTTTTATTTATTACACCCGGAACTCCCAGGATTGTAATTATCTCTTATTCAATGAATTATGGAGTCGGAAAATGTATATGGTCTGCTTTAGGTGATGTAACAGCAAATTTGATTCAAGCAACTTTAGTTATTTTTGTCATTGGATCTTTTTTTTCAGAGAACTCAATGATACTTAATGCGTTTAAATGGATTGGAATAATTTATTTATTATATTTAGCTTATGATATTTATAAATCTCGACCAAAAAGTATTTCAAGCGAAGGAGAAATAGAAAAAAGTAACTTATCTTTTTTTAGAGATGGTTTTTTAGTTGCAGGTACAAGCCCTAAGGCTTGGATGTTTTTTCCTTTTATTTTTCCTCAATTTATTGACTTTAATTCTAATTTATTGGTTCAATTTGTAATTTTAATTACAACTTACATCGTTTTAGATTTTTTATCTTTGATTGGTTATGCAATGCTCGCACAAAAATTAATAAAGTGGATAACTGCTAATCCAAAAACAATTAATACAATTTCTGCGAGTGTTTTAGTAATTATTGCTGCAATAATTGTTGTAACTCAACAATATTAATTAGATTTGGCCTTTATTGCCACTTGCATAAAATAAAATTTCTTTATTTAATCATTACATAATTAATTAATTAAAGAGGAAATAAAATGAGATTAAATAAAATAATTTTAAGTTTTGTTTCTGCATTAGTAATTTTATTATCAACTTCAGTTGCATCATTTGCAAAAGTTGTTGGTGACAAAATTATTTTAGGTGCTGCTATTTCCCTAACTGGTAAATACTCATCTAATGGTGTTCATACTCAAAATGGTTATAACATGGCCGTTGACAGAATTAACAGCATGGGTGGTGTTAAAGTGGGTGGAAAGACTTATAAGTTTGACATTATTTATTACGATGATGAATCAAACCCTAAGAGAGCCGCACAACTTGCAGAAAGATTAATATCACAAGATGGTGTTGAGTTTATGCTTGGGCCTTACAGTTCTGGTTTAACTAAAGCGATTGCACCGGTAACTGAAAAATATGGTGTTCCAATGGTTGAAGCAAATGGTGCATCTAGATCTTTGTTTACAAAAGGTTACAAATATCTATTTGCTGTATTAGCTCCGGCTAACTTATATCTTGATGTTGCTATCGAAACAGCGGTTGAGTTAAATGGTGGGAAACCAGTAAGAATTGCACAAGCATTTGAACAAGATGCATTCTCACAAGACGTTAGATTAGGTATTTTAGATGCTGCAGAAAGAACTGGTTCTAAAATCATAATCGATGATAAATTACCTAAAGAGCTAAATGATATGGCTGCTACTTTGGTTAAAGTAAAACAAATGAAACCAGATGTGCTTGTCGTGTCAGGTCACACAAAAGGTGCGTTAACTGCGATCAGACAAATTGCTGAAATGAAAGTTGATGTTCCTATGTTGGCTATGACTCACTGTGATGCTGCAAAGCTATCTAAACAGCATGGTAAAAATTCACAGTATGCACTTTGTGCTTCTCAATGGCACAAGTCATTAACTTATAAAGACGACTTCTTTAAAGATGGTATGACTTATGCGGCAGACTTTGAGAAAGAGTTTGGATATGATCCACCTTACCAATCTGCTGAGTCTTCAGCTGCTTTATTGGTGTTCAAAGATGCATTTGAAAGAGCTAATTCTTTCGATCAAAAGAAAGTAAGAGATGCTCTTGCAGCTACGAATATGCAAACATTCTATGGAAATATCAAATTTGCACCTGGCGGTCAGAACGTTGACAAGCCAATGGTACTTTTCCAAGTAATGTGTGATGCTTCAGGAAGTTGTGAAAACAAAGTTGTTGCTCCATTAAAATGGGCTTCCGCTAAGTTGATTCATCCAATTCCTAAGTGGTCAGAAAGATAAAATAAAATACTAAAGCCCCCTAGTCATAGGGGGCTTTTTTTTATATAAACCAAAAATACTTTTTATGGATTTTCTTGTATTTCAATATCCTATGATAACTCTTCAAGCTTGCTTGGATGGTATTTTGCTAGGAGTTTTGTTTGCATTGATTGCATATGGAATGGCACTTCAATGGGGTGTGATGAATATAATTAATATTGCACAAGGAGATCTTGTAATTTTAGGAGGATACATTGCATACTTTATGTATCTCTATGGTATTCATCCAGCATGGGGAGTTATTGTTGCGCCAGTTATAATGTACTTTGTTGGTATAGCAATTTACAAACTCGTAATTAATAAAGTAGTAGATAGAGATCTATTTATCTCTATTTTAGCTACTTTTGGAATAAGTATTCTTTTCATGCAATTAATGAATTTTGCATTTGGCGCAGACGTCGTACTTGCAAATTCTGGTTATGGAACAACTATGTTGTTTGATAACAATGTTGTGTTACCAAATTCAAAAATATTTTCAGCGTTTATCAGCATTGTATTTGCAATTTGTTTGGTAATTTATATGAAAAAATCAAAGCTAGGACGTGCAATTAGAGCTACAGCTCAAAATGCAAGAGCTGCAAAGATTTTAGGTGTCGATACAGAAAAAGTTTATGCCGCAACATTTGGAATAAATGCTGCTCTTTGTGGTGTTGCTGGTGCTTTGATATCTATAACTTTCACAATTCATCCTTACATGGGATTACCGTACACAATCAGATCTTTCATGATCGTAATTGTTGCAGGACTAGGAAACTTACCTGGTGTAGCAATGTCGGGAATGGGATTAGGAGTATTTGAAGAATTTGCAGATTATATACTGGGTACAGAATTTAGAATTGGTTCAGTATTTTTGTTATTAGTATTAATCCTGGTTTATAGAAGATTTAAACTTTCAAGAAAAAGAGAATATTTAAAGTAAGATTGAGATGAAAAATGAATAAGAATTTTATTTTATATGCTGCAATCTTAATATTTGGATTAGCTGCCCCTTTTATATTTCCTGCCTTTAAAGTTCAGCTATCAATCCTTTGTGTTTTAATAGTTCTTGCTACTACTTGGAACATCCAAGGTGGGGAGATGGGCTATAATTCATTTGGAAATATATTATTTTATGGATTGGGAATGTACCTATGCGCTTCTGTTCAAGTTGGAATGTTTTTTCCATTAGCTGAATGGACGGAGAGTGGAGGGGAAAAAACATTTGTTCATACTCCACCACAGTTTTTTCAAGGTATGGCAGTTGGACTAGTCGTAGCTGCTGTAGTTCCAACTATTGTGGCTGGTTTGATAGGATATTCTATTCTTGGACTTAGAGGACATTATTTTGCAATTTGTACATTAGGTTTAGGTGTAGCCGCGGGTGAAATTTCTGGTGGAATAGAAATTATTGGAGCAGGTCAAGGCTTTACTACACCACCTTTTCCAAATGTTGGTAGCTTAGAAGCAAGGGGGGAATTTTTCTATTTCTTAAGCTTCTTCACATTAGTGCTCACATTCATTGCGGTTCGTTCAATCTATTCTACAAGATTTAAATTAATACTTAACGCTATTAGAGATAATGAGGATAAAGCTGAAGCAATGGGTATTGAGACAATGAAGTATAAAATTATTGGTTGGATGATCTCAGCTTTCTTTTGTGGATTGGCAGGAGGAATAATGGGTGGCTTAGTTGGTTACATCGATTCAACAGATGTTGCATTTGATGGAAGAGAAATGGGAGTATTCATGGTACTCATGGCAATACTTGGAGGTAAAGGAACTCTTTGGGGCCCAATTATTGGTGCAACTATATTTCATATTTTTAAAGAAGGCTTTTGGACATTCTTTTTGGGTTGGCAGTATGTTGCTCTAGGAGTTTTGATTGTTGTGATTGTGATTTATTTTCCAGAAGGAATTATGGGATGGCTTAGAGAAAAATATCCAGAGCGATTTGGTGAAGTGGTTGATGAAAAAGATCGTAAAGCACAGGTAGAACTTAAATGAGTATTTTAGAAGTTAGCAATGTAAGTAAATCTTTTGGTGGTGTTAAAGCTAACGTTGATATTTCAATGAATGTTGAAAAAGGAAAGATAGTTGGATTGATTGGACCAAATGGTTCAGGAAAAACTACATTATTTAATTCGATTGTAGGGACTTATCCAATAGATAATGGATCTATAAAATTTAATGGAAAAGAAGTTTCTGAGTTACCAGTTCCTGTAATTGCTAAGTTAGGATTATTGAGAACATTTCAGCAAACAAGAATTTATGGAAAGCTTAATTGTATAGAAAATATGCTTATTAGTCATAAAGGTAGTGATGCAGATTTAATGAAAATATTTTCAAAAATTCCAAAAGAGTTAACAGATAAAGCAGAAAATTTATTAAATTTTGTAGGTTTATATCAAAAAAGAAAGCTAAGAGCTGGAGATCTGTCTTTTGGTCAGCAAAAATTACTAGAGCTTGCTATGGCATTAATGAATGAACCAGAGATGTTATTACTAGACGAGCCTACAGCTGGAATTAATCCGACACTGATAAATGGTATTATTGATAGATTAATTAAAGTTAACCAAGATTTTGGGATTACTCTTTTGGTTATTGAACACAATATGAGAGTGATTATGCAATTAGCAGAAAATATTTTTTGTTTAGCTCATGGTAAAATGTTAGCTAATGGATCGCCAGACGAAATTAAAAACGATAAACGTGTTATTGACGCGTATTTAGGAGCTCAATAATGGCTAATCAATATGAAGTATTAGGAAAAGCTCCTACACCAGATGATTTAAAAAAATTATCTCCAAACGAAGTTCATTTAACTATTAAAAATTTAAACGCAGGTTATGGAAAAATGGAAATTTTACACAACTTTGATTTATTCGTGAATAAAGCTCAGTCTTTATGTTTAATTGGACCTAATGGTGCAGGTAAATCTACAATTCTTCATTCAATATATGGTTTTACAAATATTTTTTCTGGTCATATTGAACTTGAAGGAAAAGAAATTACAAATCTTACTCCAGCAGAAAAGTTAAAGTCAGTTGGTATAGCTTATATATTGCAGGATAACTCTGTATTTCCAGATATGACTGTAGAAGAAAACTTATTAATGGGAGGATATATAAAAGAAAAAACAGATGAGTCATATGAAGAGGCTGAAAGAATTTTTGAAAAGTATGAAAGGTTAAGAAATAGAAGAAACCAACCTGCAAAAGTTTTATCCGGTGGGGAGAGAAGATTGCTAGAAATATCTAGAGCATTAGTTATGAAACCTTCAGTACTTTTAGTAGACGAACCGTCAATTGGACTTGAACCTAGATATATTGAGATGGTTTTTGAAATATTAAGAGATCTTCAACAAAATGAAAAAAAAACAATCATTCTAGTAGAACAAAATGCCAAAAAAGGATTGGAGTTTGCAGATATAGGATACGTTTTAGTATCTGGGCAAACTGCAATTGCAGGTAAAGGAGACGATTTACTTCAAAATCCTGATGTTGGTAGACTGTTCCTAGGTGGATAATGATTAATAAAAATTTTTTCTTTAAAGGATATAGATCTATATTTACTCACGACAGTCCTGCAATAGCTCTGACGTGTTGCTTTATAGCTATTGGTGCTCTGTTTAAAAATTTAGGTTTCAATATTCAAGAAAGTATTTTTTCAACCGTTTTAACTTATGCTTTACCGGGTTCATTGGTGATGGCAGAGTCTATGTTGATTGGAGCATCTTTATTAAATATTTTTCTAGCGGTTTGGTTTGTAAATGCTCGACTTTATCCAATGGCTGTATCTTTATTTCCTTTAATGATGCACAAGTCTCAACCTAAGTGGAAGTATTACTTTTCTTGTCATTTTATTGCTGTTTCAGCGTGGTTAATAATGAAAAGTAATTATAAGAAAATTCCAAAAGAATATAGGATCGATTACTGGATTGGAATCGGAACTGCAACAGTAAGTGTATCTGTTATTGGAACGTTTATAGGTTTTTATTTTTCAGAATTCATGAATAAAGATATGATGATTGGATTAGCAATTCTTAATCCAGTATATTTTTTATGCATGATGGTTGGAGCATCAAAAACTATACAAGTTACATTATCTGTCTTACTTGGAATTATTTTAGGACCAATTATTTATTTATTTTCACCTGAGTGGTCAATTCTGTTAGCGGGTGTAATTGGTGGAACTATAGCCTATTTAGCTGGAGAGTATAATGTCAGCTAATATCGTTTATGCAATTTTAGTTACATCTCTTGCGACATTTTTATCTAGATTTTTAGGTGCTCTCACCTCTCAAGGTATTAAGGAAACATCAAAACTTTTTAAGTGGTTTAATTGTTTAGCTTATGCAACTTTAGCAGCATTAATAGCAAGAACTATAATTTTTCCTGCTGGCGTATTAATAGAAGCTAGCTATTACAGTAGATTAATTGTTGTATTTTTATCTTTGTTTGTTTTTTTTATTTCTAAGAAAAACTTTGTTTATCCTACAATTTTCTCAGCTATTTGTATGGCAATAATTAACAATTATATCTGATTAAATTGATTTATAAAATAAGGTAAAATAAAATTTAGAATGCAAAAAATTACAGGCATAGACATTCAAAAACACGATAAATCAAATAGGATTATAAAAATTAGTTTAGAAAATGATATTATAGATAAATTAATTTTCCCTTTTAATAAATTTGATTTAACAGCATTAGAGCTAAAACCATTTACAAGATTTACTTTAGCTAAAAGTTTAGATGATTTAACAAATAATAAATTAAGCGAATTAATGAACTCAATTATTAGAGATAGATCTACAGGTTGCTTTATTATTGGACCAAAAAATATAACTCCAAAAATTAATGATACATTTTTAGTTAAGTTATCAACTGCAATAGCCCATCTAATTGGTGTGCCAAATCATGATGCCATGGCAGGAAAATATTATGCTCGTTTTCATGTTAAACATGAAGATACTAGCGACTCTTATTTAAGAAAGGCTTATAGGAATATGGATCTTCATACAGATGGGACATATGTGAAAGATGTAACCGATTGGTTAATTATGACAAAAATTGATGAGCAAAATGTTGAAGGTGGTGAAACAGCTATGTTGCACCTTGATGACTGGGAACATTGTAAAGATTTATATAATGATCCAGTAGGAAGACAGAATTTTGTTTGGGGATCACCGAAAAGTAAAAATATTGATTACAAGGTAGAGCACCCAGTTTTTTCGACTGATAAAGAGGGAAGACCAACGATATCTTATATAGATCAATTTCCAGAACCTCAAAATATGGATCAAGGAAATTTTTTACAAAGATTATCTGATGGATTAGAGGAAAGTAAAAATAAAATAATTACGAAATTGCCTGTTGGATTCTCTGTGATTGCAAATAATTATTTCTGGCTTCATGGAAGAAAACCTTTCAAAGAAAACAAGGAATTAAGCAGAGAATTACTAAGAATTAGAGGTTCTTTTTTTGTTAATTAATTCAATATAATCAATATAAAGTATCCAAAATTATGAATTTAGGTTTTATTGGTACTGGAAAAATTGCAGCTTCAGTGATTACTGGAATATGTAAATCAAAAATTTCTTATAAGAAAATTATTATTTCCCCTAGAAATAAAAAAATAGCTCTTGGTTTAAAAAGAAAGTTTAAAAAAATAGTTATTGCTAAGAATAATCAACAAATTGTAGATCGATCTAATTGGCTGTTTTTATCTGTTACACCTACTGTTGGTGAAAAAATTATTAAAGATTTAAAATTTAAATCGACCCAAACGGTTGTAAGTTTTATTTCAACAATTACTTTATCTCAATTAAAGAAAGCAATTAAAGTAAAAGCAAAAATTGTAAGAGCAATACCACTGCCTCCAATTTCATTAAAGAAAGGTCCTGTACCTATTTGTCCCCCTAATTCAAAAGTTAAAGCGTTTTTCAATAAGTTGGGCACAACTGTAGAAATTAAGAATGAAAAATCGTCTATAAATTTTTGGTCAACCTCTGGCATGATGGCACCTTTTTATGAGATGTTGAGAGTAATGACTGATTGGTTGGTAAAAAGAGGGGTAAAAAGAAATAATGCTCAAAAATATATTACTTCTTTATTTTTAGCTTTATCTGAAGATGCTGTTGTAAATTCAAAAGAAAATTTAAAGAATTTAGTAAAAGATTCTCAAACGCCAAAAGGTTTAAACGAACAAGGTGTGAAAGAATTAACTAAAGCTGGATTTTATAGATCTCTAGAAAGAACATTAAATAGTATTCACAGAAGACTTAACAAATAAATCAAATGTCTGAAAATATTTTAGAGATTAATAATTTAAGTAAATATTTTGGTGGATTAGCTGCAGTTTCAGATTGTTCAATAAAAGTTAAAAGAGGAACTATCACTGGTATCATTGGACCAAATGGATCTGGTAAAACAACTTTATTTAATTTAATTGCTGGAAACTTAAAATCTTCTGGTGGTAATGTTGTTTTTGATGATGAAAACATTACAGATGTTCCATCATATGAGTTATTTTCTAAAGGGCTGTTAAGAACATTTCAAATTGCACATGAGTTTTCAAATTTATCTGTTTTAGAAAATTTAATGATGGTTCCAGGAAATCAATCTGGAGAAAAAATAATGACAGCATTATTTAAACCAGCTTTAGTTGCACAAGAAGAGGCTGTGGTTAAAGAGAAAGCGAAAGAAGTTGTTGAATTTTTAAATTTAGGACATTTATCAAATGAGCTAGCTGGAAATCTTTCAGGTGGTCAAAAGAAATTATTAGAACTTGGAAGAACCATGATGGTTGATGCAAAATTAGTACTATTAGATGAAGTAGGGGCTGGAGTTAACAGAACTTTGTTAAAAGATCTTGGAACTGCGATAGAAAAGTTAAATAAAGAAAAAGGTTATACTTTTTGTATGATTGAACACGATATGGATTTTATTGGAAGATTGTGTGATCCAGTGATTGTAATGGCTGAAGGATCAGTTTTATTTGAGGGAAGTGTTGAGGAAGCAAAAAAAGATGAGAAAGTTATCGAAAGCTATCTTGGAAGAGGATCAAAATTAAAGGCTACAAATTAATGGCATATTTTGAAGGAATAGAAATGACAGGTGGTTATGGAAATGGTCCTGACATTATTAGTTCGTGTTCAGTGAATGTAAATAAGGGTGAAATAGTTTCTATTTTAGGTCCTAATGGAGCTGGTAAATCAACTGCTATGAAAGCAATGTTGGGCTTGCTCAATTTAAAATCTGGATCAGTAAAGATTGACGGTAAGGATATTTCAAAATTATCTCCTCAAGATCGAGTTAAGCAAGGTATTTCTTTTGTGCCACAGACTAAAAATGTTTTTGCAGGGATGACTGTTGAAGAAAATTTAGAAATGGGTGCATTTCTTGTTGAGGATGAAATCAAAAATATAATTGAAGAAATTTATGAATTATTTCCAATTTTAAGAGAGAAAAGAAATCAGTTGGTTGGTGAACTTTCTGGAGGTCAAAGACAACAAGTAGCTCTAGGTCGAGCTTTAATGATTAAACCTACTGTTTTAATGTTAGACGAGCCAACAGCAGGGGTATCGCCAATCGTTATGGATGAATTATTTGATCATATTGTTAAAGTTAAAAGAACAAATGTAGCTATCTTAATGGTAGAACAAAATGCAAAACAAGCCTTAAGTATTTCTGATAGAGGTTATGTACTAGTTACTGGAGAAAATCGTTATTCAGGAACTGGAAAAGAATTATTAGACGATCCAAGAGTAAGAAGCTCTTTTTTGGGAGGGTAATATGGATTTTGTAAATGCGATAATTCTTTTATTAAATTATATTTTCATTCCCGCATTAACTTATGGCTCTCAATTAGCACTGGGTGCAATCTTTGTTACACTCATATATGGAATTTTAAGATTTGCTAATTTTGCAACTGGTGACATGATGTCATTTGGAACCATGGCTACGATTTTATTTACATGGTATTTCCAATCTTTAGGAGTCTCTTTAGGTGTTTTACCTACCGCTCTATTAGCTATTCCATTTGGAATTATTTTTATGATTCTTTACATGCTTCTAATAGACAAATTTGTCTTCAAATATTATAGACACCAGAAAAGCCCTCCAGTTCAATTTGCAATGGTAAGTATAGGTGTAATGTTTGTAACTCAAGCGGTAGTGAGAATAATAATTGGACCTGCTGATAGAAGATTTTTTGATGGAGAAAAATTTATTATTAAGGCTCGAGAATTCAAAGAGATGACGGGTTTAAATGAAGGTCTTGCATTAAAATCAACCCAAGTAATAACTATTTTTGTAACAATAGTTTTAGTCTCTTTATTATTCTGGTTTTTAAATAGAACAAAAACTGGAAAAAGTATGAAAGCTTATTCTGATAATGAAGATCTTGCTTTGCTATCAGGTATTGATCCAAAAAAAATAGTTTTAGTTACTTGGGTTATTGCTGGAATTTTAGCTACAATAGGCGGTGCTTTGTATGGTTTAGATAAAAGTTTTAAACCATTTACTTATTTTAATAATATGCTTCCTATTTTTGCAGCTGCAATAGTTGGAGGAATTGGAAATCCATTTGGAGCCTTTCTAGGAGGATATGTAATTGCCTTTTCTGAAATTTTATTAACATACGCCTACAAGAAATTCTTTATGTATGTCTTACCGGCAAGTTTGGAGCCAGAGGGTTTAGTTCAATTGCTTTCAACAGACTATAAATTTGCAGTTTCATTTTCAATCTTGGTGATTGTTTTGCTTTATAGGCCTTCAGGAATATTTAAAGGAAAAGTATTGTGAGAAAAAATTTAAATGTAATTGCAGCTTATAGCATCATGATGGTCCTAATTCTGATGGTTGGGATATTCCAGTCTTGGAATATAGCTTTATCAATATTTAACCTTTGTTTGATTTCTGCAGTAATGACAATGGGTGCCAATATTCAATGGGGGTACGCTGGTTTAATTAATTTTGGAATTATGGGATATACAGCTTTAGGCGGTTTAGCTGCAGTATTGATTTCTGTAGATCCTGTTCAAGAAGCCTGGAGGGCAGGAGGTTTTGATATTTTAATGGCCTTATGGCTCATAGTAGTAATGGTATTAGTTATAAGGTTTATTTTAAAAAGATTTGAAAAATCAAAAATCAGAACATACAGCATAGCTGCAATAATAATTTCAGGTATTTTGCTTATTAGATTTTCTGCAGAGCCAGGTATAGAAGCTATTGAAGCAGTTGATCCTGCTAAAACTGGTTTCCTAGGAGGATTTGGATTACCAATTGTATTTTCTTGGATAGTAGGCGCTCTTTTTGCTGGTGGTTTAGCTTTTATAGTTGGAAAAGTTGCGCTTGGTCTAAGAGCAGATTACTTAGCTATCGCAACACTTCTTATTTCTGAAATTGTTATTGCAATTATTAAACATGAAGACTGGCTCACAAGAGGAGTCAAAAATGTTATTGGATTAAAAAGACCCGCACCTTATGAAGTAGATCTGCAAACTACTGATTGGTTTATAAACTTAGTTGAAAAGTTTAATTCAGGAAAATTAAGTGTAATCGAGAATTTAGCTGATAGACAGGCTGCTTTAAACCAACTTGTTATTGAAGGTTCATCAGTATTTGTAAAATTGTGTTATTCAGGATTATTCTTAGTAGTAGTAATTATTCTTTTAATTTTAACTCAAAAAGCTCTTTATTCTCCTTGGGGAAGAATGATGAGAGCAATAAGAGATAATGAGGAAGCTGCAAATGCAATGGGTAAAAATGTTGTTAAACAACATTTACTAATTTTTATTTTAGGCTCAGCAATTGTTGGAATTGCGGGTGCAATGCTTGTTACACAAGATGGTTTATTTACACCGGGAAGTTATAGACCTATGAGATATACGTTTTTGATTTGGGTGATGGTAATTGTTGGAGGAAGTGGAAATAATTTTGGAGCAATTTTAGGAGGATTTGTTGTTTGGTTTTTATGGATAGAAGCTGCACCAATATCATTATTCTTAATAAACTTTTTCACTGCGGGAATTCCTGAAACAAATGCACTTAAAGCTCATTTAATTGAAAGCGTTCCATATTTCAGATTTTTACTGATGGGATTAGGATTGTTGTTTATAATGAGGTATAGACCTAAAGGTATACTTCCTGAAAAAATAGAAATAAAGTAAACGTAATGAAATATATTATATTAGGTGCTGCTGCTGCTTGGGCTTTGTATATGGCTGATAAGTATTTATTCTTTTAATGAATAAAAATCTTTCGTTACTTATATTAAGCCAGATTTTTGCTTTTACAGCTGCCCCAGTCACCGTTTTTTTAAGTGGTATAATTGGTTCAAAATTTAGTCCAATAAATACTTTAGCAACTCTTCCAATGGCTTTGTCAGTAGTCGGAATTGCGTTATTTGCTTTTTTTGCTGCAAAGTTAATGAGTATAATTGGACGGAAATTGGGATTCATTTACGCATCAGTAGGTACATGTTTTGCATCTCTTTTAACTGCATACTCTATAATTATAGAAAGTTTTGTCTTATATAATTTAGGATGTTTTTTAATTGGTGGAGGAATAGCTTTTAGCCATCAATATCGTTTTGCAGCAGTCGAGGTTGTAGATAAGGATTATGCACCAAAAGCAATTTCTATCATTTTGTTAGCAGGAATAGGTTCGGCCTTTATTGGTCCAAACATTGCAAACATTTCGAAAGAATTAATTTCAGATCATATGTATGCAGGTTCTTATCTTGCACTTGCCATTTTATCTATCTCATCAACAATATTTTTAATTTTTTATCAGGAACCAAAAACGATATCTAGTAATCAATATAAAACAGGAAGAAGTTTTTTTGAGCTTATCTCACAACCTAGATTTCTACAGGCACTGATAGCTTCAGCTTTTGCGTATGCAGTAATGACTTTTTTAATGACAGCAACTCCCATAAGTATGCATTTGATGGAGAAAATAAGTTTATCCAAGACTGGATTTGTTATTCAGCTTCATATAGCAGCCATGTTTTTACCTTCATTAATTACTGGAAATTTAATTAAAAGGTTTGGTCATAGTAAAATTATGCATATGGGAGTTTTATTATTTTTAATTACAATAATTACTAGTTTGTTTGAACAAAATTTTATTAATTATATGATTGCTCTTATTTTTCTAGGGCTAGGATGGAATTTTTTATTTATATCAGGAACAAGTTTACTTGTTTTGTGTTATAGAGAAGAGGAGAAATTTAGAGCTCAAGGATATAATGATTTAATTGTTTATTCTATACAAGCAGCAGCGAGCTTGTCTGCTGGGGTGTTTCTAAGCTTAACTAGCTGGAAAACTATGAATTTAATTTGTTTGATTTTTCTCATTATCATAGCTCTATCTACCATAAGAGCTGACTTAAAAAAAAACCCCAGTAATTAAATTACTGGGGTTTTTTGAATTAAGATAAAAAATTATCTTTGTTTTTTTGTTTTGAATTTTCCACCTTTAATTTCTTGTTCTAAGAAAGAACCTTCAGCTTCACCAACACTAGTAAAAGTTACTCCAGTAGCACCTTCGTAATTAATTTTTTTACCTTTTGCTAGTAAGTCTAAACCTTTCTTAAGTTCACCTGGATAAATTTTAGTTCCAGGAGCATTAGCAACATCCATTACATTTTTTGCAATTGATGCTCTGTCAGCAGAGTTACCTGCTTGCATTGCAAGAACAATTAAAGCAGCTGCATCGTAAGACTCACCTGTGTAAGGACCAGAAGCTTCTACACCGCCAGCTTTTGCAACTTCAGCAAATATACCTGCACCTTTACCAGTAGAACCTGGTAATGATCCAAATGATTTGCTTAAATCTTTTCCAAATGCATCAACTAAAGATTGACCAATCATACCATCTGATAAAATAAATCTATCAAACGCACCAGAGTCTAAAGAAGCTTGAATAATTCCTTTTCCTCCTTGGTCAAGATAACCAATAACTGCTACAGCATCACCACCAGCAGAAGCAAGAGTTGCTACTTCAGATGAGTAATCTGCTTTTCCATCTTCGTGAGCAGTTACAGTTGTAACTTTAATACCATGAGCTTCAACTGCCGCTTTGTAAACATCAGCTAAACCTTTACCATAGTCATTGTTAGTATAAGTGATTGCAACACTTTTTACTTTTCTGTCTTTAGTTATATCAGCTAAAATTTGACCACCTCTAGCGTCTGACGGAGCAGTTCTAAAGAAATACCCTTTGTCATCTAGAGTTGTTAATCCTGGAGAAGTAGCTGAAGGTGAAATCATTACTACACCATTTGGTACAGCAACGTTAGTTGCAATAGCACCAGTTACACCTGAACAGTCTGCTCCCATAATTGCAGCTACACCACCTGAAATTAAACCTTCAGCTGCAGCTGTTGCCGCTGCTGAGTCAACACAAGTTGAGTCTGCTCTTACTGGCTCAATTTTTTTTCCACCTAATAGTGAACCTGAATCAGATGCTTCTTTAAATGCAAGCTCTGCAGATGCAGCCATAGCTGGAGTTAGAGATTCAATAGGACCAGTGAATCCTAAGATTATCCCCATTTTAATCGAATGTCCGTCTGCCATTACATTTGAACCAAAACTTGATACAAACATAAATACAGCGATAAATAGTTTTCTCATTATCTTCCTCTATATTGTTAACAATTTATAAAAGACTAATTTAAGTATGAATATTATTAATATTCAATGACAAAATTATCCTATTTTAGACAGTTAATTGACGCTGAAAATTACCTGATTGAGAAAGGGTCTAAAGAAGGTTCATCAGATGTATAGAACCAAGTTGTTTTTACTCTTGTATAGTCTTTAATCGAGTCAATTCCTGCTTCTTTTCCATATCCACTATCTTTAATGCCTCCAAATGGTGCAGATGGTGAAATTAATCGATAAGTATTAACAAAAGTTATTCCTGCCCTAATTGCTTTCGAAACTCTCATGCCTCTAGATAAATTGCTTGTATAAACTCCAGAAGATAATCCATATTGATTATCATTCATTTTAGAAATTACTTCTTCTTCCGTATCAAATTTCATAACCGATAATACAGGTCCAAATAATTCGTTTTCTGCTACAGGCAGATTATGATTGTCACATTCAATAATTGTTGGGGGAAAGTAATACCCTTTATTTGAGAAAGAATGTCTTTCACCTCCACACTTAATTTTTCCACCTTGATCAATTGTCTCTTTAATATTTTTTTCTATTACCTCTAATTGTTTAAAATTACTTAAAGGACCCATCTCTGTTTCTGGATCCATTGGTGCTCCAATTTTTATTTTTGATGCACGATTTGAAAGCTTATTTAAAAATTCATCGTAAATTCCTTTTTGCAAATAAAGTCTTGATCCTGCTATACAACTTTGTCCACTTGCACCAAATATACCTGCAGTAATTCCATTTATTGCATTTTCTTGGTCTGCATCATCAAAGACTGCAACTGGACTTTTTCCACCTAATTCTAAGCTTACTTCTGATAAATTTTCTGCTGAGTTTTTAATTATATTTCTTGCTGTTTCAGGACCACCAGTGAAAGCAACTTTTTCAACTAAGTTATGAGTAGTTAAACTTTTACCACAAGGATCTCCAAATCCTGTAATTACATTCACCACACCTTTAGGGATACCAGTTTTTTCAACTAATTTTGCAAATTCAAACAAAACAGCAGGTGCAAGTTCTGAAGATTTAATTACCACTGTATTACCCATTGCAAGTGCTGGTGCTACTTTAGTTGCGGTTAAAAACATTTGTGAATTCCATGGAATGATTGCAGCTATAACTCCTATAGGTATTCTTGTTGTTATTGCTTGAACATTTGGCTTATCGATTGGCAAAACCGTACCTTCAACTTTATCTGCCAAGCCAGCATAATAGTCGTAGTATTCTGCTATATAAACTGCTTGTTTTTTTGTTTCTCTGTAAAGTTTTCCAGTATCAATTGTTTCTATTTCTCCTAGCATTTCTGCATTCTCTCTCAATTGATTTCCAATAGCTCTTAAATATTTAGCTCTTTCTCTGGGAAGTAGTTTTGGCCATTCACCTTCGAATGCTTTTTGAGCAGCTTTGACTGCATTATCAACATCTTTAGCACTTGCTTCTGGAACAACTGCCCATGGCTCATTATGTTCTGGATTTAGAGTTTCAAATGTTCTTTTACTTTCAGAGTCAACCCACTCTCCATTAATAAACATTTTATATTGTTTAAGTTTACTCATTTGATCCAATAAAATTTTTGATCGTTAAATTTACATCATCAGCACACTCAATACCACAAAGATGTTTTCCATCTTTAATGATCTTTAATTGACTTTTAGAGATTAAAGCATTCAATTCTTGAGACATTTTTACAGTTGAGCCAATATCGTATTCACCTGTCACAAGTAGCGTATTAGCTTTAATTTTATTAAAATCTTCATCATTTTTATGATTAACGAATAGCTCGTAAACCCTTAGAAAATTATTCATGTTATTTGCAGATAAAATTGAACTTATTTTTTCATATATTTCTGGATTATTTTCTAAATATTTATCAGTAAACCACCTCTTTAAAGCTTGCTTTGAAAGTTTTAAATCTTGTTTTGCCTGTTCGAACCTTTGATTAACAATTTTTTGTTGTTCTTCGGTTCTTTTATAAATAGAACACAAAAGAGTTAATGTCTGTAAACGTTCATTATGTTTAATTGCAAAATTTCGTGCAATTAAAGACCCTATAGAGAAACCTACAAGATGTATTTTTTTTATTTTAAGATGGTCCAAAAGCTCGATAAGTTGTTTAGAAAAATCATCAAAACTTATTTCACCTTCTTCTAATGGTGATCTTCCATGACCTAAAATGTCGTAAGCAATATTTGAATGATAATTAAAAAATTCAAGCTGAGGTTGCCAAATTTCATGAGTTAGACCAACACCATGCACAAATACTATTGGGACTTCTTGATCTTTTTTTTTGAATAAGTAATAGGTTCCTGAGGCAGTAGTTCCTGTAATCATCAAGAATTATTTTGGCTCAATGCCCATTTCTTTCATATCTTGATATCTGTCACCAGTTCTTGCATGTGCTCTACCACTTGATGCCCCACCAATTGCAATAACCACCTCGTCATCGAAGGGTGCATCATGAATAGTAAATTCATGAGTTAGGTAATATGGTCTCAATCCAGAGTCTGTTTTATGCATCATAGGAATTGCAATCTTTGATCCAGCTGGTCCTCTTGTGTTTGTAAAACTTAAATATGAAGTTCCACCCACCGCATCTCTAAATTTATTTCCAAACCTTAAAGTATGAATAAAAGCTGAAGCATGTTCTATTTCACCGTTCAGTCCAACTACACCTGCCTTACCATATGCTAATATTTTTTCAGGTGATCCTATTTCTTTTATCAATTCTGGAACAAGTAAATCACCTAGCTTTGGTGCAAGATCTAAAATAGTTGGTCTGAGATCTTCAACAAAACCCTGACCATGCCATGGATTTTTAAAAACTGCTGCTACTGATACCATTAAAACTGGTTCTTTCGCTTCTTTACCACCTTCAATAAAAGTTTTGTCTACAAATTTTGTAAATTTTCTTAATTCTAATTTCATTTTTTTACTCTATGTTTGAAACTATCTCTTCTAAAACTGTATAATGCTTTCGGATCTACATCAACATCTATCACAGATGGTTTGTTCGATTTAATTGCTACTCTTACAGCTTCATTAATCTCAGAAATTTTTTTAACTTTAAAACCTTTTGCGCCATAAAGTTCTGCAACTTTATCAAAGGATGGACTGGTAATATCTGCACCTAAATATCTTTTTCCAAAAAAATCTTTTTGATAAGCTTTTTCTGCGCCCCAACTTTGATTGTTCATCACAATAGTTGTTGTATTAATTCCATATTCAACAGCAGTGCTTAACTCAGATATTGTCATGCCGAAACCCCCATCACCCATAAGACTAACAACTGTTTTTTTAGGCTTTGCAACCTTGACACCAAGGCCACATGCAAAAGAAAAACCAACTAAACCAAAATCCAATGGAGTAAATAATGAAGGAGGATCATAATATTCTAAAGCATCTGTAGCTTGCAAACATAACGTTCCAGCATCTAGAGTAATTGCTGAGTTTCTTGGTAGCACTTTTCTTAATTGTTTAAAAAGCCCTTTCGGTTGTATAGGAAAATTTGAACCCAAATTTTCTTTATTTCTATTTATCAAATATTCTTTTCTCTCTTTTAAATAAGAGTTAGTCCAATCTTTAATATTTAATTCAATGTTCTCTTTTTTAATCTCTTCGTAAAGCTGTTTAGTTGCAGTCGCAGCATCCGCGTGTATCTTAACTTTTACAGGAAAATATTTTCCAAGCATTGTTTTTTCCAGTTCAATTTGAATTATTTTTGCTTCTTTATTTATATTTTCATAGGAGTAAAAAGTTGAATTAAATCCTAAACGTGTTCCAATTGCTAAAATAACATCTGCATTTTTAACTAATCTTGATGCAACAGGATTTCCTCTAGGACCCATTTGCCCAGCATTTAATTTATGACCAAAAGGAATTGCATCTCCATGACCTGCTGCTGTAACAATAGGTAAATTGCATAGCTCAGCTAATTTTATTACTTCTTTGTATTTAGAATTATATTTAATTCCTGCACCAACAATAATTACTGAACATTTTGAAGATCCAATTAATTTTGCAGCCTTTTTGATATTTTCTTTATTTCCTTTTTGTTTGCTTTCATTTTCGAACGATGGTTTTTTAACATTGATATTATACTTGTTTGAAGCTGCTAATATATTTCTTGGTAAATTTACACATACAGGTCCCTTTCTAGGTTTCATTGCCAAACTAAAAGCATCACTCATAATTTTTGGAATTATTTTTGAATTTTTTATAGTCCAGGTTTTCTTTGTAATAGGTGCAAACAAAGACTGTTGATCTAAACCTTGGAATGCATCTTCCATTTTATCTTTAGTTGAATACGAACCTGCAATTGCAACAACTGGAGAAAAAGCTGCTTTTGCTTGAGCAACGCCCGTAACTAAATTAGTAGCGCCAGGTCCGTTTTGGCCTGCAATAATTACTCCAGGTCTATTGGATGCTCTTGCATAACCATCAGCCATATGTGTGCCAGTTCTTTCATCTCTGACACCAATAAATTTTATACTTTTCTCATGATAAAGAGCATCAAACATTTCCATTGTTGCTGAACCAATAAGTCCAAAAACATGTTTTACTCTTTCTTTTTTTAATGATTGAACAGCAGCTTGTCCGCCGCTAATTCTTTTTCGTCTTTTATTCACGAAACTTTTTTTACTTCAGTATCAAAGTCATCTTGGAAGTGAGGCATAACTTTTTCTGTGAAAAGTTTTATACTTTTCATACAATCTTTGTGTTTCACACCTGGAAAATTAGACCAAACTTGCAAATTTTGTAAATTGAGTTCAGATTTTAATTCATGAATTTTATCAATCACATATTCTGGTGTTCCAAATAACATATTTCTTTTATGTAAAAATTCATAATTTAATAAATCCAATTTACCTTTTGTTTCAGGTAGCTCTTCACCAGGATCCATATGATTTCCCAAACCTCTCCAATGACAAACCCATCTCATATAATTCACCATATGTTCACCAGCTTTTTCTTTTGCTTCTTCCATCGTATCCGCAACAAACATATCTCTTACAAGAGACACCCCTTCGCCAAGAGGTATATTTTTCTTTGTTACCTCTGATCTTTTATTTTTATAAGCTTCGAATTTTGGTTTCAAAGCTTTTACAGTTGGAATCCACATAATAACATTAATGTTATTTTCAGCAGCCCACTCAATTGATCTAATTCCATCAACAACTTGATGAATTGGAGGATGCGGCTGTTGATATGGCTGTGGAACAACACTAATTTTTTTCATAGTACTATCCTCCATATTCATAAATTCTTCACTTGGAGGACTCATATCATGCTGCCAAACATAATTTGGTGATGGATAAGTATAAAATTCTCCTTGATGATTGAAAAATTTTTCACTCCATGCTTTCTTCAATACCTCTAAAGTCTCAGCAAATAATCTGAAATTTTTAGCCTGATCTTTTAAATCGGCCTCTTTGTTTAGATTTATTGCTTCTCTACCATAAATTCCTCTTGCTACACCTACTTCAACCCTCCCTTTTGAAAGTTGATCTAATGTTGCAATATCTTCTGCTAATCTTATTGGATTATGAAAAGTAATAACGTTTGCAGCTTGGCCTATTCTTATATTTTTTGTTCTTGCAGCTGCATCTGCACCCATCATTAATGGATTTGTACAAGACTCCATTCCCTCGTGATTGAAGTGATGTTCTGTAAACCAAATTGAATTCCAATTGTTTTGATCACAGTATTCTGTAATTTCTTTAGTTTCATCTAATAATTGATGATAAGGTTTGTGTGTCCAGTTTGTGGTATTACAAAAATAACCAAATTTCATAAAGCCTCCTTTAAAAGTTAATTTAAAGACGACCGATCCCACTTTCGTAAATCTATGAATTTATCGACGAGTTATGTATCGCTTTATAATTAAACTTTATAATTACTAACGTTGATATTCAATAAATTTCTTTAAGGATTTATTAAGAAATTTCTCATAAATTTGACCATTATTTTTGAATTTACTTCCATTTAAAAATGATTGGTTCATTTTGAAATCATAGGAAGGTTCAAAGAAAAAAGGAACAGATAGTCTCTTACTTTTATTCCACAAAACCCTGTGATTAGTTGCTTTAAATTTACCTTTGCTTAGAAACTCTAATGCTCTTCCTGTATTTACTACTAAAGCTTTTTTGTTGAATGGCACATCATACCATTTTTTGTTTTTTCTATTTTGCACTTGTAATCCACCTTTTCTATCTTGATAGAGAACTGTAAATATTCCACTATCAACATGTGTTTCACATCCAAGCGCTACTCCATCTTGTTTTGATATTTCTACTGGTTTAGTTTGATTTGGGTAATAATTAAATCTTAATGTGCTTAAAGTTTTTAATCTTGAAAAAGCTACAGTAGAAATCTCAGGATTTTTTTTATTAAGTTTTATTAAACTTTTAAACAATATTTCACTCAATCTATAAATGTTATCAAAATATTTGTTTAGAATTTTAATTGAGCTTTTATTAAAACACATGCCTAGATTAATAAACTCTATGTATTGATTTTTGAGATTTGAGGAATATTTTTTAGTTACTTTTAAATCACCTATATCAAGACCTTCTTTTCCATTAACATCATTAGGAAAATATCCTCTGTATAAATTTTTATTTTTTTTATTCCATTTTTTAGGTGCTAATCTTCTTTTCGTGCTGTCTGGTAAATTAAAAAATTTATTAGCAACTTCACATGTTTTTTTTATTTCTTTCTGATTAATTCCATGTCCAGTAATTTGAAAAAATCCTACATTAACACAAGCTTTTTCAATTTCTTTAATTGTTTTAAATGCATTTTGATTTTCAAAATTATTTTCAATTAATGACGATATGTTTATTGTTGGTATAAAGTTCTTGTTCATCTTCTAACCGGTGTTTCTGTTGCAATATATTGATCTCTAACTCTCTCCCTCATATAAATATAAATTCCAGCTGCTATAATACATGCAACACCAACAAATGTTCTGGTAGTTGGTACTTCATTAAATAAAAAGTATCCAGGTATCATAGACATAATTATTAATGAGTACTCAAACAGAGAAACAACAGATGGTGATGCAACTATATATGCTGAAAAAATACAAACAAAAGCTATTGATGCAGCAAAACCAAAAAATAAAATAAATTTCCATGTATATTCAATATTTGAAAACCATTCTCTAAAGATGAATTGTATTGTTGGATCAAAGTTTGGATTATTTAGCTGACCACTTCCCATAAAAAAATACAAAATTACACACAGCAATATTGCAATTAGGTAAAAGTAATAAAGTTGGGTGTTAACATCATCTTTATCGGATGTATATTTAGTGATTGTCATAGAGGCAGCATAACAAAATGCACAAAAAACTGGTAAAAGACTTCGGTATTCAAAGTCTGAAAAATTTGGATTTAAGACTATAAAAACGCCAATAAAACCAAAAACAATTGCTGACCACCTTCTAATACCAATAGTTTCTTTTAAAAATAACTTTGCAAATATTGATACGAAAAAAGGGGAGGAAAAAAATAGAGCATTTGCTGTTGCTAGAGGCATAAAAGTTAATGAGATAAAAAACGCTGAAAAAGCAATAAAATGTAAAACCACTCTTAATATTGTTAAAAAAGGATAGTGAGTTTTAAGAGAGACTTTTTGTTTTCTGAATTTTATGTAACCAAAAAGCAAAATTGCTGCAACAAAATATCTTCCAAAAAATATTTCATATAAAGCTGCTTTTTCAAAAATAAATTTAATTAAAGCATCCTGCATTGCAAAAAATGTCATTGCAGTAATTATTAGAAGTATACCTTTTGAATTATTATTAGCTCTCATTATGCACCTATATCAAAAAAAAATTGTATAGAATATTTAATTATTTCTTTAATTTAGAAGAAAATAGAAGATCTTCGTTTGAAAATTTTGACTTATTTTCTTCAATAAAATCTTTCATTAATTTTACTTTTTCTTCTTCAAATTCAGTGACTTTCCTTTTGCTTAAATCTATATAAAGCGATATCCATTCCATAGATGCTGAAAGTTTGTTAGTTTTTTGAGAAATCATTTCCATTTTTAAATGTAATCTTTTTTTATCATGATCAAAATAAGTTAGATTAACATCAACCATTTCTCCCTCTTTTACCTCATTTAAATATTTAGTATTAGTTTCAACAACCATTGTGCTTCTATGTAAATCTTTTGCTGCTGTTCCACCCATTTTAAATTTTTCAAGAGCAACCTCCCATGCTTGATCAAAAACAAGAACATAATAAGCCATGTTCATGTGATTGTTGTAATCAACCCATTCCTTTTTTACTTCGAAAGTTTTTAATAACACTTTATGATCTTGTTAATGAAGACTGTAATTCTTGATTTGAAATGTATCCCTTTACATTTCCACTTTTATCTACCACTTCACAGTTTGAATCAGAGCATACGATTTTTGGTAAAAAATCTTCTATAAATTCATCTTCATTTACTTTTATTAAGTTTGATTTATCTATGTCATTAGCTTGATCAGCAGTTTTCATAATAATCTTTGCCTTGATAACTTTTGCTCTGTTCACATCTTTTACAAAAGCTTTTACATAATCATCAGCAGGTTTCATAATAATTTCCTCTGGAGTTCCTACTTGAACTAATTTTCCGGAATTTAATATCCCGATATGGTCTCCCAATCTTAGTGATTCATCTAAATCATGTGTAATAAATACAATAGTTTTTTTTAATTCTGCTTGAAGATCAATTAATTGTTTTTGCATATCACTTCTAATCAGAGGGTCTAGAGCGCTGAAAGCTTCATCCATTAACATAATATCTGTATCAGTAGCTAACGCTCTTGCTAAACCAACACGTTGCTGCATTCCTCCTGATAATTGAGCAGGGTATTGATTTTCAAAACCAGTTAGACCAACTGCATCGATTTTTTCCATTGAGATTTTATTTCTCTCATCTTCACCTTTTCCTTGCATTTCTAATCCGTAACCAACATTTTGAATCACTGTTTTATGTGGGAATAAACCAAATCTTTGAAATACCATGCTCATTTTATGTCTTCTAAATTCAATAAGCTTCTCTTTATTAAGTGACATTACATTCGTGCCCTCAACTAAAATTTCGCCATCAGTCGGATCTATTAATCTATTTAAATGTCTTATTAGTGTTGATTTCCCTGATCCTGATAAACCCATACAAACAAAGGTTTCTCCTTCTTCAATTTTAAGCGAAACATTATCTAATCCAACGGTATGACCAGTTTGCTCTAAAATTTCATCTTTAGTTGCACCTTCTTTTACCATTGGCAGTACAGAAGATGGGTCATTTCCAAAAATTTTGTAAACGTTATTGATCTCAATTTTTGACATGATGTAATGTTCTAACAGTTACGATCATCATATGTAAAACAAATATTATACAACTTATAAGTGTTTTAAGAAATAAAGGTTGTATTTATTTGCTTTTACTAATTTTTTAAATAAGAATTTTACCTATGGCGCAAACAGATAAAGATGTGCGATTAGAGTTGTCTGCTCTCTATAGAATTTTACATATGTACGGTATGACAGATCTTGCAAATCAATGTGCAGGGGCAAGATCTGCTGAAGATAAGAATTGTTCTTTTGTTCATCCATATGGAATGTTTTATGAAGAAATTACTGCTTCATCTTTAGTTAAAATTGATCAAAACGGAAAAAAATTAGATTCAGACGGACCTTGGTTAAACGATGGATGCATTAATCTTGCTCAATGGATTTTTAACAAAAGAAATGATGTAAACTTTTATGTTCACGGACATGCCAACGATGTGATGGCAGTTGGTGGCACTAAAGAGGGTTTAATGTATCTCTCACAGGCTGCAGTTTATCTTAATCATCTTGTTGGATATATTGATTATGAATTTGTTGAGGACAAAGAATTTGGAAGTAAATTTGAAAACCTAATTAGCAAACACGACATTTTGATTACTAGAAATCATGGATATTACACAGTAGGAAAAACTGCAGCAGAAGCATTTTTCAGAGCTTATTATCTGGAGCAAGCATGTTCAGTTCAGGTAAAAAATCTCGCTATGGGTTTAAACAAACATGAAATAGACAAACAAAAAGCTGCATATTTCTGGGAAAATATGAGTGGCTCTGATGATTATAATTATGATGGAAAAACAGAGTGGGCTGCTTTATTAAGAAAACTAGAGAGAGAGCATTCAAATTATAAAAATTAATGGAACAAAATTTTACAATAAAAAATATAACTAAAAATTCTACAAATTTAGAAGTTGACTGGAGCGATGGAAAAAAAAGTAAATTTAATTATTTATGGCTAAGAGATAATTGTCCAACTGCACATGATAAAGACTCTCGTCATAGAATGTTTAATATTTTAAAAGTATCAAACAATATAAACCCAAAAAAATTTGCAGTTAATAACGAAGGTAAGCTTGAAATTGAGTGGAGTGAAGGAAACCACGTAAGTTATTATGACCAAAATTGGTTGAGAGAAAACTGTTATACAATAAAAAATAATTTAGAATATAAATCACCATATCAACTTTGGGATAACTCTTTACAAAATGACTTGAAATCAATTGAGATTGAACATGATGAAATTATGAGTTCAGATGAGGGGCTTGTCAGATGGTTAAAACTTTTACATCATACTGGAATTGCTATAGTAAAAAATGCTCCAACTGAAAATAATTCTGGCTTTAAAATTTTAAACAGAATTAGCCATACCAGAGAAACTTTTTTTAAAACACCTTTTGAAGTAATTAACATTCCTAAACCAAATAATTCTGCTTACACAGCGCATGCTTTAAGAAATCATATGGATTTACCATGGTTTGAAACACCACCTGGCTATCAATTTCTTCATTGTTTAGTAAATTCTGCAACAGGAGGAGACTCATCCGCTGTTGATGGCTTTGCAGTAGCGGATTATTTAAGAAAAAATGAGAAAGAAATATTTGATACGTTAGTAAACGTTCATTTAAAATTTAGAGACATGGATTATACACAAGAGTCTGTTAGAAGTTATTATGCACCCGCAATATCTCTAACCAAAGATAACGATTATCATGATATTCGGTTTAGTGTAGCAACTATGGATGCTCTAGACTGTCATCCTGATTTAATGGATAAAGTTTACAAAGCTCATCACCGATTTGGAAATTTGCTTCATGACGATAAATTTCAGATTAAATTTAGATTAGGGCCAGGTGATATTTTTTCTTTTAACAATAGACGATTATTACACGGCAGAACTGAATATGATCCAAACTCAGGACATAGACATTTACAAGGTTATTATATGGATCGAGATGAAATTATTGGAAGACTAAGATATTTAAAAAATTCTGTTAACTCCAACCAGTAACATTCTTTACTTCAAGATATTCCTCAAGGCCCCAAACACCTCCTTCTCTCCCATTACCTGATTGTCTGTAACCACCAAATGGAGTTCCGGCATCTGCTCCATTTCCATTAATGTAAACACATCCAGATCTTAATTTTTTAGCAACACGATGTGCTTTTTCTCTATCTTCAGTTTGCAAATAATTTCCAAGACCATAAGAAGTATCGTTTACAATATTGACCGCCTCATCTTCAGTTTCAAAGGGAATAATAGATAACACAGGTCCAAAAATTTCTTCTTTAGCAATTCTCATTTCATTAGTTACATCTGTAAATATAGTTGGTTTGATAAAGTATCCTTTGTTCAAACCGTTTGGTAACTCAGGTCCACCTGCTGCAAGAGTTGCGCCTTCAGAAATTCCACTTTCAATAAGATTTATAATTTTATCATATTGAATCTTAGAAATTACTGGTCCTATATGATCTCCTTTTTTTGAAGCTTGATCTACTTTAATTTTGTTTGCTTCTTCTACAGCTTCTTTAACAGCTCTTTCGTAAATTGATTTTTCAACAAGCATCCTTGTTGGTGCATCACAAGATTGACCAGAATTACTCATTACATTTCTAATACCGTCTCTTACTGCATCTTTATAACTATCAGCAAAAACAATATTTCCACCTTTTCCACCTAATTCAAGACAAACTCTTTTAATTGTTTCAGCAGCATTTTTTGAAATTAATCTTCCTGCTCTTGTTGAACCTGTGAAAGAAACCATATCAATATCAGAGTGGCTTGAAATGTGGGTTCCCACTCCTGCACCGTCTCCATTTACCAAATTAAATACACCTTTTGGAAAACCTGCTTCATCAATCATTTCTGCAAATAGCATTCCAGAAATAGGAGCAATTTCTGATGGTTTTAAAATCATTGTACATCCAGTTGCGAATGCAGGAACGACTTTTAAAGCAATTTGATTAATTGGCCAATTCCACGGTGTGATTAATCCACAAACTCCAATTGGCTCATAATAGATATGATTATTTGATTTATTATCAAAGTGTTCATCAAATTTAAAATTTTTTAATCTTAAAATAAAATCATCTAAATGATCTTTCCCTGAAGCTGTTTGAACATCTGTTGCCCAATCCATTGGTGCACCCATTTCAAGAGAAATAGCCTCAGCCATTTCATTAAATCTTTTTTTATAAACTGAGGATAATTTTTCAAGTAAACTGAGCCTTTCTTCCTTGCTAGTTTCTTTCCAAGTATTAAAGGCATTTTTTGCTGATTTAACAGCTAAATCTGTATCCTCTTTTGAACCTAAAGAAATAACAGCAAACGGGTCTTCATTGCATGGATTAATGACTTCAAAATCATTTTTTTTAATTGGATCAACCCACTGACCATTTATGTAAAATTTTCTTTTATCTAACATTTTTTATCTTAACACATTAATTAAATTTCATATCCTTTTTCCTCAGGTTCATTATCAACCAACTCATCAGGAAAACCATTAGCTCTAAAATTAATATTATTTAAATCCTCCATCCTTTTCACAATCATTGATGACCAAGCTCTGGAACCATATTTTTTTTGACCATCTTTAAAAATTTCAACTATTTGTGGAGAAATTTCTAAAGGAGCTTTCAGTTTTTTTGCAAGATTATCAAATAGACTTGTGTCTTTTAAAACTAAATCCATTGTAAAATTTATATTATAAGATCCATTTAATATCACCTGACTTTCAGTTTCATGCACAAATGAATTACCAGATGAAATAGCGATCCCTTTATAAGTTTTTGATAGATCCAAATTAGATTTTTTTGCTACAGTCCAAGCCTCACCTAATGCAACTAAATGTGTAGATGCTAGATAATTTGTAATTACTTTTAATATACTTGCTGTACCAAGCTCACCAGTGTGCAATATTTTTCTCCCCATAACGGTTAATGCAGGTAAAATTTTTTCAAATGCTTTTCTTTCTCCACCCACGAATATAGCAATATTACCTGTTGCTGCTCTATGACATCCACCACTCACAGGTCCATCCAAAGGGATAGCTTTTTTTGATATTACCTTGTCACCAAGTCTTTTAACTTCGTTTTCATCTGTTGTACTCATTTCCAACCAAATTTTGTTTTCTGATAAACCATTTAGAATTCCATCTTCACTTTCCATAACTTCTGCAGAAACCTCAGGAGAAGGAAGAGAGGTAATGATTAAATCAGATTGTTCAGCTAATTCTTTTGGTGATTTTGCAACTTTAGCACCTAATTCTTTCAAGGAATTTGTTAAACTTTCATCTAAATCTCTTACTGTAAGATCAAAGTTATTTCTTAATAAACTTCCAGCAAGTTTTCCTCCAACATTACCTAAACCGATAAATCCAATTTTCATTTTATTTCCTCTTCTTTTTTGTTTTTTGTAAATACAATTAAAATCACACCAACTATGATTATTGCACCACCTATAAATAATTCTGGCGTTGGTTTTTCACCCAAAAGAAATATAGCAGCTAATAAACCTGTTGGCGGTATCCCCATAGTTACAATCGGTAGTACTTTGTAAAGTGGGTTGTTTTTCAAAACATAATAGAAACAACCATAAGTAATTGGTTGCATGATGAAACCTATATAAATTGCAATAATCCAATGATCAAATTTTGCGTTTGTTAGATAATTAATTGTGTTTCCATCAATTATTGCAGATAGCATCACTAATATTGGCCCAGAGAATAAGGCTAACCAAGCAACTAACGCTAAAGGATTTATTTCTTTACTTAAAGGTTTAACCATTACTTGCCCAAGAGCCCATACAGCTGAACCTAAAATCGTAAGTCCAATTCCAATAAATTTTCCATCCAAGTTAGGAGATCCAGTTAAAATATAAACACCAACAAATGCGATAGCTATACCAATCAAAGCTCTAATAGTTGGTTTTTCTTTAAGCATGAAGTAAGCAAAAATAACTCCGAATGGAACCTCTGTTTGAACCAAAAGAACTGCTGCAGATGCATCAATTAAATCTAAACCAGAATACGTAATGCTATATTGTAAAGTATTAGCCACTAATGATGCCGCAAAAATTCTTTTTAAATATCCTGTTGGTATTGGAAACCACCAAATTAATAATGATGCAGCAAACGTAAATCTGATACCCATCAAAAGAATAGGAGGAAAAGATTCAAATGCTGGTTTAGCTATTACAAAACCGAAGCCTAAAAAAATAGGCACCAAGGATGCTACGAAAGTATCTTTTATATTCATACCTATTTTTTATATTAATGATTATTAAAGAACTTCTGATATATTCACCTTTTAAATTATGAATTCAACAAAAATAGATCCTAAATATATTACCAAATCAAATCCAAGAATTGGACTTATTGCGCTTGCAAGCGATTTTATGATTGAAAGAGATTTTATCAACGTAATTAAAGACAGAGAAGTTGATTTTTTTGTAAATCGTATTGAATGCTACAACCCGCTTACAAAAGAAAATTTGATCAAAATGTCAAACAAAGTAACTGAGGTAACAAAAGATATATTACCTGATCAGGATATCGATTGTGTTGTTTATGGCTGTACCTCTGGAACAATAGCTGCAGGTTATGAATCTATAGAGAAAAAAGTAAAAGCTGCAAAACCTATGGCAGAGGTGACAACTCCAAGTACCGCTGCAATTAAAGCTTTAAAGAAGTTAAATATAAGTAAGATAAGTCTATTTACACCTTATAGCAAAAAACTTAACGATGAAGTTTTGGAATATTTTAAAAACGAAGGATTTGAAGTTACTTCAAATTCTTACTTTGATATAGAAGCTGATTACGATATCGGAAAAGTTGATCAGAATTATTTATTTAATGTTCTATCCGAAATAGATTTAAATGGGGCAGAGGCACTCTTTGTTTCTTGTACTGCTTTACCAGTATTGCCAATTATTGATAAATTAGAGAAAAAATTAAATACTACAGTTTTATCTAGCAATCAGGCTTTAATTTGGGATACGCTTGTTAAAATAAACAAAAATAATTCTGTCGAAGGATTCGGTAAATTATTTAATGAAAATTAATGTTGTTCACAAAAGAAGAATATAAGCAAAGATTAACAAAAGTTAAAAAAATGATGCAAGAAAAAGGCATCGATCTTTTAATCTCACATGACACTAACAATATGAATTACGTAACAGGTTATGATGCTTGGTCTTTTTATTATGCTCAATGTGCAATTATTCATATAGATGCAGACGAGCCTCTATGTTTTGTTAGGGCTCAAGATGCAGGTGGCGCATATATTAAAACTTATTTAAAGGATGAGAATATTTTAGTTTATGACGAAAATTATATCCATACTTGGCCAAAACATCCTTATGATAATTTGGTAGAGATTATAAAAGAAAGAAAATGGGATAAGTTATGCATTGGATTAGAAATGGATGCGCATTACTTCACTGCGTTTTGTTATGAAAAAATAAAGCAAGGATTACCTAATGCAAAAATCAAAGATAGTGATCGTTTAGTTAATTGGGCAAGGTTAGTAAAATCAGATGCTGAAATAGGTTTCATGAAATCTGCTGCAAAAATTTCTGAAAAAGGAATGAAAACTGCAATGGAGGTTATTAACCCAGGAGTAAGACAGTGCGATGCAGTAGGTGAAATTCAAAAAACTTTATTCTATGGAACAGAAGAATTTGGAGGAGAATATTCTAGTATTGCAACATTACTTCCAACAGGGAAAGGTACTTCAGCTTCACATTTAACAGCAACACAAGATAAATTTGTAGAAGGTGAGGCTACAATTATTGAATTATCTGGTGTTTATAAGAGATATCATGCTCCAATGGCGAGAACAGTTCTACTTGGAAAACCCAATCAATTAAAGATTGATACAATGAACAAAACAATTGAAGCTTTAAATGCTGGCATAAGTCAAATTAAACCTGGGAATACAGCAGATCATGTTGCACAAGCCTTTTGGAAAATATTAGATAAATACGGAATAGAAAAAAAATCTAGAACGGGTTATTCGATTGGAATTGGTTATCCTCCTGATTGGGGCGAGCATACACTTAATATTTATAAAGGAGATATGACAGTTCTTGAACCCAATGTTTGTTTTCATATGATAGCAGTAATGCAGTTCGGTGATTGGGGTGTAGAAGCATCTGAGGCCATAAGAGTTACAGATAATGGATCAGAATTGTTCTGTAATTTTCCAAAAGAGCTTCATATTAAGAGTTAATTAGCTATTGAAATATATTTATACAAATGTTTTATATGCACCTTTATGTCTAAAAATCCAGAGTTTGTAAAATTCGATAAAGTAGATAAAAGTTACGACGGCAAAGTTCTTGTCGTTAAAGATCTTCAATTAGATATTGCAGAAGGTGAATTCATAACAATGCTTGGTCCATCTGGTTCAGGTAAAACAACGTGTCTAATGATGTTGGCTGGTTTTGAAACACCAACTCATGGTGAAATATTATTAGATGGAAATATAATTTCTAACATTCCTCCTCATAAAAGAGGTATTGGTATGGTTTTCCAAAACTATGCATTGTTTCCACACATGACAGTTTATGAAAACTTAGCTTTTCCGTTAAGAGTAAGAAAAGTTGAAAAAGACGAAATAGATAAAAAAGTTGATAAAGCATTATCGATGGTTTCATTAAGTGGTTTTGAAACTAGAATGCCCGCTCAACTTTCTGGTGGTCAGCAACAAAGGGTAGCAGTTGCAAGAGCTTTAGTATTTGATCCAGCAGTCGTATTAATGGATGAACCACTTGGAGCACTAGATAAAAATTTAAGAGAAAGCATGCAATATGAAATAAAACATATTCATGAAAGTATCGGTGTTACAGTTGTATATGTAACTCATGATCAAAGCGAGGCATTAACTATGTCAAACCGAATTGCGGTATTTAATGATGGAAAGGTTCAACAACTTTCAAATCCAGCTGAACTTTATGAGAAGCCAGTAAATTCTTTTGTTGCTGAATTTATTGGCGAGAACAATACTTTTAATGGTGAAGTTGTAGATATCGATAAAGACAAATGCAAAGTTAAATTAGCCAATTCAGAAATACTAGCCAATCCAATTTCTGTAAAGTCTAAAGGTGAGAAAACAACTGTTTCTTTAAGACCTGAAAGGGCATTAATTAATCCAACTGACAAGATGGATAATATGTTTACCGGAAAGATTGAGGAAGTAATCTATCACGGTGATCATACAAGAGTTAGATTAAATCTTTTAGGAAGCTCAGAGTTTATTCTTAAAGTACCAAACAGTACATCCAATTTAGAATTAAAAGTAAGTCAAGACATAAATATTGGATGGAATAGTGTTGATGCTAGAGCATTAGACCCAAAATAATCTAATTTCAAAATATATATATTTAATACAAGTATCTAATGACAAAATCAGCTGTTGACTTAATCATCCCTATTTGTTGTACTTTTACTTATATAAATTAATTTATATCAACGTTTAAACGGAGGAATAATGAGAAAAATAAGTAAATTATTACTAGCTCTTTCTTTTGTTGTATCTCTTACATCTTCAGCCTTTGCTGTTACTGTAGCATCATGGGGTGGAGCTTATACAGAGTCTCAAAAGCTAGGGTATGGTGATCCAACTGCTAAAGCATTAGGAATAGAAATCAATTGGGTTGACTATTCTGGTGGTTTATCAGAGATCAAAGCACAGAAAGAAGCAGGTGCTATCACTTGGGATATTATAGATGTATTTGCATTCGATACAATCAATGGATGTGATGAAGGTATATTTGTTAAATTTGATTTTGACAAAGATTTCCCAGCAGCACCAGATGGAACTAAAGCAAGTGAAGATTTCTTTGCACCAATGCCGAGTGAATGTGCTGTAGGTAACATTTTATATTCTTGGAACTATGCTTATAACAAAAATAATGTTAAAGGCACTCCAAAGACTATTAAAGATTTCTTTAATACTAAAAAGTTTCCTGGAAAAAGAGCTATCTATAAAAGTGCTTTAACAAACCTAGAAATCGCTTTAGCAGCTGACGGTGTTAAGTTGGGTGATGGCGGAACTAGAGTTTACAGAAAACTTTTAGAAGATGGTGGAATCGACAGAGCAATGAATAAAATCAAAGCATTATGTACAGATCCAAATGGTGGATGTGTATTCTGGTCTGCAGGTGCTCAACCACCAGAACTTTTAATGAGTGGTGAAGTTGTTATGGCAACTGGTTGGAACGGAAGATTTTTTAATGCAATAGTTGGTGAAGGTGCACCACTTGTACAAGTATGGGATGGTCAAGGTCTTGATTACGAATACTTTGCATTAGTTAAAGGTGGACCAAACGAAGCTGATGCTAAAAAAGCTCTTGCAATGATGACTAACACAGAAATGTTAGCTGGTAGTGCGAAGTATATTGCTTATGCACCATACAGAAAATCATCTCTTGATGTAATTACTGCTGGTGAGCCTTGGTACAAAGATGGTAAAACTGAAATGATGCCACAAATGCCAACAGCTCCTTCAAACACTAAGAATTATTTCTTAGTAGACCCATTCTTCTGGGCTGATAACAATACTGAAATCAGTGAGAAGTGGGAAGCAATGAAAGCAGGACTATAATTTCAGTTTTAAACACTGAATTTATATAATATATTTAGGGCGGTTATTTTTAACCGCCCTATTTTTTTATGAGCTCTGAAACAAAACAAATATTAACAACTGACGGAATACCTTTAGAAGTTAGTTTAAAAAAAGCAGAAAAGAAGAATAAAATAAAAGCATTTCTTCTTGTAGCTCCACTATTATTATTTCTTGTTATCACTTATATATTTCCAATTGGCGATATGTTTATGAGGAGTGTTGATGACAGAATGGTGACCAATATGCTTCCAAAAACATTTAAAGCAATGGAAAAATGGGAAAACCTTGAGGAATTACCACCCGAAGAAGTATACAGAGGATTTTATGAAGATTATAAAGTACTTGTTGAGAAGCAAGAGCATGGAAAACTAGGTCAAAGATTAAATAAAGAAAAAAATGGTTTTAATACAATTACTAAAAGACTTTTTAGACAAATCAAAAGAAATAAAATTGATGAAAGTATTAGTATAAAAGATCAAATTAATAAAATTCATAAGAGATGGAGAAACATAGAGTTTTGGTTAGCAATTAAAAGAACTGCTCCTCCTTATACAATGGCAAAGTATTTGAAGGGTATGGATATGTATGTTGCTTCAGATGGTAGTATAGCTCAAGTAGATGAAGACAGAAGAATTCACAGAATCTTATGGCTGAGAACATTAGAAATAGCCTTTTTTGTTACACTTTTTAGCTTTTTTATGGGCTATCCGATAGCTCATCTACTGGCAACACTTCCAATGAAGTACAGCAATTTATTGATGATTTGTGTATTACTTCCATTTTGGACATCACTGCTAGTCAGAACTGCAAGTTGGATGATTTTGTTGCAGCAGCAAGGGGTGGTAAATGATTTTTTTGTGATGATTGGTTTAGTTGGAGACGATAACCGGCCAGAAATGATGTACAATAAAGTTGGAACCTATGTTGCGATGACACAAATATTATTACCTTTTATGGTCCTACCTTTATACAGTGTCATGAAAACAATATCACCAAGTTTAATGAGAGCGGGGAAATCATTAGGCGGAACACCTTTCGTTGCTTTTTGGAAAGTTTACTTTCCTTTAACAATTCCAGGAATAGGAGCCGGATGTTTATTAGTTTTTATTTTAGCAATAGGATACTACATAACCCCAGCTTTAGTTGGTGGAGCATCAGGAACTTTAATAAGTAATCAAATTGCATTTCATATGAAGACAACTCTTGATTGGAGCTTTGCATCAGCAATGGGATTAATGCTTTTGACAGGAGTTCTGGTTATTTATTGGATTTATAACAAATTAGTTGGAGTTGATAATATTAAATTAGGATAATTATGGCACTACCAAGTTATACAGAAACTAGATATAGAATTTGGCATTATATTTATCTTACAATTTGTACCTTTGTTTTTTTCTTTTTGATTGCACCTTTATTTGTAATTTTTCCTTTGTCATTTAATGCAGAAGAATTTTTAGTATTTTCTGAAGGAATGAAAAATCTTGATCCAGATGCATTTTCTCTAAGATGGTATAAAGATATGATCTATGGAACAAAAAATCCCTGGGGTCTAGCTGCAAAAAATAGTTTTATAATAGCAATATTTGCAACTATTGGATCAATTATTTTAGGAACACTTGCTGCTTTAGGATTAAGCAGCAGACACATGCCCTATAAAGGATTAATAATGGCAACTTTAATATCGCCCATGATTGTTCCTTTAATTATTTCAGGTGTTGCAATTTTCTTTTTTATGGCAAAAGCTGGTTTGGCAGCAACTCATACAGGAATTGTACTAGCGCATATAATACTTGGAACACCATTTGTAGTTATAACAGTAACAGCTACACTTTCTGGTTTTGATCATAGTGTTACGAGAGCTGCTGCAAGTTTAGGCAGTAACCCAGTTAATACATTTATGAAGATTACGTTACCTTTAATATTACCTGGCGTAATATCTGGAGGGCTTTTTGCTTTTGTAACATCTTTTGATGAAGTTGTAGTTGTACTATTCTTAGCAGGTTTAGAAAATACAACTATTCCAATACAGATGTGGACTGGTTTAAGAGAACAACTAAGCCCCACAATTCTTGCAGTTGCAACTTGTTTAATTCTTTTATCTACCTTGATATTAATTAGTGCAGAGTTATTAAGAAGAAGATCTGAAAGATTAAGAGGAATAAATAGATAATTTACCAGAATAATTTATTCATATATAGAAGTCTTTATGGAAATTAAAAAAGTTGTAGTTATTGGATCTGGTACAATGGGAAGTGGTATAGCGGCACATTTATGTAATGCTGGTGTTCCAGTTACTCTTTTAGATTTGACTACTGAAATCAGCGAAAAAGCTAGAGATAGAATACATAAATCTAGACCTCCTTTGCTAATAGATAAGAACAAAATTAACAATATTAATGTTGGAAATATTGAAGAAAATTTTGACGTAGTAAAAGATGCAGATTGGGTGGTAGAGGCAGTAGTAGAAAGAATTGATATTAAACACAATATTTACGAAAAAATATTTAAGAACAGAAAAAAAGGTGCAATTGTTTCATCGAACACATCATCAATTCCAATCAAAGTTTTATCAGAAAAACTAAGTGATCAAGAAAAAAAAGATTTTTGCATAACTCACTTTTTTAATCCAGTTAGATATATGGGATTGTTAGAAATTGTTAAAAATGAAAATAACGACTTAAATAAAATTAATTCTTTAAAGAAATTTTGTGAAGTTGAGCTTGGTAAAGGAGCTATAATCTGTAATGATACCCCTGGGTTTTTAGGTAATAGAATTGGTGTTTACGCTATGCAGGTCGCTATGACGGAAGCATTCAAAATGAAACTTTCAATAGAAGAAGCCGATGCAGTTTTTGGCAGACCAATGGGTATACCCAAAACAGGAGTATTTGGATTGTATGATCTAATTGGAATTGATTTGATGGCTGATGTATTAAAAAGCTTTATCAAGGAACTTTCAGATAAAGATGAATTTCAAATTGTTGCAAAAGAAATTCCATTAGTAAAAAAATTAATTGAGACAGGCTACACCGGCCGTAAAGGAAAAGGTGGCTTTTATAGAATGAATAAAAGTGGAGATCAAAAAATTTTAGAAGCAATTAATTTAGAAACAGGAGAGTATTCAGCAACAAAAAAAATAGATTTAGGAATTGAGACAGTTGACATCAATAATTTAATTAATCGAAAAGATAAGTTTGGTGGGTATGCTTGGATTGTAATCTCAAAAATAATTAAATATGCATCTTCACTTGTTCCAGGAATTACTGATAAGTTCAATGATATTGATGAAGCTATGAGACTTGGTTTTAATTGGGCAATGGGTCCTTTTGAAATGTTGAAATCTATAGGGGTAAAGAATTTCTTTGAAAGAATCGATGACTTTCAAAATAATAAATTTTTAGAAAATTTATCAAAAACAAAAGATGAAAACTTTTATGGGGAAAGACAAATTTATACAGACATTCAAACTTTAGGAAAAATAAGGCCATCAGCAATTAAAGTAGATAAAAATAATTCAGCTGAAATTCATCGATTTAAAGATTTTAATATTGTTGAATTTACAACAAAAGCCTGTGCATTAGATTATGACTCAATGGATGCACTGAAAAATGCAACTGACAAACCCTTAATAATAATTAATGAAAGCATGCAATTTTCAGCAGGTGTGAATTTAAGTTATACTATGAATTTTGCTGATAAAGCTAATTTTAAATCAATTGAAAAATTTATTAAATATTTTCAAGATACTTGCAAAACTTTAAAATACTCTAATTACCCAGTTGTATCAGCACCTTCTGGACTTACACTTGGAGGAGGTTTTGAGGTTTTAGTTCAAAGTAATTTTGTTGCCTCACACACAAATTTAGTTATTGGATTAGTTGAAACTATTGTTGGATTAGTTCCAGCAGGCGGAGGATGTAAAGAAATGTTGTGGAGATGGTCACAAACAGAGGAAGCAAAATCAGATCCAGATTATGCTCCACTAAAAGTTTTTGATATTATTGGTTATGCTAAAACAGCCACATCCCCAATCGAGGCTGAGCCATTAAAGTATTTAAGACCAGAAGATAAAAAAATAATGAACAGAAATAGCCTTTTTGAGGAAGCAAAAAATTTAATTAATAAAAATTCTGATTTTGTTCCTCCAGAAGAGTGTAAATTTAAGCTTTCTGGAAAGCCGTTGAAAGATAAAATGATTAAGGTTTTAGAGAAATTATACAACGAAAAGGTAATTTTAGATCATGGAATGTATGTTGGAACTGAGCTTGCAAACGTTTTAAGTGGTGGAGACACCACTATTGAAAAAGTATTGTCAGAGGATGATCTGTACAAACTAGAACTAGATTCGTTTATGAGATTGATAGAAACAAAACAAACTCAAGAAAGAATTAAACATACATTATCGACAGGTAAACCTTTAGTTAATTAGAATTAAACATTCTAAGGGTTTTAATATAATCAGGTCTTAAAACATAAATTGCCTTATTACCTGTTTTAATTTTAGTTAATATATCTAAGCCATAAACTACTTTACCAATTGGAGTATATTCACCTTGATAAATTGGAATTTCTTTTAATGTAATAAAGAATTCACTATCTTCTGTATCAAATTCTGTTGCTCTAGCCAAACCAACACTTCCTTCTGTAAATTTAAAATCGTTGCTCAATTCTGATTTTAACAATCCCATTCCAGACTGTCCGCTACCAATTTTGGAATAATCTAAATTATTTATATTTCCATACTCGATATCTCCAGCTTGTACAAAAGTATTTTCTGAAACTTTATAAAAAGCAGAACCATCATACATTTTTTGTTTAATTAAAATTTTAAATCTTTCCACCGCTTTAGGAGAAATATCTGGATAAAGTTCAATTATTACATTTCCACACTCAACATTCATTACTACAATATTATCTGGATTATTAATATTAAGTTTATTTAAATTATTTTTTTCTACAAATAGACATTTATTTTTTAATAAAAAAAAAGATGTAAAAACAAAAATTGAAAGACAAATTAAAAATATAAATAAAATTTTTTCTGATTTTGAGGCTTTAATTGTTTTAATCATAAAATATTTTTATCTATTTTAGCTAAGTTTATTTTTATAAAATTCACTTTATTATTTAGAATTTTGTCATTATTAATTTTATCTTCGATTGTTTCCTTATCAGTCATTAAAAATGAAAAAATTTCTGCCATATCTTCAGATGGGATAGATTTAGAATATTCTGTTAAAAAACCATCAGTTTTTTCATATAGATCTAAATTTAATCTATCAGAACAAGTTGAACATTCAGCGTAATTAAATGATGTTAGATTAAAAGAGGAAAATTTATCCTCATCAAAATATTCAATGTGAGTGTTTTGTATCATATGAAAAATTTCGTGATGTATCATTCTTTCAAAATATTTTTTATTAAAATTAATATCCAAAATTAACGTCCTGTTTTTATTATTAGGTATTCCCCCAGTATTAATTTCAGAGATGAATAAATTTTCACAAAATACAATATATTTTAATTTTATCTTATTAAGAAAATTAGAATTATATCGATTAAGATTTTTTTCAATTAAAGGAAATTTTGAATTTAAATTATTGGTATTAACTTTATCGCAAGAAATGTTCTTATTTATACCAATTTTAAAATTACCTTTAGCGCTCAAATAACGAATATTATTATCGTTTTTTAGTTTATAAATTTCTAAATTTGGAATTTTTAATAGATTATAAATTTCATCAGCATTTACATGCGAAATATGAAAAATAAGAATAAATAAAAATAAAATTTTCATTAAATTATTATAGACGAATTAGATGAGATAATATTATCTTAGATTATTAAAAAATGAAAAAAGAAAGAAACAAAAATCCAATTCAACCAGTTAGCGGAACTAAAGTTCCAAGATTTGCTGGCCCAAGCACATTTGCAAGATTACCTGAACTAAGAGATGTGAAAAGTTGTGACGTTGCAATTGTTGGAATTCCGTTTGATGCTGGCACAAGTTATCGACCCGGAGCAAGATTTGGTCCACAAAGCATCAGGCAAGCTTCTAGACATTTAAGAACCAATTATCATCCTAATTATGATGTTGAGCCTTTTAAAATCCAACAAGTAGCTGATGCTGGTGATATTGCTTGCAACCCATTTAGTATTGATGAAGCAATTAAACAAATAGAGGTAGGCGCAACAGATTTATTAAATAAGGTTGGAGGAATTATAAGTTTAGGTGGAGATCATACTATTGCTGTACCATTGTTAAGAGCAATCAATAAAAAAAATAAGGGCCCTGTATCTTTAGTTCATTTTGATGCCCACTTAGATACTTGGGATACATATTTTGGTGCACCGTATACTCACGGAACTCCATTCAGAAGAGCTAGAGAAGAAGGATTATTTTTAGATGATGCTTCTATGCATGTTGGAATTCGAGGACCACTTTACAGTAGAGATGATATTAAAAATGATGAGAGTTTTGGATTTAAAATAATTCATTGTGATGAGTTTCAAACAGAAGGAACCGATAAAATAGCAGAAAGAATTAGAAAAAGAGTGGGAGATAATCCATTGTATTTATCAATTGATATTGATGTTTTAGACCCTGCATTTGCTCCAGGTACTGGTACACCAGAAATTGCAGGGATGACTACAAGAGAAATGGTAAATGTTTTAAGAGGTTTGTCTGGATTAAATTTAGTTTCAGCAGACGTCGTTGAGGTTTCTCCAGCATATGATCATGCAGAAGTAACTTCTTTAGCAGCAGCAACTATTGTTTATGAATTAACTAATTTATTTGCAAAAACATAAAGAAAGGATAACGTCAAAGCATGTTAGACAAAAAAAATTTTTACATTAATGGAGCGTGGGTTAAGCCAAATAGTTCTGAGGAAATTAAAGTAATTGATCCTGCTACAGAAGTAAATTGTGCAGTAATTACTTTAGGGAACAAAGCTGATGTTGATATTGCTGTTAAAGCAGCTAAAGATGCCTATGAATCTTGGGCCTTTTCTACTAAAGAAGAAAGAATTGGATTATTAGAAAAACTTTATGAAAATTATAAGAAAAGATGGGCAGATATTGCAGAAGCTATAACTCTTGAGATGGGTGCTCCAAAAGATTTTGCAACAAAATTACAAGCAGGTACAGGAGCAAGTCATATCAAATCATTTATTAGATATTTAAAAAATTTTGAATTTGAAAAACCGTTAGGAAATCATGCTCCTAACCAAAGATTAATTTATGAACCAAAAGGTGTTTGTGCATTAATAACACCATGGAATTGGCCGATGAACCAAGTTTGTTTAAAAGTAATGCCAGCAATAGCTGCAGGTTGCACAATGGTTTTAAAGCCATCAGAATTAGCACCACTCTCATCAATGATACTTGCTGAAATTATTGATGAAGTAAAATTTCCAAAAGGTGTGTTCAATTTAGTTAATGGTGATGGAGCAACAACAGGTGATGCTCTCACAAGTCATCCAGATATTAATATGATATCTTTTACTGGATCAACAAGAGCAGGAGCTTTAATTTCACAAAATGCTGCTAAAGATTTTAAAAGAGTAAGCTTAGAATTAGGAGGCAAGGGCGCAAATATAATTTTTAAAGATGCTGATCCAGAAGCTATTGAAAGAGGCGCTTTAAGATGTTTTAGAAATTCTGGACAATCTTGTAACGCACCGACAAGAATGTTAGTTGAAAAATCAATGTATGAAGAAGCTATTGAGAGATTAAAAAAATATACTGAAAGTTTTGAGGTGGGTGATCCTAAAAAAGAAGGAGAACATATAGGTCCAGTTATTTCAGAAACTCAATACAATAAAATACAAACTTTAATTCAAAAAGGAATAGATGAAGGTGCAAAATTAGTTGCTGGAGGAACAGGTAAACCTGATGGATTAGATAAAGGTTATTTTGTTAAACCAACTGTTTTTGCAGATGTAAATAATGATATGGAAGTTGCAAGAACAGAAATTTTTGGACCTGTTTTATCTGTTATTCCTTTTGAAACAGAAGAAGATGCAATTAAAATTGCAAATGATACTGCCTATGGACTAACAAATTATATTCAAACTCAAGATTCTCAAAAAGTACAAAGAGTTGCAAGAAAATTAAGATCTGGAATGGTTGATGTTAATGGAGCTGGTATTGCAGTTGATGCACCTTTCGGTGGTTTTAAACATTCAGGAATAGGGCGAGAAGCAGGTGAACACGGTTTAGAAGAGTTTTTAGAGGTAAAAGCAGTAGGTGGTTGGAGTTAATTTGTAGAAGATTTTTCTTTAATACCTTCTAGGAGTTTTAAGCATTTTTTTAATTCATCTAAAATTATAAATTCATCAATTTTATGAGCTTGTTCAATCGAACCAGGACCACACACAACTGTACTAATACCTATTTCCTGAAATAGACCTGCTTCAGTTCCAAAAGAAACAACTTGCCTTGAGTTATCCCCTGTTAAGCTTGAAATTAATTCACATGCATCTGATTTACTCTTTCTATCAAATCCAATTATTTCTCCTATAATATTTTTTTCAATTGAAGCATTAGGAAAAATTTTTTTCATATCTGGAAGCAAAACTTCATTTACATATTTATCTATTTCCTGATTTAAAAATACACCATCTTCTTTTACAACAGGCCTTGTTTCCCAGTTAACATGACATTTATCTGCAATTACATTATGAGCTATTCCCCCAAATATTCCTCCTATAGATAATGTTGAATGTGGAGGATCAAATATAGAGTCTTTAGGTTCTCTCTCTTTAAGTCTTTCTCTTAATTCCATTAATTTATTCACATATCTTGATGCGTACTCAACTGCGCTTACACCTTTATGAGGTGCTGAACTATGTCCTGCTAAACCTCTAAAATGTGTTGTATATTCATAACATCCTTTATGTGCATCAATAATCTTCATGTTAGTAGGTTCGCCAACAATACAAATACCATCTTTAATATTTCTTCTTTTTAACTCTTCAATTAAAATTGGTGCACCTATACAAGCTGTTTCTTCATCAAATGTAAAAGAAAAATGAATATCTCTATCTAAATTAGATTTTGAATAAATTGGTGCATATGCCAAAGTACATGCAATAAAACCCTTCATATCACATGAACCTCTTCCATATAATTTATCATCCTTAATTGTTGCAGTAAAAGGGTCTGAGCTCCAACCCTTTGAGACCGGGACAACATCCGTATGACCTGATAAAATTATAGGTTTTTTATTGTTTGAACTTTTAGCTTTTAGAGTTGCGAATAGATTTACTCTTTTTTTTTCATCATCATAAGTTCTAAAAGAGGTAGCACCTAATTTTTTTAAGATATCGTCACAATAATCAATTAAAGCTGTATTATCTTCCCCTGATATAGTTTTAAAACTAATTAGATCTGTCAAAATTTTAACAGAATTTTTAAATAAAAGATCTGAATTATTTTCTGTACTCATATTTTCCTTCCATTATATATTAAATATATGAAAGAACAAATTACCTACGATGTATTCGATAAAGTTGATATTAGAGTCGGAACAGTTATTTCAGTAAAAAAAAATGAAAAAGCTAGAAAACCTTCTTTAGTTATTGAAGTAGATTTTGGAAAAGAAATTGGAATTAGACAATCTTCTGCCCAAATTACCCATTATTATAATGAGGAAAATCTTAAAGGAAAACAAGTAATAGGTGTTTGTAATTTTCCAGAAAAAAATATAGCTGGCGTAGTTTCTCAAGTACTTATTCTTGGCTCAATAGACAAGGAGGGTAAAGTAATTTTGGTCCATCCATCTCAAAAATCTGAGAATGGCTTACCTATTGCATAGAAATGCATCCAGAAATTCTATCGATAACTTTATTTGGAATTGTAGCCGCTTATTCTCCAGGGCCAAATAATTTTGTAGCATTTTATTCTGGATTTAATTTTGGTATTACAAGAACTCTCCCACATATAATCGGAGTTACTTTAGGTTTCCCATTTTTATTATTATGTGTCGCTTTAGGATTAATAAACGTTTTTAAACTTTATCCATTAATTCAAGAAATATTAAAGTATCTTGGAACATTATTTTTAATTTATTTAGCCTATAAAATCTCTTTCTCCAATTCACAAAACCAAGAAAATAAAAATAAGAATCCAGTAAAATTTATAGAAACATTTATTTTTCAATTTTTAAATCCAAAAGCTGTAATTGCATCGATTATAATTGTATCAACATATATTAAAGTAGGCGAAAATTTTGTAAGCTATACGACTCAAATTGTTATATTAGCTTTGTTAGTTTCGGTAACCAGTATTACATTATGGACATTTTTAGGTAAATTCTTTAGGAAATTCGCGACAAATCAGAAATTTATTAATTATTTTAATTATGTTATGTCACTGCTTCTTTTATTAAGCATATTAACTTTTTATTTATAACATGAAACCAGGAAATAAAAATTCTTATAATTCATTAAAAAAAATTTCAATAGATAGTAAAGATTTTAAATATTACTCTTTACTTGAAGCAGAAAAGAATGGTCTGGATGGCATAAGTAAACTTCCTAAATCTCTAAAGGTTTTGCTAGAAAATTTACTAAGATACGAAGATGACTTGAGTGTTACTAAATTTCAAATAGAAGCTATCAAGAATTGGCTCAAAACAAAAAAATCTAAAACTGAAATTGCTTATAGACCCGCAAGAGTCTTGCTTCAAGATTATACAGGAATACCTGCAGTTGCAGATCTAGCTGCAATGCGAGAAGCGGTAAAAGATAAAAATAAAGATCCTAATACTATTAACCCATTATCCGCTGTTGATCTTGTTATCGATCATTCGGTACAAGTAGATCAGTCTGCTAAACCAGATTCTTTTGAAAAAAATGTTGATATAGAATTTGAAAGAAATGGTGAGAGATATTCTTTTTTAAAATGGGGGCAGCAGGCATTTGATAATTTTAGAATAGTTCCACCAGGAACAGGAATTTGCCACCAAGTAAATCTAGAATATTTGTCAAAAGTTGTTTGGTCAGAGGAGTTTGAAGGAGATAAATATTTATTCCCAGATACTTTAGTTGGAACAGATAGTCATACAACAATGGTTAATGGTTTATCAGTTTTAGGTTGGGGTGTTGGTGGAATCGAGGCTGAAGCAGGTATGTTAGGTCAGCCAATATCAATGTTAATACCTGAAGTTATCGGTTTTGAGATGAAAAATAAAATGCCAGAAGGAACCACTGCAACTGATTTGGTATTAACTGTTGTTAAAATGTTAAGAGATAAAGGAGTTGTAGGTAAATTTGTTGAATTTTATGGAGAAGGTTTAAAAAATTTAACACTTGCGGATAGAGCAACAATTGCAAACATGGCGCCAGAATATGGTGCAACTTGTGGCTTTTTTCCTATCGATGAAGAGACATTGAAGTATTTAAAATTTTCAGGAAGAGATCAACATACAGTCAACATTGTTGAAAAATATGCTAAAGAACAAGGATTATGGGCAAGTAATGAAATAGAATTTACTGACATTATATCTTTAGATATGTCCACAGTTGTACCAACTATTTCAGGACCTAAAAGACCTCAAGACAAAGTTCTTTTAACAGATGCTCCAAGTTCGTTTCAAAAAGTATTGCAGGAAGCTACAAATAAAAATGAAAAGTCAATTTCAAAAGTATCAAATACAGATTATGAAATTAAAGATGGCTCAATATTAATTGCTGCAATAACCTCTTGCACGAACACTTCTAATCCAAATGTCTTAATTGGGGCTGGACTATTAGCTAAAAAAGCTATTGAAAAAGGTTTGGAGGTTAAACCTTGGGTAAAAACTTCTTTAGCGCCTGGATCTCAAGTAGTTACAGACTATTTGGCAAAAGCTGGATTAAACACTTATTTAGATCAGCTTGGCTTTAATTTAGTTGGTTATGGCTGCACAACTTGTATTGGAAATTCAGGACCGCTTCCAGAAAATATTGTAGAAGCGATCCAAAAAGAAAATATTTATGCAGTTTCAGTTTTATCAGGAAATAGAAATTTCGAGGGAAGAATTTCCCCACATATAAAAGCTAACTATTTGGCCTCGCCTCCACTTGTTGTTGCATATGCAATAGCTGGGCATATGGAAGTTGATTTGTACAAAGATCCATTAGGAAAAGATAAAGAAGGAAAAGATGTATTTTTAAAAAATATTTGGCCTTCAAATAAAGAGATAGAAGAAACTTTAAAAGATTCACTCAATGCTGAGATGTTTATACAAAGATACTCAAATGTTTCAGAGGGCCCAACTCAGTGGCAAAAAATTAAAACTGATAAAAGCAGTATCTATAATTGGGATGATGGATCAACATATGTAAAAAAACCTCCGTTTTTTGACTCGTTACCAGATAAACCAGAAGGATTTAAAGAAATTAAGGATGCAAGACCATTATTAATTTTAGGTGATATGGTTACAACTGATCATATATCCCCAGCTGGTAGTATTCAAAAGGATAGTCCAACCGGCGAATACTTTATGGAACATCAAATTTTGCCAAAAGATTATAACTCTTATGGATCAAGAAGAGGAAATCATGAAGTTATGATGCGAGGAACCTTTGCAAATATTAGAATTAGAAATGAAATGGCTCCTGGAACGGAAGGTGGTTTTACAAAGTTATATCCAGAAGAAAAAGTCCTTCCTATCTATGATGCAGTAGTTGAGTATAAAAAAAGAGGAACAGATTTAGTTGTAATTGGTGGAAAGGAGTATGGAACTGGATCATCTAGAGATTGGGCAGCCAAAGGAACAAAATTGTTAGGTATAAAAGCAGTGATTGCTGAGAGTTTTGAAAGAATACATCGATCTAATTTGATTGGAATGGGAATACTACCATTACAATTTATTAATGATGTTAATAGAAAAAATCTTAAATTAATTGGTTCTGAATTAATTAGCATTATAAATATAGAAAAGGGCATTAATCCTTCAGATGAAGTAACTGTTGAAATTAAATATGCCTCCAGTGAAATAAAAAAAATTAAAACTTTATGCAGAATTGATACAAAAAATGAATTAGAGTATTATAAAAATGGAGGTATTCTGCAGTACGTTTTAAGAAACATGATTTAATTATGGACGAAGATTTATCAATTATAAATACCAATACTAGAAATGAAAAAATTAAGAATTTTTTTGTAAATAATAAAAATAAAATAATATCAGGTGTAATAATTTTAATAATTATTATAGTAGGTGTTTTTAGTTACGATAAATATTTAATTAATAAAAAAAAAGATATCTCAGATAGTTATAATTCAATAATCATTGATTTTTCAGAAAAAACAAAAGATAAAACAGCTAGCAGTCTGATTGAAATTATAAAAAAGAAAGATCCAACTTATTCACCTCTATCACTTTATTTTATTATTGATAATAATCTTGTAAGTGATCAATTCAAAATCAATTCATTGTTTGATATATTGATTAAGGATACTTCATTAGACAGTGAGATTAACAACTTAATTATATACAAGAAGGCACTCTACAATGTAGATAATGCTCAAGAAAGCGATCTTCTAAATATGTTAAATCCACTGATCAATTCAAAAAGTATCTGGAAATCACATTCTTTATATTTAATGGCTGAATATTTTTATTCAAATAATCAAAAACAAAAAGCTAAAGAATTTTTCAATCAAATTTTAACTTTAGAAAATTCAAATCCAGATATAAGGCTTCAAGCAGAGAAAAGATTAAACAGAGACTTGAGTGAATAAATTAATTTTTACTTTAATTGTATTATTTTTTTTTAACAACTGTTCATTTAACGAAAACTCCAGAATTTGGAAAAATAAAGAAAATAAATTAGAAACAGAAAAAAAAATAACAAAAGTTTTTGCAGAAGAAAATGAAAGTGTTTCAGAATTTAATCCAGATTTAAAATTAAATCTATCATCAATAAAAATAAATAATAAAAAAAATCACAACCTAAATGACTTAGGTTTACAAAATTACAAAGGTGAATTCACAAAGATTGGTAACTTCAAATTTTCAAAGTTAGAGGAACTCAATCAATTAGATTTCAAACCGATTTTTTTGAACGATGGAATAATATTTTTTGATAAAAAGGGTACTATTATAAGGTATGACAATAATCAGAAAGTTATTTGGAAAAAAAACCACTATTCAAAAGCTGAAAAGAAATTAAAACCAAAGCTTAATTTTTTAGTAGAGGGTCAAAATCTTTTAGTGGCCGATAATATATCAAAATATTATTCCTTGAATGTTAGCACTGGAGAACTAAATTGGTCAAAAAATAATGATTATCCATTTAATTCAAATATTAAAAAGCATAAAGATAAAATATTTGTTGTCGATTATAAAAATACTTTGAGATGTTATAAAATTAAAGATGGTTCTGAATGCTGGTATTTAAAAACTGATGATTCATTCACAATTTCAAATATTAAATACTCTTTAATTATCTTAGACAATGATGTTGTTTTTAGTAACTCCATAGGAGACATTACCGCTGTTGATATTGAAACTGGTCTAATTACTTGGCAAGTAACTACACAGAGTAGTTCAATAACAAATGAAACTTATAATTTTAAAACTTCTAAATTAGTATCAGATGGAAATTCAATATTTTTTTCTAATAATAAAAACCAATTTTATTCAATTGATTTTAAAACAGGTACTACTAATTGGATAAACGAAGTTAATTCAAATATTCAACCTATATTAGTTGGAAGTCTAATTTTAACAATTTCAAATGAAGGTTATTTATATTTAATTGATAAAGACAAAGGCAATATAGTTAGAATTACGGATCTATTTCTGAATTACAAATCAGAAAAAAGAAAAAACATTTATCCTATTGGTTTTGTGATTGGTGACAAAAATTTATTTTTAACTAATTCAGATGGCAAAATAATAATAGCTAAGATCGAAGATGGAAAAATAATAAAAATTGAAAAAGTTTCTGGTGGATTAGTCTCTGAACCATTTATATTTAATAACAATTTATATTTAGTGAGAAATGGTTCAATTTTACAATATAACTAAACATGTTCCTAAAATTTTTAGAAAAGATTGGAAGAAAAAAAGTTGTATTAGATAGAGGACCTTCACATCCTAATTTTAAAGAAGCAAAGCCTTGGATGAACCGTTACTATATTTTAATGAGGCATCGACCTAAATGGTTTCCATTCAATATATTAATTCATGAGATGCTAGCAGATGATCATGGAGAAGGAGTTCATAATCACACATTTCCTTATATCACTATAATTTTAAGAGGCGGTTATTGGGAAACATTAAGCACTGGTAAGTTTTGGCGTCCACCAGGGTATGTTGGATTTAGATCAGCGAATAATTTGCATCGAGTAGATTTGGAACCAGGAACTAAACCATTAACTTTATTTATCTCAGGTCCATTTGGGCTAAGGAAAGGACCAAGATCAGAGTATGGTATCGACTTTAAAACTAAAAAAAATTGATGCCAAAAAAATTTGAAAAAGAATTCATATCTTATTGTGAAAATCAAAATTTAGAAGTTAATCCTAATCAAATCGAAGTTCTTAAAAAATTAGATGATTACCATAATAGTAATTACAAATCATTTTTTACAAAATTATTTTCCAAACAAATAAATAAAAAAGGATTTTATTTATATGGTGGTGTAGGGGTTGGTAAAACAATGATTTTAAACTTTTTTTATGATCATCTTCAAGAAAAAAAAATAAAAAAACATTTTAATGAATTTATGTTAGGTTTTCATGATTTTGTCCATGAGCAAAAAGAAAAAAATGAGGAAAATGTAATCAATCAATTTGTTAAAAATTTAAAATCAAAAGCTTCATTAGTTTATTTCGATGAGTTCCAAGTAACAAACATTGTTGATGCAATGATTTTAGGAAAACTATTTGAACAAATATTTAAAGAAGATATTAAAATTATTCTTACTTCAAACACTAAAATTTCAGAACTTTATAAAGAAGGTCTTCAACGTGAACAATTTATGCCTTTTATAAAAATAATGGAAGATCAATCAATCGAGTATGAATTAAAAATTGAGGATGATTATAGAAAATCTAATAATAATCAAGAACAAAGATATTTTTTTCCACTTAATCAAGAAACCAATTTTAAGATTAACAAATTTTTTAGAACTATAACAAAGGATAAAAAACAATCTTCAATAAAAATTAATGTGAAGGGAAGAGAATTTAGAATAGAAAACTTTTACGAGGGAATTATTAGATGTGACTTTAATCAACTTTGTGATCAAAATTTAGGAGCGGAGGATTATTTAGAAATTATTAAAAACTGTAAATTTATGGTAATAGATCAAATACCTCAATTTAATGATATAAATTCAAATCAACAACAACGTTTTATCACTTTGTTAGATGTAATTTATGATAAAAATATTTCATTAGCAGTTTCAGCTGATCTAAATTTAGATCAATTTACCTCTTCAAGATTGCTAGAAAAACCATTTAAACGAACCATTAGTCGTTTGTATGAGCTTACATCGAAGGAGTATAATTAATGAAACAAGAATTTTTTAATCTTCAAATTAAGACTAATGGTCAAAAGTTATATGAGTTTACTAATGATACAATTGATTGGATTGGTCAAAAAAACTTTAAAAATGGTATTCTTAATTTAAGTATTCAGCACACAAGCGCCTCATTAATTGTTCAAGAAAATGCAGATCCAGATGTACAAACAGATTTAATAAATTATTTTGATAAATTAGCTCCTATGGATAACAAACTATATGTTCATACCACGGAGGGAAAAGATGATATGCCCGCACATATTAAATCCGCATTAACAAATAATCAAATTTCTCTAAGTGTGAAAGATAGTGAGTTGTTGCTTGGAACTTGGCAGGGCATATATTTATTTGAACACAGATTAGAGCCTCAAAAAAGAACTATAATTCATCATTTTATTGGGGAATAAAATTAAATTTATTTTTTCTTCAAAGATTGAAACGCTTCAAGAGCTGCAGCTCTAGCTTTTTTATGAACAACAATAGGGCTCGGGTAATCTTTGCCAATAATTGTTTTTATTGCTTCTTGATATTTTAATTCCATTTCCCATGGTTTATGAATAAATTTATTTGGAACATTTTTAAGTTCAGGAACCCATTTTTTTACATAATTGCCTTCTTTATCAAATTTTTCACCCTGAAGTATTGGATTAAATATTCTGAAATAAGGTGCTGCATCTGCACCACAGCCAGCAACCCATTGCCATTGAGCAACATTATTTGCTTTGTTAAAATCTAGTAGACAATTTCTAAAATGCTTCTCACCTTCAGTCCAATTAATTCTCAAGTGTTTGACTAAAAATGAACCAACAACCATTCTTATTCTATTATGCATCCATCCAGTCTCATATAATTCTCTCATACCTGCATCGACAATAGGATAACCGGTCATTCCTTTTTTCCATGCTTTTAAGAATTTCTCATTTTTTACCCAAGGGAATTTATCAAATTCTTTTCTAAAATTTCCTTTTAAGAATTCAGGGAAATAATTAATTAAACTATGTGAAAACTCTCTCCAACCAAGCTCATTAATATATTTTCTATAACCAATTCCTTTTGATTTAATTTCAGAACATTTTTTCCAAATACTGCTTACATGAATTTGGCCATGTTTGATGTAAGGAGATAATTTAGAAGTTCCTTCAACAGATGGTATATCTCGAGATGCTCCATAATCCTTAATTTTATTTTCAATTAAATTTTTAAGTATTTTTTTTGAGTCATTTTCTGAAACTTTCCAATATTTTTCAAATTTTTTATACCAATTTTTTTTTGGTAAAATATCCATTGGTTCAATACACTTTTTAAAATATGTAATCTTTTTTATTTTACTTTTAACAATATAATTTTTGCTTGGTGGTTGATTTAAATAAACTTGCTCCGCATTTCTCCAAAAAGGGGTAAACACTTTAAATGGAGTTCCATCATTTTTTGTTATCTCTTGAAATTCATTCAAAATATTTCCTTTGAAATATTTATAATTGATTTCATTTTTAATAAATAAGTCACGTATTTTTTTTCCTTTAGCTATAACATCTGGCTCATAAATTTTATTCCAATAAACTGAAAGCTTATCCTTTTTATTAAATTTAGAAAAAATTTCTAATTCATCACCCTTTACTATTTCAAGATTAATTTTATAATCTGATAATTCTTTTTTTAAAGTTTCTAGAGATTTAAAAACCCACCATTTTTGAGCTTCTCTTTTGTTGTCAAAATCATTATTATTATAAATATATAATGCAATTACATTATCATGATTTTGTGTTGCAAAAGATAAAGCAGGATTATTTTCAATTCTAAAATCCTCTCTTATCCAAAAAATACCTGTGCTACTCATTGGTTTAATTTTGGTTAATTAACTTTTGATACATTTCTTGATCAGTATCTCCCTCACAACCAAAGACCAAAACATTAGATTTTTCATTTAGATCTAATTTTTCTTTAATTGCTTGATCTTCACAACTTGTAATTAGACTGATTACGCCAGGTGCCGAGTTTTCTCCTGCAATTATTGTATCATCACTAAAGCTTGAATTTCCAAGTAGTTTCATAGTTTTTGCAACATCATCATCTGGTAAACTAACACAATGTTTAACGGAATTTTTGAGTATTTCCCATGGGACCAATGATACTTCACCACAAGACATACCACCCATTAAGCTTTCTCTTTTAATATCTATTTTTTCTATTTTTCCAGTTTTAATGCTTTCCATTACACACGCAGCACTATCGGGCTCAACAACTATAATTGTTGGAACATAGTCCAAATACCTTGCAATACCTGCAACCATGGCAGCAGCCATGCCACCAACGCCAGCCTGTAAAATAATGTGAGTTATTTTCTCTTCCTGGATTTGATTAGTTATCTCCTTCATCATTACCGTATAACCTGCCATTGTATACTTGGGGACGACCATATAATCTTTCCAAGCAACATCCTGAACTATTTGCCAGTTATTTTCAGTAGACTGTTTTATGCATTCCATCAAAGATTTTTCATAATTACCTTTTACTTTTACTACATCTGCTCCAAGTGCGGCCATAGCTTTGCCTCTTGCATCACTTACAAATTCACTAATGAATATTTTACAGCTTAGACCTAATCTTTTAGCACCCCAGGCAACTGATCTTCCATGATTGCCAGCAGTAGCTGTTGCTACCACTATATCTTTATTTCCTTTGGTTACTTTTTCTACCGCATAAGCTCCGCCTAAAGCTTTAAAAGATTTTAAATCAAATCTTTTATTTTCATCTTTATAAAAAATTTTATTTAAATTTAATTCTTTTGAAAGTTTATTTAAAGACAGTAATGGAGTAGGAGAATAACCTTTCCACTCAGAAATACTCTTATAAGCATCATCAATTTCTTCTGAGGTTAAAGAATTAAGAATTTCTTTTTTGTTAAATGAGTAATTTTTATTGTCTGTAAATTCCGTGTATTTCCATTGATGACCGTTAGATAATATAGTCATGTACTAACAATCTAAAGTATTATCTTTTTCCCACTTTGTAACATCTTTTGTTTTATCAAAACTATCTTTTGATTTGAATTCATTCATTTCTGAACTTCTTAACTTTATGTAACTTTCAATAACATCTTTGCCAAAAGCATCATTCATATCTTTATTATTTTTTAATAAATTTAATGATTGTGCAAGTTCATCAGGCAGTTTAGGTAAGTTGGGATATTTATGATGATCTTCATACATATTACAATCCAAAGGTTTACCTGGATCAACTTTGTTTTTTAAACCATATAGACCAGCTGCTAAAACACTTGCTTGCAATAAGTAAGGATTAGCAGAACCATCCATTAATCTTAATTCAAATCTTCCAGGATCAGGTATTCTTATCATGTGTGTTCGATTATTACCTGTGTAAGAAATACTACTCGGTGACCAAGATGCTCCAGATTTTGTAGGTGGTGCATTTATTCTTCTGTAACTATTGATCGTTGGGTTAAAAAATGCAGATAAAGATGATGCATTTTGAATTACTCCACCTAAAAAATTATAAGCCATTTTACTTAAACCAAGTTTATCTTTATTGTCTAAGAATTTATTTTTACCACCTTGCCAAACTGATACGTGAGCATGACACCCATTGCCGGTTAAATTTCCAAATGGTTTAGGCATAAATGTTGCTCTTAATCCGTGCTTTTCTGCTATTGTTTTTACCATAAACTTAAAAAATGCATGTCTATCTGCAGTTTTTAGACAATCTGAGTAATCCCAATTCATTTCAAATTGTCCATTAGCGTCTTCATGATCGTTTTGATAAGGGCCCCATCCCATTTCAATCATACAGTCACAAATTTCTTTAATTAAATCATACCTTCTCATTAATGCAGATTGGTCATAACATGGTTTTGATTGTGTATCTTTTGGATCTGCTATTGAGTTGCCATCAGGTGAAATCAAAAAATATTCACACTCAACACCTGATTTCATTGTTAAATTTTGTTTTTTAAGTTTTTTTATCTGATTTTTTAACATTACTCTGGGAGATGCATCTACTGGTTTACCATTCATCCATAAATCAGATGCTAACCATCCAACTTCTTTGTTCCAAGGTAATTGAATTAAACTATCTGGGTCTGGAATACCAAACATATCACTATCTGCAGGTGACATATCTAACCAAGCTGCAAAACCAGCAAATCCCGCTCCTGCAGTTTCCATTTCTTTAATAGCATGAGCAGGAACTAATTTTGATCTTAGTACACCAAAAAGATCAACAAAACTTATTAAGAAGTATTTTATTTTTTTTTGTTTTGCAATTTTAAATAAGTTTTTAGCCATTTCTAAGGCTACCACAATTATTTGAAAAATGAAAAGATAGTTTCTTTATAATAAATAAAATTAACTACAATTATAAGAATAATTGCAAGAATAACGCCATACTTTGCTTTTGGAAAAACTACACCTCTCATTTTACTCGGTCTTAGATGTTCGTTTTTGTTTTCACTCATTTAAATCATTAAAAAAGGGCGCTACAATTGTGTAGCGCCCAAATTTTATTTTACCATTCAGTAATATTACTTTTATGGTCGTTAGCACCGTGTCTTTTTCTGGATAATGCGTTCAGCTCATCACTTTCAGATTTGCTTGTAATCACAGTCCATCCTATCCACACAGCAATTAACAAAAGAACTAGTATAAATTCACTAGATCCAGCTCCAGGATAAACCGATCCGCCAACTTCTTCGGCTGGTTTATTAAGATGATCTATCCAGTTTGATACTGTTGCCATATTTTTCTCCTTTACCTGGTTGCTGATGAAACTGCTTTTTCGTCTTCTTTAGCACTTTCCATCATTTCATAGTCTAGTCCAGCTATTTCAACTTCTCGCGGGATTCTTAATTTACCCATACCATTAAGAATTTTGGCGATGATATAGCCAGGTATTAATCCTAAAACAAAGAACATTATTATTGCTCCAATAAATTGTCCTAGTGGATTAATTGTTGCATAAGTTGTTCCATCAAACATAGCTCCAACACTGTACCCAGATGAAGGATAACCATTTAAGACGAATCCACAAATTACAAGACCTACAAAACCAGCATAACCATGTACAGCTACTGCACCAACTGCATCATCAATTTTGAACTTTCGTTCAACCCAGTAATGAAGTTTGTAGGCAATAACAACTCCGATCATACCAATAATCAATGCTTGAATTGGATGATATAAGTCGTTTCCTGCAGATGCACATATAATACCAGCAAGTCCACTTGAGTAAGTCCAGAAAGGATCACCTTTAGCAATAACATATCCAGCCAATAAACCTCCTGACAATGACATCAAAAAGTTCATTGTAATTCCACTTAACGTAGTAGGTGTTAAATAGATATTAGTTGCTGTCCAGAATGATATACCTTCCATGCCATACTCTGGGCCCAGATCATATATTGGAACGTTACAAGCCGCATAAAATCCCCAAAATCCGGTATAAATTAAGAACAATCCAATTGTTACTAACCAAGGATTTCGTGGACCAATGTTTCTTGGCTCACCACTTGATGAAAATTTTCCAATTCTTGGACCTAAAACCATAAGTACACCTAAGGCAAATCCACCAGCAATAGCGTGAATTACACCTGATGCATATGCATCATGATAACCTAGGATTTTAAGCATCCAACCATCAAAGTGCCATCCCCATGACGCGTCTATTGACCAGAAAACAGATCCTATTGCAATTGCCAAAACTCCAAATGCAAAAGTTGTAATTCTTTCAATAACTGCACCCGAAACTATAGAAGCTGCGGTCCATGAAAATAAAAGGAATGCTGCCCAGAACACACCCATTATATGGTCGTTAAGATTGATTGCCATAAGAGCATTTGTAGGATTAGCAAGATCATTTCCTCCAAATCCTCCACCTAGTACAAGCCCTGTACTTTCTGTCATTATTGACGGAGCTAATCCAGGTCCAGTTGGAAAAGCCCAATAAATCCACCAACCAAACAAAAACCAAGTTACTGTTACCAATGGTATCAGCATTGTGTTTTTCATAAGAGTATGTTGATGGTGTTTGTATCTTGAAGCTCCAACCTCATACATACAGAAACCAACGTGAATCAAAAACATTAGTACTACTGTTGTCCAGTAGTAAAATTCTGTAAATATCGTGGTAAGAGCACCTAACTGATCAGTCATATTCTCTCTCCATATTTGTTTATTTAAAGCCTATTAAATTTTATGATTCGTTACAAATATAAAGAGATTAAAAAAATCTAGTTATGAACACCAGATTTACAAAAATAATCAACTATTGATTGAAATATTAAAACTTTAAATATGCTTTTTTCAAATCAACAAGAGGATGTTTTGGAGACATTTGGAATTTAACTAAAAGCTCTCTTGCAATCATATCTCTATCTTGTTGATTGTTAGGTAACTTTATTGAACTTGGAATAGTAACCCAACCATTCGCATTTCTGCAAAAAACTGCAGGTCTATCTTCTTCATAACCCATATGTACATCTTCTAACCAATTCAGATCATCCCATCCCATTGCTTCTATATACTTCTTGAGAAATGGAGTTAGTTTTGAATAGTCAGGTAAAAGATTAACATCGTATCTGTAACCAATCGACTGACCAATCATTTTTTCTCTGGCAGTCTCTTTCTTTTTGCCTAACTGACCTTTGACCTCTTTTGTCTTTGCTACTTTTTTATTTTTTTTCTTCGGCATAGTTACCTCTATATTTTGTGGTAGTTATCAACACCAACTGTATAGTTAGTTCCAGCTAAAGGAACTTTTGCTAAAGCTGATGCTTCTGATGTTAAAGCAGCTAAATCTTCAGGTTCTAGAGAATGGATATTTGTTTTTCCACACGCTCTAGCTAACAACTGAGCTTCTAAAGTCATTGAGTGAAGATAATTGTAAACTCTTAGTGCAGCATCATCCGGATTTAATCTAGCTCTAAGCTTAGGATCTTGTGTTGCAACACCAACCGGACATCTTCCAGTGTGGCAGTGATAACATTCACCTGCTTTTACTCCCATCTCTTTTTCAAAGTCAGCTTCTGGGATATCTTTGTTGCAGTTTAATGCAATCATTGAACCAGTACCAATAGCAATTGCATCAGCTCCAAGAGCTAAAGCTTTAGCCATGTCTGCACCATCTCTTACTCCACCAGCATAAATTAATGTTACTTTTCCAGTTTTACCAACATCATCTATGGCTCTTCTAGCTTCTCGAATTGCAGCTATTCCTGGAATACCAGTGTTTGCGGCAGCGATATGTGGGCCAGCTCCAGTGGAACCTTCCATTCCATCTAAATAAATTGAGTCTGGGTCACATTTTGCAGCCATACGCACATCATCATAAACTTTAGATGCACCTAACTTTAATTGAATTGGCACTTTATTTTTTGTTAATTGTCTTAGCTCTTCTACTTTTAAAGCTAAATCATCTGGTCCTAACCAGTCAGGGTGTCTTGCTGGAGATCTTTGGTCGATACCAGATGGTAATGATCTCATCTCAGCAACTTGGTCAGTAACTTTTTGACCCATTAAGTGTCCGCCCATTCCAACTTTTTGACCCTGTCCAATAAATACTTCAATACCATCTGCTAATTGTGCATGATGAGGATTAAAACCATATCTTGATTGAATACATTGGTAGTACCATTTTTCAGAATATCTTCTTTCATCAGGTATCATTCCACCTTCACCAGAACATGTAGCACTACCTGCCATAGTTGCTCCTCTAGCTAAAGCAGTTTTTGCTTCATAAGATAGTGCACCAAAACTCATACCTGTAATATAAACTGGAATATCTAACTCAATCGGATTTTCACATCTTGGACCGATCACAGTTTTTGTTTCACATTTTTCTCTGTAACCTTCGATTACAAATCTAGTTAGGGTTCCAGGCAAGAAAACCAAATCATCAAATGTAGGAATTTTTTTCATTAATGCCATTCCACGCATTCTGTATCTTCCTAATTGAGCTTTTATATGAATGTCGTCTATTACTTCAGGAGTGAAGATAGCATTATGTCCTAATAAACTTTTATTTCTTTTACCTTCCTCGTGCGCGTGTACATCTGCTTTCCCACCAACACCTTTTCCATTTTTTTTAATTTTTTTGCTTTTTTTCTTAGGCATTAAATTGCTCCCTTCTTCTCTGTAGGTTCCAAATTGTCATAATTCCAAAGTTTCTTACCTGCTACAATTTTTTTCATTTTACTAACATCAAAATTTTCACCGATCTCAGCTACTTTTAATTTTCTTTTTAGCCAATCTTGATCACTTGGTGTTAATTCTGAATCTACAGCATCACTACCATATGAACCAATTTCTCCACCTACGAAAATTGTCCCATCATACATAGAGTCACCCAGGTTAATTCCAACGTCTCCAAGGATAATTATTCTTCCTCTCTGCATCATAAAACCTGTGAACGCACCAGCATCTCCACCAATAATGATAGTTCCACCTTTCATGTCAATTCCAGTTCTGGCACCAACACTACCTTTGCAAATCAAATCTCCACCTCTAATTGCCGCACCAAAACATGATCCAGCATTTTTTTCGATTACTACTTTACCAGCCATTAAATTTTCTGCACATGACCATCCAACTCTTCCATTAATTCTAACTATTGGACCATCACAAGAACCCATTCCAAAGTACCCTAAACTTCCTTCAAAAATTAAATTTAGTTTATTTAAAATACCAACTCCAAGACTGTGTTTACCTTGTGGGTTTTTTATAACTATTGTTCCATACCCTTGGCTCATTAAGTTATCAATTTCTTTATTAGCTTCTGGAGCTGTCATGTCTTTAACATCAAGCTCAGTTCTTTTATTAAAATCTACATCATACGTACCAAAGTAGTAAAAGTTTTCTGCTTCATCAGGGTTAAAGAATTTTTGTTGGGTTCTTCCTGTTAAAACCTCAGTATGCATACCCATTGATTGGGCTTTTGACTTTTTAGATACTGTTTTTAGATTTGCCATACTTTTACCTCCCCATCAAACGGATCATATGTATCAATTTCTTGTGGCAACACAGACCTAATTGCAATTTCCTCTGATCCCATTGCTACTAAATCATCAGACTCATACAAAACCAAAGGTTTTGCAGCCATTGTATCTTTAGCCATGCCTAATGAATCTTTAGTTGCAACAAAGTATGTGAAAACCCCATCAAGACCAGTTAATGACTCTTTCATTCCTTCTTCTAAAGTTGCTCCATGTCTCATTTTTTCTGCAATATAAACTGCGATTAATTCTGAATCACATTCAGACATAAATCTCATACCCTTGTTTTCTAAAACTCTTCTGTTATTCCAATAATTAGTTAATTGTCCATTATGAACTACAGACACATCACTAAATGGATAGCCCCAGAAAGGGTGAGCAGACTTAATATCCACACCTGATTCAGTTGCCATTCTAGCATGACCGATTGCATGTGTTCCAATTACTTTATCTAAACTATATCTGTCACAGACCATTTTAGCATTTCCAAGATCTTTAATTACTTCTAAAGATTTTCCCATAGATAGAATTTCTACACCTGGAATACTTTCAATTCTTTGTGAAAAGTCTAACAAATCTTTTGTTTCATAATCAATCTCATATCTTAGAGAGTAAGGAAGAGTTCTCTCTTCTTTAACCACTTTAGCTCCCATCTCAGCTAGAGTTTCATCTACAATTTTTTTTCTTTCATCGTAAACAGACACATCTTCCATAACCGATGAACTTCCTTCTCCTACGTTTTCTCCAACTTTAAAACGCATGATAAAGTTTTTTCCATCTGTATCTCCATATAGAGCATACCCTGTAGAATCTTCACCTCTATGTTTTAATGCTTGGAGCATCCCTTGTAGTTCACTTCCAACATTTGAAGATTTTCCTCTATGAATTAAACCTGCTATTCCACACATATATTTATACCCTTTCTATCTAATTCTGTGACCTACGGTAGACAATCAAGATAAGTATCCAGATCCCATTGTGTTGTTGCACCAAGAAATCTTTCCCACTCATCATTTTTATACCAATGGAAAACTTTATACATTTCATCTGGCATTGCAGATTTGATTACTTCATCCTCTGCCAGTCTATCCAAAGCTTCACCTAAACTTAATGGAAGTTTTTTAACATCTTTACCAGCTTTTTGAGCTTCATAAATATTTCTAGATTCTGGGGCTGCTGGTTTCATTTTCTTACTTATACCCTCATCGCAAGCTTTTAATAAAGCAGCACCTAATAAGTAAGGATTGTGCATCGAGTCTACTGATCTATACTCAAATCTTCCTGGAGCAGAAACTCTTAGACCACAAGTTCTGTTTTGATATCCCCAATCAGCGTAAACAGGAGCCCAAAATCCTTGATCCCATAATCTTCTATAAGAGTTTACTGTCGAAGATCCAAGAGCTGTTAATGCTGGTAAGTGCTTCATAATACCTGCAATCGATTGTAAACCAATTTTACCTGGTAATTGCATATCCTTGGTATCAGGCATAAAAGTATTGGTTCCACCTTCAACATAACTAAATACTTCTTCAACACCTGGAAGTGTTTTGTTTCCAAGTTTGTTTAGTTTAATTTTTCCACCTTTCCATAAAGACATATTTGTATGACAACCACTTGCAGAAACACCCATAAATGGTTTTGTCATAAAGCAAGCTATTAAATTATGTTCTCTTGCAACTTGAGCACAAATTTGTCTGTAAGTTGATAATCTGTCTGCGTTCCTTAAAACGTTATCATAGGTCCAATTTAATTCTAATTGACCTGGCGCATCTTCATGGTCTCCTTGAATCATATCAAGGCCCATTGCTTTAGCGTACTCAATAACCTTCATAAATACTGGTCTCAATGATTCAAACTGATCGATATGATAACAGAACGGTTTAGAAAAACCTTTACCTGTAGGAGTTCCATCCTCATTTTTTGTTAACCACATCATTTCAGGCTCAGTACCAACTCTTAATTCTAGACCATGTTTTTTCTTAAATTCATCCATAAAAATTCTTAGATTTCCTCTGCAGTCTGAAGTTAAATGACCGCCTGGATTTTTTCTTTCTTCTCTGTTTCTAAAACAAGTTACAAATACTCTTCCAACTCTTTTATCCCATGGTAATTGAACAAAAGTTTCAGGATCAGGTATTCCAACAAGCTCCATAGCCTCTGGTCCATAGCCAATGTAATTATTGTGACGATCTAAAAATAAGTTTGCAGTTGCTCCGTAAACTAATTGAAATCCTTTTTCTGCAGTTCTTTCCCAATGATCTGCAGGTATACCTTTACCAACAACTCTACCTGTTACAGAAATGAATTGATAATAAATATATGTAATGCCTAGTTCATTAATTTTTTCTCTAACTTTTTTAACTAATTTTGCTCTGCCTGGCTGATTAACATGTTTCTCTAGATCTGTCATTTACACCCCTCAATGAATTTAATTTATTCAAACGTAGCTGAAAAATTTATTTGTGTCTAGGCTTAGAGTCTAGCTCCAAGGAAACGGACTGTTCGAAGTAGGGTGAAGTTCTCCCTTCTCGTAACGGTTGAATCTAAATGGTTTTAACAAATCACTTTCAGTACCAAGAATTTCTTTTGCAACAAGCTCACCAACACCGATCATCTTGTATCCGTGGTTTGCATCTGCAATCATGTAAACGTTTTCAAAAAACCTATCAAAGATTGGAAAAGAGTCTGGCGTCATACATCCAAGACCACCCGATGGTCCTTTTCTATACAAATCAGATTTACCTTCAAATCTTTTTTGACAATGGGCTAAAGCTGAACACCACATTTCACTAAATGCGTCTGTTGTTTGATATTCAGGTGACTCTATTCCATAAGGATCAACATTAACTTGATCAAAATGTTTTTTAACTATGTAAGGAGAAGTTCCCCCTTGTACACCTAAACCTTCAATGTCAGGCTTGTAATAAATTCCCCAAATTTTATCTGTCAATAATTTTTTTGTTTTGTCTGAATATAACGGAGCAGTCGAGTCTACATGAACCACGGGTGGTTGTTTTCCATCATTTGTTTTTAGAAAATCTGACTCAACACCAATCACACCCTCTTGTAACATCCAATATGTCCACATATCTGTTACATGCATTTTACCATCTTTGCCTTTGATGTTAGCCGTTTTAGGTAACTCTAACATGTTCCAAAAATCTCTTGCCCAAGGACCTGCGCCGATAACAACCTGTTCACATTCAATTGTACCTTTGTCTGTCTCCACTCCTGTAACAGCTTGACTGTTACTTCCTCTTTTAAAACCTGTTACTTTTACACCTTTCATTACTTGAACACCATTTGATGTAGATTTACTCTCAAGTGCTTTAATTGAATCTTTGTTAAATGCGTATCCACCTTTTTTTTCATGAAGTACAGAAGTGATACCTTGTGCTTGCCAATCATCAAAAATACCCTTCATATAATTTGTACAATCTTTTTCACCTTCTATAAAGACTGACTCGTATCCAATAGCTTTTTGTTGTTCATAAATTGTTGCAACATCTTCATGCATTACTTCAGGTGAAATTTGTAAGTAGCCAACAGGGTTATATTTAAATGCTTTAGGATCACTCTCCCAAACTGAAACTGAGTGAGCCATAAGCTCTCTCATTGCTGGTTGGAAATAATTATTTCTTACAACACCACAAGCAATTCCACTTGCACCAGCTGCAGTATCTTTTTTTTCTAATACAATTATGTCGCCAGGATTTTTATATGTTTCAGAAAGTTTCCAAGCAGTACTAAGACCGTGAATTCCACCACCGATGATAACTACTTTTGCTTTCGAAGGTAATGTCGTCATATAAAAACATTATTTTTTGCAAATAGTAATTAATATAATTTTTTATAGAACTAAAAATTATATATATAATTTAGATATTTCAATTTTTGTGAAATTTGTCGCTAATAACTTATATTTTTTAAGGTATTCAGGTATTCATTAAATTCTTTAATAAAAGAGTCACTAGGTATTATATTTTTTACCCTTTGGTCTGTTGATGTTTTTTCAAGACGAAAGAATCCTTTTTCACAAGCTTCAGTAATAATTAATGCAGATTTAGGTCTAGATGTTTTAAATAATTTAGTTTTAAGTTCCTCAACAGATAGTTTTTTATTTTCTTTATGTGCAGACATTACTAATAACATCATATGATAGTGAGAAGGAGATTTTCTAAAAAAATAGTTGCTAGCTGTATGCGACTGTCTCATTTGATCTTCCCAAAAATCTAATAACGTCTTTTTTTCTTTTGGCATTATTTTTAAGCTCTGACTCTTGATTTGGTTGGATCGTAGAATGGAAAACCAACAACTTTAGCACCAATCCTTTTTTGATGACCATCGATTTTACCTATTTCAACTTCAGTACCGATTTCTGAGTATTGAACATCTATTCTACAAAGAGCAATATTTTTATTCAAAGTAGAAGACAAGCATCCACTAGTAACTATACCAACCTGTGATCTTCCAATATGAACACAGTCTCCATGGCCTGCTATTTCTTTTCCATTAAGTTCTAGGCCTACCAATTTCTTTTGTGGGTTAGCTTTTCTTTTAATCAATTCCTCTTTACCAATAAAATCTTCTTCTTTTGTTTTCAGTGGAACGGCAAAACCAATACCAGCTTCAAAAGGATCTTGCTCTCCATCAAACTCTGCGCCAAATAAAATTAAACCTGCCTCAATTCTTAGTTTATCTAAGGCAGCAAACCCTGCTGGTATCAATCCATCATCTTTACCTGCTTCCATTAATTTATCCCAAACTTCAGGAGCATGTTTTGGATGACACCAAATTTCATAACCTAACTCACCAGTATAACCTGTCCTAGAAACAATTAATGGAATACCTTGAAGCTCTTCTATTCTACAAATTGTAAATCTAAACCAGCCCAACTCATCTATCGAAGGCTGTGTTGGTGGTGTAAAGATAATTTTTTTTAAAATTTCTCTACTTTTTGGACCTTGCAAAGATACATTACTTATTTGGTCAGTTGAGTTTTTAACAATAGCATTAAAATTCTTTTTTTTTGCAATTTCTTTTAGCCATTCTCCACCATACTCATCTCCACATATCCATCTAAAACCTGTTTCGCTTAATCTTAAAAGAGTTCCATCATCGAACATCATTCCATTTTCGTAACACATTGCAGAATATACAACCTGCCCAACAGAAAGTTTTTTTATATTTCTTGTAAGAGTGTAGTTCATTAACTCTTCAGCATCAGGACCAATTATTTCAAATTTTCTTAGTGATGATAGATCAATTAATACAGCATCATTTCTGCAAGCATTGTACTCATTAACCAAACCATGTTTGGTGTAATCGTTTGGAAGCCAAAACCCTCTAGCATCAACAAAGTTTCTAGTTAATTTTGAAGTTCTTTCATAAAAGCCAGAATTTCTAGTAAGTTTATTTTCAGAGTCTGTTTTCATCCTAAAACCAAATGACTTTCTAAATTCTTTATTTTTATCGTAAGTTCTAACAAATATATTTGTAGGATTCCATGAATTACAAGGATCTATATCACTTGGACATGCAGTTGTTCCTATTGTTAAATCTTTTAAAGCCTTAAACATTACATAATCACCAGGCCTTGAATAAGATTCATCAGAAATAACAGAATTCAATCCTCCTGCAGAGGTATTAAAAAATAAATTAATTGCATGCCAGCCTTTCTGTTTCTGAACACCATATTTAGACATGCTTTCAGTTAAATTATCCGAGCAGTTTGGGTGACCAAAATACCCCGCATCTTCATAATATTTTGAAGTACATGCAAGATTAAAAGTATCGTGTTTACCAACAGTATCTCTTATTACTTCAACAAGTGGCTCATGATCTGTGTCATAAAATTTAGAGAACAAACCTGGTCCTGGGAAAGTATTACCCATGAATGTTCTCGTGGTTTGCCAGTCTAATCCTTTTTCAATTCCTTTTTCTAATTTTCTTGTATCGAAAGCCACAAAGTCAGAACATTGTCTGCCAGTTGGACTTATCACCTGAATATAATCTCCTTCTTTAACCTCATAAGATATTGAAGTTTCTTTATTTATATTTTCTTCGTAAACAGGTTCGAAAACAGGATCAGGAATTACATTTAATTCCTTATCATTAACAATTTTAGCTCTTTTAACAAATATAGTTAAATCAGTTGGTGGATTTTGTTTTGTAACGTCCATATCTTCGCCAGGTGCTGAAAATATTGCGTAACATTTATCTTTTGATTTTAATTTAATTTTTTCACCAGGTTCTGTGTCTAAATCAAATATAATTGATGATTTTGAATTAGAAATTTTTAAATTTCTTTTTTTTAATTGATAGTTGGTTGCTAAAATTGTTTCATCATTCCCACTAAGAATATTTCTAATGTAATTTTTTTCATTATTTGATTTTAAATTTAAAATTCCAAGATCAGATTTACCATCTTTGTTAAAACAAATTATTTCACAAATTTGATTACCCTCATTATTAATAATTTCCAATTCATCATCAGGAAAAATTTGAAAAGCAGTTAGACCACCACCGTTAACAACATGTCTTTCAACTCCAGGTGGTAATATATTTAAACCAGGATATTTAATATCTATACTTGTCCCTAACATTTTAAAATTTTTATAATGTTATAATTATTATCACCATTTTTATTGTTTAAATATATATATATTTTTTAGAACTAATTATTCTTTACCTAACTATTCTTTTTGTCATAGACTATTAAATATTAATATTAATAGAGGGGTATACATGAAAAAAATAATATCATTACTATCTGCTCTAGTGATTTCTGTTGTAAGTTTTGCGGGAATTTCTAATGCTGATAGCAAGAAGCCTATCGTTATCCCAACTCATAACTGGTCAAGTCAAATTGTAATGGCTTATGTTATTGGTGGGATTTTTGAAAGTATGGGCAATAACGTTAAATACGTTAACGCTGACTCACAAGCAGTTTATGAGTCAATTAGAATTGGAGATGTAACTATATCTCACGAGGTATGGGAATCTGCATTTGGTAAATCTTTTACTACTGCTTTAGATAAAGGTGGTTTATTAGATTGGGGTGATCATGAGGCAAGAACCCTTGAGGATATGGGATATCCAAACTGGGTTGCTGAAAAAGGATTATGCCCAGGACTACCAGATTGGACAGCTTTAAAAAATCCAGACTGTGCTAAAAACTTTACAACACCTGATTCACCAGATGGAAAAGGAAGAATGTTGGAAGGTCCACAAACTTGGCATGGTGACTTAATTCCACAAAGGGTTGATGCACTAGGTTTAGGAGATTTATGGTGGGTTAAATTTGCTGGAAGTGCTGATGCACTTTGGGCAGAATTAGCTGCAGCTGAAAAAGAAGGAAGAGGAACAATTATCTTCAACTGGACGCCTAACTTCACAGATGGTGCTGGTTTTACATTTATTGACTTCCCTCCATACACAGCTGGTTGTAGACCAGAAGATGGTGGAGATGGTAAATGTGGTTCTCCTGATGGATACTTGAAAAAAGCAGTTCATGAGGATTTCCCAAAAACTCATCCTGATGCAGCAGCAGCATTCAAAAAAATGTCATTCTCAACAAGTCAAATTGGTGCAATGGCAGCTTTAGTTGATATTGACAAAATGACTCACGAAGATGCAGCTAAAAAATGGTTAGCTGATAACAAGTCAGTTTGGCAAGCATTTACTAAATAAGGATTATAGTTAAAAATTAAAGATCTCCCCCAACTTCGTTGGGGGGGATTTTTTTTTAAATCAATATGTGTAAAATGTATCAATGAAAAAATATTCTCTAATAATATTTTTTAGTTTTTTGATCTGCTCATCAGTTTTAGCAAGAAGTACTGGCTGCAAAGAAGGTAACTGTGAAAATGGTTTTGGTAAATGGGTTTACACCGATAAAACTACTTATGAAGGGGAGTGGGTTAATACTAAAAAACAAGGACAAGGTGTAGAGACTTGGCCAAATGGATATATTTATAAAGGTGAATTTAAAAATAGTGTTTGGAGTGGAATTGGAACGTTAACATTTCCTGATGGCTCCACTTATGAAGGGGAGTGGGCTAATGGTTTTATGAATGGTCAAGGAACATTTACTTGGGCTGATGGAAAACAAAAAACAGGCATTTGGAAGAACGGTAAGTTACAAGAATAATGTCTAAAGAAAATTATATTAATAAAATAAAACATTTACCTGAGTCTTTGAGACAATTTATTGGTCTTATATTTATTACTCTAATAGTAATTGTATCTTTTAGTATTTTAAATGAAATTTTTGGACAAGGTGATGATTTAGTAAAAAGAATGAAGTTAGAGGAAGAGAGAATTGCTGAAGAAAAAAAACTAAGTGAGCTAATATCTAAACTACCCTCTGGAATATTAGTTTCATTTGATGGAACCGATCACTTCAAATTAACAGATGAAGTATATGAGCAAGTATGTAAAGCTACAAAGCTAATTCCTCAAAGAGCAATAATGGGTGCGAATTTTTTAAATTTTAGAGCACATGAGCTTTATACAATTAATGGAAATAAAATTGATGAGACTTTTGTCAAATGGGATGAAGAAAAAAGAAAATGTTTTGCGGGCTTTACAGTTAGTGGAAATAATGTAGGTGTTGATGAAAGTATTACTATAAGTGGAGAAGCTTTAAGTTTTTTAAGTACTGGAATTGATACTAGAGTTTATTTTATTAAAAATTTTTAATGAGGAAAGGCAACAATTATTAACATTTTAATTTTATAAAATTTAATATAACTTTAAAACAATTTATGTCTGAGACTGTAATCAAATGCGAGTCAGTTTATAAAATTTTTGGAGAAAATGCCAAAAAGATGCTTGAAGAGTCTAATGGCAATGTAGATGCAAAAACCTTTCAGGAAAGAGGATGTATTGTTGGAGTAAATAATGCTTCTTTTGAAGTTGCAAAAGGAGAAATGTTAGTAGTAATGGGTTTATCTGGTTCAGGTAAATCAACACTTCTTAGATGTATTTCAAGATTAACTGATGCTACCGGTGGAAAAATTTTTATTGAAGGTCAAGATTTATTAGAATTAAATAATAAAGAGCTTATTGAGCTTAGAAGAAATAAAATGGGAATGGTTTTTCAAAGCTTTGCTTTGTTACCTCATAAAACAGTTGTTGAAAATATTGCTTTTCCGCTTCAGATAAAAGGCACTAATACTGAAGAGAGTATAAGTAGAGCAATGGAAATGGTAAAACTAGTTGGACTAGATGGAAGAGAGAATTATTTTCCAAGAGAACTTTCAGGCGGACAACAACAAAGAGTAGGAATTGCAAGGTCATTAGCAGTAGAGCCCGATATATGGTTTTTAGATGAACCTTTTTCTGCATTAGATCCATTGATTAGAAAAGAAATGCAAGATGAGTTTTTAAGACTTCAGGAAAAATTACAGAAAACCATCATGTTCATCACTCATGATTTTGATGAGGCATTAAAGTTAGCTGATCGAATAGCAATTATGAAAGATGGTATAATTGAACAACTAGATACACCGGCCAATATCGTGCTAAATCCAGCAACTGAATATGTAAGAAAGTTTACTGAAGAAGTACCGAGAGAGAAGGTTTTGATTATTGAGGATGTAATGGATGCTTCAAGTAAAGATAATTTAGGAGATTTAAAAGTATCAAAAGATGAAATTATAGAAAATGTTGCAGAAAAAATACTTACTCAAGAAAAATTAGTAGGAGTAGTTGACTCAAATAATAATATTGTAGGATCAATTAAACCTTCAAAAATAATAGATACAGTTTTTGGAGGAAGAAAAAACGGTAGTTAAAATATGGAGTATTTAAAAAAATATCCAAAATTATTTCAATGGTTATTTTTATTAATTGTATTTTTTGCTTTATGTTTTGCAATTGATGTTCCTGAAACTTATAAATTTATAAGAGGCCAGGCTGAATTTGTTAAGGATCCAAACCAAAGTGTTTACTTTTTTCTAGGTAAAGAGGTTAGGTATTATGCCTTTGATGTATTTTGGAGATTGCCTCCACTTCTAGGATGGCTGCCTATTTGGATAAACGACTCTTTATTTTTCTTAATGAATGAATGGATGCCAATGGAGTTTTGGAACGAAGATACTCAAGAATTTAAAACTCGACCATTATTATTAGAGATAAGTAGAAATTTAACTTCATTTATGACTTTTTTAATTGAATTAATTAGGGAAATTTTACTTGGAGGTTTAGAAACTATTGTTGCATTTACAAGTTGGGATTTTATTGATGCTTATCCATGGTTAGAGTTGCCAGGTTTACCTTGGACCATTGTTGCAGCTGGAGCAGCTCTACTATCTTATAAATTAAGTGGAAAAGGATTGGCTTTGTTTGCAGGTTTAACAATGATCTATATTTCTATATTTGGTCAATGGAAACCATCAATGCAAACGCTTTCTTTTATACTTGTTGCAGCTCCACTTTCATTTATTTTTGGTTTAGGCCTAGGTATTGCAGCTTACAAAAGTAAACGTGTTGAAAAAGCATTGTACCCAATTCTTCTAGTAATGCAGACTATGCCACAATACGCTGTATTAGTTCCTGCACTTGTTCTATTTGGAGTTGGTGATCATGCTGCTGTAATCATTACAATGGTTGTTGCAGTTCCGCCAATGATATTACTTACAATTTTAGGCTTAAGAGCCATACCACCGGAAGTTATTGAGGCTGGAAGAATGAGTGGTTGCACTAATTGGCAACTAATGTTTAAGGTATTAATTCCTACAGCAAGAAGAGATATTTTAATTGGAGTTAACCAAGTTATTATGGTTTGTTTTTCAATGGCAGTTATATCTGCGTTCATTGGTGCGAAAGGATTAGGATTTAATTTGTTGTTAGCACTTAATCAACTCAATATAGGGCTGGCACTTGAGGCTGGTTTATGTATTAGTTTAATTGCAATTTTACTTGATAAAATGTCTTTGGCATGGGCAAATAAACAAACAGATTATTTTGGTAATCTGACATTTTTCCAAAGAAATAAAAACGTAATATTTTTTGCAGCTTCATTCGTAATTGGAATAATTCTTGCATATGTTGGGACTTTTATTTTCAAAGGTAGTTTTAATTACTTGTTTGAAATTCCTCATAATAAAGGAATATCAACAGCAGATTTTTGGAATAAAGGAGTTGATTGGATTTTTGATACTTTCTTCGTGTATATTAAAGCATTCAATACATGGTTAATTCAAGATGTTCTTCAGCCGATGAGAGCTTTATATTTAAGAATGCCTGCAGTTGCCACATTGGTACTAGCAGTTGGTGCAGGATATTTAATTGGAGGAGTTCGTTCAGCATTAGTTGTTGCTGCTTTAACTTTATTTATAGCATTAAGCCCATGGTGGGATAGAGCGCTAGTTACATTATATATGGCAACTTTTGGAGTAGTTATTTCTTGTTTGATAGGATTTACAGTAGGAACATTATGTTTCCAAAATAAAAAATCAGCTGCATTCATGCTAGGTGTTTGTGATATATTTCAAACATTCCCATCATTTGTATATTTAATTCCTGTAATGATGCTTTTTGGAATTACAGATACTTCTGTATTAATTGCAGTAATTGTTTATGCCACAATTCCTGCAACAAGATACACAATTGAGGGCCTAAGAAGTGTCCCTGTCGGCTTACATGAGGCTGCAACAATGTCTGGTGTAAATAAATTTCAAAGATTAACAAAAATTGAGTTTCCATTAGCATTTCCACACATGATGCTTGGTCTAAATCAAACAATTGTTTTTGCTTTATTCATGGTGATAATAGGAGCCTTCATTGGAACAGAAGATCTAGGTCAGTATATCTTAAAAGCACTTTCAGATAAAAATGGAGCAGGAATAGGATTAACTTTAGGTATTTGTGTTGCATTTATAGGTTTAATTTTTGATAACTTAATAAGAACTTGGGTTGGAAAAAGAAAAAAACATCTTGGCATAGATTAGTATTTTGAAAAAATTTATTATCTCGATTGACCAGGGGACAACCTCTTCAAGGGTAGTGCTATTTGATACTAAAGGCAATATTCAATTTATATCTCAATATGAATTTAAACAATTCTTTCCAAGAAATGGTTGGGTAGAGCACAATCCAAATGAAATTTGGTCGACAACATTTAAAGCGTTAAAACAAGTAATAAAAAAAGCTAAAAGTTTAAAGGGTCATATACTTACAATTGGAATTACAAATCAAAGAGAAACTACAATTTTGTGGAATAAAAAAACTGGAAAACCTGTTTATAATGCTATTGTTTGGCAAGATAGAAGAACCCAGGAATATTGTAAATCTCTAAAGAATAAAAATTATGAAAATATATTTAGAAAAAAAACAGGATTATTTATAGATCCTTATTTTTCTGCCACTAAAATAAAATGGATTTTAGATAATGTAATGGTTTCAAAAAAGTTACTAAAAACTAATAATTTATTATTTGGTACAGTAGATACCTTCTTAATCTGGAAATTAACTAAAGGTAAACAGCATTTAACCGAAGCTACCAACGCAAGTAGAACTATGTTGTTTAATATCAATAACAATAAATGGGATAATGAAATTTTACAGAAATTAAAAATTCCAAGGAGCATCTTGCCAGAGGTAAAAAATTCTGCAGATAATTTTGGAAAAACAGACAAGAGAGTTATAGGAAAAGAAATACCTATTTCAGCTGTTCTAGGAGATCAACAAGCAGCTGCTGTAGGTCAAGCTTGTTTTGAAAAAGGATCTATTAAAAGCACCTATGGTACAGGCGCTTTTATAATAATGAATACTGGATCAAAAAAAATTAATTCAAAAAATAAGTTATTAACCACAATTTGTTATCGATTGAACAATAAGACTACGTATGCTCTTGAAGGATCTATTTTCATAGCAGGAGCAGGGGTACAATGGTTGAGAGATAAAATTAAACTAATAAACAATGCTTACGAAACTGAAAAAATAGCTAAATCAACAAAAACTAACAATGAAGTTTATGTTGTCCCAGCTTTTAGTGGAATAGGTGCACCTTATTGGAGACCTGATGCAAGAGGTTTAATAACAGGACTTACAAGAGATAGTGATTGGAAAACTTTAGTAAGAGCAACCGTTGAGTCAGTTGCTTATCAAAGTAATGACTTATTTTATTCAATGAAAAAAGATGGTTTAAATCCCAGAATAGTTAAAATTGATGGTGGTATGGTAGCTAATAATTGGTTCTCACAATTTTTGGCAAATATAATTAATTTAAAAGTAATTCGACCTAAAATTTTAGAAACAACTGCTCTCGGAGCCGCGCTGTTAGCAGGTTACCAAATAGGAGAATTTAAATCATTAAATCATATTAAAAAAACATGGAGAAAAGATAAGGAATTTATACCAAAAATTGATAAAAAATTGAGAAATCACTTATTGCAAGGTTGGCAGCAAGCAATTAAAAAAACTTTAGCATAATATTTATGAAAAAAGTTTTAATAATTGGAGCAGGAACAATGGGTGCAGCTTTTTCTGTTCCTTTAATTGACAATAATCAAAAAGTAACTTTGACTGAACCATATAACCTAAATTTACTTAAAAAATTAAAAAATAAAAAAAAATTTCATCCAGCTCTAAAAATTAACTTATCACATAAACTTAATCTAAAGAAATTTAATCCTGAGCTTCTAAATGAAAAATGGGACTTAATAGTCGTTGCTGTAAGCTCAGTGGGTATAGACATGATAAAAAATTATCTTAAAAATCTTAAACAAAAAACCTTAATACTTGTTTTAACAAAAGGTTTGAAATTTCAAAAAAAAAGTAAAAAATTAATTAGTATGTCTGAGCAATTAAATTTAAATAAAAAAAATTTAAACATTTCAATATTAAAAGGACCTTGTTTAGCAAAAGAATTAGCGAGGAAGGTAAAAAGTTATACTGTAATAGCAAATAAAAATATAAGTATTGCTAAAAAAATTGGAAAAATGATTTCAACCCATTATTACAAAACAGAATATTCATCAGATGTAAAAGGTGTTGAGTTTTCCTCAGCTATTAAGAATATTTATTCAATGATAATTGGATCGGGTCAAGGAAATAACACTTCCTCTGCTTTATTCAGAAAATCTATAGATGAAATGAAATATTTAATTAAATTTTTTAGAGGAAGAGAAGAAACAGTTTATGGTTTAGCTGGTATTGGAGATCTTTATGTGAGTGCCGTAGGTGGTAGAAATAGCAAAATGGGAGAATACTTAGGTCAAGGATTTTCTTTTAAAAATGCTAAAAAGAAATTTATGAGAAATGACACTATTGAGGGAGCTGATTTAGCCAATGAAATTGCACCCTATGTTTTAAAAAAAATTAATAAGAAAAAAATCCCATTAATGATTGCATTATTAAATGCAATTACTAAAAATAAAAAATTAAAAATAAATTATTAATTTTTTATTTATTTAAAAAAGTTTCCATAGAGTCATCCATCGCTTTTTCCCAAGGTGTATGATGAATTGGTGCAACCGATCCAGTCACAGGAGATGAAAATGATTTATTTCTATAAGTTAGAATATCCTCTACTTTATGATGTTCCCATTCTTTAAAATGTTTTCTAATTAATTCAAAATCAATTTTAGGATAATCAGACAGTTCATGAAGCTCTTTGGTATATTCTGTTTGAAAATCAATCATTTGATCAGGATTTTCTAATTTTTCTTCCATTGAAACCCACTTATTAATGTCTTTATCCATTTCGTCACTACTAGGCATTTTGATTTTCCCCATTATCACATCTCTTGCATACCATCCCTGACAGTCAAACATGTTAAATGTATGAAACTGGTCCTGCATACCTAAGTATAAAAGTTTATGATTATCTTGCCACACAACTCCTTTGTAAAGTTTCGGTGGATATAATCTGTTATGTGTTTTTAATTTTAAACTTTCATCTAAAAATGGGAAATGATGAAGATATCCAGTACACAAGATCACTACATCGGCATTTTGTTCTGTTCCGTCTTTAAATATAGCTTTTTTTCCATCTAACCTATCTAAGTAATGAACTTCTTTCATGCCTTTTGGCCATTTAAAGCCCATTGGGTTATGCCTGTAACCAATTGTTACACTTTTAGCACCATATTTATTACATTGTAGGGCTACATCTTCAGCTGAATAGCTACTTCCCAAAACAATCACATCTTTTCCTCTGAACTCTTCTGCATCTCTAAAATCATGTGAGTGCATTATTCTTCCTGGGAAAGAATTCATGCCATCGTATTCAGGAATAAAAGGTACAGAAAAATGACCTGTAGAGACTACCACATAATCAAACGTATCATTTAAAATTTTATTATTAACTTTATCTTGGTAGCTAATTTCAAACTTATCATTTTTGTAAACAGTATTTGTAACTCTAGTATTAAATTTAATCTTACTTTTTATATTTCCTTTGCTCACTCTTCCTAAAATATAATCTTGCAGCACTTCTCTTGGAGGGAAAGAGGGAATTGGCTTTCCAAAATGTTCATCAAAAGAATAATCAGCAAATTCTAAACACTCTTTCGGTCCATTAGACCATAAGTATCTGTACATACTGTTAGGCACAGGATCTCCGTATTGATCTGAACCAGTTCTCCAGTTGTAGTTCCATAAACCACCCCAACTTTCTTGTTTTTCAAAGCAAACTATTTCAGGAATTTTTTCTCCTTTTTTTTCTAAATGCTCAAATGCTCTTAAAATTGAAAGTCCACATGGACCAGCGCCTATGATTGCTACTTTTGACATAGAATTTTTCCTATCATTAATAAATTTATAAATATATCTTACTAACAATTTTTAAAAAAATAAAATTATATTTTGTTATGGGTATCAATTGGAATTATCCAACCACTATGTGGATAGGAGAAAATAGAATTGAAGATTTATCCTTGGCCTGTAAAGAGTTAAACATTTCAAATCCATTATTTGTAACAGACAAGGATTTAATTAACTTAGATTTAATAAAAAATATAATATTAGGATTAAAAAAAAGTTTTCAAAATTTAGCTACTTTTTCTAACTTTACGGGAAATCCAATTGGAGAAAATGTGGAGGAAGGCGTTAAAGTTTATAATACCTCGAATTGTGATGGTGTAATAGCTTTAGGAGGCGGAAGTGGTTTAGATGTTGGAAAAGCTATAGCATTTATGTCTAATCAATCTCGACCGTTATGGGATTTTGAAGATATTAGTGATTACTGGACAAGAGCTGATAGTTCTAAAATTTCAAAAATCATTGCAGTTCCAACCACTGCAGGAACAGGATCCGAAACTGGTAGAGCATCTGCAATAATAAATAAAGAAACAGGTGCAAAAAAAATTATTTTTCACCCAAAAATGTTACCTTCGATTGTGATTTTAGATCCTTTACTTACATTAGATTTATCTCCAAGATTAACAGCAGCGACCGGAATGGACGCACTTGCACATAATTTAGAAGCGTTTTGTGCACCAGGATATCATCCAATGGCTGATGGTATGGCAATAGAAGGAATGAAACTAATTAAAAATTCATTAATTAAAGCATTCACAAATGGAAAAGATGTTAAGGCTAGAATGGATTTACTTTCTGCTGCTTCAATGGGCTCGACTGCATTTCAGAAGGGACTGGGGGCAATTCACTCATTGAGCCACCCTGTAAATGGTAAATTCAATGTTCACCATGGCTTATCAAACGCAATATTTATGCCTTATGTTTTGACATTTAATAAACACTCAATTGAAAATAAAATAATATCGATTTGTGATTATCTTAATTTAAATAAAAATTTTGATAGTTTTTTAAATTGGATTTTGGAATTAAGACAAAATTTAAATATTCCACACAAATTGTCGGATGTAATGGATTGTAATAATATTAATCTAGATGAACTTTCATTAATGGCATTTGAAGACCCATCAACAGGAGGAAATCCTAAAAAATTAAGTCAAAATGATCTAAAAGAAATGTATATAAAAAGTATTTCTGGAGAATTATTTTAATGAAAAAAATATTGATAGTAGAAGGAAACTTACGAGAAGAAAATCAAAGTTTTTCTGAGGCGGGAATTCAAACACATACAGAAAGCCTTAAAGATAGTTTAGCTTATTTCACAGATAAATTAAAAACTCACGTGGTTAATCCTTCCTCAGATGAAAATATTGACAAAAATATTGATTCACTTGAAAGCTATGATGGCCTTATTTGGGGCGGAAGTAGTTTAAATATTTATAACAATACTCCAGAAATAAAAAGACAAATTGAATTTATGAAAGAGTGTCAGAAAAAAATTAAAAAAATTTTAGCAATATGTTGGGGCATGCAAGTAGCTGTAACAGCAGCAGGAGGGGAAGTTAAAAAAGCTACAAAAGGATCTCATAGAGGCATTGCCTCAAATATAGAGATTAATGAAAATGGTTTAAATCATCCACTTTATAAAAATAAAGATCAAAAATTTAACACACCAGCATTTAATTTTGACGAAGTCGTAACAATGCCAGAAGATTCAATTTTATTAGCCTCAAATTCAATAAATAACGTTCAAGGGATAAATTTTAAAGTTGGTAACTGTAATATATGGGGACTTCAATACCATCCTGAGATTACTTATAATAAAATGATCAATTTGATTATTTTCAGAAAAAAGAGACTTTTAGAAAAAGGTGCTTTTAAAGATGAGAATGAAATTAATGATCATATTAAACATATAGAAACTGAGAATAATAAATTAGATAAAGTTTCTAGAATGAGAGAATTAGAGAACTGGTTAGACTATCTAAATTTAGAATAAACCTTCTATTTCACCCTTATCATTTAATTTTATTGAGTTGGCCGCAGGAACTCTTGGAAGCCCTGGCATTGTCATAATTTCTCCACACACAACAACTATAAATTCAGCACCTGAAGAAAGTCTTACCTCTCTTACAGGCAAAACATGACCTGTGGGTGCACCTTTTAAATTTGGATCTGTTGAAAAACTATATTGAGTTTTTGCAATACAAACAGGTAGCTTACCGTAACCTTTTTCTTCAAAATCTTTTAACTGTTGTCTAACTTTTGTATCTGCCACTACTTCAGAGGCGCTATATATTTCTTGTGCAATTTTTTCTATTTTTTTGAATAGTGGGAGATCATCTTCATATAAAAATTTAAATGTATCTTTTTTGTCCTCACAAATTTCTGTAACATTTTTAGCTAATTCAATAGTTCCTTCGCTTCCATTTGACCAATGAGTACATTTAGAAGCTTTTACTCCTTGAGTTTCACAAAAATTTAACAATGTTTTCATTTCATCTTCTGTATCAGTAATAAAATGATTAACTGCAACAGTAACAGGTAACCCAAATTTTCTAATATTATTTATATGTCTACGTAAATTTACCATTCCATCTTTAAGTGCTGATACATTTTCTTTTTTTAAATCTTCTTTAGCAACTCCTCCATGCATTTTTAGTGCTCTGATTGTTGCTACAATAACAACGCAATCTGGTTTGAGATCAGATTTCCTACATTTAATATCAAGAAATTTTTCTGCTCCTAAATCAGCTCCGAATCCCGCCTCTGTTACAACGTAGTCAGCTAATTTAAGTCCAGCCTTAGTTGCAATAACCGAATTACATCCGTGAGCAATATTCGCAAAAGGACCACCATGAATTATTGCAGGATTGTTTTCTAGAGTTTGAGTTACATTGGGTCTTATCGCTTCTTTTAGTAAAACGGTCATTGGACCTTGTGCATTTAAATCTTTTGCATAAATTGATTGCTTATCTCTTGTATAACCAATTGTAATATTACCAATTCTATTTTCTAAATCTTTAAGGTCTGTTGCTAAACAAAAAATAGCCATTAGCTCAGACGCAACTGTAATATCAAAACTATCTTGTCTAGGGTAACCATTAGCCACTCCTCCCAGATCAACAATGATAGATCTTAAGGATCTATCATTCATATCCATTACTCTTCTCCAAACAACTCTTCTAACATCAATATTAAGTTTGTTACCCCAATAAATATGATTATCAATTAATGCAGATAATAAATTATGTGCAGATGTAATAGCATGAAAGTCACCTGTAAAATGAAGATTGATTTGTTCCATAGGTACTACTTGGGCATAACCACCGCCAGCAGCTCCACCCTTCATTCCAAATGATGGACCAAGACTTGGTTCTCTTAGACAAACAATAGATTTTTTTCCAATTTTATTTAAACCATCATTTAAACCAACAGAAGTTGTAGTTTTACCTTCACCAGCAGGAGTGGGAGTGATTGCTGTAACTAAAATTAATTTACCATTTTCTTTTTTAAGAGTTTTTAAATATTCCAGATTTATTTTGGCTATGTGTCTTCCCATTGGACTAAAAGCAAAATTTTCATCAGGGACACCAACCTTAGAAAGAATATCTTTTATTGGTTGCATCTTAGCTTCTCGAGCTATTTGAATGTCTGATTTTACTTCGGCCATAAATAATCAAATAAATTAAAAGTTTTTTATCTGTGACTTCTTATCCTTTTTTGCTATTTTTGGAAACTTCTAAAAAATATATATAAAAAAAATAAGCACTATTTAAATTGATTGTTATAAAATTATTAAATGCAAAAATATTCTATATTTAACCTTGTTAAAAACGCTTTTTCAAACCATGAGAATTGGGATTTAGCCTGGAAAGATCCAACACCTAAGGAAGAATACGATGTTGTAATTATTGGTGGTGGAGGCCATGGATTAGCTACAGCGTATTATCTTGCTAAAGAACATAACATTACAAAAGTTGCAATTATTGAGAAAGGATGGATTGGTGGAGGAAATGTAGGACGGAACACTACAATTATTAGATCCAATTACATGCATGACGAAAATGGTTTGTTCAGTGAGTTTGGAATGGATTTATGGAGAAAGATGAGTCAGGATCTTAACTACAATGTAATGTTTTCTCCAAGAGGAATAATTAATCTTGCGCATTCTGATGCACAAATGAATGCATACGCGAGAAGAGGAAATTCTATGAGATTAAATGGAATAGATGCAGTTCTATTAAACAGAGAGCAAGTTAAAGAAATTATTCCAATGGCTGATTTTTCTGAAAACGTAAGATTTCCAATTTTTGGTGGTTTGATGCAACCAAGTGCAGGTACAGCAAGACATGATGCTGTTGCATGGGGTTATGCACGTCAGGCAGACTCCATGGGGGTAGATATTATTCAGAATTGTGAAGTAATTGGATTTGATGTTTCAGCAGGAAAAATAAATGGCATTAGAACTTCAAGAGGAAATATTAAAGCAAAAAAAGTTGGTTTATGTGTTGCTGGTAGCACAAATATTTTAGCAGAAAAATTAAATATGACATTACCAATTGAAACTCATTTACTTCAAGCATGTGTTTCTGAGCCAGTTAAACCAGTTTTAGATAATGTAGTTACGTTTGGTGCAGGACACTTTTATGTAAGTCAATCTGACAAAGGTGAGATGGTAATGGGCGGTGATCTTGATGGTTATAATAGTTATGCTCAAAGAGGAAACTTACCAACATTACAACACGTTTTAACTGAAGGAATAGCCATGATGCCATTTTTAAGTAAATTAAAAATGCTTAGAACTTGGGGTGGTATTATGGATATGTCAATGGACGGTTCACCAATTATTGATAAAACTCATATTGAAGGTTTGTATTTAAATTGTGGATGGTGCTATGGAGGATTTAAAGCTACACCTGCATCGGGTTGGACATTTGCTCATACTATTGCGCAAGATAGAGTTCATGAATTAAACGCTGGTTACAGTTTAAATAGATTTAGTACTGGCCACCTTATTGATGAAAAGGGACTTGGAACTAAAACTTGGATATCTTAAATGCTCTATATAAATTGCCCACACTGTGGAATGAGATCTCAGAATGAATTTTCATACGGTGGTGATGCAAGCGTTAAAAGACCAGAACTTAATAAAGAAGTTTCTGATCAAGAATGGGATAATTTTGTTTACAATAGAAAAAGTTTAAGAGGAAAGCATTTAGAGCTATGGCAACATATTTCTGGATGTAGACAATGGATAAAGGTTGAGAGAGATACTGCAACCCATGAAATTTTTAGAACTTTTAAAGCTGATGAGGAAGTTGCTTAATGACCCAAGCTTTTAGAATTGAAAATGGGGGATTAATAAATAAAGATAAAAAATTATCTTTTAAATTTAATGGTAAAACTTACTTAGGTTATGAGGGTGACACATTAGCCTCAGCTTTATTGGCAAATGGAGTTCATTTAGTAGGAAGAAGTTTTAAATATCACAGACCTAGAGGTTTCTTTGGAGCAGGTGTAGATGAACCTTATGCAGTTGTTCAACTTTTTAGAAATGGCGAAACAGAGCCTAATATTAAAGCAACAGAGCAGGAATTATTTGAAGGTTTAGAGGCAAAAAGTGTTAATTGTTGGCCAAGTGTCAATTTCGACATAGGTGCAATCAATAATTTTTTGAAAATTTTTTTACCAGCAGGTTTTTATTACAAAACTTTTATGTGGCCAAAAAGTTTTTGGTATCGAATTTATGAGCCTTTCATAAGAAAAGCAGCTGGTTTAGGTGTAGCTTCAACTAAACATGATAAAGAAAGGTATGAACATAAGTACGAATATTGTGATTTGTTAATTGCAGGCTCAGGACCTTCGGGATTAGCTGGCGCATATGCAGCAGCAAAAAATGGAGCTAAAGTAATTTTAGCTGAAGACAAACCAAGATTTGGTGGATCTTTATTAACTAGTGATGTCAATATTGGCAATCAATCAGGAAAAGATTGGGCTGATGGTATAGTTGCTGAGTTAAAAAAAATGCCAAATGTTGTTGTAAAAAATAGATCTCAAATTTTTGGATACTATGATCACAACATGCTTGTGATGTCAGAAAAAGTTAGTGATCATTTACCATCAACTAAAAAATATCACCCTAACAAAAGGTTATGGTACATTCGAGCAAAAGAAGTTTTAATTTCTTCAGGATCAATTGAAAGACCAATAGTTTTTGGAAATAATGATACACCAGGGGTAATGCTTTCTTCAGCTGCTAAAGAATATTTAAAAGTATATGGTGTTTTAGTTGGAAGAAAACCATTGGTATTTACAAATAATGACAGTGGATACGAAACAGCAATTGAATTTAAAAAACATGGAGTAGATCCAATTGTTTTAGACTCAAGAAAAAATCCTGAGTCAGAAATAATTGATGAGGCAAAAAATTTAGGAATTAACATTAAAAATTCATATGTTGTTGTTGCAGCACAAGGATACAAAAAAGTAAAATCGGCAGATATTGCAAGTATTTCTGAAGACAAAAAACAACTTGGTAAAATAGAAAATATACAATGCGATTGTATTTGTGTTTCAGGTTTTTGGACACCAACTGTTCATTTAGCCTCACAATCAGGAAATAAAACAAAGTTTAAAGAAGAAATTGATGCATTTGTTCCAGGACAATCAAAACAAAATGAAATTACTTTAGGTGCAGCTAATGGAGTATTTTCACTAGAGGAAACTTTAAAAACGTCATTTACAGCAGGAAGTGAATTATCAAAAAAAATTACTGAAAATGATAACAAGATAGCTATTCCAAATGTTGTTGAAAAAAAATCTTCTCAACATGATAGGTTTTGGTGTGTTCCACTGCCAAAAGGTAAAAATTATAAAAGATTTTTAGATTTTCAAAACGATGTAGCTGTATCTGATGTAGAAATAGCTTTAAGAGAAGGTTATCGATCAATTGAACACGTTAAAAGATATACCACTCTAGGAATGGCAACAGACCAAGGAAAAACGAGTAATTTAAATGGATTACAATTAGTATCCGAAATTGAAAACAAAGTTGTTCCTGCAGTAGGTCATACGACTTTTAGACCTCCATATACTCCTGTTTCTATTGGAGCAATAGTAGGAAGAGAGGTTGGAAAACATTCAAAACCAACAAGAAAATCTCCAATGCATTCATGGCATGAAAAAAATGATGCAGTCTTTGTTGATGCAGGTGTTTGGTTAAGACCTAGGTATTATAAAAGAGGAAATGAAAATTTATTCGAGGCCTCTAAAAGAGAGGCTAAAAATGTAAGAACAAATGTAGGTGTTTGTGATGTAACTACATTAGGTAAAATAGATATTAAAGGACCAGATGCAGCGGAGTTGTTAAATAGAGTCTATACAAATGCATGGTTGAAGCTACCAGTTGGTAAAGCTAGATATGGAGTAATGTTAAGAGAAGATGGAATTGTAATGGATGATGGAACAACTACAAGAATTTCTGAAAATCATTATCATATGACGACGACAACAGCTCAAGCAGCAAACGTTCTTTCCCATTTAGAATATTATTTGCAACTCGTTTGGCCTGAATTAAATGTGAATGTAGTTTCAACTACAGAACAGTGGGCTGGAGCAGCTATAGCTGGACCTAAATCTCGAGATTTATTACAAAAATTGTTTCCAAACTCTGATGTATCAAATGAAGGCTTACCTTTTATGGGTTATATGGAGGGAGATTTATTTGGTGTTAAAGCAAGAATATATAGAATTTCATTTTCAGGCGAGCTTGCTTATGAAGTAAATGTTGAGTCTGATTATGGAAATTTTATGTGGGAAAAAATAATTGAAGTTGGTGAAGAATTCAATATTCAACCATATGGAACTGAAGCATTATCAACTCTTAGAATTGAAATGGGACATGTTGCTGGATCAGAACTTGATGGTAGAACAATTCCATTTGACAATGCATTAGAAGGTCTTGTTAGTAAGAAGAAAGATTTTATTGGAAAAAGATCATTACAAAGATCTGCATTTATAGCTGAAGATAGACAAAGAATAGTGGGCGTAGTTCCATTAGATAAACAAACAAGTATACCTGAAGGCTCTCACCTAGTTAAAGATGATAAAGCACCGTTACCAAATCCAAAATTAGGTCATATTTCTGCATCTTGTTGGAGTGTTGAATATGATAATCCTTTTTCATTGGCAATTTTGAAAGATGGAAAAAATATGATTGGTCAAAAGCTTTTTGCAATGTCGCCACTTAAAAACAAAGTAATACCAGTTGAGATAGTTTCATCACATTATGTAGACCCGAAAGGTGAAAGAGTTAGATCATGACATTAATTTCAGCTTTATCAAATGTTCATACAAAAGGTCAATTTGGAGATTATGAGGGTAAAAATGAAAATGATATACTTAAAATATCTGAAATCAAAAATTTATTAATTGTTCAAATAGTTCAGTATAAAAATTCTTCAGTTTCATTTGAAAGTATTGATATTGATGGTTTGAAATTAAAAAATGAACCTTTGGCTGTAGTATTTAATGAAAATACAAGGATTTTGTGGAATGGACCAAAAAACTGGCTTTTAGTTTCAACAAAAAAAGATTTAATTAAAAATGTATTAGATGAATTTAAAGATACAGATTTTGCTGTAACAGATTTATCTCATTCAAGAGCTATTATAGAAATCGAAGGTAATGATACGATGGAAGTTTTGAAAAAAGGATGCCCTTTTAATTTTAATAAATTAGATAAAAACAATTCAATTAATTCAACTTATAATGGAATAGCTTTTACTATAGATAGGTTTAGTGACAATCCAAATAAAGTAAGGATATTTACACTAAGAAGCTTTGGAGAGTCTTTATATCACTCTATAACAGATGCATCTCTAGAGTTTGGTTTTGAAACTATATAAACTTAAGGTTTCAATCTCTTGTTGCAATATAAACACCTATAGAAGTAATTAGAAATCCAATTAAATCTAAGCTAGTTAAACTTTCATTTAAGAAAAGCCATGCCATAAAAGCAGACGTTGCTGGAATTAAAAAAAATATAGAAACAGTTTTGCTTGCTGAGTTATTTTTAATTAAAAACATTAATATTGTAAATGCACCAAATGAAACCAAAAATATTTGATGGCTCATTGCAATAATAAATGTTTGTGAGAAATCAATATATGGATCAACAAACAAAATAATTATTGATAAATGAAATATACATCCACCAATAGCTTGATTCATATTACTTACAGACAATGGCAAGTTGTTACTTAATTTTTTTTGCCATAAAGTTGAAAATGTAATTGCTAATAAGGCTATTATTGTTGCGATCAATCCTGTTGCTGGTATTTTAGAACCAATATCAAAACCTAATACAAGTCCTGCACCAGCAAATCCTAACAAAACACCTATCCATTGTTTTATAGATACTTTTTCATTTAAAATTGGACCACTTAATGCATTTGTCAGAACTGGTTGAAGGGTTACAATTAACGCTGCTATTGCTGTAGGCATGCCTATTGAAATTGAGTAAAAGACACCACCAAGATAAAAACCATGAAACAAGACACCGCTAAAAAAAGATTCAAAAAAATTTCTTTTGCTTACTAGAATTTTTTGTTTTGAATAAATTGAAAATAAAAAAAAACCGAAAGCAACTAATGCAAATCTAAAGGCTAGAGCGGCAAATGGATCACTATTGTCTATGATAGGTTTGGTTGTTATGAAAGCGGAAGACCATAGAAATATAAATACGAAAGGAAATATTTTAATCATCTTGTTTAATAAACAAATAAATCAAATAAAATCAAACAAATCGGTACCTATTATGAACAAATTAGAAGTAGAAATGAAATACCAAATCACCTAAAGTTCAGCCATGAAGTTTAAATTGTTTCGAATTTTAACTGTTATACTGTCTTTCTTCTTATTGACAGGCTTTGTGCCCATTCTTTCATTTGTTGGTCCAGGTGTAACTGCTATTACTTCAGGTAATATCTATAAAGCTAGTGCACAATTTATAGTTAATCAACGTATAGAAAAAGAAACTGGAAAGAATTCTTTAGCTTTAATTAAAGAAACGTTGATCGAAGAAACAGATATAAAAATAAAAAAAAATTCATTTGATGAAGATTTAAGACAATTAGTCGAAACAAGAATTAAAATGACTAGACAAAAACTAGATAATCAAAATTTACAAAAATTGCTTAAAAAGCGAATAGAGTTTACTAGATCAATACTTAATATAAATAATATTACTCAATAATATTAAGATATATTAAATTTTCTTGTTTAGTTTCTTTGCACCACATTTCATAGCTTTCACAAACCCTCCACAAGTGATCAAAAGCTCTTTGTGAAATTTCTAGTGGAAAATGACTCTTAGTATAATAAAGCTTTGGTATCTTCATTAAAAATTTTACCATAGAATCTTTTTGTAGTTCTAAAAGTCTTAAAGTTTCTTGATTTATTTCTTTTTTAGTTATTTGGTCAATAAATTTATTATTCTTAAGTTCTAAAAACCATTTATCATGAAATTCTCCAGAACTTAAAATGTCATATTCCTTAGAAGTCATAAAAATTTCAAAAGCTTGTATATTATTGATTTCAGGATTTTGTTTTTTAATTTCTATTATATTTGAATAAACAAATTCAGCAGCTCTCAACACATATGGCTTTTCAGTCTTGTTAGACATAAACTAGTTTTTATGTTTAACCATAGCTGAATGAGCCAAAATTAAGTTAGGATCTAAGAAAACTTTTGAGGATTTAACATTTTTAAATGATTTAAATGCAAAAATTGCAATGGGGAGCTCTGTACAACCTAAAATGATTTTTTTACAATTCATTTTAATTAAGGAATCAATTGCAGGTTTAATTGCTTTTGCTGCAGCCTTTACATTACCCATTTTAACTAATTTAATTGATTTATTGACTGACATTTTTTGTATTTTTTGTGATGGCGCAATTAATTGATAATCTTTTTCAAAAAATTTTTTATAAACTCCAGTTTTAAGAGTGCCCTCAGTTGCTAAGAGACCAACTTTGGAGTTTTTTTTACATTTTTTTTTTGTAAATTTGAAAACTTCTTTTGGCATATTGATTATTGGAATATTAATTTTATCCTGCAAATCATCGAACCAATAATGAGCTGTATTACAAGGTATAACTATAAATTTACATTTATTCTTTTCCAGAAGCTTACAACCTTTGAGCAAACTCTTTAAAACTTTATTATATTTTACTTTACTTTTTTTATTTGTAGATTTGTTGGAAAGATTTTTAGTTTGAGAGCCAATAGATTCAGGTCTACCAGGAATATTTGATTTATTATAAAGTATAAATAATGGATACTCTTGATCTATTTTTCCTCTATTTAAAACTGCAAGCTTGTTGCAAAAATCAAGACCAGCTTGAGTTCCCATTCCACCTAAAATTCCAATCATATTTTTGATTAATTTATTAATTTTATTATTTAATTCTATAATTAATAATTGTGTTTAAAGATTGTTATTAATTAAGGTATTGGCTGAATATTGAGTTTGTTATTACAAATAAAATTTTCAGCCAATAGGAAGTGTGAAATTATGCAGTTTTTAAGTTAACTGCTGAAGGACCTTTTGGACCATCTTCAACATCGAAAGTCAAAGCTTGACCCTCATCTAAACCATTCATACCAGCATCTCTTACTGCTGAAACATGTACAAACACATCTTTTTCTTTATCTTCTCTTTCAATAAAACCAAAACCTTTGGTTGGATTGAACCACTTTACTTTACCTTGTAGACTCATATTTATCTTCTTACTTTTTGTTATGTTTAATTATTACTTATAATTAAGTAATATTGGCTTTCTTTAGATTTTATTAGGTTTTGTCAACAAAATAGATCAACTATTAAAATAATATTTTAAATATCATCAATAAGCATAGTTAAATAAACAGAATTAATGTCTTTTTTATAGTGTGCAAAAGGTTCGCACACAGTGAAACCAGTTTTTTTGAATAGTTTTCTTGCTGGTATAAAAAAATCACCTGCTCCTGTTTCAATACTTAATCTTTTTATTTTAAGCTTTCTAGCTTCATTAATTAAATGATTAATTACATTAATCCCTTGGCCTTGCATCCTAAAATTATCGTGAATTCTTATCGATTTAAATTCTCCATGTTCTTTATCCAAAAATTTTAAAGCACCACAACCAATCAGTTTTTCATCATCCCACAAGCTCCAAAATTTAATTGATGGCACTTTTAAACCAGGAATATCTAGAACGTGAGCGCTTCCCTCTGGAGAGGCAGCTCTAAGCTCAACAAAATGTTTGGTTAGAAGCTCATTAACTTCTGGATTATCAAAATTGCCTTCTATTGATTTTAACATTTATACTAAAGTTGTGATATGACCCATTTTTCTTTTTTCTTTTATATCTTTTTTTAAATAATCAAAGAAAAATTCATTTTCATTAAACTTTTGAATATTTCTATAATGAGTAATTTGATCGCCAAGCAAATTCATCATTATTGCATTAGATATTTTTTTTAAAGGAATTTGTTCTAAACCACATACAGCTCTTACATGGTTTTCAAATTGACTTACATTAAAAGCATTTATTGTTAAATGTCCTGAGTTATGTACCCTCGGTGCAATTTCATTAACATAAAGATTATCATTTCTATCAATAAAAAATTCTACACATAAAGTTCCAACATATTTAAGCTCTTCAGCAATTAGCATTGCCCAATCTTTAGATTGATTAAAAATCTTTTCATTAATTTCGGCAGGTATTTTTGAATATTTTAAAATTTGATCTTCGTGAGAGTTTTCTATTGGTTCATAAATTTCATATTTATTGTTACTAAATCTTGTAATTATAATTGAAATCTCTTTTTTTAATTTTACGAGTTTTTCTAGAATATATCCTTTTGAAAAATCAATATTCAATGAATCAAGTTCATTTCCTGATTTTATTGGATATTGACCTTTGCCATCGTATCCTAGCGTTGTTGTTTTGAGAATACCTGGCAAAAAATCCTCTAAAGCATCAATATCAGATTTTTTTTCAATTGAAACATATCTTGTTGTTCTAATATTTAATTTATTAACAAAATCTTTTTCAGCCAATCGATGTTGAATTAATCTGTTAACTGATGGCTTAGGCAAAACAGGTTTAAATTTGTTTATTTCATTTAATGTTTCAAATGGAATATTTTCAAATTCATAAGTAACTAAATCAACCTGATTCATAAATTCTGATATTTTTTCTTTATTATCATAACTTCCTGCAACAAATTGATTGCAAAAATTTTGTGCTGGCGCATCTATGTCATCGCAAAAAACAACAGTTTTAACATTTAATTTTTTAGCTGCTATTGCAAGCATACTTCCAAGTTGACCACCCCCAATGATACCAAGAGTAATTTCTGACATTTTATTTTGGAGATTTCTTTACAGATTTAGTTTGTAATGTTCTAAAATTTTTAAGCTTTTTTCGAACATTTGAATTATTATTAGCAATTATTTCTGCTGCTAATAAAGCAGCATTAATGGCACCATCCTCTCCTATAGCAAGCGTTCCTACAGGAATTCCTTTAGGCATTTGTGCAATTGATAACAAACTATCCAAACCTTTGAGTTTTTTACTTTCAACGGGAACACCAAGTACTGGCACATGTGTAAGTGCTGATACCATACCTGGAAGATGAGCAGATCCTCCGGCACCCGCAATAATTACTCCTATGTTATTTTCCTCAACTTTTGCAGCATATTCATACATTCTTTGTGGTGTTCTGTGAGCAGATATAATTTTTGTTTCAAATGAAACTCCAATTTTTTTTAAGGTTTTTTCGGCTAGTTTCATTACTTTATAGTCAGATTGACTTCCCATTATGATTGAAACTTTTAATTTACTATTTTTTTTCATGAATATTGATCAATCTGTTTATTTCAAAATTAACTTAAAATTTCAATAAAATTAATAGTATTTAAAATACATATTGATTAGAGTTAAGCATACTATGAATTATAAAATCGATAATCTTCAATATTGTAATTGGTCTAGGAAAATCTTTGAGATCAATAGATCTGCCGGATTAGATGCTGTCCATGTTACAATTGTCTACCATGAAGATTTTGATGAATTACAACTTGAAATTAAAAAATGGGAAAAATTATTTCACGAAAATTCTGATTTAATTTTTCTTGGTAAGAATTTCCAAGATATTGATAAAGCTAATAAAGAAAACAAAACTGCAATATTTTTTGGTTTTCAAAACTGTTCACCAATTGAAGATGATATAAATCTTGTTGAAAAGGTTCATCAATTAGGATGCAGATTTATGCAACTTACTTATAATAACCAGTCTTTGCTAGCAACAGGTTGTTATGAAAAAGTAGATAGCGGAGTTACAAATTTTGGACGTGAGGTTATAAGAGAAATGAATAGAGTCGGCCTCGTGGTAGACATGTCACATTCTGCAGAAAAAAGTACTCTAGATGCAATTGAATTCAGTGAAAAACCAATAGCAATTACTCATGCTAATCCTTCTTTTTGGCATCCAGCTAAAAGAAATAAATCTGAGGAATTATTAAAAATTTTGAGTGATAGTGGCGGTATGTTGGGTTTATCATTATACCCTCATCACTTAAAAGATAACACAAATTGTACTCTAGATAGTTTTTGTGAAATGGTGGCAAAAACAGCCGAAATAATGGATGTAAAAAAAATAGGAATAGGATCAGATCTTTGTTTAGATCATCCAGATACTGTTGTTGAATGGATGAGAAATGGTTCTTGGTCTAAAAGTAAAAATTATGGTGAAGGTTCGAAAAATAAACCAGGTTTTCCTAAACAACCTGACTGGTTTCTTGATGCAAGAGGGTTCTCAAATATTGAAAAAGGTCTAAAAAAAGCAGGTTTTTCAGATACCGAGACACATGGAATACTTGGAAATAACTGGTACAATTTTTATAAAACTATTTAATTATGAAAGTTGAATTAAGAGACCCAAATAAGATAATGAAATTATCAAGGCTAGGATCTTTTCATCAATCAAAATTATCTTTTTTAAGAAGTTTTCTTAATGAATTTAAAGAGTGGGAGTATAAAAGAGATTTATTTAATTTAAATGAAAATGGTTTTGGAGAAGCTGTTTATTCATTTAAAAAAAATAAAAGAGTTTATTCTTTAATTTGTTTTGCAAATGAAATCAAAGATGAAGAAAGATCAGACAGAGTTATTGCAACAAAATGGGATGCAGCTTTTACATTACATGATGGAGTTCCTACCAAAAAAGACATTGAAAGATTAAAAAATGAAGTTCCAAAACAAGAAGTTGGCAGACTTTCTTATAAAGAATTAACTTTATCGAGAGCAAACAAATCAGTAAGAATTTATAATCATGTAGTTGAAAGTTTGAGCAAAGGTAAGCAGCCAGATTTAAACTTATTATCAAAAGTAGGCTATTTATATAGGACTACAGCAGTATATGGCTCAGGCAAATTTGGTCTTGCAGATCGATTCAGAATTAAAAATCGTGAAGAAATTAATGGTCCATTCAGACTAGAAATGATGCTGGTTTATTTGGTAAGACAATTTACTTTTGATCAAGTTAATCATGTTGCTTATCATAAAAATCCAAAAACAGCTGTTAAGCTAGATGATAATATTTGTAAAAACTTGGGAATAGGTAATTCCACAGGCTTGGGTATGGCTCCATTTATAGTCAATCATCCAACTCTATTAAATAATTGGATTTTAAGTAGAGAAAAAGCACTTAAGAAAATTAGAGAAATCAAAGATGTAGAAAGTCAAGATAGCGATTTGTTTATAGATTGTGTAAAAAAATCATTAAAAAATATTACAAGCTGGAATACTGATAGCGAATATCAGCAAAAAAAAATTTCTTCATTATTAAAGGATGTTGAAAAATTCTTAAATTTTATAGATAAAGATTTTAATTTTAAGAGCGAATATCCTTTTAACAAAATATATCAATGGTTAGAGGACAATACTTGTGAGGAATGCATTGAATACATAGTGTCAATAATGATGGAACCTTATAACGATATTATAAATCCCTTGGTAAAAGAAATGAGTTCAGACGAAGAAAAATATTTTAATATTCCAACGTATAGAAAAGTCGAAGAATTGCGTAATATAATTGAAGCAAAGTATCCTAATATTTTAGATATTAATTTTGAAGAAAAAGAAAATAATAAAAACTTTTGGTTTATTTCAAAAAATAAAGAAGAACCTAGATTGGCGGATCGTTTTGAAGAATATGGATCAGAATTAGAACAGCCTTTAGCAATAGCAAGAGATATAAAAAAACTTTATGACAAATTATTAGTCTCAAAAAATAGTTTAACTATTGCTGAGTTTTTAACATCAAATTCTGAGTTAAGACATGTTGTAAGAAGAGCGTTCATTGTAGAAAAATTTCCTTACTCAGAAATACAAGATAATACAATTGGTAAAGATTTAATGCCAATTGATATGCTAAGACTAAAATTATCTTTTTTCGGGGCCTTAAAATTTGATCCACGATCTGACAAATGGTTAAGAATTTGCATGTTCCAAGGTGCTCCACTTCCAAATGAGTTAAAAAGTTATGACGAGCAGTGGGTATATAAAACCAATATTTAATAATGAAATCACTGAGTGAAATTGAAACTACTGTTAAAAGAGCTTCAAAGGCAGCAGGATATTCTTGGGGAGTTTCTGAGGAAACAGGAAAAAGTATAAGGTTGTTAGAGTTATTTAGTTTACCGGGTATTAAGCACCTTAATGAATATTTTTATGAAAAAAACAAAAGTAAATTTGAAAATTTAAATTTAATTAGTGAAAATAACTCTTCATCAAAAAATCCTTACTGCCCAATTACTTTAGGTGTTAGTTTTTTAGATCAAATAAATGTTTTAGAAAATTTAAAAAAAATTGAATTCAAAAACGTAGCTTATCCAATAATTTTTATTTCCTTTATAAGTCGTTCATCAGAAATTATTGGAAAAAAAATTTATGTAAAAATGGATGAAAAAAAAATTTTACTAAATTTAAATGTAAATATAAGTTCAAATTTTATTGAACAAGAATTTCCAAAATTAGTGAATACAATTGAGGTAAATCTACTTGAAAATGAAGACAACTTTACAGAAGATGAATGGAATAATTTATACAAGTTATCTGAAGAAACGTTTGTCGAAGAAAGCGACAGTTTAAAAGAAGGTGCGGCAGGTGCTGGTTTGACTGATAATGACTGATAAAACTGACGAAAAATATCTTAATACAGATACTGAAGAATTAAACAATATTTGTGATGAATGCAAAGAGGAAGACGAGAGTGTCACTCAAAATTTAATTCTTACTGGATTTAAATTATGTAAATCTTGCAGAGTATCTAAGACGATTTTTCCACTTTAACTGATTTGACTAACTGGAAGCATATTCATTCTACTCATCACAAATGAGATAGATAAAAACGCAATAATTAAAAAAGATAAAAGCACAATCCCAAAAGATTTAAAATTAGATTTTAAACTTAGTATTTGTTTTGTTGAAATTATTAAACCTGCAAAAATCCAAAACTGGGTAAGAAAAATTATTGGTATCATTAAATCCGGTGTGACTGCAAAAAATCTTAATAAACCAGGAGCATGCGCAAATCCAACAGCTGTTAAAACTTTTTTGAATGAAACTTTGGTTTGTTTATCAGGAAATAATTTCACTCCAATTACAAAAATAAAAATCGCCCATATTAGCCAAGTAATTATTGCAGTTAGACCAGACATTGCAATGGCTGTTTTAATAATCGTATTTGCTGCTACTGCTCCAGCGATACCATCTAGGATCATTATAATCCCAGCAAAGTATATTGATGCTTCTCCAAAATTTTTATTATCTGAATAAAGAGTTTTGTCTAATTTAATTGACTTAAAAATTATATTTAAAAATTCAGCAAACATTAATTTTTTTTATTTTTAATTTTTTGAGCCTTATAAGAAACAATTAATGGAAATATTATTAAAGCAATAGCAATGATAATGCAAACTGCTATTAAAAAACTTTTGGTCATTAGAATTGAAAAGGGGAGCTAAAATCAGCTCCCCCTTAGTAAATTTTAGCCTTTTACAACTTCTCTTGTATTCGCGTTGAAAGACTCTTTGAATGGAATATCCACAACCACAGCATCCACAGGTGTTCCTGGAGTGTCCGAGTATTTTTCTGGAAGATGAACTTTAAACTTAGTTCCAATTTTATTTTTTGGAAATCCATTAGGATTTAAAGTTCCATCAAATGGAACATATCCCATAGCAATATTGGTTTTCTTCTCAGGATGCCACCATGGTGAAGTAAGAAATCCAACTGGTTCCCCACCACTTTCTGGTGATACTAGCCAAAAGTCTGGAGCATAATCGTCAATTGGTTTACCGCCCAACTCCATTCCAACTAATTGAAGTTTATATGGTTTTTTCCCAGCTTTTATATCTGCTCCCATTTTCTCCAAAGCAGCTTTACCAACGTAATCAGCTTTTTTATTCCATTCACCTTTACCTGATAATGAAACTTGATAACCTAAATTACATTGAAACGGATTATGTTGTTGATCCATGTCTTGTCCCCAAGAAAGAATACCTGCTTGTATTCTTCTATGGTGTGCAGGTGCAATAACCATCAATTTATGTTTTTTTCCTGCATCTAATACTGCATTCCACATATCTTCAGCATATAAAGTTGCATTTCTTAAATATATCTCATAACCAGCTTCTCCTGAAAAACCAGATTGAGAAATTACACAACTTCTTCCACCAATTGTTGCCTCTGCTAATCCATAGAAAGGCATATTATCAAAATCAACTTGGTCACCACAAAGGTCTTGCATTAAAGCTTTTGATTTAGGACCTTGAATTTGTACTGGACATGCATCTATTTCCTCAATTGTACAATTAAATTTTCCATCTGCATTTACACCTTGTAAATACATTCCAATATCAGAGTCTGATAATGAAAACCAAAATTCATCTTTTGAAATTCTTAAAAGAATTGGATCATTTAAAACTCCTCCATAAGCATTACATAAGATTACATATCTTGCTCTCATAGGAGAAATTTTTGTTGCATCTCTAGTTATAACGTAGTCAGTAAATTTTTCTGCATCAGGACCTTTAACTCTTATTTGTCTTTCAACAGCCACGTTCCACATTGTTACATGGTTAACGATTGCGTCGTACTCAACCATTGCTCCACCATCTTCAGGTTTTACATAACCTCTTGGGTGATAAATACGATTGTATACAGTTGCTCTCCAACAACCTGCCTGCATTGATAAATGCCAATAAGGTGACTTTCTTACCCTTGTTGAAATTAATAATTCAACTTTAGTTGGCCCACTTTGTCTTAAATTGTATGGTACTTCTCTATCAGATTGATCAACAGAAGTAACATGTTGTACTTTAGTATAGTCAAATTCTTTAGACATAACTATTCTCCTTCAACCACTTGTTAGTTTCCTTCAAGCCGCCGAATGTATAAATGTGGAAGTTATCAGTGTGCGATTTAACTTTCCCAATTAAATCATTAGGGTCTTTAGGTTTCAATAAATCTAATGCCTTACTAAAGTTAGATTTAAGAAAGTTTAAGGAATTTTTTGCCCCCACAATATTAGCAAATTTAATTAAGCTAGATATTTTTAATGGCCCAGTAATTCCCACATGCACTGGTACGCTTTGCTTAGAAATAAAATCTATAATAGGCTGAGGATCAAGTAACCACTGAGTTACAATATAATCAGCATAAGGCTTTTTATCTATCATAGCTTTTTCTAAATCTGAATCGGATATATCAGGACTCCCCTCAGGATGTCCAGCAATTCCTATTTTCATTTTTTCAAAATAACCTGTCTCCAAAAGTTGAAATGAACTATCAAATTTACCTGTTGGTTCTCTCCCACCTCCGATAATTAAGGCTTGCTTTACTCCTCCATCTTTGCATCTAGAAACATAATCTTTAAGTTCTTTTTCATCATGCATTGATCTAGCAGGAAAATGAGGTACGGGGTTAAATCCTTTTTTTACAAGTTCTACTGCTTTATCAGCAGTTTCTCTATAATCACCCCCAGGTAGCATCGTTATATAAATGTCAGACAACGCTGGAACTGTATCAACCTCTGTTTTAGGGCCTATTTCCAATGAAAAATTCATAAGGAAGATCTTTATTTATTTTGAAATATGAGTCTAGAAAATTCGATTGAGACTAATTTACTTTTTTAACTGACCTCTGTGCTTTTGAATTCGCTGTCCGTACTGCTGGGTGACCCTATCAAAGATAATTGCTAGGGCTACGATTGCCAAACCATTCATCATTCCAAGAGCCAAATATTGGTTGGAAATAGCTTGTAAAATAGGGACTCCTAAGCCTTTAACACCTATCATTGAAGCAATTACTACCATTGCTAAAGCCATCATAATCGTCTGGTTAATCCCAGCAAAAATAGTTGGTAGAGAAAGTGGAATTTGAACTGACCTTAATTTTTGCATTGGTGTTGCACCAAAAGCTTCGCTGGCTTCTAAAGTTTCTTTATCAACTTCTCTAATCCCTAGATTTGTTAATCTTACAATAGGGGGGAGGGCATAAATACATACAGCAAGTAAACCAGGCACTTTACCAATACCAAGAAGCATAATGATTGGAATTAAATATACAAAGCTCGGAATAGTTTGCATCATATCTAAAACAGGTAAAATTGCTTTTTCTGCTCTTGCAGATTTTGACATGACAATTCCAATTGGAATTCCAACTACAATACAAACTAATGTAGAAACAGAAATTATAGCAACTGTAGCCATACAATTTTTCCACATTCCGAAGTAGCCAATTACCAAGAAACAAACCACTGTACCAATTACAAGTTTAACACTTCTTGATCCAATCCAAGCTAATAAAGCAAATACACCAATTACTAAAGGCCATGGACTGTTTACTAATAATTTTTCTAACCAAATTAAAAAATGTAAAAGTGGATCAAAAAAACCTTCAATACCATCACCATACGCTCTAGAAAATTCTTTGAAACTAGAATCAATTCCTTTTTTAAGCTCTCTAAGAGCCGTTCTATCCATTACAGGAATTTTATTAAAGAAGTCCATAATTTTTATTTAATCAAACCCGCCGAAGCGGGTTTGATAATATTTTAATTAAAGTGCTTTTTTGATTTTTTTTGCAGCATCACTTGAAACCCATTTGCTCCAAACACTTTCTTGTGTTTTTAGGAATTCAATTGCAGCATCAGCACCTTCAGCTTGGTTTTCACCCATCCAAACTAACATACCGTTCATAACTGGGCCTGGATACGTTCTTTTTTTAAAGTATTCCATACCAGCATTTCCAGCTGTTTTTTTGAAATTATCAGTTACGATTGTGTAAACTTCAGATTTTGTCCATGAAGTTTTTTTAGGGTTAGCACACTCTTGCTCTGGTAAAACAATACAACCATCCCAGTTGTCTTTACCACCCCATTCACCCATATCCACAGCTCTCATATCATATTTACCAATAATAGCTGTTGGTGACCAATAATAACCAAACCAGTTTTCTCCTCGCTCAGCAGCTTTAGCTATTGAACCGTCAAGTCCTGCAGCAGAACCTGTTTCAACAATAGCCCAACCTTTTGCTTCCATGTCCCAAGCTCTAAAATGGTTTCTGTTACTTAATTCACAGTTCCAGCCTGGAGGACAAATATGGAAACCACCTTTTGATGGATCCTCTGGGTGAGGAAACAAATCCGGTCTTGCTAAAATAGCTTCAGCAGTTGTTAACTCAGGATGTTTTTTAAGTGTGTGAGGTAATACCCACCAACCTTCACCCAAACCAGTAATTGGCGCTTTGTTAAGTGAGTGCATTTTACCTTCATCAACAGCTTTATTCAAAGCGATGATAGCAGCGTTAGCCCAAAACTCTGGAGCAACATCTGGCTCACCTTTTTCTTGCATTGATGTAAATGTAGGCATTGTAGCACCAGGCACTAATTCTACTGAACATCCATAACCTTCTTCTAATATGATCTTGTCAACTTCAGCCATAAAGTTTGCTGAAGCCCAGTTCATATTAGCAATTGTTATATTTCCACAAGCTGCATTCGCAACACTTCCAAAGGAAGTAAGACCAAA
>CACJHW010000002.1 GCA_902593285.1 uncultured Pelagibacteraceae bacterium
TAAATACATGAAAACATATAATATTATAGACCATGAGTACGATGTTGTTGTACTTGGTGCAGGTGGATCAGGTTTAAGAGCCGCAGTAGGGCTTAGCGAAGCTGGCTTAAAAACAGCTTGTATCTCAAAAGTATTTCCTACCAGAAGTCATACATCAGCTGCACAAGGTGGAATATCAGCAGCACTAGGAAACATGGGAGAAGATGATTGGAGATGGCACATGTATGACACTGTGAAAGGCGCAGATTGGTTAGGTGATCAAGATAGTATTGAATATCTTTGTAAAGAAGCACCTAAAGCAGTTTTAGAATTAGAGAAATATGGAGTTCCATTTAGTAGAACTGAAGAGGGAAAAATTTATCAAAGACCATTTGGTGGAATGACAAAAAATTATGGAAATGGAATAGTTCAAAGAACTTGTGCAGCAGCTGATAGAACGGGACATGCTATTTTACACACATTATATGGACAGGCGTTAAAGCATAATACAGAATTTTTTATAGAATATTTTGCATTAGATTTGTTGATGAAGAATGGAGAATGCAAAGGTCTAATTGCTTGGAATTTGAATGATGGCACAATTCATAGATTTAGAGCGCACACAGTAATTATTGCTACTGGTGGTTATGGAAAAGTTTATTATTCAGCAACATCAGCACATACTTGCACTGGTGATGGCAATGCAATGGTTTTAAGAGCTGGATTACCGCTTCAGGATATGGAGTTTGTTCAATTTCATCCAACAGGAATTTATGGCCACGGTACCTTAATAACGGAAGGTGCGCGAGGAGAGGGGGGTTATCTTACAAATTCTAAAGGTGAAAGATTTATGGAAAGGTATGCTCCAAATGCAAAAGATTTAGCATCAAGAGATGTTGTTAGTAGATCTATGTCTATTGAGATTAATGAGGGAAGAGGTGTTGGAAAAGATCAAGATCATGTTCATTTGAACCTAAGTCACTTAGATAAAGATATTATTGAAAGCAGGCTTCCTGGAATTACTGATGCAGCAAGATTATTTGCAAACGTAGATGTAACCAAAGAACCAATTCCTGTTGTACCAACAGTTCATTATAATATGGGTGGTATTCCAACAAACTATAAAGCAGAAGTATTAACTGTAAATGGCTCAGAAAAAACTGTTCCAGGTTTAATGGCTATAGGAGAAGCGGCATGTGTCTCTGTTCACGGAGCAAATAGACTTGGTTCTAATTCTTTAATTGATTTAGTAGTATTTGGAAGAGCAGCAGCAAAAAGAGCAGCTGAATTAGTTAAGCCAGGAACACCACATGAGGAAATTTCTGAGACAGAAACACAAAAATGTTTAGATAGATTTGATAAACTTAGAAATGCACAAGGAAATAATAGTACTGCAGAACTTAGACTTTCAATGCAAAAAACCATGCAGTCGAAATGTGCAGTTTTTAGAACAGAAAAAAATCTTAAAGAAGGTGTTGATGAGATTAAAAAAACCTATGATGGTATGGACTCAATTTCAGTTAAAGATAGGTCTTTAGTATTTAATACTGATTTGGTTGAAACATTAGAATTTGATAATTTAATAAGACAAGCAGTGACTACTGTAGAATCTGCATATCATAGAAAAGAGAGCAGAGGTGCTCACGCGAGAGATGACTATCCAAAAAGAGATGACGAAAAGTTTATGCAACATACTCTTGCTTGGTGTGATGGAAAAAATACAAAGATTAGTTACAGAGCAGTACACAAATCAACTTTAACAAATGAAGTTCAATATTTTCCACCACAAGAGCGAGTATATTAATGGTTCAGCTAAGCTTACCTAAAAATTCAGAGGTTAAAAAAGGCAAATATTTTAAAGACAAAACTGGATCTAAAAATTTAAGAAAAGTAAATATTTATAGATGGGATCCATCGACAGAAGAAAATCCTAGGATTGATACATACGAAGTTGATATGGATAATTGTCCATCTAAGGTGTTGGATATTTTAAATAAAATTAAAAACGAAATTGATCCTACATTGGCCTATAGAAGGTCTTGTGCTCATGGTGTTTGTGGCTCTTGTGCTATGAATATGGGAGGAAAAAACGGACTAGCTTGTACTACTCCTCATGCAGAGATAGATGGTGACATTGATATTTATCCTCTACCTCATTTAAAAGTTAAAAGAGATTTGATTGGCGATTTAGATGGCTTATATAAACAATATCAATCTATTGAACCTTGGTTAAAAAATAACTCAACAAAACAGACAACAGAAATTTATCAGTCTAAAGAAGATAGAGCAAAACTTGATGGTGCTTACGAATGTATTATGTGTGCTTGCTGTTCTACATCTTGCCCAAGTTATTGGTGGAATGGAGATAAATATTTAGGTCCAGCAGTTCTGCTACAGGCTTATAGATGGATTATTGATAGTAGAGATGAAGAGAGAAAAGCTAGATTAAAAAAAGTTTCAGATGAATTAAAATTATATAGATGCCATACAATATTAAATTGTACAAATGCATGTCCTAAGGGCTTGAATCCAGCAAAAGCAATAGCTGAAATAAAAAAAATGTTAGCAACAGCTAATGTTTAAATAGACTATTCGATAATTTTGATCTAAAACACCGTATTCATGAAATTAATAGAACACTTCGTAAACGGTAAGATAATTCCGGGATCTTCTGATAAAAAAGGAAAAGTTTTTAATCCAGCAACTGGCGAACAAGAGTCAGAAGTAAGACTTGCTTCAAAATCTGATTTAGACAGTGCTGTTGAGGTAGCAAAAAAAGCATTTGAAACTTGGTCTTTAAAACCTGCTCTACAACGAGCTAGAATAATATTCAAATTTAAAGAATTAATTGAAAAAAATTCTGATGAATTAACGAAGTTAATAGTTTCAGAACATGGAAAAGTTTATGAAGATGCAAGAGGTTCTTTAACCAGAGGACTTGAGGTAGTAGAATTTGCTTGTGGAATACCACATTTATTAAAAGGTGAGTTTTCAGAAAATGTTGGTACTAATGTTGATAGTTGGTCAATTAGACAACCATTAGGAGTTGTTGCGGGTATCACACCTTTTAATTTCCCTGCCATGGTGCCAATGTGGATGTTTCCAATAGCAATAGCTTGTGGAAACACTTTTATTCTTAAACCATCAGAAAAAGACCCTTCTTGTGCAATAAGATTGGCAGAACTACTAACTGAGGCTGGTCTTCCAGAGGGAGTATTTAATGTAATAAATGGAGATAAAGAAGCTGTTGATGCAATTTTAGAAAACAAAGATATCAAAGCTGTTAGTTTTGTAGGATCTACTCCTATTGCAAAATATATTTATGAAAATTCAGCTAAAAATGAAAAAAGAGTTCAAGCTTTGGGTGGAGCAAAAAACCATTTAGTTGTTATGCCAGATTGTGATTTAGATGGTGCAGTTAATGGTTTAATGGGTGCTGCTTATGGTTCAGCTGGAGAAAGATGTATGGCTCAATCAGTTGCAGTTGCAGTTGGAGACATCGGCGATGAACTTGTATCAAGATTATCAAAAAAAGCTGAAGCTTTAAAAGTTGGTCCTGGAATGGACAAAGCATCAGAAATGGGACCTTTAGTTACAAAAGAACATTTAGAAAAAGTTACAAGCTACGTTGATTTAGGTGTCGAGGAAGGTGCAAAGCTAGTGGTAGACGGTAGAGGTTTAAAACTCCAAGGCTATGAAAATGGTTTCTATATAGGTGGATGTCTATTTGATCATGTAAATAAAGATATGAGAATTTACAAAGAAGAAATATTTGGTCCAGTCTTATCAGTTGTTCGAGTAAAAACTTTTGAAGAAGCTGCTAAATTAATTAACGACCATGAGTACGGAAATGGAGTTAGTATTTATACAAGAGACGGTGATGCAGGCAGAACTTTTGCAAGTAAAATTCAAGTAGGTATGGTTGGTATTAACGTACCGATCCCAGTTCCAATGGCATTTCATAGTTTTGGTGGTTGGAAAAGATCATTATTTGGAGATAGTGGAATGCATGGTATGGAAGGAATAAAATTTTATACTAAACTTAAAACAGTAACATCCAGATGGCCTTCAGGTGTCCGATCAAATGCGGAATTTGTTATGCCTACAATGAAATAAAGGAAATAAATGACAAAAATATCTTTAATTGGTGCAGGCCAAATAGGTGGAACTCTTGCACATTTAATAGGAATAAAAGAATTAGTAAATGAAGTGGTTTTATTTGATGTAGCTAGTGGTATTGCAAAAGGAAAAGCATTAGATATTGCACAATCTTCATCTGTAGATGGTTTCAATGTTAGGTTTTCAGGAACTGATAACTATGAGGATATAAAAAATTCAGATGTTATTATAATTACAGCAGGTGTTCCAAGAAAACCCGGAATGAGCCGAGACGATCTTCTTGGAATTAATTTAAAAATTATTAAACAAGTTGCTGAGGGGGTAAAGAAAAATGCTCCTAACGCTTTTGTGATCTGTATCACTAATCCTTTAGATGTTATGGTTATGGCATTTCAAAAATTTTCAGGTTTGCCATCAAATAAAGTTGTTGGTATGGCAGGTATTTTAGATAGTTCGAGATTTAAATTATTTTTATCATTAGAACTAAATGTGCCAGTAAGAGAGATTGAGGCAATGGTTATGGGTGGTCATGGTGACACTATGGTTCCTATGCCGAGATTTACAAAAATTTCAGGTAAACCATTGTTGGATCTTGTAAAGGATGGAAAGATTTCTTTAGAAAGAGTTGAGGAAATTAATCAAAGAACGCGAGATGGTGGTGCGGAAATAGTTAAATATTTAGAAAAAGGATCAGCCTTTTATGCACCAGCAGCTTCAGGTGTTCAAATGGCAGAAGCATATTTGAATGATCAGAAAAAATTATTACCCTGCGCTGTACAATTAAATGGAGAATATGGAGTGAAAAATGTTTATGCAGGTGTTCCCGTTGTCATTGGAAAAGATGGTGTAGAAAAAATTGAAGAGATTGATTTAGATGAAAAAGAAAAAAAAGAATTTATGCATTCAATAGATGCTGTAAAAGCTTTATGGGAAGCTGCATCTAAAATAGATCCTGATTTATCTAAATAATAATGAATATTCACGAGCATCAAGCTAAACAAATATTAAAAAAATATGGAGCTGTAGTTCCCAAAGGAGTATTTGCGCTTAATGTTGATGAACTTATTCAAAAAGCAAAAGCACTCAAAACTGAGAAATATGTGCTTAAAGCACAAATCCATGCTGGAGGTAGAGGAAAAGCTGGTGGTGTAAAAATTTTAAACTCTATCGAGGAACTAACGGTAGCAGCTAAAGAATTATTAGGAAAAACACTAGTTACTCATCAAACTGGCCCTGAAGGTAGAGAGGTAAAAAGATTATACGTAGAAGAATCATCAAATATAGATAAAGAATTTTACTTATCGTGCTTGGTTGATAGGGCAAGTTCTAAAATTGCATTTATATCAAGTGACCAAGGAGGGATGGACATTGAAGAAGTTGCAAGCAGTTCACCAGAAAAAATTATAACTACAAAAGTTGATATAAGTGATGAAATTTCCGAGCCAGATTGTGAAAAAATAATTAATATTTTTAATTTAAATGAAGACGCAAAAAAACAAGCAATAACATTAATTAAATCAATATATAAAATGTTTGTGAATACTGACGCAAACATGGTTGAAATAAATCCATTAATTTTGACAAAAGAGGAAAAAATTGTTTGTTTAGATGCAAAAGTTAATTTCGACTCTAACGCTTTATTCAGGCATCCAGAAATTGTTGAATTAAGAGATTTAAATGAGGAAGATCCTACCGAGATAGAAGCTAGCAAGCATGATCTTGCATATATCAAGCTAGAAGGAAGTATTGGCTGTATGGTAAATGGAGCAGGATTAGCGATGGCAACAATGGATATAATTAAATTGTATGGTAAAGAGCCAGCAAATTTTTTAGATGTAGGCGGTGGCGCATCCAAAGAAAAAGTATCTGCTGCATTAAAGATAATTCTCTCAGATAAAAATGTTAAAGGTATTTTAATTAATATTTTTGGAGGAATAATGAGATGTGATGTCCTTGCCCAAGGAGTAGTTGATGCAGCTAAAGAAATTAATATTAGTGTGCCTTTAGTTGTAAGATTAGCAGGTACAAATTTCAAGGAAGGAAAAGAAATTCTTGATAATTCTGGATTAAAATTAATTTCTGCAGAAAATTTAGATGATGCTGCTAAGAAAATTGTTGAGGCGATAAATTAAAATGTCGGTTTTGGTAAATAAAAATACTAAAGTAATTTGTCAGGGATTTACAGGCTCACACGGAACATTTCATTCAGAGCAGGCTATAAAATATGGAACCAATCTTGTTGGTGGAGTTACGCCAAAGAAAGGTGGACAAAAACATTTAGACAGACCAGTTTTTAATAGCGTTTTAGAGGCAAAAAATGAAGTAGGAGCAGATGCAACTATGATTTATGTACCTGCTAAATTTGCAGCAGCAGCAATCATTGAAGCTATTGATGCATCAGTTGAACTTATTGTTTGTATAACAGAGGGAATTCCAATTCAGGATATGCTTAAGGTCAGACAAAAATTAAGTGGATCTAGTAGCAGATTAATTGGACCTAATTGTCCAGGAATAATCACACCAGATGAATGTAAAATTGGGATTATGCCGGGAAGTATTCACAAAAGAGGAAGTGTTGGAATTGTATCAAGGTCAGGAACATTGACATATGAAGCAGTAGCCCAAACAACTGAAAATGGACTTGGTCAATCAACTTGTATTGGTATTGGTGGTGATCCTATTAATGGTACAAATTTTATAGATTGTTTAGATTTATTTTTAAATGATAATGAAACAGAATCGATTTTAATGATCGGTGAAATTGGAGGAACAGCCGAAGAAGAAGCGGCTGACTTTATAAAAAATCATAAGATTAAAAAACCAATAGTTGGATTTATTGCTGGAATTACTGCTCCTCCAGGAAGGAGAATGGGGCATGCTGGTGCCATTATATCAGGTGGCAAGGGTGGAGCTGAAAATAAAATAAAAAAAATGGAAGAATGTGGTATTACAGTTGCCAAATCACCATCAATTATTGGAAAAACTTTATTTGATAAACTGTCTAATTGAAAAAAAATATTAGAGGGATATATTAAATAAATAAGATGTCTTCATCAAAAAATCTTGATTTCGAAAAAACTTCATTTTTAAACAAATCTAATAGTGCATTTATAGAAGAAATGTATTTAAAGTTTGTAAATAAAGATGCTGATCTTCCAGAAAGTTGGGCAAATTATTTTGAGGGAATTGGTGAAGAATTAAATGTTATAGCAAAAGAAATTAATGGTCCATCATGGGGACCTACTAAAAAAAAGATTGATATTGATGAATTACAAAAAAAAATAGAAGAACAAGATAAAAATGATTTTAATAATGTCAAATTAGACACCTCAGAAAAATTTAATTTTCAATTACTTGCTGACTCAAATAAAGATTCTATTAGTGCTGTAGCATTAATTAGAGCATATAGACTAAGAGGACATTTATTAGCGGATCTTGATCCTTTAGAAATGAGAGAGTCGGAATATCTAGATGAGCTTCATCCAGATTTTTATGGTTTTAAAAAAGAAAATTACGATAAGAAAATTTTTCTAAACGGGGTAATCAATCGTAAATATGCAAATATAAGAGAAATACTTAAGTTTATGAAGAAAACCTACTGTGGAAAAATAGGTTATGAGTTCATGCATATTTCAAACCCAGATGAAAGAAAGTGGTTTAGGGATAGGATAGAGCAAGATGAAAATGCACTTCAATTTACAAAAAATGGTAAAGAGGCAATTTTAAATAAATTGGTACAGGCAGAAGGATTTGAAAAATTTTTAGCTACAAAGTATGTGGGAACAAAAAGATTTGGTTTAGATGGTGGCGAAAGTTTAATACCTGCTCTTGAACAAATAATAAAAATTGGTGGTCAAAATAATATAAAAGAAGTTAAAATAGGTATGTCTCATAGAGGAAGGCTTAACGTTTTGGCAAACGTTTTACAAAAATCTTACAAAAAAATTTTTAATGAGTTTGCTGGTGAGTTTAGTGCTGATTCTGAAGATAGTGCTGGAGATGTAAAATATCATCTTGGAGCGTCGTCTGATAGAGAATTTGATGGAAATTCAGTACATGTCAGTTTAACAGATAATCCTTCTCATTTAGAAGCTGTTAACCCAGTTGTTTTAGGTCAAACAAGAGCCAAACAATTTTTTCATAAAGACCGTGAAAGAAATAAAGTTATACCTATTCTCATTCATGGGGATGCAGCCTTTGCTGGTCAAGGAGTTGTAGCAGAATGTTTTGCAATGTCTGGACTACCAGGACATAACACTGGAGGAACAATTCATATTATTGTTAATAACCAGATAGGATTTACTACTAGTCCAAGATTTGCGAGGTCTTCACCTTATCCATCCGATGTTGCAAAAATGGTAGAGGCTCCAATTCTTCATGTTAATGGTGATGATCCAGAAGCAGTTGTTTATGCAACTAGAATAGCAACAGAATTTCGATTAAAATTTAATAGAGACGTTGTAGTAGATTTAATTTGTTATAGAAGATTTGGACATAATGAGGGAGATGAGCCTTCATTTACTCAACCTTTAATGTATAAAAAAATTAGATCTCATCCCAGTGTTTACAAAATTTATGGAAATAAATTAGTAAACGAAAAATCTATAACTGAAGAATTATTAAATCAAAATGTTAAATCATTTAAAGATTTACTTGATGAACAATACAAAAGTGCAAAAGATTATAAACCTAAAATAGAATGGTTTGAGGGAACATGGTCAAGATATAAACCTGAAAGAGGTAAAGATAAGAGGGGTATAACAGGTTTCGATGAAAATAAATTAAAATTAATCTCAGGTAAAATAAATGGTATTCCTGAGGAAAAAAATATTCACAAGACTATCTCTAAAATATTTAATTCCAGAAAAGAAAGTATCGAAAAAGGTACTGGAATCGATTGGTCTTCAGCTGAATCTTTAGCTTTTGGATCTTTGCTAGAAGAGGGATATCCAGTTAGACTTGTAGGACAAGACTCTGGAAGAGGAACATTCAGTCAACGACATTCTGTTTTAAGAAATCAAATAGATAATTCTAGGTACATTCCTCTTAACAATATTTCTAAAAATCAAAAGCAATTTGAAGTAGTAGATAGTTTTTTATCTGAACTTGCGGTTTTAGGTTTTGAATATGGTTATAGTTTAGTAGAGCCAAACACACTTACTCTTTGGGAAGCACAATTCGGTGACTTTGCTAATGGAGCTCAAGTAGTAATTGATCAATTTATTGCATCTGGTGAGAGAAAATGGAATAGAGCATCTGGTATAGTAATGTTGTTACCTCACGGATATGAAGGACAAGGACCAGAACATTCTTCAGCAAGATTAGAAAGATTTTTACAACTATGCTCAAACGATAATATGCAAGTAATGAACTGTACAACTCCAGCAAATTATTTTCATGCTTTAAGAAGACAAATGCATAGGAGTTTCAGAAAGCCACTAATCATAATGACACCAAAATCACTATTAAGAAATAAATATTGTGTTTCAAGTTTAGAAGATTTTAACAAAAAAAATACTTTCCATAGAGTACTGTGGGATCATGCTATAGATCCTAAGTCTAAAGGATTTATTAAATTAAAAGAAAGTTCTAAAATAAGAAAAGTAATTCTTTGTTCTGGAAAAGTATATTTCGATTTATTAGACGCCAGAGAAAGGCTCAAAAGAGATGATGTTGTGATGTATAGAATTGAACAATTGTATCCATTTCCAGCAAAAGCTTTAGTTAAGGAGCTAAAACCATATGTTAAAAATGCTGAATTCTTTTGGTGTCAAGAGGAACCAAAAAATATGGGTGCTTGGTTTTCAGTTAGAGATTATATCCAATGGACATTAGACACTTTAAAGGCTAATAATAATAAAATTTCTTATATAGGAAGAAGCCCAGACGCAACTCCTGCAACAGGATATGCCAAAAGGCATAATTCTCAACAACAAGAAATAATTAACAATGTATTTGATTAATTTTAATGAGTGAAAAAATAGTAGTACCAGTTCTTGGTGAAAGTATAACAGAAGCGACTGTTGCAAAATGGTTAAAAAACGCAGGTGATACAGTCGAAGCGGATGAACCTATTGTAGAACTTGAGACAGACAAAGTAAACTTAGAAGTGCCATCTCCAATTTCTGGTGTGTTAACTGAGATAAATTCACAAGATGGATCAGTCGTTGAAGTAGGAGCGTTATTAGGTTCTGTATCAGCAGAAGGTGGAGCGGTTAAATCTGCGCCAAAAACCCAAAAAGAAATCAAGCAAGAGGAAATAGTTCCTGCAGAGAGCAATGTAATAAAATTAGATGCAAATAAAAAAGAACCAAAAGTATTTGAAGAAAAAGATATGGAAGAACCCAAAGAGAAACCATTGGTTTTAACTGAGGAAGTTAAACCAGATGTTGCTCCTAAAAGAAATGTTAATCCAATCTTGTCTCCAGCAGTGAGAAAAATAGTAACTGAAAATAATATCGATATTAATTCAATTCAAGGTTCAGGAAAAGATGGGAGAGTTTTAAAAGGAGATTTAATAAGTTTGATGGGTGCAAATCCAAAACCATCTGAAAGAAAAATTCAATATGGTGAAGAAGAACGAATTAAGATGACTAGGTTGAGACAGACTATTGCAAAAAGATTAAAACAAGCCCAAGAGAATGCTGCTCTTTTAACAACATTTAACGAAGTTGATATGAGCAGTGTGATGGAAATGAGGAAAGAAAATCAAAAGGATTTCCAAACTCGTTATGGAATAAAATTAGGATTTATGTCTTTCTTTGTAAAAGCATGTGTGGTTGCTTTAAAAAATTTCCCTGCGGTGAATGCTGAAATAGAAGGAGATGAGATTGTATATAAAAACTATTACAATATTAGCTTTGCTGTTGGAACAGATAAGGGTTTGGTTGTTCCAGTTTTGAGAAATGCAGATGAATTATCCTTTGCTGATATTGAAAAAAATATTAAAGAAATTTCAGAAAAAGCTCGAGATGGAAAGCTAACGATTGAAGATCTCCAGGGAGGAACATTTACAATAAGTAATGGAGGCGTGTATGGGTCTATGCTTTCAACTCCAATACTAAATTTACCTCAATCTGGAGTGTTGGGCATGCATAATATAGTGGAAAGACCTGTTGTTGTAGATGGTGAAATCAAAATAAGACCTATTATGTATTTAGCATTATCATATGATCACAGAATTATTGATGGAAAAGAATCTGTATCTTTCCTTAAAATGATTAAAGAAAACTTAGAAGACCCTAGAAGGTTGTTTTTAGATATTTAAATGTCAGAAAAATTTCAAGCTGTAGTTATTGGAGGTGGACCGGGCGGTTATGTGTGCGCAATCAGACTTGCTCAATTAGGATTAAAAACTGCATGTATAGAGTCTCGAGGGTCTTTGGGAGGTACTTGTTTAAATGTTGGTTGCATCCCATCAAAAAGCCTACTTAATCTGTCTGAAGAATTTCATAAAGTAAAAAGTTTAGCAAACAAAGGTATTGAAGTTGGTGAAGTAAAATTAAATTTAGACAAAATGATGAAAAGCAAAGATAAAGCTGTAACCGTTCTTACAAAAGGTGTTGAGTTTCTTTTGAAAAAAAACAAAGTTACTTATTTTAAAGGACACGGAAGTTTTAAATCTAAAAATGAAATTTTAATAAAGGATGATAAAAATAAAGAAACCATCATCCAAACAGAAAAAACAGTTATTGCAACAGGATCAGTTTCAGTTTCATTACCAGGAATAGAAATAGATGAGAAAACAATTGTCTCATCAACAGGTGCTTTAAAGTTAGAAAAGGTACCTAAGAAAATGGTTGTAGTAGGAGGAGGCTATATAGGATTGGAGATGGGATCTGTATGGTCAAGACTTGGAGCAGAGGTGCAAGTTGTTGAATTTTTAGATCATATTACACCTGGAATGGATAAAGAAATCTCATCAGAATTTATGAAAATATTAAAAAAACAGGGAATGAAATTTAATATGCAAAATAAAGTTGAAACAATTAAAAAAAATGCAGCTGGTGCAGTGGTTTCAACAGTAGATAAAGACGGTAATAAAAATAATTTTGAGTGTGATGTTGTTTTGATTTCTGTTGGTAGAAAACCTAATACAGATGGTTTGAACCTAGAGTCTGTAGGAGTAGATCTTGATGAAAGAAATAGAATTAAAACTGATAAAATTTTTAAGACTAACGTTGAAAATATTTATGCAATAGGCGATGTAATTGTTGGTCCAATGCTTGCACATAAAGCGGAGGACGAAGGTATAGCAGTTGCAGAAAACATAGTTGGTCAATCTGGACATGTAAATTACGATACAATCCCAGGAGTAGTTTATACAACACCAGAAGTAGCATCAATCGGTAAAACTGAGGAACAATTAAAAGAATTAAATAAAAAATATAAAGTAGGGAAATTTTCGTTTATGGCTAATTCAAGAGCTAAGGCCATAGATGATGCGGAAGGTTTTGTTAAGATTTTAGCTGATGAGCAAACAGATAAAGTATTAGGTGCACATATAATCGGACCTCATGCAGGAGAATTGATTGCAGAGATTGGTGTTGCAATGGAATTTGGAGCAAGTGCAGAAGATATCGCCCGAACTTGTCATGCTCATCCAACATTTTCTGAAGCAGTTAAAGAAGCTGCTTTATCAGTAGATAAAAGAGCAATACACTCTTAATTTTTTTTCATATTATAAAAATATGAAATATCCGATTCTTGTACCAAATATTTTTAATCATCCATTCACTTATGAAAGTAGTTTAAAACTTAAAGTTGGTGATTATGTAATGGTGCCTTTTGGAAAATCAAAAATTACTGGTGTTGTTTGGGACGAATTTGAAAAAAATAATAATAAAAATTTTAAGACTAAAAATATAATCAGGAAATTAGACGTTACTCCGTTAAAAAAAAATACAATAAATTTTTTAAATTGGTTTGCAGAATATAATCTTATCCCTAAGGGTATGGCTTTAAAGTTAGTACTTTTAACTAGTAATGCGGTAGAGAACAAAGAAACTCAACTTTATCAAATATTTGATAGCAAAATTAAACAAAACTTAATCAAGCTATCTAGTGATCAAAATAAATCTCTAAAAAAAATGAACGCTTCAAATAAAAAATTTAGAGTTCATGTTTTACAAGGTACGACTGGATCAGGAAAAACTTTAGTTTATTTTGAAGCGTTAAAACCACTGATAGCCAAGGGTTTTCAAGGATTAATTTTATTACCAGAAATAGGTCTCACCAGTCAGTTTGAACAAAAATTTTTAGAATATTTTGGTTTTAAATCTGCAGTTTGGCATTCAGGTATTTCAAAAAAAAAGAAAGAATTAATTTGGAGTGGTGTTTCTAACGGTAAAATAAAAATAATTATTGGAGCAAGGTCATCACTATTTTTACCATTTAAAAAATTAGGAATGATAATTGTTGATGAAGAACATGATCAATCATTTAAACAAGACGAAGGTATAACCTACAATGCTCGTGATATGGCAATTTCCAGAGCATCTTTTGAAAATATTCCAATCAATTTGATTACCGCTGTCCCGTCCATAGAAACTTTTGAAAATATTAAAAAAGGGAAATACGAAGTTTCTAGATTAAATGAAAGATATCAAAATGCAGCATTACCCAATTATGAAATTATTAATTTGAATAATACAAAACTTGAAAAACAATCATGGTTATCAAATAAAATTATTGAAAAAGTTAATTTACATTTGGAAAAAAAAGATCAAGTTTTGTTTTTTTTAAACAGAAGAGGTTTTTCTCCAAATGCTTTATGTAATAAGTGTTTTATAAGTTTTACATGTCCAAATTGTAGTATCAATTTAGTTTATCATAAAAATAAAAATAACCTATTGTGCCATTATTGCGGATATAAATCTGATCTTAAAAGGAACTGTACAAAAGAAGGCAATTGTGAATTTATTTTTAGTGGTCCTGGTGTTGAGAGAATTTCAGAAGAAGTAAAAAGAAAATTTCCTGGTAAAAAAATAGAGATCTTTTCAAGTGATACAATGAATAAAAAAGATTCTAAAGAAAAAATAGATAAAATTATTAATAATGAAACGCATATTTTAGTTGGAACTCAATTAATTTCAAAAGGTTTTCATTTTCCAAGCTTAAATTGCATTGTAGTTGTTGATATTGATCTTTCATCTCATGGACATGATTTAAGAGGTGCAGAAAAAAATTTACAGCTTTATCATCAACTTTCAGGACGTGCAGGAAGAACAGGAAAGCCAGCAACCGTATATTTTCAAACCTACGAAAATAATACTAAGATGATTTCAGAAATTACAAGTAAAAATCCAGATATTTTTTTAGAAAGAGAACTGGAGATAAGGAAAAAAAACAAACTACCACCATTTCAAAGATTTATTTCTTTAATATTAACAGGAGACAATGAAATTAAATTAGAAAAAGAAGCTATTAATTTTAAAAATTTTATTGAAAACAAAATAGAAGGAAAAATATTAGGGCCAGTGGATGCTCCATTGTTTAGATTGAAGAGAAAATTTAGAATTAGATTTTTGATTAGAGGCTTAAAATCTATGAAACTACAAAGTTCTCTTGCAAAAATTATCCCAAAATATAAATTTTCTTCTGGAATAAAACTTTCAGTTGATGTTGACCCAATTAACTTTAATTAACCGCAAAAAAGAGACCTTTTTTACGAATCCGCTACTTGAAGACATAAGGGTCATATGCTATTTAGGGCGTGATTTTTAAATAATCTTCAACATTATAGAGGAACCAAGTTGAGTAAAGACACCGGATTTTCAATAACTTCAGCTGAAAGGTACTCTCTTGCGCTTTTTGAACTTTCAGAGGAAAACAATCTTTTAAGTCAGATCGAAGATCAGTCTTCATCTATTCTTAATTTAATTGATCAAAGTGAAGATTTTTCTAATTTGATTAAAAATCCAACTACAAGCCAAGAAGATTTACTGAAAGTAATAAATACAATCTCTGAAAATAATAAATTTGAGTCTTTATTTAAAAATTTTTTAAGTTTTTTAATCCAAAAAAGACGTTTCTTTTTTATCGAGCGTATCCTTAAAAGTTTTATTGAAATTTGTTCAAGAAAAAGAGGTGAACTTAAGGCAGAATTAAAATCAGCAAAAGAATTATCTAATGAAGAAATTGCAAAAATTACAGAGGAGTTAACAAAAAATTTTACCTCAAAAATAAAATTAAACTACAAACATGATGAAAGTTTAATAGGAGGTTTGGTAGTACAAGTTGGAAGTATTATGGTCGATACCTCAATTAAAAATAAATTACAACAAATCGAAAATAGAATGATAGAGGCATAAATGGAAATAAATCCTTCAGAAGTTACAAAAATATTAAAAGAACAAATTAAAAATTTTGGTGATAAAGCAGAAGTCACAGAAGTTGGTCAAGTTTTATCAGTTGGAGATGGTATTGCTAGGATTTATGGTTTGGATAATGTTCAAGCTGGTGAAATGGTAGAGTTTGCAGATGGTTCAAAAGGTATGGCTCTTAACTTAGAAAGTGAAAACGTTGGTGTCGTAATTTTTGGTGATGACAGAAATGTTAAAGAAGGGGATGTAGTAAAAAGAACGGGTAATATTGTTGATACTCCAGTTGGAAAAGAATTATTAGGAAGAGTAGTGGATGGGTTAGGAAATCCTATCGATGGAAAAGGACCATTAGATAAAGGAATTAAAAAAAGCAGGGTTGAAGTAAAAGCTCCTGGTATCATCCCACGTCAGTCAGTTAGCGAACCAATGCAAACTGGTCTTAAATCAATTGATAGTCTAGTACCGATTGGAAGAGGGCAAAGGGAATTAATTATTGGTGATAGACAAACTGGTAAAACAGCAGTTGCAGTAGATGCAATCATTAATCAAAAAAAAATCAATGAATCTGAAGATGAAAAACAAAAACTCTATTGTATATACGTTGCAGTTGGACAAAAAAGATCAACAGTAAGACAAATTCAAAAAACATTAGAAGAAGCTGGAGCTATGGAGTACACAACAATCGTTGCTGCTACTGCATCTGACTCTGCTCCTTTACAATTCTTAGCACCATACACAGGTTGTGCTATGGGTGAATATTTTAGAGATAATGGAATGCATGCGTTAATAATTTATGATGATTTGTCTAAACAAGCAGTTGCTTATAGACAAATGTCATTGCTATTAAGAAGACCCCCAGGACGTGAGGCTTATCCTGGAGATGTATTTTATCTTCATAGTAGATTGCTTGAAAGAGCAGCAAAATTAAGTGATGAACATGGTGGAGGGTCACTTACTGCACTTCCAATTATTGAAACACAAGGTGGAGACGTATCCGCGTTTATTCCAACTAACGTTATTTCAATTACAGATGGACAAATTTTCCTTGAAACAGAACTATTTAACCAAGGTATAAGACCTGCAATTAACGTAGGATTATCAGTATCTAGGGTTGGTTCATCAGCTCAAACTAAAGCGATGAAAAAAGTTTCTGGTTCAATGAAACTAGAGTTAGCACAATATAGAGAAATGGCAGCTTTTGCTCAATTTGGATCTGATTTAGATGCATCTACCCAGCAACTTTTGAATAGAGGCTCTAAGTTAACTGAACTTTTAAAACAAAAACAATATTCACCCATGACTGTTGCAGAACAAGTTATTTCAGTATTTTGTGGAGTAAAAGGTTATCTGGATGATATTGATTTAAAAGACGTTGCTGAATTTGAGAGCAAGATTATTGAAAAATGTAAATCAGATAAGCCTGAAATTATCGAGTCAATTTTAACTTCAGGAAAACTTGAGGAAGATAAAGAAAAATTACTTGTTGAGGTAATCACTCAATTAAAAGCAAATTTTAAATCTTAATAATTTATGGCAAGTTTAGATGACCTAAAAAAAAGAATAGCTAGTGTAAAGTCTACACAGAAAATTACTAAGGCTATGAAAATGGTTGCAGCAGCTAAATTAAGAAGAGCTCAAGAAAGTGCTGAGAAGGGAAGGCCATATTCTGAAAAAATGAATAATGTTATTTTAAATTTATCAAATGGTATATCTGATAAAGAAAATGCACCAAAGTTATTGTCAGGTACTGGTCAGGAAAAAACTCATCTTTGTGTGGTGATGACTTCTGATAGAGGTTTATGTGGCGGATTTAATTCTAATATTATTAAAAAAGCTAAAAGTTATTTTGCAAAAATTTTAGATGAAGGTAAAGAACTTAAAATTATTACTGTAGGCTCAAAGGGAAATGATCAATTAAAAAGAATTTATGGTGACAAAATAATTGAAAATATTTCTTTCAAAGAGTCTAAAAATGCAAATTACTTTGATGCTGACAAAGTTGGGAAAATGGTAATTGAAAAATTTGAGGCAGGTGAATTTGATGTTTGTACAATTTTTTACAATCAATTTAAAAATGTAATTACTCAAATTCCCCAAGCACAGCAAATTATCCCTTTAAATAATGAGGGAGAAGAAAATAGTTCAGAAGAAAGTTACGAATTTGAACCAGATGAAGATGAAATTTTAAGCAATTTATTGCCAAAGAATATTTCTACGCAAATATTTAAAGCAATGTTAGAGAATTCAGCTAGCGAGCAAGGGTCTAGAATGAGTGCAATGGATAATGCAACCCGAAACGCAGGTGAAATGGTTGACAAACTTACTATTGAATATAATAGAAGTCGTCAGGCAGCAATTACAAAAGAACTAATAGAAATCATATCAGGAGCGGAAAGTTTATAATTATGAGCAAAGGAATAATCACACAAGTTATTGGAGCGGTAGTAGACGTGAAATTTGATGGTGAACTACCAGAAATTTTAACAGCATTGGAGTGTAAAAATGGTGATAACAGACTAGTTTTAGAGGTTGCACAACACTTAGGTGAAACCACTGTTAGAACAATTGCTATGGATGCTACTGAAGGACTAAAAAGAGGTGATGAAGTTATTAATACAAATGCTCCTATTCAAGTTCCAGTTGGACCCGAAACACTTGGAAGAATTATAAATGTAATTGGCGAACCAATAGATGAAAGAGGTGAGGTTAAGACTAAAGAAAGTTGGCCAATTCATAGATCTGCACCTGAATTTAATGACCAATCAACAGAAACTGAAATACTTGTAACAGGTATTAAAGTTATTGATTTGCTTGCACCTTATGCAAAAGGTGGAAAGATTGGATTATTTGGTGGAGCAGGAGTAGGAAAAACAGTTTTAATTATGGAATTAATTAATAACGTTGCAAAAGCTCATGGTGGTTTTTCAGTTTTCGCGGGAGTTGGAGAGAGAACTAGAGAAGGAAATGACCTTTATCATGAAATGATTGAATCTGGAGTAATTAAAAAAGAAGGAGCTGGTTCAAAAGCTGCTCTAGTTTATGGACAGATGAATGAACCTCCTGGAGCAAGAGCAAGAGTTGCACTTACAGGATTAACTGTTGCTGAATACTTTAGAGATCAAGAAGGTCAGGACGTACTTTTCTTCGTAGATAATATTTTTAGGTTTACTCAGGCAGGATCAGAGGTTTCAGCTTTGTTAGGAAGAATTCCATCTGCTGTTGGATATCAACCGACATTAGCTACTGACATGGGAAACCTACAAGAAAGAATTACGACTACAAACAAAGGGTCAATTACATCTGTACAAGCAATTTATGTACCTGCTGATGATTTAACAGACCCTGCTCCTGCCACATCGTTTGCTCACTTGGATGCAACGACTGTACTTTCAAGACAAATTGCAGAAATTGGTATTTATCCTGCGGTAGATCCACTTGATTCTACATCAAGAATTTTGGATCCAAGAATTGTTGGAGATGAGCATTATAGAGTAGCAAGAGATGTTCAAAGAATACTACAATCATATAAATCATTACAAGATATTATAGCTATTCTTGGTATGGACGAGTTATCTGAAGAAGATAAACTAGTTGTAGCTAGAGCTAGAAAAATCCAGAGATTTTTATCTCAACCATTCTTTGTTGCAGAAGTATTTACTGGTTCTCCAGGAAAACTTGTTGATCTTGAATCAACGATCAAAGGTTTTGATGCAATCTGCAAAGGCGAGTATGATCACTTACCTGAAGCTGCTTTTTATATGGTTGGAACAATTGAAGAAGCTATAGAAAAAGCTAAGAAAATGGAACAAGAAGCTGCTGCTTAATGAGCGAAGAGTTTAAAGTTGAAATAGTAAATCCTGAAAAATCTTTTTTAGTAAAAGATGATGTTTCAGAAGTTGTAGTCCCTGCTTTTGAAGGAGAGATGGGGATATTGAAGGATCATATTTCTATTATTTCCTTTTTGAAACCTGGGATAATTAAGATTTTATCAAAATCAGGTGATGAAAATTACTATGTTGAAGATGGGATTGTTGAGTTTAAAAATAACAATCTATCTATTTTAACAAGTACAATTTTTAATCTTGCTGATATGGATAAATCAAAGCAACAAGATTTACTTAAACAGGCAGAAGAAGAGGCTGATAAAACCGATATTAATGATCAATCTAAATATTTAGCAGATCAAAAAGTTGAAGTTTTAAAAACTCTAAATTAATTTTTTTACTTTTTCTTTAAGTTCTTTGTAAACATGATGTTTAAAATCAACAACAACATCAGTAATTAAATCTAAGTCAATCCACTTCCAATCTAAAAATTCTGGATTAGATGTATTAATATTTATTTCATTATCATTTCCAATAAATCGCATTAAAAACCATTTTTGCTTCTGACCTTTGTACTTACCTTTCCAAATAATACCTAGTAATCTATCAGGTAAATCATAGGTTAATGTACCATCTAATTCTTTTATAAGTTCTACACTTTTGATACTTGTTTCTTCCTCTAGTTCTCTAAATGCAGCTTTTAAATTATCCTCTCCTTCATCAACACCACCCTGAGGCATTTGCCAAAAATTTTTAGGATTATCTATTCTTTTTGCTACGAATACTTTATTTTCTTTATTCAATAACACAATTCCGACCCCACTTCTCAGTGGTAAATCTTTAAAATTTTTATTCATATTATCCGTTAAGTAACTTAATAGCGTAGTTTAATTGATTATCAGTATCAGTTTTTATTCTAAAATCATCACCTTCTTCATTTACTTCAATATCTGGTCTAACACCTACTTCAGAAATAGATTTTCCAGAGGGAAGATAATATTTTGCGACAGTTAGTCTGATAGCTCCACGATTTTTTAAAGGAATAATTGATTGGACAGAACCTTTACCAAAGCTATTTTCACCAACGATGATTGCTCTTTTGTGATCCTTTAAAGCTCCAGCAACAATTTCAGATGCAGATGCTGAACCATAGTTAATTAAAACCAATAGTGTTTTTCCATCAGTAATATCTCCTTTTTTTGCAAACCATTTTCTATTTTCAGATTTTTTTCTACTTTTTGTTGAAACTATCTCTCCATTTTCTAGAAAAAAATCTGATATCTTTATTGCTTGAGATAAAAGACCTCCAGGATTATTTCTTAAATCTAAAATAAATGAATTTAAGTTTTTATTTTTTTTAAGTTTTTTAATTTGTTTTTCTATTTGATCACTACTGTTATCGTTAAATGAAGTAAGCCTGATGTATCCAATATTTTGATCTATAATTTCAGATTTTACAGATTGAACCTGAATAACTTCTCTTATGATATTAAATGTAAGCGCTTTTCTTTCACCTCTTCGTCTTACTGTTAACTCTATTCCAGAACCTACAGGTCCTCTCATTAAATCAACAGCTTCACTTAATGATTTTCCTTGAACCTGGACATCATTTATTTTGACTATGTAATCACCAGCTTTTAATCCAGCCCTAGATGCAGGTGTATCATCTATTGGTGAAATTACTTTTACCACACCAGCCTCCATGCTAACTTCAATTCCAAGTCCACCAAATTCACCACTGGTTTCTGTTTGCATTTCATCAAAAATTTTAGGAGACATGTAGGATGAATAAGGATCTAAGGATTGCAAAAGTCCATTGATAGCAGAGTCCATACTCTCAGATTGATTGAACTCATCAACATATTCTTTATTAATTTTTTCTAGAACCTCACCGAAGAGATCAATTTTTTTATAAATATCAATTTCAGCTGAAATAACTGTTTTATTTAAATAAAAAACGGAAAAAAAAATTAATAATAAAAATTTAATTTTTTTCATATCATCACTTTTTCTTTTGGAATTAGCTCTGACCAAATTTTTTCTAATTCATAAAATTTTCTTTTTTCTGGATGAAAAATATGAACAATCAAATCAATCCCATCAACAAGTTTCCATTCTCCACTTTCTTTACCCTCAATTTTTGAGTCTTTTACACCGTTATTTTTAAGTTTTTCTAAAACTTGTTCTGATAATGATTGAATATGTCTAGATGATGTTCCACTTGCTATGATCATGTAATCAGCCATAGAACTTTTGTCTTTAAGATCAATAGTTACAATGTTTTGAGCTTTATTTAGATCTAGTGTGTTGATTACAATTTCTTTTAAGTCTGAAATTTTGTCCATTAATTGAATTTAGATTATCAAATTTTTCTTAATTGAGAAGATGAAATGTTGACTTTATTAAACTCAATAAACTCTAGATTGGTCTTACTAAGTTGCTTAAATGTCTTTGATTTTAAAGAATTTTTTTTATACCCATGTCTATCAAAAACTAGGATGTTACATTTTTGTGAAATTAATTTAGATTTATGCCATTTATGAAAATTAATAAGATTGTCGGCACCCATTAAAAAATAAATTTCAATGCTTTTATCTTTTTTTAAATGATTGATTAAATTTATAGTTTTATTTGATTTAATAATTTTTTCATAAAACTTAACCTTAATAAATGAATTTGTACTAATAATTTTTTTACAATATTGAATTCTGTTAGCAACAGATGTCTCGCTCTCTATTTTAAATGGATTTTTTTTTGTAATTGCCCAAATAACTTTTTTGAGTTTGAATCTTTTTTTTGCTTCCTTAGAAATCGCCAAATGTCCTTTATGAGCAGGATCAAACGATCCACCTAATACACCAATTTTTATTTTTGTTTTATTCAATTTAATTTCTTATTTTACCATTACTAGTGATTTCATATTTATATGAAATCAATTGATTTAAACCTACAGGACCTCTTGGCGGTAGCTTATTAGTAGAAATTCCAACTTCTCCACCAAATCCAAATTCACCGCCATCAGCAAATTGAGTTGAGGTATTATGCATTGCAATTGAGCTTTTAACATTTTTTAGGAAATATTTTGCTGTCTTTTTATTTTTTGTAATGATGGAGTCAGTGTGCATAGTTCCGTATTTGTTAATATGCTTAATTGCCTCTTCAGAATTTTTAACAACTTTAACAGATACAATTGATGATAAATATTCAGTTGACCAATCTTTTTTTTTTGCAGGATATACTTGACCATTGTAATAACCTTTCAAAATCTTATCGCCAATTATTTTACAACCATTATTTTCAAGTTCCTGCAAAATAGGATTACTAAATTTTTTGACTATATTTTTATGAATAAGAATAGTTTCAGTCGCACCACAAATACTTGTATTTCTTAATTTAGCGTTATAGACAATTTCTTTAGCCATTTTTAATTCTGCATCTTTATCTATATAAGTATGACAAAGCCCCTCTAAGTGCCCAATTATAGGTACTTTGGATAATTCTAAAACTTTTTTAACTAAATTTTTTCCACCACGAGGTATGATGACATCGATATATTTTTTCATCTTAGAAAGCATAATATCAACAAGCTTCCTTTGTTTTGAATCAATAAATTGTATAAAGTTTTCATTAACTTTATTTTTTTTAAGTGCTTTTCTAAACAGCTTAGCTAAAGCTTTATTTGAATTTATGGCCTCAGAGCCTCCTTTCAAAATCACTACATTTCCGGATTTAAAACAAAGACTAGCAACATCTGAAGTTACATTTGGTCTACTTTCATAAATAACCCCAATAACTCCAATTGGTATTGAAACTCTTTTAATATTCAAACCATTTGGTCTTTTCCATTTTTCTAAAGTGCTATCTATAGGATCCCTTAATTTAGCTATTTTTAAAATAGAATTTATAATTCCATCTAATTTATCTTCATTTAATTGAAGTCTTTTGATTAAGTTTTCTTTTAAACCTTTTTTTCTTGCGTAATTAATATCTTTTGAATTTTGATTAATAATGAATTTTTTTTCATTCTTAATTAATTTCGCGTAATCATTTAAGACTTTATTTTTTACTTCAGTTGTAACTTTATACTCACTAGCTTTTCGAGCTTTTATTCCAATTAAATTCATATATTTAATCATTTAAATTTCCACCATATCATCTTTATGAATAACTTCCGATTTTGCAACATAGCCCAATAATTTTTCAATTTCATTAGAGTGATGACCCATAATCTTAGTCACCTCATCAGAAGTAAAGGAACTTAACCCTCTAGCACATTCGTTATTTTTTTTATCCAATACTTTAATATGATCACCTTTGTTAAATCTTCCCGAAACTTTTTTAATTCCTGCTGCTAACAAACTTTTTCCAGATTTTAATGCTTTTTTAGCACCATCATCAATTATTAAAGCTCCTTTAGGTGCTACAGAACTTATTATCCATTTTTTTCTAGCATCTAACTTTGAAATTTTTGGACTAAACCAGGTGCAGTTATTTTTTTCAATTATTTTTGAGATAGGGTTTGAATATAGTCCATTTGCAATAACCATACTAGTACCAGCAAGCTGACATATTTTTGCTGCTTCAATTTTTGTATGCATACCACCACTACCATATTCATTTACGCCTTTAATATAAATTTTTTTTAGATCTTTTTTTAAGTCAGTAATTTTCTTTATTAGTTTAGCATCCTTAAAAATTTTAGGATTTTTTGTATACAAACCATCAACGTCAGATAATAAAATTAAGGTATCTGCGTTTGTAATTTGTGCAACCCTAGATGCCAATCTATCATTATCTCCATATTTTATTTCACTCGTTGCAATAGTGTCATTTTCATTTACTACAGGAATAAAACCAAGTTCAAAAAGATTATCAAAAGTTCGTTTTGCATTGAGAGATCTTCTTCTTTCCTCGGTATCTTCTAATGTAAGCAAGATCTGAGAAATATTTAATTTATACTTTGAGAAAGTTTGTGAAAATAAATTCATCAGCTCTATTTGACCAATAGAAGCAATAGCTTGACTCTTATCTAATTTGATATTTTTTTTGTTATAATTCATTTTTTTGCAACCCAAAGCTATAGCACCAGAGCTAACAATAACTACTTTTTGATTTTTATTTCTTAATTTTTTAATATCTTTTGCAAAACTAGATAACCATTGTTTCCTAATTTTTTTATTTTGATCAACTAGGAGAGATGAACCAATTTTGACAACAATTATTTTAGAGTTTTTAAGATACATAAGACAAAAGCTTTGCTTTAATTTTTGATACAGATTCTTTTTCCAGAGTTGTCATTGTAATAATCTCACAATTTTTACCCTTTGAAAAATGATCTATAACTTCATTTACTGTTTCTTCATCAATCAAATCGACTTTATTAAGCACAATTAGTTCTTTTTTTTCTAATAACTTTGCACTGTAGCTTTTTAATTCATTTTTCACCTGATTATAAGACTCATTCAGATCTAAGTTGGTGACATCAATTAAGTGCAGTAAAGACTTACATCTCTCTATATGTTTTAAAAATTGTATCCCTAACCCTACACCTTCGTGAGCACCTTCAACTAATCCTGGAATATCTGCAATGGTAATTTCTTTATCGTCGTAAGAAGCCACACCAAGATTTGGATTAATAGTTGTAAATTTGTAATTTGCAATTTTTGGATTTGCGTTTGTTAATGCTGCTAACAAACTTGATTTTCCCGCATTTGGCAATCCAATAATACCGATATCAGCAATTGTTTTTAATTGAAGCCATATTGTAAATTCTTCTCCGATGGTCCCTTTAGTAAATTTTCTTGGAGCTCTATTTGTAGAACTTTTAAATCTTGTGTTTCCCAAACCTCCTTTTCCACCAGCAGCTACAACATATTCTTCACCTTTTTTATTAAAATCAAAAAGAAGAGTTTTGTTATCTTCTTCAAATACCTGTGTACCTAGAGGAACTTTTAAAATTAAATCTTCACCACCTTTTCCTGTTCGGTTTTGACCAGAACCATTTTCTCCACGTTCGGCTTTGTGGTGTTGTTGATATCGATAATCAATAAGGGTATTTAAATTTTCCTCTGACTTCAAAATAATTGATCCACCTTTTCCACCGTCCCCACCATCTGGTCCACCAAACTCAACATATTTCTCTCTTCTAAAACTAGGAGATCCGTCTCCACCGTTTCCAGCTTTAATATAAATTTTAACTTGATCGAGAAATTTCATAATACAACATCTATTTTAATTGGTTGTACTATTAATTGGGCTTTACAGAAACGAAAGTTCTATCTGATTTAGATTTTTTGAAAACAACTTTCCCCTTAACAACTGAAAATATTGAATGATCTTTACCCATTCCAACATTTTCACCTGGAAAAATCTTAGTTCCTCTTTGTCTAACAATTATATTTCCAGGAATTACTGTTTCACCACCATACTTTTTTACACCAAGTCTTCTACCGGCACTATCTCGTCCGTTTCGCGATGATCCACCTGCTTTTTTTGTTGCCATAAATTACCTAATAACTATTTGCTTACTGTTTCCTTAACTTCTTCTTTTTTTGAAGTTTTAGAAATTTTTTCAGCTTCTGATAACATCTTACCATCTTTTGAAAAAATTTTGTTAATTCTTATCATAGAATATTCTTGTCTATGCCCATTTTTTCTTCTTGAATTTTGTCTTCTTCTTTTTTTAAAAATTAAAATAGTCCTATTTTTGCTATTTTTAATTAAATCAGCTTCTACTTTTGCACCCTCAATATTTGGAGTCCCAATTTCAATTGATTTGTCATCACCGTATGCCAAAATTTCATTAAACTCTATCTTAGTCTCAGTTTTTGAGTCTGGTAATTTTTCAATCTTTAGAATTTCTCCAGATTTTACTTTATACTGTTTTCCACCTGTTTTAATTACTGCGTATGACATAGTATGATTTAATTTAAAGTTATCGCAATATAGTTGTAGTCAGCTTTTAGTCAAGCCGAATTAATTAGAAATTATCCTTAAAATCTCTTAATTTTGAAAAGGTTTTAAGATCTTTTGCTCTTAAAAATATATTACTCTCCAATTCCTCTTTTAAAGTTGAGGGAATGGTAGGAATTCCATTTTCTCTTAATTTTTCCAGTTTTACTATCTTTTTTTGTAAATCTTTGTTTTCGGAATCATATTTTTTGCAAAATTTTGCATTGTTAAGAGTGTATTCATGACCACAATAAATTTTTGTATCTCTTGGTAATAATTTAATTTTGTTTAAAGATTCAAACATTTCCTCATAAGAGCCTTCAAATATTCTTCCACAACCAAGTGAGAAAAGTGTATCTCCAGTAAAAACTAATTTTTCTTTAAAAAAATTAAAACAAATATGTCCTGAAGTATGTCCAGGTATATGCATAATTTTTGCTTCAAAGTTTTCAGCTTTCCATATTTGATTATCTTCTAACAATATGTCCATCCCCGGTATTCGTTTCGAGTCTCCTTTAAAACCTGCAACAATTGATCCATATTTTTTTTTTAATTCTTGATTTCCTCCTATGTGATCATAATGATGATGAGTATTAAGAATATATTTTAATTTTATATTTTTATTTTCTAGGAAACTTATTATTGGTTGAGACTCACTAGGATCTACAACACACGCAGAATTGTTACTTTCATCTATTATTAAATAGCTATAGTTGTCTTGAAGACAAGGTATAATTTCAATACGCATTTTATTGTTCTATCAAAAATATACCAAGATCTGCAAATAAATTTTTAACCCCTAAATTACTATCGTTTATTATTGATGTATTAATATCGTTTAATGCGAGTGATTTAAAAATCTTTATATCTTTTGATTTTACAAAATGAAAAAAATCTTTAATTGTGCACATGTGTAAATTTGGAGTGTTATACCATTCATCTGGTAATGTTTTTGTAATTGGCATTGTACCTTTAAATAACAAATGAAATCTTACTTTCCAATATCCAAAATTAGGAATAGTAACTATTGCTTTTTTTCCAACTCTTAAAAGTTCATCTAAAACTAATTCAGGATTAAGAAAAGCTTGAAGTGTTTGACTTAAAATAACATAATCAAACGATTTGTCTGGAAATTGTTTTAAATCTTTCTCAGCATTTCCCTCAATTACAGTTAAACCTTTTGCGATACATTCTTGTACTTTTTCTTTAGAAATTTCTAATCCTCTTATATTTATGTTTTTATTCTCTTTTAAAAATTTCATTAAAGTTCCATCAGCACAACCTACATCTAAGACTTTCTTATCTTTTTCAATTAAATCTGCTATTACTTGAAATTCATTTTTCATAATTAGTTTTCCTCGTAAGATTTATCTAAAAAGTTTTTAAGTGCACTTAAGAAATCAGGAACGTCTAGTAAAAAGGAGTCGTGACCTTTATCTGACTCAATTTCTACAAATCCAACATCAGCTCCTATTGAGTTTAACGCAATCACAATATCTTTGTTTTCTTGTGTTGGATAAAGCCAATCTGAAGTAAATGAAATTATAAAAAATTTTGCTTTTGTATTTATAAATGCTTCAGAAAGATTACCATTGAATTGCTTAGCTAAATCAAAATAATCCATTGCTCTAGTGATATAAAGATAACTATTTGCATCAAATCTATCTACGAATACTGAGCCCTGATATCTCAAATAACTTTCTATTTGAAAATCAGCATCAAATCCAAATTTAAGATCTTCTCTTTCTTGTAACTTTCTTCCAAATTTTTCCTGCAAACCTTTTTTAGATAAATAAGTTATATGAGCTGCCATTCTCGCTACAGCCAATCCCTTTCCAGGATTAGTATCGTTTGATGTATAGTTTCCCTCTTTCCAGTTACTATCAGCTGTAATAGCTTGTCTACCTAGTTCGTTAAAAGCAATATTTTGTGCTGAATGACTGGATGTGGTTGCTATTGGTATCACTGTTTTAGATTTATCAGGAAAGTTGCTGATAAACTGAAGGACCTGCATACCTCCCATTGAACCTCCAGTTATAGAAAATAATTTATCTATACCAAAATGATCAAGTAAATTATATTGAGCATTCACCATATCATTAATTGTAATAACTGGAAAATTTGTTCCAAAAATTTTTTGATCAGGACCTTTATGACTTGGTCCGTATGATCCCAGACATCCACCAATTACGTTAGAGCAAATAACAAAATATTTATTCGTATCGATAGCCTTATTAGGACCTACTGCATAACTCCACCAACCCTCTTTGTTAGTTACAGGGTTTATTCCGGTTACAAATTGATCTCCTGTTAGAGCATGAAAAACTAATATTGCATTATCTTTTTTTGAATTAAGTGAACCGTAAGTTTCATAGGCTATAGGAAAATCTTTTATGGTCTTACCACAGTCTAATTTAAGTGGTTTCTTTACAATTAAAGTTTTTATGTTTTTCTCAGTATTCATAGTGTTTGACTGTTTCGAATTGTGAGAAAAAAAACTATTTTAGCGGTTTTTTTTAAGCGCTCGCAATTCAGTTAAATCAGCGCATAATTTTTTTACTAGAACTTATTTATTATGTCAATTTTTTTAAAAAATCCTCTTATTCTCTATAAAATTTTGTAATTTTATCTATAAAGAGCACATAAATTAAAAAAAATGATAACTCCAAATTTCAAAAAATTTAAAATTGAGGCTTATAAGCCTGGTAAATCAAAATTTAAGAAACTTAAGAACGTAATTAAGCTTTCAGCAAATGAGTCTGCTTTAGGTATGAGTCCTAAAGCAAAGAAAATAATATCAAATAAAAATCTGAATTTAGATAAATATCCAGATGGAAAATCTCAAAATTTAAGAAAAGCAATATCTAAAGCTTATAAATGTAATTCTGAGAAAATTATTTGTGGAGCTGGTTCAGATGAAGTTATTCAAATGATCTGTCAGTTGTTTTTAAACCCAAAAGATGAGGTTGTGGTACCAGAGTACAGTTTTTTAATGTACAGAATTTACTCAAAAATAGTAGGTGCAAAAGTTGTATTTGCAAAAGAAATTAATTTTAAAGTTTCAGTAAATGAAATTTTAAAAAAAATAACAAAAAAAACTAAAATTGTGTTTATAGCTAACCCAAACAATCCTACAGGAACTTACTTAACGAAAAAAGAAGTTTTAGAATTAAGAAAAAGATTAAATAAAAAAATTTTACTAGTTATAGATGATGCCTATGCAGAATATATGAAAAACAAAGATTATTCATCTGGGTTAGATTTGTTTAAAAATAAAGACAATGTTTTCATCCTTAGAACTTTTTCAAAAATGTTTGGATTAGCTTCTCTGAGAGTAGGTTGGGGATATGGATCAAAAAAAATAGTAGATGCGCTAAATGTTATAAAACCACCATTTAATGTAAATGGTATTGCTCAATTAGCTGCCACTGAGTCACTGAAGGATAAATCTTTCATAAATAAATCGATTAGACATAATTTATTATATTCTGAAAAAATTAAGAAATTTCTTGAGACATATAATATTTTTTCAAATTCTGTTTCAGCAAATTTTTTGTTACTTAATTTTGAAAAATGCAGATATTCAGCAAAATTTCTGTATGAAAAACTTAAAAATAAGGGAATTATTTTAAGATCAACAGAAGATGGTTATCATATAAAGAATAAATTAAGGTTAACTATTGGATCTAAAAAAGAAAACTTAAAATTTATGAGTGTTATTAAACAAGTATTGAAAAAATGAAAAATATTTTAATTATTGGCTGTGGATTATTAGGTTCATCTTTATTAAGGCGTATTAGCAAAAAAAAAATAGCAAAAAAAATATTTATCTATGAAAAATCAAAATCAAATCTTGCTAAGATTAAAAGATTAAAATTACCTGGAAAAATTGTTAAATCATTAAAAGAAGGTACAAGTAATTCCGATTTAATCATCTTTTGTACACCAATGAGTGAATACAAAAATATTATTTTAAAAATTAATAAATTTATACCATCGAAAACATTGATTACAGATATTGGTTCTTCAAAAATTGAAACTTCTAAAATTATAAATAAATTTTTAAAGAAAGGTATTCATTGGATTCAAAGTCACCCGATAGCTGGATCAGAGGTTAGTGGACCAGAGCATGGTAAAGAAAATATGTTTACTGATAGATGGTGCATAATAATTAAAGAAAAAAATATTAAAAAAAATAATATAAATATTCTAACTAAGTTTTGGAAAAAAATTGGAGCAAAAGTAGTTGTTATGAGCGCTGAAAAACATGACAAAATTTTTTCTATTACTAGTCATTTACCACACTTAATTGCATATAATCTGGTGAAATCTGCACAAGATTTTGAGAAAAAACAAAATTATGAGCTAATCAAATATAGCGCTGGTGGATTACGAGATTTTTCTAGGATCGCAGCATCAAATGAAATCATGTGGAGAGATATTTTTTTTAACAATAAAAATAATATTTCAAAAGCGATTGATTTATTTATTAAAAATTTAAATCAATTTAAAAAAGATATTAATTCAAAAAATAATAAGTCTATCGTAAAGAAACTTATTCAGACTAAAAAAGTAAGGTCAAAAATCATCAAATTGAAACAAGATATAGACAAGCCTGACTTTGGAAGAAATTAATATTTTATTTTAGATACTTTTTTTACCTTTAGCTTGGCAGTTTTTTCAATTCTATTAATTGTTTCTATAATTGGCATAATAATTACTTTTCTTTCTGGACCATAAGCATGAATCAGTTGTTTAGAATTTAAACACATAGCAACATGACCTTTCCAAAAAATAATATCTCCTTTTTTAAATAGTCTTTTCTTTGAATTCTTTTTTGTATATTTGATCTGATCTTTTGTATCTCTTGGATAAAACGAATTATTATAAAAATAAAATATTTGCAATAAGGCTGAACAATCAATACCTTTAAATGTTTTTCCACCCCAAACATATTTTACATTTAAAAATTTTTTAAATATTTTTGTAAAATTGTTTTCTTTATGTTTTAATTTTCTAATATCTGCTTTTTTAATCCATTTATTTTTTTCAATTTTTACATAATTTTTATTTTGCTTAAATACAGATAGTTTGGATGCAAGTGGAAGCCAACTATTGGTTCCAATTCCAGGCTTTTTAAAAATCCTTGCTTTTAATGAACTGACTTTATAGTTAGGGTTAAATTTTTCTACATATTTTGAATTTTTTATAAACCCCTTATAGTTATCAAACAAAGTTTTAATTTTTATCCAATTTTTATTTTTTGCTAATATTTTGAATTTTTCACCATGTATAATTTGTGAGGTTACCTCAGATTGTCTCGAAGGATTTTTGTAAATGTTCGAAAAATTACCTATGAAATAAAAATTATTTTGCACCAATTTTAATATTGTTTTTTATTAACCATAAACAAATTAACGATGGTATCACCATTATAGTCGTTAAAACAAAAAATGTTCCCCAATCTCCGTTTAACCAGTCAACTAGAGCTCCTGATGATGAAGCCAGTGTGGTACGACCAGCAGTACCAATTGAAGCAAGCAATGCATATTGTGTGGCTGTATAAGTTCTATCAACTAGTAATGAAATAAATGCAACAAATGCTACAGTTGCAAAAGCTGCTGTGATATCATCAGCTATAACAGCAATTGCAAATAAAATTTCAGATTTTCCAGTCCATGCCAAAACTGCAAATAAAAGATTGGTTATAGCCATTAACCCACCAGCAAAGAACATAGTTTTAATTGTTCCAGCTCTCATGGCCATTACTCCACCCAACAAAGTAAATACAACTGTTGTTATCCAGCCAAGACCTTTTGAATAAATTGCAATTTGACCTTTGGAGAAACCAATTTCTTTATAAAAAACAATAGACATTCTTCCCATAAATGCCTCACCTATTTTAAATAAAAAAACAAATCCTAAAATTCCAGCTGCAATGGCAAAACCATTTTTTTTAAAAAAACTAATAATAGGTCCACCAATAGTTCCTGTTATATATGCAATAAAATTTGTAATTATATTGCTAGATCCAAGTTTTCCTTCAATTAATTTGTCCGTTTCTCTTTGTTTTGCTTCTCTATTTGTTTCGATAGGCTCATGAACAAACATTAATCCAATATTCATTAAAATTATCAAAACACCTAAAATTAAAAAAGTAGCTTGCCAGTAATCAGATACCCCAAGGTTTTCGAAAAATTCTGCTGTAAATAAAGCAACAACTCCACCTAATTTATAACCTGTCCACCAACCAACAACAGCCATGGCTGCACCAGCAGCCATTGATTTTCCTTCATTTTCATTTATCTGCTCAATTCTTAATGCATCTACGGTTATATCTTGGGTCGCAGACGCAATAGCAATAATTAAACCAACAGTAATTAATAATGCTAAATTTTCTGTAGGATTAATTACACTCCAAACAACAAGACTTAACAAAATAATTAATTGCATCAAAACTATCCAGCCTCTTCTATGACCTAGTTTTTTTGTTAGTATTGGAATTTGAATTCTATCTATAATGGGAGCCCATAAATAATTTAAAGCGTATACTCCAAAAATTAAACCTGCCCATCCAATTGTTGATCTACTAAGACCTTCTTCTTTAAGCCAAAGACTCAAGCTACTAGCAATTAATACCCAAGGGAAACCACTTATTGCACCTAATAAAAGAATTCTTACCATTCGAATATCTTTATAAACTGCAAGAGAATCAAGCCATGTTTGTTTCTTTGTTTCGGACATAATTAATTTCTCCAAAAAGATGGTAAGAACAATACTAATATTGCAAACAACTCAAGTCTACCTAAAATCATACCTACAGTTAATATCCATTTAGAAATATCGGGCAAAGCTGAAAAGTCTCCATTAGGCCCTATTATAGGACCTAAACCTGGACCAACATTAGATATTGATGTTGCTGCTCCAGAGATAGCAGTTATAAAATCAAGACCTGTTAATGATAACAATGCAGTTAAAATAAAAAAAATAACAAAGTAAAAATAAATAAATGAAATTATTGATGCAATAAATTTATCATCAACAGATCCTTGATCGTATTTAATTACAAATATTCCCTTGGGATATATAATTTTTTTTAATTGATTTAATATAAATAAATATAAAATTTGAATTCTAAAAATTTTAATACCACAAGTAGTAGATCCAGCACACCCTCCAATAAACATTAGTGCAAGAAATATTGTTATAGGAAAACTTCCCCAACCATCAAATTCAGCATTAACATAACCTGTTCCGGTCAATATTGAAATTGTATTAAAAAAAATAGTTCTAAAACTAAAGTTTCCATTATTATTAAAAAATAAATATATTGACAAAATAATAATGCTTATAATTATTACTTTAATAAATGTTTTTATTTGAATATCGTTTAAAAAAATTCTTTTATTACCACTAATAAATTTAATGTACGCAATAAATGGAATACTTCCTAAAATTATAAAAATCATTGATGATATTTCTATAGGAACACTGTCAAAATATCCTATAGATTGATTATAATTAGAAAATCCACCTGTAGCTATGGTAGTCATGGAATGAGTTAAACTATCAAATTTTCCCATTCCAAATATCCAATATGATAATGCACAAAGAGCAGTTAGGCCTGAATAAATATAAATTAGTCTCAAAGCTATTTCTTTAGATTTAGGAAGAATTTTTTCAGATGAGTCGTTGCTTGAAATTTTAAATAATTGCATGCCACCAACATTCATTATAGGCATTAGAGTAATTGCCATAACAATTATACCAATACCACCTAACCACTGAAGTATTGCTCTCCATAATAGAATGCTTTTTGGTGTATTCTCTAAGTCAGAAATAATCGTAGATCCAGTTGTTGTAATACCAGACATACTCTCAAAAAAAGCATCAGTAACTGAAAGCTCCATAGCCGAAAATATAAATGGTAAAGACCCAAAAATAGCAATACTTAACCAAGATAAAGCAGTTAATAAAAATGCCTGTTGTAAATTTAACTTCTTGTCGTGGTCTAAATTTGATAGAAAAAATAACGATCCAAAAATTATAGTAACAATAGATGCACCAAAAAACGATGAATCTATTTCGAAATAAATAAATTGAGCAATTATAGGGATGAACATTGAGACCCCTAAAATTATTTGCAAAATTCCTAGTGTAAAAAAAACAGTTTTATAATTAGACATTTTGAAAGAACATTATTTTATGGTAAATAAATTTCAACTCTATAAGAATTAATAAAATCGCCAATTTACGATTTTTATAAAAAATATATTCGTGATTAAAAAAGAAATTTTAGACAAAACAAGTGCTTGGCCTTTCGTTGAAGCAAAAAAAATGCTTCGTGAAAGAAAATCATTTATTGATAAAAAAGGGAAAATTACCCTTCAAACAGGATATGGCCCAAGTGGCCTTCCTCACATTGGAACATTTGGTGAAGTTGCAAGGACTTCAATGATGGTGAATGCTTTAAAGCAACTTACAGATTTACCAACAGAGATAATTACTTTTTCTGATGATATGGATGGTTTAAGAAAAGTTCCTGATAATGTTCCTAATCAGGAATTACTAAATGAAAACTTACATAAACCATTAACACAAGTTCCAGATCCATTTGAAAAATTCAAAAGTTTTGGAGAGCATAATAATGAAATGTTAAAAGACTTTTTAAATAGTTTTAATTTTAAATACAGTTTTAAAAGTTCAACATCTTTATACAAAGGTGGCTTTTTCAATCCAACTTTAAAAACTATTTTAGAAAATTATGATGGTATAATGAATATTATACTTCCAACTTTAGGCAAAGAACGTCAAAAAACTTACTGTCCTTTTTTACCTATTTGTCCAGATACAGGTCATGTTCTCGAAATTCCAGTTATAGAAATTGATAAAAAAAATTCTAAAATAATTTTTGATAATAAGGGTAAAAAATTAGAATCTAGTATTTTGGATGGAAATTGTAAATTACAATGGAAAGTTGATTGGGCAATGAGATGGTACGCTCTAGATATAGATTTTGAAATGTATGGAAAAGACCTTATTGAGAGTGCAATTTTATCAACTAAAATTATAAATTTAATCGGTAAAAAACAACCATCTGGATTTGCTTATGAATTATTTCTTGATGAAAATGGTGAAAAAATTTCAAAATCTAAAGGAAATGGAATTACCATCGACCAGTGGTTAAAATATGCCTCACCTGAAAGTTTATCTTTATACATGTATCAAAATCCAAAAAGAGCTAAAAAACTTTATAATGAAATAGTGCCAAAAGCTGTAGATGAGTACCTTGATAATATTGAAAAATCAAAAAAACAAACAGAACAACAATTAGTAATGAATCCTGTTTGGCATGTTCATAATGGCAATATTCCAAAAGAAGAAATGATTATGTCTTTTTCTATGTTGTTGAATTTAGTTGAGACAAGCAATGCTGATAACAAAGATTTATTATGGAAGTTTGTTAAAAAATACAAATCTAACATTCACGAAAAAAATTTTTTAATTTTTGATGGACTAGTTGGTTATGCAATCAAGTATTTTAATGACGTTATTAAGGCTCAAAAAAAATATAAAAATCCATCTGAAAATGAAAAATTAGCTCTACAAGCTTTAGTTAAAACTTTAGAACAATGTAATGATCAGATGTCTCCTGAGGATATACAAACATTAATATATTCAACAGGTAAAGAGAATGGGTATGCAGAAAACTTAAGAGATTGGTTTAAATTAATTTATGAAGTGGTATTTGGAGATGAAAATGGACCTAGAATGGGTTTTTTCATAAGTTTTTTTGGTGTTAACGAAACAAAAGAGTTGATAATTAGTAAATTGAAATAATGTATTCTAATTTAAGATCATTAATATTTAAAATAGATCCTGAAAGAGCACATTTTTTAGCAATTCAATCACTCAAACTTAATTTAGTTTCAAATATATTTGATGAAAACAAAAATGATCCTATTTTAAAAACAAAACTATTTAATCAAAATCTTGATAATCCCATAGGTATTGCAGCAGGTTTCGATAAGAATGCCGAGGTATACAACCCTTTATTTAAGTTGGGTTTTGGATTTGTTGAAGTAGGTACGGTTACACCATTAAAACAATATGGGAATGAAAAACCAAGAGTGTTTAGATTGGTAGAAGATCAAGCATTAATTAATAGGTTAGGTTTTAACAACCACGGGTCAGACACAATATTAAATAGAATAAAATCTAATAAAAAACTAGGTGTACTAGGTGTAAATGTAGGACCGAACAAAAATTCTAATGATAGATTAAATGATTATTTAATTGGATTAGAAAAATTTTCTGAAGTTGCAGATTATATTACAATCAATATTTCTTCACCAAATACTGAAAATTTAAGAAACTTTCATGATGAGAATAAATTAAAAGATTTATTAAAATCTGTTTCAGAGAAAAAAAAACAACTAAAAACTGAAATTCCTGTGGCTGTAAAAATTTCACCAGACATTAATGAAAATCAAATTGACTTAATTTCAGAAATACTTTTAGAAAATGATATAAGTGCAATAATAATTTCAAATACATCCGAAGCTTCTAGAGAAACACTTCAAAATATACAGAGACATCAAAAAGGTGGTTTATCTGGAAAACCTATTGAAAAAAAATCTAATTTTTTAATAAGTAAATTCTACAATTTAATTAAAGGTAAAATCAAAATAATTGGAGTAGGTGGTGTTGATTCTGGTAAAGCAGCTTATGATAAGTTTTTATTGGGAGCAGATTTTGTTCAACTTTATACTGGCATGGTATTTCAAGGACCCAATATTGCTGGCATGATTAAAAAAGACCTAAAAGAATTACTAATAAGAGATGGCGTCAAAAATTTCTCAGAAATTGTTGGAAATAAAACTGTTTCTTAAATGTATTAAACTTGACGCCTTCAATATCTCCCCTTATATAGGCACTGTTATTATGTCAAAAAAATGTGAACTTACCGGTAAAATTCCTATGAAAGGTCATAATGTTAGTCATGCTAACAACAAGACTAAAAGAAGATTTTTACCTAACCTAAAGAAAGTAAAATTTACAAGTGAGCTTACTGGAAGAAGTTTAAAACTTACTGTAAGTAACTCAGGTGTGAGGTCAGTTGACAAAAAAGGTAGTTTTGATGAATTTTTAAAAACTGTAAAAAATAAAAATTTATCTCCTAGATTAAAAAAGTTAAAAAAAGTAGTTTTAATTAAATCCCCTTTTAAAAAGAAACCTGTAGCTAAATCAGCTTAATGAACAAATTATTTATCACCCTGTCAATAATGATGGGGATTGTTGTACTATCTTCTAATTATTTAGTTCAGTTCCCAATTAATTATTTTGGATTAAATGAGATTTTAACTTATGGAGCTTTTAGTTACCCAATTGCTTTTTTAATAACAGATTTAGCAAATAGGTCGTATGGAAAATTATTAGCAAGGCAAATTGTATATTTGGGGTTTTTAATAGGAATTATATTTACATTGTTATTCTCAACTGATTTTGCAGATTTAATCTCAGTTAGAATTGCAATTGGATCAGGGGTTGCTTTTATCACTGCTCAATTGTTGGACATTCAAATTTTTGATCGATTAAGAAAAAAAGAGTGGTTTGTTGCACCACTTACTTCATCTTTGATTGGATCAACAGTCGACACATTTTTATTTTTCTCAATATCATTTTATGCAACAGGGGTGCCTTGGGTTACTTTATCTCTTGGAGATTTAGCGGTAAAAATTTTAGTTGCTATAATAATGTTGATACCATTCAGAATGTTACTGAAAACTATTAAACCAATTAAAGTTTAATATAAAAATTTATAAGACAAAATTTTATAAGCTAATTTTGCAACAAGAAAATTATAAGAATTAAATCCTTTAATTGGAGATAGTTCACTAATATCTGCACCAACAATTTTGGAGTTTTTAGCTGCAATTCTTATTATATCTAATGTTTCGTCCCACAAAAGTCCTCCTGGTTCAGGTGTACCAGTTGCAGGCATAATACTTGAATCTAGTCCGTCTACATCAAATGTAAGATAAACAGTTTTGTTTTTAATCAGTTTTTTAAATTTAGATAAATTCCATTTTTTTTTATCTTTTGCCCAAAAAATATTTATTCTTGAAGAATTCTTTTTTAAAAATGGGATTTCACTTTCTGAGATGTTTCTTATCCCAAATGAAATTAAAGAAACATTTTTATAATCTAGACACCTTCTAATTGCTGAGGCATGGGAAAATTTTTCTCCATTATAACTTTGACGTAAATCTGCATGAGCATCAAAATGTAAGAGACAAATGTTTTTATATTTTTTAGTAAAAGGAACAATACATCCAGGAGTTATTGAATGCTCTCCACCTAAAGTCATTGGGAAAAGCTTTTCATCTAAAATTTCTTTATTAATATTTGAGATTTTATTAAGTGCTTTTTTAATATTTTTATCAATTTTAAATGGTTTTAAAGTTTTAATACCTATTTTTTTATAAGGTTCACAATTAAGTTCTTCATCATATAGCTCAACTTGATGTGATGCTTTTATGATTTCTTTAGGCCCATTTCTTGTTCCTCCCCCATAACTGACAGTTTTTTCTAATCCAAATGGAACAATCACAGCTTTTTCTTTAAAGCTAAATTTATTATCAATTCCTAAAAACCCGTTTTTATTTGATAGATATTTCAATTTTATTCAAAAATTTTTGTAAAGTTTTTTCTTTCTCTGTTTTTCCACTCACCCTTATGATAAGCATCACTCGCTATCAATGGTAAAACACTAGTTGCCTCTGCAAACACCATCTGTTCTTTTGTAATATCTACTTTTCCCCATGAACTTGCTTCTTTTAATGTGGAGCTGCTACATGCTCCGTCTCTACTATCAGCAACAGTAATTTGAACAGCATATTTATGCATGTCTACATCTTTTCCTAATAGTTCAGCACAAATAACAGTATCTTGAATAAAGTTTTTAGGCACACCACCACCAATCATAAATAATCCAGAACCTTTAGATTTGATTTTAATTTCTGTTAGTTCTCTAAATTCTCTAACTGAGTCTATTGTTATATGTTTTTTTGGATTTTGTTCTTGATGCATAACTAATCCGAATCCTGCACTCGAGTCAGTAAAAGCAGGGCAGAAAATAGGAACATTATTGTCAAAAGCGGTTTCAATTAAAGAGTCTTTTTTCTTTGAGTTATTTTTTAAATATTTGCCCATTTCATAAATGAACTCTCTTGAAGTATAGCTTCTCGCTTCTAGGTTATTAGCGATTTCACATATAATTTTATCACACATTTGAAGCTCTTCTTCATCTATGTAGGTATCGTAAATTCTATCTATATAGTTGTCTCTCAGTTCAGTATCATCTTGAAATTGTGAACCTTGATAATGTTTAAAACCAAGAGCTTCAAAAAAATCCATATCTACTATAGAGGCTCCTGTTGCAACAATTGCATCGACCATATTATATTTAACTAAATCTTTATAAATATTCATACATCCAGCTGCCGAAGTAGAGCCTGCTAAGGTAAGGAAAATTGTACAATCTTTATCTTTAAGCATCTCGTTATAAATATTAGCAGCATTAGCTGTTTCTCTAGAAACAAATGACATTTTTTCCATTGAGGAAATAATTTTTCTACTATCAAAAGAAGTTATATCGATGTGTTCAACAGGATTTTTTAAGAAATCTCTTTTACTGTTATGACCTGGATTTTTTTGACTCGACATTAAGCTACCATGTTAGCTTTATTAACGTCTTTATCATACATTGTCATTATTGGATTATCTTCAACTTCGTAAATTTCATTTGAGTAATAACCATTAAATTGAGTTCTAAATGTCAATCCGTATGCACCAAGTTGACCAAGTTCGATATAATCATTTTCTTTAATATTATTTGGAAGCAAAAAAGGACCTTTCATATAATCCATGCTATCACATGTAGGTCCAAAGAAATCAAAAGCAGTTAATTTTTTTGAAATTATTTTGTTAGAATTTTCTTTAATCATTCTAGATGGGAATACAATGTTAGGTGTACCTGCATCAAAAAGAGTACCATAAGTACCATCATTAATATAAAGCTTTTGTTTTTTTCTTAAATTAACTCTTACAACTGTTGAGCCACTTTCTGCAACTATAGCTCTACCAGGCTCACAAATAATTTCAGGAAGTTTTTCAAGTTTTAAATTTTCTAAACTCTTATTTATTTCATTAAAATAACTAATTAAAGATTGTGGAATTAAGTCAGGATAGATTGTAGGGAAACCTCCACCTATATTAATATAATCTGGAATTATCTTAGTTTTTTTAATTATATTTCCAATTTCACTAATTCCTTTCGCATAAGAAATTGGATGCATACATTGTGAACCAACATGAAAACTTAAGCCAACCTTTTTACCATGTTGTTTTACAAGTCTTAACAAACCTATTGCTTCTGATGTTAAAGCACCAAATTTTTTAGATAAATCAATTTCTGCATGTTCATTGGAAACAGCAACTCTTACAAATAATTCTAAATCTTCAGCATTATTTGTACTTTCAATTATTTTAATCAGTTCATCTTTAGTATCTAATGAAAAAGTTTTTACACCATAATTAAAATATGCTTCTTTTATACTTTCTCTACTTTTTACAGTATGCATATAAGAGCATTTAGCAGTTTTGCTAAAAGTTCTAATATTTTTAATTTCCTCGATTGATGCTACATCAAATTGTTCAACTCCACTTTCTATGATTGTTTTGATTACTTCAGGGTGTGGATTAGTCTTAACCGCATATAAAATTTTACCTTGAAATTTCTTTAGGAAAAATTTAACAGCAGATTTTATGGAATTTTTTCTTATACAGTATACTGGTTTTTCAGGTTTCAGTTGATTTACTAATTCTTCAACTGATTTAAATTTTTGCATTTTTAATGCCTCCAAAAAAAATTTAATAAAAAAAAAGTCTTTTTTACAAAAACTTTAATATTTTTCGCATATAAAAGTAAGCAGCACTAATGTAAAGCAAATAATTCAAGCCAGAAATGCGTAAAATTCATATATTGTAATATTTTGCAGAGACCCCATATAAGGGACATGAAAGAAGAAGCAAAACTACAGAATCTTAGCGATTTTGAGAATAAATCATTATTAATTGTGGATGATGATAATCCTTTCCGTGAGCGTTTAGCAAGAGCGATGGAAAAAAAAGGATTTGAAGTTTTTCAAGCTGAGAGTGTACAAAAGGGAGTTGAATCTGTAAAAACTAAAAAACTTGGTTTTGCGGTTGTAGACTTAAGGCTTGCAGATGGAAATGGACTTGAGGTTGTAAAAGAAATTCAGTCTTCAAATAGTGATAGTAGGATTATCATGTTAACTGGTTATGGAAATATTCCAACAGCAGTAGCTGCGATCAAAGAAGGTGCTATAGATTATTTAGCTAAACCTGCTGATGCAGAAGATGTAGAGAAAGCATTATTGGCAGATCCTTCAAAAAAAGCAGCTCCTCCAGAAAATCCTATGTCTGCAGACAGAGTAAAATGGGAACATATACATAGAGTCTTTGAGTTATGTAACAGGAATGTTTCAGAAACAGCCAGAAGACTTAAAATGCACAGAAGAACTCTTCAAAGAATTCTTTCCAAGAGATCACCTAGATAAATTTTTTAATTTTAATTATTTGCTTTGTCAAAAGAGCTAAAAGCATAATTTTACAAATCTCGGCTAATAAAAATGGTTTTGCACCTAAAGCAAAAATTGGCTTATCCCATCCAATCAGTGTTCCAAGCCAAATTAGACCCAAAATATAAATTGTTGAAGTTGCGATAATTAATTTAAATAAAACTATGAAAAAGTTATCATCAATCTTTATTTTAGAAGCTAAGTAACCAGCTGTTAAAAAACCAATTAAGTAACCCATAGTTGGTCCGGTAAAGTAAACTAATCCAACACCTTTTTCAGGAGAATTTGAAAATACAGGAAGCCCTGCAATTCCTTCAATTAGATATAGACCAATTGTAACTAATGCAATTTTATGCCCTAAACTTATTCCTAAAAATAATACAACAAATGTTTGCATAGTCATAGGAACTGGATAGAAAGGAATTTTGATTTTTGCTGATAAAGTTAGTGCTATTGAACCAAGAACAATAACAACCAGAGATTTAAATAGTTTAGCTTGCGTGAGATTTTTTGTTAATTCCATTGTTAAATAATACTCAAAATATAAAAAATAATCTACTTATAATTGTTATAATAATTTAAAGTAAATTTTTATATATACAGAATATGTTATCATTATAATATTTAATAATACTTCATGAATAAAATTCAAAAAACAGATCATTTTTATTTGATTGATGGTTCTGGTTATATATTTAGAGCTTATTATGCTTTGCCTCCATTGAGTAGAAAAAGCGATGGACTTCCAACAGGTGCTGTAAGTGGTTTTTGCAGTATGTTATTTAAATTATTAGAAGATTCAAAATCCAATGAAAACTTGCAAAAACCAACACATTTTGCAGTAATATTCGACTCAGCAAGAAAAACTTTCAGAAATGAAATTTATAGTGATTATAAAGCTAATAGATCTGAGGCGCCTGACGATTTAGCTCCACAATTTGAATATATAAGAAAATCAGTCCTGGCATTTAATTTGCCATCTGTGGATCTTCCTAATTATGAAGCAGATGATTTAATAGCTACATATGTTGATCAAATTCTTAAAAAGGGTGCAAAGGTTACAATTGTTTCATCAGATAAAGATTTAATGCAGCTTTACAAAAAAGGGGTTCGAATTTTTGACCCTATGAAAAATAAATTTATAACTGATGATGATGTCGTAAAAAAATTTGGAGTAGATGCTTCAAAAGTTATTGATGTGCAATCTTTAGCAGGAGATAGTAGTGATAATGTTCCTGGTGTTCCGGGGATAGGTATTAAGACCGCTGCAGAGCTTATTAATAAATATGGCACTTTAGAAAACTTGCTAAAATCTGCGCATGAGATTAAGCAAAATAAAAGAAGAGAAACATTAATTGAGAACAAAGATAAAGCATTAATAAGTAAAAAACTTGTAACACTAGATCACAACTCTCCTGTTGATAGAGAGTTAAGTGAATTTAAATTGCAAAATATAGATAAAGATAAATTATATAAATTTTTAAGAGAAATGGAATTTAACAGGTTGTTAAGCTCTGCAATTTCTGCTTATGGAGAACCTGAACTAGAAAGTAACAAGATTGAAACTCAAAATCTAGAAAAACAACAATCGATAAATAATAAAAATTATTTTTTAATTAATAGTTTAGATGAAATTGATAAATGGATTGAGGAGGCGGAAGAAGTTGGTGAAATTGCTATAGATACAGAAACAACCTCATTAGATCCTCACCAAGCAGATTTAGTGGGTATTTCTCTCTGTTCTAAAATTGGAAAAGCATGTTATATACCAGTTGGTCACAAGTCACCCAAGTGTCTTAAAAAAGATGCAGTAATTAAAAAATTAAAAAAAGTATTAGAAGATCCTAGTATAAAAAAAATAGGTCAAAATATAAAATTTGATTTTATCGTATTTTATAAATGTGGAATAACGCTTTCATCAATGGAAGATACAATGCTGATGTCTTATGTCTTAGATGCAGGAAAAAATAGACATAATATGGATACTTTATCAGAAATTCATTTAGGACATAAAACTATTTCTTTTAAAGACATGGTAGGAACAGGCAAGAAAGAAATTAATTTTAGTGAAGTAGAATTAGATAAAGCAAAAGATTACGCTGCTGAAGATGCCGATGTTACTTTTAGATTATATAAGAAATTTATCAAAAATTTAAAATCAGAAAAATTGATAAATATCTATGAAATTTTTGAAAAGCCGTTAATTAAAATTCTCGCATTTATGGAAATAGAGGGAGTTGAAATTGATAGTAAGTTTTTAAAATCTCTTTCATCTAAATTTGAAAAAAAAATTCAAAAACTTGAAAAAAATGTATTTAAAATTTCTAAAAAAGAGTTCAATATCGCATCCCCAAAGCAATTAGGTGAAATAATTTATAATGACTTGAAAATAGCTGGTTTAAAGAAAACTAAAAAAGGAAGTTTTGCAACAAGTGCAAGTGTTTTAGAGGATTTAGCTTTTAAAGGCCATGAGTTTCCAAAATTAATTTTAGACTGGAGACAAGTTTCAAAATTAAAAAATACTTATTCAGATGCTTTACCTGAACATTTAAACCCAAATACAAAAAGAGTTCATACTTCGTTTTTGCTGGCTGCTACAACTACTGGAAGGCTAGCATCTAGTGATCCCAACTTACAAAACATACCAATTAAATCAGAAGATGGAAAAGATATAAGAAAAGCTTTTAAAGCAAAAAAAGATCACTTATTTATTTCTGCAGATTATAATCAAATTGAGATGAGAATTCTGGCAGACCTGGCAGATGTAAAAGAACTAAAAAAAGCTTTTAAAAATAAAGAGGATATTCACTCTTTAACAGCTAGCCAAATATTTAATATCGATATAAAAAAAGTTAATCAAGATCACAGACGAAAGGCTAAAGCTATTAATTTTGGAATTATTTATGGAATTTCACAATATGGATTGGCTAAGCAAATAAATGTTTCTAATTATGAAGCTGAGGAATTTTTAAATTCATATTTTGCAAAGTTTCCAGAAATTAAGGTTTATATGGATAATACAATAAAATTTTGTAGGAAAAGCGGATATGTTAATAATATTTTTGGAAGAAGATCTCATTTTAATGGAATTAATGACAAAAACTTTAATGTAAGAAATTTTCAAGAGCGTGCTGCAATAAATGCACCCATTCAAGGTTCTGCTTCTGAAGTAATGAGATTAGCCATGATAAGATTAGATAAGAAATTATCAGAACAAAAAAACTCTAATTCAAAAATGCTTTTACAAATTCACGATGAACTAATTTTTGAAATTCCAAAAAAAGATGAAAAAACAATGATTAAATTAATTGAGAAAGAAATGACTAGTGTAGCTCAAAGTGATTATCATTCTTTTTCCACCCCTTTAACGGTTGATATTAATGTTGGAGATAATTGGGGGATGCTACACTAAATTTATAACATTGCCCAAATTAGAACAATTTAGTATTTTTAGATTACTTTATGCAAAAACAGACAATAGCTTTAATAGATGACGATAGAAATATTTTAACAAGTTTAAGTATCGCATTAGAAAAAGAGGGTTTTAAAGTTCAAACATACATTGATGGTGAAAGCGCATTAATTGGTTTAACCAGAATGCCACCTGATTTAGCAGTTATAGATATAAAAATGCCAAAAATGGATGGAGAAGAATTACTAAAAAAACTTCGAAAAAAAACTTCTTTACCAGTAATTTTTTTAACATCTAAAGATGATGAAATTGATGAGTTGTTAGGCTTAAAGTTGGGCGCAGATGATTTTGTAAAAAAATCAGGAGGATTTTCTATAAAAGTTTTAATTGAAAGAATTAGATTGCAGTTAAGAAAAAAAGATTCAAATAATATTCTAGAGGAAAATAAAAGCCTGATATCTCATGGACGATTAAAATTAGATCCATCACAACTCGAGTGTGAATGGAATGGAAAACAGTTGCCTGATAAATTGACGACAACTGAGTTTTTAATTGTTAAAGAATTAGCAAAGAGGCCCGGTATAATTAAAGAAAGAGCTCAATTGATGGATATAGCTTACCGAGAGGATACAGATATTGAGGATAGAACTATTGATAGTCACGTAAAACGAATTAGAAAAAAATTTAAAAAAGTAGATCCTGATTTTTCAGCTATTGAAACTAGGTATGGTAGTGGATATAGATGGAATGTTAGCTAATGTTTAGTAAATACTTAAAAACTCTCTCTATATTAAAAAAATTTTTATTTATAAATTTTGTAATTTTTACAATTATTGGACTATTTACATTCATATATCTAAATAATATTCAGCCAAGTTTAATAAAAAAAAAATCTCAAAATCACACAAACATTATTAACAACACTATTGATAATATTTTAAGGCTAGATGTAAAATTCCAATCTGACGATATTAGAAGATTTTTATTTTCTACGAGGTTTATTTTTCAAAATTTAGATAGAGTAATATTTTTTGATGATCAACTTAACCTTATTGGAGACACCGATACTTTAGATCTTGATCCTAGGTCATTCTCTTCAAGACTTGATAAAATTGAATTTGAAAGTTTAGATAATGAGGAAATAGAAAAAACTATTGAGGAAAAAAATATAAAAATTAATGAAAAAAAACCTTTTTCATTCAAAGATATATTAAAAAATTATTCTAGTTCTGAAAATTTAGGAGCTCCTTACACATTTACTCAAGAAGATTTTAATCAATTTAATGTAACAACAATTAAGAATGTTACAAAGAATGAAATTAATCTTGGTTATGTAGCTATTACAGAAAATGCTAATGAAATAAAGACCGCGATAGATGAGAGAAAAGCATTTGTAATAAGAACAGCTATATCTGTAGGATTTGTAATATTAATTTTTTCTTTTGTTTTAAGCAGATATTTTATTAAACCAATACAAAATCTCGTTGGATATACAATTCGTGTCAAAGAAAAAAGTCAAATTAAACCAGGTATTGAAAATTTAAAAAAAAGAAATGACGAATTAGGACTTTTATCTAATTCTTTAGAGGATATGACAAATGAGCTTCAAAATAGAGTTGCACATGCTGAAAATTTTTCGACAGATTTAGTTCATGAAATTAGAAATCCATTAGCATCTTTAAAAAGTGCATCAGAAATTTTACAAGACACAAATGATAGCGAACAAAGAAACAGATTATTAAATATACTTAGTCATGACGTTCAAAGAATAGAAAGATTAATTACTGATTATTCGCAAATGTTAAAGGATGAAGTTGCTTTAAGTAAAGAAAAAATGAAAAAAATTAATATTGAACCTATCATTCAATCTGTTGTTGATGATTACAATAATATTCATCAAGTGAAAAAAGGAATTAAAATTGAATATAAAAATGACGGAAAAGATAAATATTTAATAAATGGTATAGAAAACAGAATCGAACAAATCATTGCAAATTTATTAGATAATTCAATATCATTTAGTAAAGACTGTACTAATGTTTTTGTTGATGTTTCTGTTAATGAGAAAAATCAAATATCAATCAAAATTATTGATGAAGGACAAGGATTTAAAGAAAAAGACACGTCAAGAATATTTAAAAGATTTTATAGTAATAGACCTGAAAAATTTGGAGAACATTCAGGCTTAGGTTTAAATATTGTAAAAAACTTGGTTGAACTCCACGATGGTGAAATTGTAGCATCTAATCGTATTGATAAAGAAGGAGCAATGATAGAGATAAGATTTCCCAATGTTTAATCATATCTTGATAAATAAATACTTAGCTGTATAAAGCTTGCCATGGAAGATTATAAAGTAAAAGACATTGCCCAAGCTGAATTTGGTAGAAAAGAAATATCAATAGCTGAAAGTGAAATGCCTGGTTTAATGGCATTACGAGAAGAGTATTCTAAAGAAAAACCATTAAAAGGTGCAAGAATAATTGGATGTCTACATATGACAATTCAAACAGCTGTATTAATTGAAACTTTAGTTGAATTGGGCGCTGAAGTGAGATGGTCTTCTTGTAATATTTTTTCAACTCAAGATCATGCGGCTGCGGCCATTGCTAAAGCTGGGATTCCTGTTTACGCTTGGAAAGGTGAAACAGAAGAGGAATATTTATGGTGTATTAAACAAACTATAATTGGAAAACCTGACTGGAAGCCTAACATGTTATTAGATGATGGTGGAGATTTAACAGCTATTATGCACAATGAATATCAGGATTTAATGAAAGATATAAAGGGTGTTTCAGAAGAGACTACCACTGGAATTAAAGCACTAAATAAAATGGAAAAAGATAAATCCCTTTTAGTTCCAGCAATAAACGTGAATGACTCTGTTACAAAATCAAAATTTGATAATTTATATGGATGCAGAGAAAGCTTAGTTGACGGAATAAGAAGAGCTACTGATGTAATGATGTCTGGAAAAATTGCAATTGTTGCTGGTTTTGGAGACGTTGGAAAAGGAAGTGCTGCATCTTTAAGACAAAGTGGTGCTAGAGTTTTAGTTACTGAGGCAGATCCAATCTGTGCTCTCCAAGCTGCAATGGAGGGTTATGAAGTGGTATTAATGGAGGAGGCTATAAGTAGAGCGGATATAGTTGTAACAGCCACAGGTAACAAAGATATTGTTACCGCAGACCATATGAGAGATATGAAGGATAGAGCCATCTTATGTAATATTGGTCACTTTGATAATGAAATACAAGTTGAGGCTCTTAAGAATTATAAATGGACTGAAGTAAAACCTCAAGTGCATGAAATAGAGTTGCCTAGTGGTAAAAGAATTATTCTTTTAGCTGAAGGAAGATTAGTTAATCTTGGTTGTGCAACTGGACATCCAAGTTTTGTAATGAGTGCATCATTTACCAATCAAGTTATTGCTCAAATAGAACTTTGGCATAATCATAAAAATTATGAAAATAAAGTTTATGTACTTCCAAAACATTTAGATGAAAAAGTAGCAACTTTGCATTTAAAAAAAGTTGGGGCAAAACTAACAAAATTATCAAAAGAGCAAGCAGATTATATAAGCGTTGGAACAGAAGGTCCTTTCAAACCAGATGCCTATCGCTATTAAAGATAGCACAATCGATATCACTTCAGAGAAGTTAACTAAAGAATTAGCTAAAGAATTTACAAAATATCTTAAAGGCGGCGAGTTTGTTTTTTTATATGGAGAGATGGGCGTAGGTAAAACAACCTTTGTTAAATATTTTATAAATGAGTATCAAAAAATAAATAATTTAACACAATCAGAAATTACAAGCCCTACTTTTAGTTTATTAAATGAGTATCAGGTGAAAGATATAAGAATAAAACATTATGATTTATTTAGAATTAATAGGAAAGAAGACATTAATAATTTAGATATTTTTGAAAAAGATAATAAATTAATAACACTTATAGAATGGCCACAATTGATTGCTGACAAACAAGATATAAAATTTATAACTTTAACATTTAATTATTTAAATCAATTAAATGATAGAACTGTAGATATAAAAGTTTAAATTATAAGATATATTAATGAAAAGCCTAGCAAAATTGGAAAAAATAAAAGGTGATGCATCTTTTAGAGAATTTTACAGAAACAAAGAAAATAAATCAATTGTAGTAATATCTAAGAAAGAAAAGTTAAAAAATCTTTTAATTTATGATGCAATAAATAAAATTTTATTAAAAAATAAAATTTTAGCACCAAATCTAATAAGTGAAAATTACATTAATAATTATATAGAAATAAATGACTTTGGAGATCAAACTTTGTTTCAAATTTTAAAAAACAAAAAGAATAATAAATATGTCATTTTTAAAAAGATAATAAAAATTTTAAATAAAATACAATTAATAAAAGGTAAAAAAGTAAAAAATTTTAAAAACAAATTATATAAAGTTCAAAAATATAAAAACAAAATTTTGTTTGATGAAACTAAACTTTTTTGTGACTGGTATGCACCAAAGATATTGTCTAAAACCAAAAGCATTCAATTTAAAAAAAAATTTAGATTAGAGATAAAAAAATTATTATCAAAATTAAATTATAAAAATGTTACATTTGTTCATAGAGATTTTCATGTTTCAAATTTGATGTATCACAATAAAAAAATTGCAGTAATAGATAGTCAGGATGCATTAATTGGCAATAGAGCTTATGATTTAGCATCCTTAATTGACGACGTGAGATTAAAAACAACTAGTAAATTAAAGGAGAAAATATTTAAGTTTTACATCAAAACAAATAAAAAAATTGATTTGGAAAAATTTAAAAAAGATTTTGAAATATTATCTGTTTTAAGGAATTTAAAAATAATTGGTATATTTATGCGTTTAGCTGTTAGAGATGATAAAAAAAAATATCTTAAATTAATTCCCTACGCTTGGGAAATGATTAATCATAGAATTAAAGAGCAAAATGAATTCAATAATTTGAAGTTGCTATTAAAAAATAATTTTCCAAAATATATAAGGTAAAGTTGTGAAAATAAATACAGCTTTAATTTTATGTGCAGGTTTTGGTAAAAGATTAAATCCAATTACTTTAAATACTCCTAAGCCCTTATTAGAGATTAAAGATGTAAGTATGCTGGAGAGATGCATTAGTTTAATCAAAAAACTAGGTATTCAAAAAATCTTAATAAATACTTTTTATTTAAAGGATCAATTTTCAGTGTTTTTAAACAGTAAAAATTTCAAAATTGATATCAAAATAATTGAGGATGGTGAGCATATTTTAGATACAGGGGGAGGCATTCAAAATATGATTAAAGACTCTCATGAAAAGGATTTTATAATTTTTAACCCAGATACAATCTGGAGTAATGACTATAAAGACGAGATAATTAAAATGGAAAAAAAGTATTTTTCTGAAAAAATAGAAAACATTCTTCTTTTAGTAAATAAAAAATTGAGTTTTGATAAAAAGTTAAAAGGAGATTTCAATTTAAAAAATAATTTAATTAACAAAGAGGCTGAAAAGGAATTTATTTACATTGGATGTCAAATAATTAATAAAAAATTATTTATTAAAGATAAAATAGAAAATTACTCAATTTTGGAAATTTGGAATAATTTATTAGATCAAAAAAAGTTATTTGGTTATGAAAGCCAAAAAGACTTTTATCATTTAACTGATCTGGATATTTTTAAAAAACTAAAAGATCTTTAGCTCTTTCTTGATCAAGATATCTACAATTAGAAATTTTGCTGTTTTCTAATTCAATTAAAAGGGGGTTCCCTGTAGGAATTTCAAGTTTAGAGATTTCATTGTTATCTAAATTAAATAAATATTTACATAAAGATCTAATAGAGTTTCCATGAGCAGAAATGAGAATATTTGCACTTGTTTTGTTTTCTATCTCATTGATATAAAATTTTATTACTCTTTTATATGTATCTTTAAGTGACTCAGTATCTGGAATTTTTTCTAAAGGAATTTCTTTGTAAGTTTCAATATTTAGAGGATGATATGGGTTTTTTTTATCTAAAGGGTCGGGTCTAAGGTCCCAAGAACGTCTAAATTGATGAACTTTTTCTTCTCCAAGTTTTTTTTTCATTTCATCTTTATTTAACCCTGTCAGAGCTCCATAATGTCTCTCGTTTAATTCCCATGCACTCTTTACTTCTTTAAAATCTTGTAATTCCTCCTGTATAATTTTTAAAGTATTTTTAGCCCTTAATTGAAAGGAGGAGTAATATAAATTAATTTCAATTTTTTCTTGTTTTATTAATTCACCAGCTTTTTTTGCCTCTGATTTCCCATTTTCTGTCAGATCTACATCAACCCATCCAGTAAATTTCTTTTCTAGATTCCACACACTTTGACCGTGTCTTACTAAAATTAAATAACTCATTTGTTTATCTTTTAAATCAATTTGATAAATAAAACTATATTATTAATGATTAATTATTTTTCAAAATATAAATTTATTTTTTACTTATGCAATTTCGTTCTAATTATTTTGTATTTGTTCCCAGGTAGTTTACTTGGCTGCTATATTTACAATGATTGTAAAATCCAACCTCAAATAACTGAGGATTATATTGTTTCAACAAATCATTTATATGCATATATAGTTCTCTCAATTATTGGTTTTCTAACTTATCGAAAAAATAATCAATTTAATATTTTAAGTATTTATTTAATATTTTTATCTATTGTACTTGAGGTATTACAATACTTTGTGCCTAATAGAAGTTTCGAATTTTCAGATTTGTTTGGAAATCTAGCAGGTGTAGTTATAGCCATAATTATATTTTACTTTTTTAAAAAAAATGAAAATTTTAAAAGTTAATTATTTATTTATTTTAATAATTTTTATATCAGGTTGTTCGTCTGTTCCAAAAAATACAGCAGATGGTTGTTCAATATTTAATGAAAGATACATGTGGTATAAACATGCAAAAAAAGCTGAGAAAAAATGGGGAACCCCAGTCTATTTACAGCTTGCAATTATAAAAATGGAATCCAGTTTTGACTGGTTAGCAAAACCTCCTAGACAGAAATTATTTAAAGTAGTGCCTTATAAGAGACCATCAAGTTCTTTTGGGTATTCACAGGCTGTAAAAGGAACGTGGAAACAATATAAACAAGAAACTGGGAATAAGCTTGCTGCTAGGACAAGATTTAAAGACAGTGTAGATTTTATTGGTTGGTATACTAATAAAACTGAAAAAATTTTAAAAGTTTCAAAAAAAGACGCTTTCAAGCAGTATATTGCATATCATGAAGGCTGGGGTAACTATAAAAATTATAAAAAAAATAAAAAAGTAATAAATCTAGCCAAAAGAGTGGAGAAACAATCAAATATTTATAAGCAACAATTATCAGAATGTAAAAATTCTTTATCAACTTCAAAATATATTATTTTTTAATTTAGCTGTTTTTTTAATTCAATATCAACTGCATCAATTCGCTTGGTATTTTTTGCAAGAGCTAAATACATTGTTGGAGTTACATATAAAGTAAAGAAGGTTGAAATAATCATTCCTCCTAAAATTGTAGAACCCACAGCTAATCTAGAGCCTTCACCAGCACCTGGGCCAATATTTCCAATAACCAATGGAAGCATTGCTATCATTGTACTAAGTGAGGTCATTATGATTGGTCGAATTCTAAGTTGGCAAGCTTTAATTATAGCGTCCTGAATTTTAACACCGGTTGTTCTTATCTGGTTTGTGTAGTCTACAATCAAAATACTATTTTTTGTGGATATACCAATCAGTATTATTAAAGCGATTTGAGAGAAAATATTTACTGAACTATTTAAAAATAAAATAAATACTAATCCACCAAATACAGCTAGTGGAACTGTTAAAATAATAATAAATGGATGAACAAAAGAGTTAAATGTTGCTGCCATTACTAAATAGGCAGTTAACAAAGCAAGAGCAAAAATTAAGTATATTTCATTTGTTGTTTCTTTTAACTCTTCAGATTTTCCTTTCCAAGTGATTTGATTTTGAGGAGCAACTCTAATCACGACATCTTCCAGGTATTTTATAGCCTCTGTTAGAGTATAATCTTCTGCAAGCGCAGCAGAAATTGTAACTGCTCTTTGACGATTGTATCTTGGAAGCGCTTCAGCAGTGCCTTTCTCTTTAAACTCAACTAAACTTGCAACAGATACAAGTTTACCAGTTGTTTCAGATCTAACAAAAATTTTTGACAACCCATCTTTATCTCTTCTGTCTGCTAAATATTGTTGTAAAATAATTGGGTATTCTCTTCCTTCTTTACTAAAAGTTGTTACTCTTTTTCCTCCATAAAGAGTTTCTAGAGTTCTACCTATATTTTCAGTAGAAACTCCTAAATCATTTGCTCTGTTTTTATTAGTGATTAATTTAACCTCAGGTTTATTTTTTGTATAATCACTTTCAATTCTAGACATATTTCTATTTTTTCTTAATTCTCTTAAGACACTATTTTGAATTTCTTCTAATTCTTCGTAGCTAGATCCATATATCACCATTTGAACAGGCTTATTGTAACTAGATACTCTTATTGATTGTGGAGAAATTGGAAAAGCAAAAGTTTCAGGCACAGAAACCACTTGTCCAATTGCTTCTCTTAATATTGTTTGACTACCTTTTTCTCTATTTTTCCATTCATCAAGTAATGCAATAATTATAAAACTGTTATAAGAAGTTGCAGATCTTCCGAAACCAGGAACTCTCATGATTAGTCTTGCATATGGACTGTCTTCTGCCTGCAATAATCTCAATATTCTTCCTTCAATTATTTGCGCTTTTTCTTGGGTATATTCAAATGAACTTCCTTCATCAGTTGACCCAATAATTAAATAAGCACCCCTATCTTCAATTGGTATCAATTCTTTTTTGGAAAAACTAAACAAATAAGCTGAAGCAGCTATAATTAAAATTATAAATATTGAAATAGTTTTTTGTTTATTCACCCAATATTTAAGAGAGTTCACATAAAATCCTGTAAAAGATTTAAATCCATTATTGAATTTTTTTACGAAGAAATTAATTTTTTCTTTTTTGTTTAAAAATTTACTTCCTAGCATTGGAGACAATGTTAATGCCACAAAAGAAGATACAACAATTGAAAAAGATAAGGCTATTGCTGTTTCTTTAAACAAAGTTCCTGATATTCCTTTAATAAAAATTAAAGGTAAAAATACTGCTACAAGAATTAAAGTCGTTGCAATAATTGCAAATGTAATTTGTTTGGAACCTTTGTAAGCAGCCACTAAAGGTGTCTCTCCATTTTCAATTCTTGTATAGATCGCATCAGTCATGATTACCGAGTCATCAGTGATTATACCAATTGCTAGAATAAAACTTAGTAATACAAAAATATTAATTGATAGATCAAATATATATAACCCAAGAAATGATCCAATAAGACTAACTGGTAAAGCAACCGCCGGAACTATTACAGCTTTTAGGTTACCTAAAAATAGATAAATAATTAAAACAACTAGTACGAATGCAATTACTAAACTCTTATATACTTCTTCAATTGCTGCACCAATGTAGGTCGCTCTGTTAAATGCTATCTCTAACTTTAATCCATCAGGTAAGGATTTGTTAAGTTCTTCAATTTTAGTTTTTATTTGTTTAGAAAGCTCTACCGTTGATGCACCACTTTTTGCATAAATTCCAATTCCTACAGTTTTTAAATTTACTGCATTTTTTCTTTGTGCTTTAAATAAAGTTTTTTCTGAAACAGGTCCAAACTCTATGTTTGCCACATCAGATAAAATAATAACTTTTTCTTTATTTTTCTTAAGTGGCAGTTGTTTAATAGTATCAATATTAGAATAGGATTTATCAATGTTTAAAGTTAAGTCTTTGTTATTAGCTTCCAAGGTTCCAGCTGGAAGATTTATATTCTCATTTCTAAGAGCTCTTTCAACTTCTTGAATTGTAAGATCGTTTGCAGCTAATTTTATTGGATCTATCCAAACTCTAACACTAAGCTCTCTTAATCCACCAACTAAAATTCGACCTACGTTTGGTACGCTTGAAAATGCATCTATTAAATATCTTTCAGCATAATCACCAAGATCTAGATCATTCCAGGTTGGGGATGATAAAGCTACCCACATTGTAGTTGTAAAACCTGCTGCCTGTTTTAAAATTTGTGGAGGGTTTGACTCACTTGGTAAATTATCTACAACTCTTGCAACTCTTTCCCTAATATCATTAGCTGCATCATCTAAATCAATGTCTGTGTTGAATTGAATATTAATCCTACTTCTTCCATTGAGAGAACTTGAGTCAATATTTTTGATACCTTCAGCGCCTCCAATTACATCCTCTAATTTTTGAGTTATTTCTTCATCAACGATTTCAGCAGAGGCAGATTTATAATCGGTTTGAACTTGAACTACAGGAGGCTGTATACCATCAGGAAGTTCTCTTACTGGCAATTCTAAAAAGACAAAAATACCAAAAATTATCAATATCAAAGACATAACCCAAGCTACCACAGGTCGTTTAATGCTAACTTCAGTTATATACATTTAATTATTTTTTCTCTTTATCTGATTTTTTAAAAATATTTTTCAACCAATCAAATCTACCTTTTTTTTCTTCAGCTTTTTTTGATTTATTTTTTTTACCCCAGCTAGAATTTCCTTGTTTTTTTTTAGCACCTTTCTCTATAGGTCTGATTGTTAAATTTGGTCTTACTTTTTTTGTTCCTTCTGCAACAATTTTATCTCCATTATTTAATCCATCTAATATTTCTACAAAACCTAAGTATCTATCACCAATGGTTACTTTTGTTTTCATTACTTTATTTTTTTCACCTACTTTATAAATAAACACATTTTCACCTTCGACAATTGTACTAGTGTCAGGAGCACTTAAGCCATTTCTTACATCATATTTAATTGAAATTTCTAAAAATGAGCCAGGTAATATTTCACCTGATGAATTATCCATCTTAATTCTTGTTGCTAAAGCTCTTGTGTCTTCACTTATCCTGCTAGCAAAAGAGTCTACTTCACCTTTATAAATTTTGTTTTTATATCCAGAAAATTTAATATCAACTGGCAGTCCAACCTTAATAAATGGTACAAAAATTTCAGGTATGTCTACATCACAATATATTGAGCTAGTATCTTCAAGATTAATTAATATTGAAGATTTTGAAACCTCTATATCTTCTGAAAATTCTCTTTTTCCAATAACACCGTCAAATTGAGCAATTACTTTTCGATTTTTAAGCTCAGCAATTACGTCACCCTTTTTAACTTTTTGATTAAATTTTATAGGTTTTAATATTTCATATTTTTCAATTTTAAATGATTGTGTTTGAATTGGAGTTGCAGTCCCATAGGTACTAACAATATTTTCAAAAACTCTTTCTTGAGTAGTAGTTATTATTATTCCAGGAGGCGGTCTTTTACTAAATTTTTTTTTAAAATGATTTCCTATCATTGTTCTTCCAATGATCACTGTTGCAATGATTAAGAAAAATATTATTACTATACTTGTTATTTTTGTAGATGTTTTCATAAGTTAATTTTTACCGTATTCAGCCCAAGAGCCATCGTAAATTGTCGGCTTATATTTAGCATTTATTAAAGAATAAGCTAGTGCCAATACACTTGCAGTCACTCCAGAACCACATGAAAATACTAGATTTTTATCATGGTCAAATTTAAAGGACTTAAATTTTTCCATTATTTTATCTTTACTAACGAAAGAATGGTCTTCGTTTACTAATTCAGAAAAGGGTAGGCAAAAAGAATTTTTTATTGAACCACTTCTAAGACCTTTTCTTGGTTCAGCAACTTTGCCTTCAAATCTTTCTCTACTTCTTGCATCAACAACATTAAATTTACCTGTATCAATATTTTCATCTATTTGTTTTTTATTTTTAACAAGTTCTTTATTTTCTTTACATTTATACTTTGATGTTTGAGTGATCACTTTTTTGTTATCTGTAGATTTATTTTCTTTTTTCCATTTTTTTAATCCACCATCTAGAACATGAACTAGCTTAGCGTCATGTCCATAATAAATTAAATTATACCAACATCTACAAGAACTAATAACATCAGAGTTATCGTAAACTACTATTCGATCATTATTTTCTATACCCATATTGCTCATTATTTTTTCCCAAGATTTAGTATCGGTAAGCATATGTGGTAAATCAGTATCTAATTTGGAATTTTTATCTAAATCAAAAAAAATAGCATTTGGAATATGTTCCTCTTCATATTCCCTAAAACCGTTTCTTTGAGTTTGAGGCATATGCCATGAGCAATCAATAATTTTTACTTTATCAATATTATTTTCTAACCAACTTGTATCAACTAAAGACATTTTATCTTTTTTCTAAATATCTTTGATGATACTCTTCAGCTGGGCAATAATTTTTAACTAAAGAAGTTTTTGTTACTACTTTTCCTGATAATTTGATGTTTTCTTTTTCTATTATTTTTTCAGCAGTAATTTTTTGCTGATCATTTAAATAAAATATTTCACTTCTATATTGGGTTCCAAAATCTGGTCCTTGAGAATTTAGAGTTGTTGGATCATGAATTTCAAAAAAATATTCAAGAATTTTCTCGTAAGATATTACTTTAGGATCAAAATCTAATTTTACTACTTCTGCATGATTTGTTGTGCCTGTGCATACTTCTTTGTAATTGGTTTCAGCATTATGACCTCCACAATAACCTACTTCTGTTTTTATAATTCCATCAAGTTTACTAAACTTAATTTCTGGTCCCCAAAAACATCCTAATCCTAAAATTGCTATTTCCATTGATAATTAACTTAATTAATTTAAAGTTAATCATATGCTATCAAAAAATCAATTAGGCTTTTTTTACATGTTCATATCAGTATGTGCATTTTCGCTTATGGATGTGATTGTTAAATGGTCTGAGGATTATCCCGTTGGACAAGTTTTGTTTTTTAGAGGATTTTGTGGAATAATTCCTATTTTATTTCTTATTCCTAAAGATAGATATTTAGATTTTTATAAAACAACTAGGCCATTTCTTCATTTTAAAAGATGTTTAGCAGGATTGATTGCGTTGGTATCTATATTTATCGCTTTAAGAAATTTACCTTTGGCAACAGTTGTTAGTATAACTTTTGCAGCACCAATATTCACAACTATATTTTCAATTTTTTTGTTAAATGAAAAAGTTGGTTTATATAGGTGGTTAGCGGTTTTAGTTGGTTTCGTTGGTATAATTATTATATCGGAACCTGGGTTTAGCTCACTTAACTTATATTATATTTATCCAATAATATTTTGTTTAGGATTATCATATGTTGCAATAGCTATAAGAAAATTGTCTTCAACAGAACCAGTATGGTTAATTAGTTTCTTTTTTTCATTTTCTATAATGCTTTTAAGTTTTTTATCTTTTTATCAAAACTGGATTCTTCCAAGTTTAATTGATTTATTTTTGTTATCTTTGATTGGTATATTGGGTGGTCTTGCAAATTTATGGTTATCCCAATCTTATAAATTATCAGAAGTAAGTTTAGTAACACCTCTGAAATATCTAGCACTAGTATTTGCAATAATTTTTGGTTATTTTATTTGGGATGAAGTACCATCATTTAAAACATTGTTAGGTGCTGGATTAGTAATTTTATCCTCATTTATTATTTTTAGACGTGAGCTGGTATTAAAAAAACGTTTATCGGTATCTAGACATGAGTAAAGCCCCATCATATTGGATCAAAGCAAAAAAATATTTATCTAAAAAAGATAAGGTAATGTCATCATTAATTAAAAAATACAAATCTCCTTCAGAGACAGTGCTTACCTCAAGAAGAGATGTTTTTTTTTCACTTTGTAAAAGTATAATTGGACAACAAATTAGTGTTGCAGCTGCAAATTCAGTTTTTTTAAAATTTAAGAAAAAATGTAAAAATAAAATTAATGCAAAAACAGTTAATAAGTTATCTTCATCTCAGCTAAAAAGTTGTGGCTTAAGCAGGCAGAAAGTAAAAGGAATTAAAAGTTTAGCTAAAAAAGTACTGAACAAAGAATTTAATCCAAAAATTATTTCAAAATTGTCTGATGAAGAAGCGATTATTTATCTCTCTCAGTTAAGACAAATAGGAAGATGGTCAGCAGAAATGATCTTATTGTTTACATATAATCGTCCTAATATTTGGCCAATTCAGGATATTGGCTTGTTAAGAGCTATTTCAAAAAATTTTAATAAAAAATACTTACCACCAGAAAGTTATATAACATATTTAAACAAAAAGTTTTCACCTTACTGTTCTGTCGCCACTTGGTATTTATGGAGAAGTATAGATCCCGAACCTATTCAATATTAAATCTTTATTATCTTACATTCCCTCAAAAATTATATGTTCTCTTGTAACATTGTTTTCTAGATGTTTCCTAGCCTCAACATACTCTTCAGAATTGTAACAATTTTTTGCAGCTTCTATATCTGGAAATTCTGCAAGAGCCACTCTGACCATTTCCCTACCATCTAAAGTTATATTATTTGCACTTCTTGCCAATATTCTTCCAGAATATTTTTCAACCGCTTCTTTTGCTTTAACAGCATATTTTTTAAGTCTTTCGTCATCCTTTATTTCAGTGTAATTTGCAACCCAATAAGCTTTCATAATTCTCCTTTTTAAATTTTTTTAATTATGATACCAAATTTAAGTGAAAAAATTATTTTTAAATTTCTGTTGCAACTTGTTTTTTTTAATATTTGTATCAATTATACAAGCTAATGCTGATGAATTATTTAGTAAGGGAAAAGAAGTTTTTCTAGGAGCTGGAAATTGTGCAGCGTGCCATATGCTCTCGGATGCTGGATCAAACTCAATGGTTGGTCCAAATTTAAATGAAATCAGACCTGATATTCAAAGAATTATAATGGCAGTTAGAAACGGTATAGGAGTAATGCCTGCGATGGAGGGTATACTAACTGATGATGAAATAGAAGCAGTTGCTCATTATACTTCTATAGCTGCGGAACAATAATAAAAATTTTAACTATAATTTTTTATCCAATGTTTAGCTATGTCTACTCTTTTGCAGATCCAAATATCCTTAAATTTTGTAATGTAATTTAAAAATTTTTTAAGAGACTGTATTCTACCAGGTCTTCCAATTAATCTACAATGTAAGCCAACCGACATCATCTTTGGTGAAGTTTTTCCTTCCTCATAAAGGGCATCGAAACTATCTTTTAAATAATTATAAAATTGTTCACCCGAATTAAATCCTTGATTAGTTGCAAATCTCATATCATTGTTATCGAGTGTATAAGGAACCATGAGTTGTTTTTTACTACCTTTTTTTATCCAATAAGGAAGATCATCGCTATATGTGTCGCTACAGTATAAAAAATCACCATTTTCGATTACTAAATCTAAAGTATTTGTGCTACACCTACCAGTGTACCAACCAGCAGGTTGATAGCCAAAAATCTTTTTTATAGATTTGACTGCAAGTTTCATATCATTCTTTTCTTTTTTCTTTGATACATTTTGATAATCAATCCATCTCCACCCATGACAAGCCACTTCATACTTTGCTTTTTTTATAGCAGAACAAACTTCTTTATTTCTCTCTAATGCCATACCAACTCCAAAAATAGTAAGTGGAATTTTTTTTTTGTTAAAGAGGTCGTGAATTCTCCAAAATCCTCTTCTTGATCCATATTCATAAATTGACTCCATATTTAAGTGTCGACCTTTAATTGCTTTTGCTCCTATAATTTCTGATAAAAATACTTCTGAAGTTTTGTCACCGTGGAGAGTACAATTCTCTGCTCCTTCTTCATAATTTAGTACAAATTGTAAAGCTAACTTTGCATTACCAGGCCACTTTACCTTAACTTGTTTGGAACCATATCCCACTAAATCTCTTGGATATTTTCTTTTCATTTCTTTAAAATAATTTTATCTTTTTTAAATTTATAAATAACAAGATTGTTTCCTTTTCCTTTTCTATCAACAATTAGAAAATTCATATCTTTCATAGAAATCAACGGAAAGTGCCAAATACCAGCATTGTAATTAACCCCAGTTTGTTTTGGTACTAAAAAGGATTGGATTTTATTTACATCTGGTTTATCTCCTTTTGGTGCTACAAATACTAAAAATTTTGTATCTTCCATTGGTATAAAAGCTTGGCTTCCTAAAGGATGTTTTTCCATCATATCAATTTTCATAGGAAACTTTCTTTTTTTTGCTTTAAAAATACTAACAATTGCTTTCCCTTTGTTTTTAGATGCATCTAGGTTTATCAAATTATCAAATCTTTTTGCATACCCATCATTAATATTTATAGGATTTTTTTTTGACGTATTTATTAATTGACCAAATTTAGAAAAATTTTTTTTATTAATTTTTTTTGCTTTTATTATTTTCATTTCACAAAATTTCCGAATGCCCTTATTCTTGAAATTCCACCGTCTGGATAGATATTAATTCTAAGATAATTTTCTTTACTTCTCTTAATTAAAAATTTTTTAAAAATATGTTTCTTGTGAGCTGACAGTTTTGACTTATTTAAAATAAACTTCCAATTTTTTGAATTGTTGACAATTGATTTATTGGAAAGATCTTTTGAAATGCTTGCAGTTTGAATTGAACAACTATCGGGATAGTTTCCTTTAAAATGATGGGTATCTATCTCTAGCTTTTTTATTAATCCTGGTTTTCCAAATTTTATTATAAGCCAATCAAAGTTTTTTCCTCTACTTCTTCTTGTTTCCCAACCATCTCCCATATTTTTCCCTTTACCAGGTGCTATGATATTTTCAGCTTTGCCGAAATGTTCATTATTACAACCAATAATTGAAGCGCCATTTAAAACAGATGTAAGGTTAATAGTTTTGTTATTTAAAAAGTTTTTCTCCATTTCAATTTTTCCATAAAGCCTTAGTCTTGCAACTCCACCATCTGGAAAAATGTTTAGTCTTATATAATTAAAAACAGATTTTTTGTTTGATTTGAAGCTATGGTTTTGGCTTGGCCCAAGTTTTTTTTTTGCTCAGTAAGGAAATCCATTTTGTCTTCTTATTAGGCTTTGTTTTACTTAAGCAACCCTCTAAAGAAGCATATGTGGGTTGGTTTCCATTGAAGTGTGTCGTGTCAATGTCTATATCAAATATCTTCCCAGGTTTACCAAGTTTTAAAATTAAATAATCAAAACCTTTTGATCTTCTTCTCCTTGTTTCCCATCCATCCATCCATTTACCATGTTTGTCAAATAGTCCGTCTTTAAAAACTGGAGTTTCGATGTTTAATATTCTATGAGCAGCTGCAAAAAAATCGTCAGTCTTAAATATAACTTTAGATCCAATTCTTGGGTCCGCTAAGTTAATCATTTTTGCACTTATAAATTTTTTCATTTTTTATTTATTTCATTCAAACGAAAGGTTGCAATTTTTTTTACTTGTTTTTTTGCTTCAAGGAATTCACTTTCTACATCACTTTGTATTCTTTGTCTAAAATTATTCAAAATTTCATTTTTATCTTTACCTTTTACGGCAATTATAAAAGGAAAATTAAACTTTTTTTTATATTCTGAATTTAATTTTTTAAATTCTTCATATTCATCATTAGAACATTGGTTTAATTTTGCAGAGGCTTGTTCTGATATAGATTCAGAGGTCATTTTTTTTGCTACAGCAAGCTCAGGATGAGCATTTAAAATCTCTAAAATTTTATTCTTTTCGTAATTTTCATAAATATCAAGCATTCTAAACATAATATCTTCGAAGTTTTTAAATGGTTTTGACTCAAATGCTTCCACTGCAACTGACTCAGTTTTTTCAAAAACATTACCAAATAAAGACAAAAAATCAGACTTGTTAAGATCGTTAATGTTATCTATTGTTCTCATAACTTTAAAATAATTTAAGTTTAAAATTAAATGATATTATAATTTTATGACAAAGCTCACAACTCATGTTTTAGATGTGTATTCTGGTAAACCTGGCAAAGGTATCCTAGTTGAGTTGTTTTATATTAATAATTCAGAACGAAAAAAATTAACGTCAACAAAACTCAATGACGATGGTAGAGCTAATTCACCATTAGCTGAGGGAGATATTTTTATTAAGGGTAAATATGAATTAGTTTTTCATATTGGTGATTATTTTAAAAATACATCTGCAGCTAGCGATGTTCCATTCCTGGATGATGTTATTATCAGATTTGGTATTTCAGATCCCTCACAGCATTATCATGTTCCTTTACTTGTTTCACCTTGGAGTTATTCTACTTATAGAGGTAGTTAAGTGATATCGAGCTCTGTTAAATTTTTATTAAATGATAAACTTATAGTAATCAATAATCCTGATCCAAATCAAACCATACTTAATTATATTAGAACCGAATTAAATAAGACTGGAACCAAAGAAGGATGTTCAGAGGGTGGTTGTGGCGCGTGTACAATTGTTTTAGGTGAATTAGTCGATAATAAGATTATATATAAAGCAATTAATTCCTGTATTTCATTTGTTCCATCATTAAATGGTAAACAACTTTTAATTGTAGAAGATTTGGTTTCCAAAGATGGAAAACTTCACCCTGTACAAGATGCGATGGTAAAATTTCATGGTTCCCAATGCGGTTTCTGTACACCAGGATTTGTCATGGCTTTATTTTCAATGTTTAAAAATAACAAAAATCTTAATAATGAATTAATAACAGATTCTATATCAGGTAATTTATGTCGTTGCACTGGATATAGACCTATAATAGATGCTGCAAAAAGTTTAGACAAGAAAAACAGGAATGATCAATTTAGTAAAAATAATAATAAAGTTATTCAATTATTAAAAAAAATTAAACCAAAAAATATTTATATTAAAAAAGATGATAAAATTTATTTTTCACCAAAGAATATTAAGGATTTAAAAAATATAATTAAAAAATACTCTAATTTTAGTTTTCTTGCAGGTGGAACAGACTTATCTTTAAAAGTTACAAAAGAAAGAAAAGAAATTCCTTTTATAATTGATTTAAAAGAAATAAAAGAATTAGACTTTATAAAAGTAAATAAAAATTACCTTGAAGTTGGCGCCTCTACACCTTTAATAAAATTTGAAAAAGAAATTAAAAAACATTATCCAGATTTTTATTTAGTTCTTAAAAGATATGGTTCTGTTCAAATTCGAAATGTAGGAACTATAGGTGGTAACATTGCAACAGCATCTCCGATAGGTGATACATTACCAATTTTGTTATCTTTAAATGCAGAAATTTTAATTGAAAGCTTCAATCAAAGAAAAGTTATTCCTATAAACAATTTTTTTCTCGATTATAGAAAAACTAAATTAAAAAAGAATGAGTTTATTCACTCAATAAAAATACCATTATTTAAGAAAAATATTTTTAAAGCATTTAAAATATCAAAAAGATTTGATGATGATATTTCATCTGTTTGTGGATCTTTTAATTTTGAAATTGATAAAAATAAAATTAAAGAGGTTTTTATTGCTTTTGGAGGTATGGCAGCTGTACCAAAAAGAGCTAAAGCCTGTGAGAAAATTCTTAAGAATAAACCTCTTAATTTAAGTACTTTTAATCAAGCCAAAAATTATCTTGATAAAGACCTAAGTCCTATAGGGGATATGAGAGCAAGTAAAGAATATAGACTAGAGATAGCAAAAAATTTATTGATGAAATGTTTCGTAGAAATACATTCTAATAAACTAACAAGAGTTAATTAAATGAGCAAAGAGAACTATATTAATGATGTAAGACCACATGATAGTGCTTATAAGCATGTAAGTGGATACGCTGAATACACTGACGATATTAATGAACCAAAAAATACAATTTATGGTGCAATTGGTTTAAGTAAAAAAGCTCATGCAATAATCAAAAAAATAGACTTAAGCGATGTAAAAAAAAGTGAAGGGGTGATATCAGTAGTCACTCAAAGTGATATCTCAGGAAGGAACGATGTAGGCCCTGTTTTTGATGGTGATCCAATATTTCCAGATAAAAAAGTTGAGTTTTTTGGTCAACCATTGTTTGCTGTAGCTGCCATAACTACTGAACTAGCAAGAAAAGCAGTATTAAAGGCAAAAATCACTTATAAAGATTTAAAACCAGTTATCACAATAAAAGATGCTTTAAATAAAAAACAGTTTTTATTTAAGCCTAGAAAAATTAAAAAAGGAAACCCTTCTAAGAAAATTAAAAATTCAAAATATAATTTGAAAGGAAACTTTACAACCGGAAGTCAAGAACACTTTTATTTAGAGGGTCAGGCAGCGTTTGTTATACCTAAAGAAGATGATAACTTTTTAGTTTACAGTTCAACACAACATCCTTCTGAGACACAACAATTAATTGCAAAAATGTTTAATCAGAAAAGTAATTCTATAAATGTTGAAGTAAGAAGAATTGGAGGTGGATTTGGAGGGAAAGAGACAAATTTTATGACTGCATGTATTTGTGCGTTGTTGGCAAAAAAAACAGGTCAGCCTGTGAAATTAAGACTAGATAGAGATGATGATATAATTTTGACTGGTAAAAGGCATGAATTTTTATCTGAATACGAAGTTGGATTTAATGATGAAGGAATTATTGAAGGATTAAAAATTAACTTATCATCAAATTGTGGAATGTCGCCTGATTTATCAGCAGCAATAAATGAAAGAGCTCTTCTTCATATAGACAATGCATATTACATATCAGATATCGAGGTAACAAATAATTTATGCAAGACAAATATTCCAACTTCAACTGCATTTAGAGGCTTTGGTGGAAATCAAGGAATGATGGCTATAGAAAATGTTATTGATAATATTTCAAGGTATTTAAAAATAGATCCTATTCAAGTTCGAAAGAAAAATTTTTATCAAAAAGATAAAAAAAATATAACTCACTATGGAATGACTATTGAAGACAATGTGATTAATGAAATATTTAAAAATTTAGAAAATAAATCTAATTATAAGAAAAGATATTCAGAGATAAAAAAATTCAATGAAAAAAATAAATTTAAAAAGAAGGGTATAGCTATTACACCAGTAAAATTTGGGATTTCATTTACAACAATTCATTTAAATCAAGCTGGTGCTTTAGTGCATATTTATACAGATGGAAGTGTGAACTTGAACCATGGTGGTATAGAAATGGGTCAAGGGACTCATACAAAAATAGCTCAACTAGTGGCCAATTCCTTGGGATTACCATATAATTTAGTACATATTTCATCAACAAATACAGCTAAGGTTCCAAATACTTCAGCTAGCGCTGCATCTTCAACCACAGACCTTAATGGTGCTGCAGCATTAAATGCAGTAGCAAAAATTAAATTAAATTTAGAAAAATTTATTAAAAAAAAATATAAGATTTACAATCAAGAAGCAATTTATAAGGATCAATATATAATATTTGGAAACAGACAATTTGAATTTAAAAGTATTATTCAAGAAGCATATTTAAATAGAATTTCTCTTTCATCCTCAGGCTTCTACTCAACGCCAAAAATAAACTTTGATAAAAAAAAATTTAGAGGAAGACCATTTTATTATTTTTGTTATGGTGCAGCTGTTTCAGAAGTAACTATAGATACGCTGACAGGTGAAAATATCCTAGAAAGAGTTGATATTTTGCATGATGCAGGAAAACCAATAAATCCTGCACTTGAATTAGGTCAGATCGAAGGGGGTTTTGTTCAAGGACAAGGTTGGTTAACTATTGAAGAACTAAATTGGAAATCAAATGGTCAAATTACAACTTTCTCTCCATCGACTTACAAAATACCTGCGGTAAGTGATATTCCAAAAAAATTTAATGTAGAAATTTTTAAAGATGGAATAAATAAAGAAAAAGTTGTTAATAAAGCAAAGACAACAGGCGAACCTCCTCTAATGTTAGCTATGAGCGTTTTTTATGCAATTAAAGATGCAGTTGCTTCAGTTGGAAATTATCAGTTTGCACCAGAACTTAATGCGCCAGCAACACCTGAAAGAATTTTAATGAGTATTAACAAAATTAAAAATAAAATAAAAAAAAAAAATGGAAGATAAAAAAAAATTTATGGCAAAAGCCATTGAACTTTCAATAAAAAGTGCGAATACTATAGGTGGTCCCTTTGGAAGTGTTATAGTTAAGGATCAAAAGATTATTGCAGAGGGCTCTAACAGAGTTACTTCCACAAATGATCCAACTGCTCATGGAGAAATAGTAGCAATTCGAGAAGCTTGTAAAAATTTAAATACTTTTGATCTATCTGAATGCGAGATTTATACATCTTGTGAACCTTGCCCGATGTGTCTTTCAGCAATTTATTGGTCAAGATTAGGTAAAATATATTATGCTAACACTAGAGAAGATGCAAAAAATATAGATTTTGATGATTCTTTTATTTATACAGAAATTCCAAAAAAAATTGATGATAGAAAAATTAAAATGGTACAAATGCTTAGAGAAGAAGCTTTAAAAGCTTTTGAAATTTGGGATAAAAAAATAGATAAAATAAAATACTGATGGAATTTTTACCTTATACAATTAAATGGTTAGAAGTTATTCTAAGATGGGGCCATGTAGTATTTGCAATATTATGGGTAGGTAACAGTTTTTTATTTAATTACTTAGACAATAATTTAAATAAAAATATAACAAGCAATGATGTCGATGGAGAAGGATATCTGATGCATTCTGGTTTTTTTTATAAACTTTCAAGGTTAAAAACCTCACCACCACAGGATTATTTAAATAGATTAGTAATTTTTAAATGGCAAAGTTACCTAACTTTTGTAACAGGAATGTTGCTCTTAGTTGTAATTTATTATTATAACGCTGGTGTATTAATGGTCGATAAACGTGTTCTGTTGATGCCTCCTAGTTACGCCATTATTATCTCGCTTTTATCATTAATTATTTTTTGGTTTATATATGATCTATTGTGTAAATCAAAATTGATTGAGAATAATATTTTATTTATATCTACAGCAATTATTTTATTAGCAGCCGTTTCCTTTGGTTTAACAAAATTGTTTGGACCAAAATTTGCAATTTTAAGTGTTGGACTAATTATAGGAACCAATATGTTTGGTAATGTTTTTACAGTAATTATACCCAATCAAATGAACATCATCACCAGTAGTAAAAGAGGTGAAAAATTTGATATGAGTTTATCTCTAGCAGCTAAACAGAGATCAATTCATAATAATTATTCCACTTTTTTAGTATTGTTTATAATGCTTTCTGGACACTCAAGTTTCTTAGTTTATCATCAGTATAATTGGTTAATATTATGTGCATTAGCAGTTATTACTGGAGTAGCACGACATTATTTTAATTTAAGAGGAAGAAACATTCATAGGTTGTATATCTTAATATCTTCAATAATTGCACTTATCGTTCTTGCAGTTTTAGTTTTATTATTTAAATAAATAGATATTAAAAAATTATGACAGAAAAAATGATTGTCAGTTGGGAAGAGTACAACCAGACTGTTGAAAAGTTAGCAATCCAAATTGATGAAAGTGGATATAAACCAACAATACTGATTGGCATCATGCGTGGCGCAGCACCAATGATAGACGTATTAAGCAGAATATTTAAATTAAAATGTGCATATCTTGCAGTTGAATCTTACAGTGGTAAAGGAGTGGAGGATGAGCAGGGTGATATTGTGTTCTCAAGGGAAATGAGTTCTATCGCACCTAATATGGGTGGTAAAATACTTTTATGCGATGATTTATCTGATACAGGAATAACTTTTAACAAAAGTATAGACTGGTTAAAAAAATACGAACCTATTAAAGATAAAATAGAAGACATTAAAACCGCAACATTATTTAAAAAGAAGAAATCAACATTTGAGCCAGATTTTTGTGCAAAAAAACTTCCTGATAATCCTTGGATAGTGCAGCCCTTTGAAATTTATGAAGAATTAAGGATTGAAGAAATAAAAAAAAAACATCAGATATAAAAAAGGCCAGTTAAAAAACCGGCCTTTTAAATTTTTAAATTGGAAACTGATTACTTAGGTATATCTCCTTCAACACCTTTAACGTAAGTCATCATTCCTGCAAGCATTCCATCATCTGCAGTTTTTCCTTCTGCTACCATTAAATTACCTTTCTGGTCATAAATTGGTCCAGTGAAAGAATGAACTTTACCAGATGCTAAATCTGCTTGAAGTTTTTTAACTTTTGATCTTAGGTCAGCTGGCATTTGTGAATCTAAATCTGATATCACAACCATGCCGTCCCCAATACCATGCCAAGTATCTTTTTGATTCCATGTACCGTTCGCAACAGCTTTAACTCTGTCTACGTAATATGGCCCCCAATTGTTTTCAACTGAAGTTAATACAGCTTTAGGAGCAAACTTGTCCATATCACTTGCTTGCCCAAAAGCATATACTCCAGCCTTTTCAGCCATTTGAACAATAGCAGTACTATCTGTATGTTGAGCAATTACATCAGCACCTTGATCGATTAAAGCTTTTGCTGCCTCTGCTTCTTTACCTGGATCGTACCAAGTGAAAGCCCAAACAATTTTAGTTTTAATATTTGGGTTAACTTTTTGAGCTGCTAAAGTAAATGAATTGATACCTCTGATAACTTCAGGAATTGGAAAAGATGCAACATAACCAATAACATTTGATTTTGTCATAGTTCCAGCAATTGTTCCTAAGATAGTTCTACCTTCGTAGAATCTAGCTGCGTACGTTGAAACATTTGGATGTTCTCTTTTGTATCCAGTAGCATGTTCAAATTTTACATTTGGAAACTCTTTTGCAACTTTGTTTGTTGGATTCATATATCCAAAACTAGTTGTAAAGATAACATCATGACCAGAGTTAGCTAATTGTCTAAGAACCCTCTCAGCATCGGCACTTTCTGGAACACCTTCTACGTAAGTTGTTTTAAATCCGGCAGCTTCAACAGCTTTTCTACCTACATCATGCTGATATGTCCATCCATGGTCACCAGTTGGACCAATATAAACAAATGCTGCTTTAACATCTTTTGCAACTGCAGCTACAGTTAATGTAAATAATAAAACTAAAGAAGAGACGAAAGAACGAATTAAAAATTTATGCATAAATTTATTTCCCCTTTTGATTTTTTAATTATTTAAATTTAAATTAAATTATCTAAAAAAAAATGATTATTTTTAAATTAATTGTCTTTATGAAAAGATTTCCCCAACGAACTAGGAGTACTTAGTCTTATTTTTCTACTATCACGAGAAATTACAACTAAAACTATTATTGTAACGATGTAAGGTAGAGCTGTTAAAAATTGCACAGGAATTCTTACTCCAATTGCTTGCATATGAAACTGAATAATTGTTAAGCCACCAAATATCATAGCACCAATCAAAATTTTAATTGGGTTCCACGTTGAGAAAACCACCAGAGCTAATGCGATCCAGCCTCTTCCTCCTGTCATATTTTCAATCCACTGAGGAGTATAAATCATGGATAAATATGCACCAGCAAGTCCACTCATTGCGCCTCCATAAAGTATACAAGCGTAACGAACTAACCTAACATTTATTCCTTGATTAGATGCAGACTCAGGCGAATCTCCTACAGCTCTTACAATTAATCCAATTTTCGTTTTTTTTAAAAAATAGCTAGTTATGAAGGGAAGGGCAAAAGCAAAATAAAAAACAATTGAATGTCCAAATAATATTGGACCTAAAAGCGGTATGGTCTCTTTTAAACTTTCAAATAAAACAGGAAACTCTTTTCCAGGAATACCTACAAAATTTTTTCCTATCATCGCAGAAATACCAATTCCAAATATGGTAAGCGCCAAACCAGTAGCAACATGATTTGTGATCAATGTTTGCGTCAGGAATGCAAAAATAGTTGAAATTAAAACTCCAGCTAACATTGCACCAAAAATTGCAATAATTAAACTTCCTGTAACAGTCATTAATGCGAAACCTGAAATAGCACCAATGATCATCATTCCTTCAACACCGAGGTTTAAAACTCCAGACCTTTCTGTAATCAGTTCACCACAAGACGCTAGGATTAAAGGAACAGCAGAGGCCATGATTGATGCAATTATCAGTCCAATAAAATTTATATCGATGATCATTTTTTTAAACCTATAAATTTAATTTTGAAAAAAAGTAAATAATCTGATGCAAGAAGAAAAAATAAAATCATTCCTTGAAAAACCTGACCAGTATATTTAGGTATTTGCATAAATATTTGAGCTGTCTCAGCACCCAGATAAGTTATTGCAACAACTAGAGATGCAAAGATGATACCGACAGGATGTAAACGACCCAAAAACGCTACAATTATAGCAGTGAAACCATAATCTGGAGAAATTTCTCTATGAAGCTGTCCAATAGGTCCAGTTATTTCTCCAACTCCAGCTAAACCTGCGCAAGCACCACTTATTAGAAAAACAAGGATGATCATTTTTTTACCTTTGTATCCGGCATATTTTGCTGTCTTTAAACTCAAACCCGAAACTTTCATTTGGAACCCTAAATACGTTTTATAAAAAACAAACCAACTGATAACCACAGCAGCTAAAGCTAAAAATATTCCCGCGTGAATTCTCAGTCCTTCAAATAACAACGGAAGTTTAGCAGAGTCACTGAACTGTCTAGTTTCAGGAAAATTAAACCCCTCTGGATTACTCCAAGGGCCAACAACAAGATAGTCCAAAATTAATTTTGAGACATATACCAACATAAGACTTACTAATATTTCATTTGTATTAAAGTAAGTTTTTAAGATTGCGGGTATTGATGCATACAGCATACCACCGATTGCACCAGCTAAAATTACTGTTGGAAGAATGTAAAATCCTTCTTGCTCATAAAACAATAATGCAACTCCTCCAGAAACTATCGCCCCGAAAGTTAATTGTCCTTCGGCTCCAATATTCCAGTTATTACTTTTAAAACAAAAAGATAAACCAATTGCTATTAAACAAAGAGGTGTAGCTTTTAATAGTAATTCACTGAAACCATATTTATCTGCAATTGGAACTATGAAAAAAAATTTAAGAGCTTCAAATGGTTTAAAACCTAAAATAAAAAAAATCAAACCTCCCGCTACTAATGTTAGAAAAATAGCTAATACGGGTGTAAAGAAAAAAATAGCTCTTGATGGTTGACCTCTTTTTACGATTTTAATCAATCTGCTCCTCCCATTAGTATCCCAAGTTTTTCAGAGGTAACTTCTTCAGAATTCATAATTTTTGACAACTTTCCTTTATGAATTACTGAAATTTTATCACTTAATTTTAATAACTCATCAGTGTCTGTAGATATTAATATAATTGATTTATTTTGTTCATTGATTTTAATCAATGTTTCGTGGATATAATTTATTGCTCCAACATCTAGACCCCAAGTTGGATTAAAACAAATTAATAAATCTGGAGATGTTATTAATTCTCTTCCAATAATTAATTTTTGAAGATTACCTCCGGACAAAAATTGGCTTTTTAATTCAATATTGTCCGTATTAACATTAAAATCTGAAATTATTTTTTTGGAATGTTCTTTAATTTTGTTTTCGTTTATTAATCCATTATTAAAAAAATTTGATGATTTAAAATTGTTTAGAGCTACATTTTCAAAAATTTTCATTTGTGGAATTGCAGCCTGCTCAAGCCTATCCTCTGGAGAAAAGGCCATCAAATATTCTCTTCTTTCTTGAGGACTTAAATCTCCTATGTAATTATTGTTAAATTCTATAGAGTTCTTTTCCGAAATAATTTCACCACTTAATACTTGAAATAATTCACTTTGTCCGTTTCCTGATATACCAGCAATTCCTAAACACTCCCCTCGATTAACAGAAAAATTAATATCCGTTAAATTTGTTTCAAAGGGGTCTTCACTTGTAAAATTAAGGTTTGTTATTTTAATTAATTGATCTGATGAAGTTTTTGCTTTTTTTTTCTTAATTGTTTTTAGGTTCTGACCCACCATTTTGTTAGCAAGTGACTCAATATTTTCATTCTTTATTTCACTTACAGAAACTAACTTTCCTCTTCTCATTACAGCAACTTCATCACAAAGCTGCATAACTTCCTTTAGTTTATGTGTAATATAAATAATTAAAATTCCTTCTTCCGAAAATTTTTTCAAAGATTGAAATAATTCAATTGTTTCTTGTTCAGTTAATACAGATGTTGGCTCATCCATAATTAAAACTTTTGGATTTCTTATAAGGCATCTTATTATTTCTACTTTCTGTTTTTGACCTGCTGACAGATTTAGAACAGGAATATCAAGATCAATTGAAAAATTGTATTTTTTCATAATTGTATCAATTTTTCCTCTTAAACCTTCTCTTTGTCCATCAGAGTCTATTATTAAGTTTTCAAATACAGACAAAGTTTCAAAAAGATTAAAATGCTGGAATACCATTCCTATGTCATTTTTTTTTGCATCTAATGGTGAATTGAGCTTTAGATTATTTTTATTTAAATAAATTTCACCTTGATCAGGAATGATGACGCCTGATAGAATTTTGACTAGTGTAGATTTTCCAGCACCATTTTCACCAAGAAGAGCATAAATCCTACCACTGTTAAACTCTAGCGAAACATTATCGTTTGCAACACATCCAGGATATATCTTTGTTACATTTGAAATTTTAAGGTTTGTTTTCATTATTTAATTTAATGGTATAGAATTTCCATCCTTATTTTCCTGATATTGATTTGATAATGCTTGATATTTTTTTTTAATTTCGTTTAGTTGATTTAAAATTTTTTCTTTTTTTGATGTAGGTAAATTTTCAATAAGTAAATTTATATTGTGACTTTTCCAAAAGGAATTTTCTTTATTATACTCTCCATCATTAATTTTAAACACTTCTTTCAGTATATTTAAATCGTGTGGAATACTAAATTCATCATTTGTTGCAGTATACGGAAACAAATAATAAAAATTGTCAAATCCAGAAAATGTAATTCCACTCAAACACATACTGCACGGCTCATGTGAACTTAAGAACATGCAGTCTTTTTCTTTTGGTCTTGTATTTGCATTTAATTCATAAAATTTTTTGAGAGTATGCATTTCTCCATGCCACAATGGATTTTCAATTTCATTGTTTGTTTCTGCAACTACAAGGGATAAATCATCTTTTTTAATTATTGCGGCACCAAATACTTTACTCCCTTTAGCAACACCTTTTTCAGTTAAGGGTAAAACCTCTTTTGAAAATATATTTAGTATCTTTTCTAGGGCTTTTTCATTCATACGCTTGAACCATCAAATAAAGAACACAATTGTTACTATAATTAAACTTAAAAGTAATAAGAAATAAATTATTTATACAACTTAAAAGTTAATAATTTATTAAACAAAGAATGTTAATTTAAACTTATGTCAAAACTTAAATCAGCAATAAGTCTTGTAATTTTATTAATTTTTTTTTCAGGATGTCAAACTGTTAAAGATAAAACAGATGCTATTGTTGAAAAGGAAAATGAAAAATTAAGTAAATTTCTTGGAAAATCAGCAAGCGAACTTCAAATGGAACTTGGAAAACCAGACGAAGACTTTAAAAACGCTAAAGGGAACTTTGAGCTTGTTTATAATAGTAAAAAATACCTTGTTCCATGTGAACGTAGGTTTGAAATAAATTCAGAAAATATAGTCGTAGGCTTTGTTTCAAACGGTTGCTTTTAAAATTTATTAATTAAAATAAATCTGCTCATTATAGGTTTTTTTTAGCATCTAAAGTAGAGCTCTTCTAAACTAATCATTTTTTTTATATTAATTCATAACTAATAATGTAACGTCGGTTTAGTTAACGACGGAGGTTATATGGCTTCAAGAAAAACAAAAGCGGGCTCTACAAATAGTCCGGATAAAAAACTTCCATTAAATAAATCCATACCTTTAGGAATTCAGCACGTACTAGCAATGTTTGCTGGTAATATAACGGTTCCTATTATTGTGGCTGGAGTTTTTGGTCAAACGCCTGAACAAAAAATATTTTTGATTCAAATGGCTTTGTTTGTAGCGGGAGTTGCAACAATCATTCAAACTGTTGGATACAAAGAAATTGGTGCAAGACTTCCAATTGTTCAAGGAACAAGTTTTGCATTTATACCTATCATGCTACCATTTAAAGCAGCAGGATTAGGTGCGGTATTTACAGCAGCGTTCATTGGAGGAATTTTTCAAATTTTTATTGGAAAAGTTTTAAAACCAATAAGACATTTATTCCCACCATTAGTTACTGGTATTGTTGTATTAATGATCGGATTTAGTTTGCTTAAAGTTGGTTTTATGTATGCTGGTGGAGGTGGATGGTTAATGAATAATAAACCTGAAATCTTTGCAAATGCAAATCATTTAACGGTTGCTTTCACAGTGTTTATAGTTGCTATCTTTTTTAATCTTAGAGGTAAAGGGATGGCTTCTGCAGGATCAATTTTAATTGGAATAGTAGCAGGCTTCATAGTTGCAGCTGCACTAGGAATGGTTAACTACGGAAAAATTGCTTCCGCATCATGGTTTGCATTTCCAATGCCACTTCAATATGGAATTGATTTTGTACCCGGTGCAATAATTCTAATGTTGTTTATGTCAGTTGTTACAACAATTGAAACAATTGGAGATATAAGTGCTACGACAATGGGTGGTGCTAAACGAGAGGCAACAGATAAAGAAATATCAGGTGGAATTATGGCGGATGGTGTCGGTACTGCATTTGGTGCAATATTTAATGCGATGCCAAATACATCTTACTCACAAAATGCTGGACTAGTTGCGTTTACAGGAGTTGTAAGTAGACACGTTGGAACTATAGCTGGAATAGTTTTGGTTCTTATGGGATTATTTCCAAAATTAGGTGGAATAATTGCAGCGATGCCAGAGTCTGTGATAGGTGGAGCAGCAATTATTATGTTTGGTATGATTGTGGCTGCTGGTATTAAATTGATTTCAAGGGCAGAAATGGATCAAAGAAATTTATTAATCTTAGCTCTCTCTTTGTCTTTTGGAATTGGGATGTCATTGTTACCAGACTTTGTGAAAAATATTCCAGATTTTGGAATAAGTTTAAAACTACTGTTAACAACTGGACTTATACCTGCTGGATTATTAGCATTTGCTTTGAATGCTATAATGGCAAAGAAATAATTAATTTAAACTTGTGGGGAGAAATCCCCACAAGCAAGGTTTAAGACTTATTTAATTTCAATAAGCTTCTTTTTTTTATGTTCTGGAATTATTCTCTCACAAGATATTGTTAAAAGACCATCCTTAAGCTCAGCACCATTAACTTTTACATCATCAGCTATAGTGAATGATCTTGCAAATTGTCTTTGAGAAATACCTTTATGAATAATTTCTCCATTAACATCACTGTCCTCTGACTTATTAACTTGTTTTGTTCTTACAGTTAATAAATTGTCCTCGAACTCAACCTCAACGTCTTTTTTGCTAAAGCCAGCCAATGCTACTTCAATTGCGTAGTTGTCTTTACCTGTCTTTCGGATGTTGTAGGGTGGATAATTTGACTGCATTGTCAAATTCCCATTTCCCAACATATTTTCAAATTGGTCGAACATATCATCAAAACCAATTGAAAAAGGTCTAAGTGAGTTAAATATAGATAGATCCTTACTTGTCATAATATCCTCCTTTGTTAAGCAAGTTTATTTTTGCAAGCCCCATTAGGCGACTTACTAGATTTATATGGTAATTAATTTTTTTTTTTCAAGATTTAAAATGCACTAAATTTTTTTAGAAATCTTTAATGCAAATGCATAGTCAATAGCAATTTCTTCTATTGCCCCGTCTCTTCCAGATTTTCCACCATGACCAGCATTCATTTCGGTTTTTAAAAGAAGTAAATTATTATCTGTTTTGTAGTCTCTAAGTTTTGCTGTGAACTTTGCAGGTTCATCAAATAAAACTCTATTGTCACTTAAACTTGTTGTAATAAAAATATGTGGATAATCCATTTTTTTAATATTGTTGTAGGGTGCATATGAAAAAATATAATCAAAGTGTTCTTTATTCTCTTTTGCATTTCCAAATTCGTCAAATTCTCCTACAGTTAAAGGTAAAGAATGGTCAAGATTTGTTGTTAAAGAATCCACAAAAGGAACAGCCATTATAATTCCTAAAAATAATTCAGGAGATTGATTGACTACAGCTCCCATTAACAATCCTCCAGCTGATCCACCCATTCCAATAATATTTCCTTTTGATGTATAATTCTTTTCGATCAAATATTTTGCTGCGTAAATATAATCTTCAAAAGTATTTTTTTTGTTTGTTAATTTTCCCTCTTTCCACCACTTCATACCTTTTTCCATACCACCTCTGATATGGGCTGTGGCCCAAATTATATCTCTATTGATAAGACTTAATCTTGTAGAAGAAAAACTTGGTGACATAGAATTTCCATAAGACCCATACCCATACAACAAAACATTTGCAGACCCATCAATTTTTGTTTTTTTGTGTCGAGTAATCGTTAATGGAACCATTCTTCCGTCATGAGATTTAAACTCAACTCTCTCAACAATATAGTCATCTTTATTATGACCAGATGGGATCTCTTGTTCTTTAACAAGTTCTTTAGATTTTGTTACTAAATTATATTTAAATACTCTAGAAGGAGTTTTAGGTGAGGAGTATCCTAAATGAACTTCATCAGTATTTCTATCTTTTTGAGTTAAGCTTACTCCTGGAACATAAACAGTTTCATCAGAAAAAATTAATTCTTCTTCTATATTTGTAGAAATATTTTTGACAAATAATTTATCTAGTGCATCTGATGTTTCACCACGAATAATCCAATTTTTAAGGAATGTTAATCCACCAATTAAAACTTCATCTTTTGCTGGAATATATGTTTTCCAATTTTGATTTTCTAAATTGTCACAAATATCAATTTTAAAGTCTTCAGCATTTTTATTTGTATGATTATAAAATTTACCATCCCATGAATTAACAGAATATAGAACACCTCTTTCTCTTTTAATAAGAAGTTTTGGAGATGGATTTAATTCATCTGATTTAAAGTAATATTGCTCTGAAGTATTATGGTCAGAAGTATTTATAAAAAAATATTTTTCATCTGAACTTTTCCCAATTCCTACTGTAAAAGCCTCGCTTTTCTCCTCAAATATTAATTCATCTTTGCCCTCAAAATCGCCTATTCTGTGCCTGTATATTGTTCTTGCTCTATGATTTTCATCCAGTTTAGAATAAAAAATATATTTATCATCTAAACTAAATGTTATCCCCCCTGATGTTTCTGCAATTTCTTTTGAAATAATTTTGTTTGTTTTTATATCTCTTAAATAAATTGTATAATATTCAGATCCTTTAAGATCTAAAGAGTATCCTAGATATTTATCATTGTTACTTACTTCTAAATCTCCAACCCCAAAATATTCAGTTTTAAGTTTTTCTTTTTCTTTATCTCCATTCCATATTTCCTCAATATTTTCTGAACCAATTTTTTTTCTAAGTTTTATGGAATAATTTCCTTGTGTTGTAGTTTTTGTCCAATACTCATAGGTGTGATCTTTATAGGGCAAAGATTCATCATCTAATTTAATTCTTGCTTTAATCTCATCAAATAATTTTTTTTGGATATCTTTTGTATCTTTTAAATGATGCTCTGAGTAAGCATTTTCATCTTCTAAATATTTTTTCACTTCAGGATCTAATTTGTTTTTATCTCTGAGAACTTCCAAAATGTTATCTTGATGAATCCAGCTATAATTGTCTTCCCAATCAATATTGTGACAAGTTTTTATCTCTAGTTTTTTTTTAAGTTGTGGTACTTTCATCTAATAAGGAAATATATGAATATTATTATTTATCTAGTTGTAATTTTAGTCATCTTATATTTTTTATTAAGATGGTGGTCAAATATTTCTCCAAAAAAAATGTCAAAAGGAGTGAGGCTGATAACAATTTTATTGTTGGCTTTATTAGCAGTTTTATTTGCTATTGGTGGAAAATTTCTACTCACATTACCATTAACTCTTGCAAGTCTTGCTTTAGTTAAACTTAAAGGTTTGTCATTGATACAATTGCTTTCTCTTTATAGACTTATTCAAACTTTGAGGAATTCTGGAAGATTTTCTTTTAATCAGCATCAAAATAATAACTCTTCAACATTATCAATATCTGAGGCGTATAAAATTTTAAATTTAGATATTAATAAAAAACCAACTAAAGAAGCACTAAATAAAGCTTACCAAAAGATTCAAAAAAAAATTCACCCAGATATTTCTCCAGAGACTTCTAGATTGTCAGCTATAGTCAATGAAGCTAAAGAAATAGTCCTTAAAGATATTTCTTAATTAATTATTGATAATAGTTTTTCATAAATCTTATCTGGATTTATTTTATCTTTACCATGAGTGTTGTGAGAAACAGTAGTTTCTCCATCAGGAATTATTGGATGCATATTTGTATTATAAGAACCATAAATTAATGGTGTATCTGCCATTAATGTAATTGTTTTAACTCCTAATGCTGATGATAAATGCGAGAAACTTGTATCATTACAAATTGCAACATTACAATTTTTTATAATAGGTAATGTTTCTTTTATACTGAGGTTATCTAAAGCAACACACTTTTCTCTAAATTTTGTACTTAATATTTCTATTAAGATTTTTTGCTCATCTTCATTTTTACCTGTAGCTAAAAAAAATCTACATTTTTTAATATTTTCTAATCTTTCCATTACGTTTAGAAAAGTTTTTGATGGTATTCTTTTTGTTGGACCTGAACCACCTACACCTAACAAAACATTAAGTTCTTCATTATTTATATTAAAGTTTATTGCCGATTTTTGAACTAGATCATTATCAATTTGAATCTCTGGATTATCAATAGTTTCAATATCTAAATATCTTTTTATTAATTTTTTAGCAGATTCTGTAATATGTTGATTTTGTTTCTTAAATAACGGGTATTGAAATATTTCTTTGATACCTGCCAATCTAGAAATTAAATTATATCTCAAAGAAGAATTGAATATAAAAACTTTATTGAAATTATATTTTTTTATATCGCTTGCTAATTTGAAAAATCCATTAAAACCATTATGTTTTTGATTTATTTTATTTTCTCTCTCTAAGTGAATTATTTCATCAATATAATTTGTTTGATTTAAAAATTCGTCAGCTTTTGAATTTTCTTTCACTAGCAAACTAACAGGTGCTCCAAATTTATTTGAAATAGCTTTAATAAAGGGTAGGAAAATAACCGTATCACCAATACCCATCTTATTTTGAATAGCTAATATTTTCATAGTTAATTTATAAACTTTACTAATTAATATTTTTATATAAATTTTTACTATGAGTAAAATTAAAGGCATTTATGCGGCCTCAATGTCGATCCTAAATGATGATTTGACGCTTGATATCAAAAAAACCATTCTGCACGCAGAAATGGTTATAGACAACGGTTGTCATGGAGCAGCTATATTTGGAAGTACAGGGCAAGCTCAACTTATACCTGTCTCTGAAAAAATTAATTTGTTAAATCATCTGACTTCAAGCAAATACAAAGAAAAGTATATTATTGGTACTGGTTTAAATTCTTTAGGTGAAACAATTAATTTAATGAGAGTTTCCAAATCTTTAGGTTTTAATAGATTTTTAATTATGCCTCCTGCTTATTATAAATATGGAGATAAAGAAGTAATAGAATTTTATAGCAAAATAGTAGAGGTAATTTCTGATTGTGAAATAGTACTATATAATTTTGAAAAACTCTGTGGTTACAAGTTCAGTATTGAGTGTATTGAAGAGTTAGTAAACAAATATCCAAAAAATATTATTGGAGTAAAAGATAGTTCTTATAATCTTTTTGAAAACTTAAAAATTGAAAATTTTTCAGTTTTACCTGGATCAGAATCTAAATTATTTAAAGGTCTTCAGTTAGGATGTTCAGGAATTATTACAGCTACATGCAATGCTACTTCTGTACTGGCAAGAAAAGTATACGATGATTTTAATGATGGACATGATCAGACAGTAAACCAAAATCTTTGCGATGTAAGAGCTGAATTTGAAAAATATAATTTGATTTCAGGTTTACATACTTACTTTAGTAAAAAAGAAATATATTATAAAAATCTTCTACCACCGCTCAGTATTTTAAATTCTAAAGATGAAATGGATTTAATAAATAATTTAGAAAAATTAAATTTTTCATTAAAAAATACTGAGGCGGCTTAAATGCAATTAGCTAGATTTTTAAATAATGTTTTTAAAAAAGATGGATTTATTTTAGTTGATGCTAATTCAAAAAGTTACATCATTGGAAATCCAAAAAGTGAAAACCCTATAAAACTAAAAATTTTAAATAAAAATCTTCATTATAAGTTGCTGTTTCATCCTGATTTATATTTTGGCGAAGCATATACAGATGGTGAAATAATCATTGAAAATGGAACTCTAACTGATTTTTTGGATCTTTCTTTAATGAATTTTGGAAGAGGAAACTTAAATTTTTTCAGTTATTTAATAAACAGATTAAGAGGTTCTTATAGATATCTAACTAATTTTAATTTTATAAAAAAATCAAAAATGAATGTTTCACATCATTATGATATTTCGGATGATCTTTATGACTTATTTTTGGATCCTAAAAGACAATATTCATGTGCATATTTTAAAAATGAAACAGATACATTAGAAACTGCTCAAAATAATAAAATTCAACATATAATAAAAAAACTTAATATAAAACCAAATCAAAAAGTTTTAGATATTGGATGTGGATGGGGTTCTCTTGCAATAGATATTGCAAAAAGTGCAAACTGCGAAGTAACAGGTATTACACTTTCAGAAAACCAATTTAATTACTGCAAGAAAAGAGCAAAAGAACTTAATTTAGAAAATCAATTAAACTTTAAGTTAATGGATTATAGAGAGCTTGATGAAAAATTTGATAGAATAGTCAGTGTTGGGATGTTTGAACATGTAGGAAGAAAATTTTATAAAAAATTTTTTTCACAAGTTGAAAAACTTTTAAAAGATGATGGAGTATCATTAATTCATACTATAGGATCAGTAAATCCACCAAGAGATCCACATCCATGGATCACTAAGTATATTTTTCCAGGAGGCTATACTCCAAGTTTAAGCGAGGTAACAACACCAATTGAAAATGCAGGCTTAATAGTTGCAGATATTGAGGTTTTAAGACTTCATTACTCTCATACACTAAGACATTGGAAAGAAAATTGTATTCGAAATAAAGACAAAATAATTGAAATGTTTGATGAAAGATTTTTTAGAATGTGGGAATTTTATCTTGCTGGTTGTGAGATGGCATTTAAATGGGGTGATCAAGTTGTATATCAATTTCAATTAACAAAGAATTATTCCTCTACGCCTGTTACAAGAGACTATATTTATCAATAAATAATTGGTAGAAACTAACTCTCTTAAAATGAAAAAAAAGAAAAAAAAATTAAAAAAAAGTATTTTTAAAAACCAAAAAAAAAACCAAAAAAAAAGTTAAAAAAATATCTAAAAAGTCAAATAAATTTAAGATTAAAAATAAATCTGTAAAAAAAAATAATAATCGAAGAAAACAAAAAAAATCAAAGAAACTAAAACTATCAAAAAAAATTTCAAAAAAATCTAAATCTACTGTACCAAAGAAAGCAGATTTTCTTTTAAAATTAGTTAACTTTCAAAATTCTTTAAAGCCTGAATTTAAGTTTAGATTAAATTTCGGTTTTGAAAAATATATCCAAGCATTTTTTGATAAAATAGCAGATACAATTTCACAGTATAAAATTCTAAAAAAAGATGAAGCAAGGAGGTTAAAATTAGAAAAACAAGAAAAAGAAAGATTAGAAAAGATTGAAGCTGCAAAAGAAAAGCAAAAAGAGGCTGAATTAAAAGTTAAATTAAAAGAACAAGCCTTAAAAGATGAAATTAGATTAGAAAAACAAAGAACAAAAGAAATAAAACTATTTTTAAGAAAAGAACAAGCTCTTTTAAGAATTGAACAAGCAGAAAAACAAAAGCAATTTTTACAACAATTAAAACTAGATAAGCAAATTGAAAAATTTAGAGTTAGAGAGGTTAAAGAATTAGAGAAATTAGAAAAAATTTCTTTAAGAGAAAAGAGAGAGGATTATGCTGGCTTACAACAAAGAATAGAAAAACTAAAAGAAAAATACCGAATTATTAGAGATCAAAAGATTAGGGAAAGAGTAGAGGCCTTAGGAGTAAAAATTCAAGGAGATGAAGATAGAGAAACACTTTTACAAAAAGAAAAAGAATATACTTTAGCTAGACAAAAAATTGAGTTTGCTCTCGAAAGTTTTTATAGAAGTGCTAGTAGCTTAGTATTTCAATTAAACAAAAGACACATAACAAGGCACATGTCTATCTTCAGATGTATTGATAGAAGGTTTGAAACTGGAGAAATATTTGTTAAGTGGGATGAAGCATCAGATGATGAATGGCTTTTATTAATTTATATAAAAAATAATTCGCCTGATGAAGGAATAGTTATTGAAGATAAAACTAACCCAGAAAAAAATATTTCTCATGAATTTAAAAATAATGAAATATTTAAGGCTTCAGATACCATGGTTGACGCACTTACTCAATTAATCGGAAGAAAAAGAGCCAAAAATATCAATTAAATTATCTTAAATTATTAAGTATCATTTAGAATGTTATTTTCATCTGCGTTAATGATAATTTTATATTTAGTATTTAGATATGTTCTTGCATGGATAAGATATTTTAACAGTCTTGACTCTAGATTAGGCCAATCAACATGGCGATGGAGTTATGATTATCCAGTTATAGGTGAAAGAGATATCTCAGATCTTGATGATAAAACTTTCGTAAGACTGAGAAGAAAAAGAAATAGAGTTATAACTCTAATGTACTCAATTTTATTAATAATGTTTTTATTATCTATGTCTTTACTCAGTGAATTTTTAATATTCTTCTTAACTTAGTTTTTGAGTTGTTTTTTATTTTTCAAATATAAAAAAAAGGCAATCATTTCATACCCATATTTAAAGATTGTGAAAATTATTGGTAGTTTAAAAAATTTATATAGAAATTTATATTTTGGAATTTTTTTCCAAACATAAAGAAATGCCTCCGCGCCTTCAATAATTTTACCATTTTCCTTAACATGCAATCTTCTTAATAATTCTTTGTCATTTCTAGATGTTTCATTTTCAGCATCTGAATTATTTGTAATATCTATCCAGTCAATATCTTTAATATTTTCTTTTTTATATAAGTTAATTTCTGATCTACAGATTTTACAAGAGTTATTAAAAAATACTTTCATTTAGTAATAATTAACTTTTAGTATTAAATTGTACATGCGTAAAATGATCAGTTGAAAATTATCAACAAACCACTATTTAAGATGAATGAGTAATTTCTTTAACAAATCTGATTTAACAAGACAAGATGCAGATAAAATAGTATCTGATACACTAAATAATTGTGATGATGGTGAGCTTTATTTAGAGGAGTCTAAATCAGAGTCAATTGTGTTAGATGATAATAAAATAAAAAGCTCGAACTATAGTTCTGATTTAGGATTTGGCTTCAGAGCTATCTCAAACGAGGTTGTTGCTTATTCATATTCTAACGAAATATCAAAAGATTCATTAAAAAATTCCTCAGAAAATCTTAAATCAACTCTTAAATCAATTAAAGGCACATATAATCATGAAATTCCAAAATCTAATAAAAAGTTTTATGAAGATATTAATCCAATTGAACAAAAATCTTTAGACTCGAAATTAGAAGTTTTAAATAAAGTAAATGATTTTTTAAGAAAAAAAGATGGATCAGTAAAACAAGTGACTGCTAGTTTTGCTGGTGAGCAAAAATCAATTGAAATTATTCGATCAGGTGGAGAAGCACTCACCGATGTACGTCCATTAATTAGATTTAATGTTTCTGTAATGTTGGAAAAAAATGGAAGAAAAGAAACGGGAGTATATGGAATTGGTGGCAGACAATCTTATGATGATTATTTAAAAAATGATAATTGGAAAAATGTTTGTGAAGAGGCCTTTAGGATTGCATCAGTAAATTTAGAAAGCAAACCAGCACCTGCTGGTGAGATGAAAGTAGTCTTAGGACCTGGTTGGCCTGCTATATTAATTCATGAAGCAATTGGTCATGGTCTAGAAGGAGATTTTAATAGAAAAAAAACATCAGCATTTCATGATCTTATTGGAGAAAAAGTTGCAAGTGAGGGAGTAACAATTGTTGATGATGGTACAATAGATAATAGAAGAGGCAGTTTAACTATTGATGATGAGGGAACGCCAACTGAGCGAACAGTTCTAATTGAAAATGGTATTCTCAAAAATTTTATGCAAGACAGACACAATGCAAGATTAATGAATACAAGATCTACCGGATCTGGAAGAAGAGAAAATTATAGACATATTGTTTTGCCAAGAATGAGAAACACAATGATGTTGAGTGGTAATCAAACTCAAGATGAAATGATCAAATCTGTTGATAAAGGAATTTTTGCAGTAAGTTTTGGAGGTGGCCAGGTAGATATTACTTCTGGAAAATTTGTATTTAATTGTACAGAAGCTTACGAAATTAATAATGGTAAAATTGGATCTCCAATTAAAGGCGCGACACTTATTGGTGACGGACCATCAATACTTAAAGAAGTATCGATGGTAGGAAATGATATGATGTTAGACCCAGGCATAGGAACTTGTGGAAAAGCAGGACAAGGAGTTCCTGTGGGAGTCGCTCAACCTTCAATTTTAATTGATAAAATGACAGTTGGTGGAACAAAACTTTAAAATATTATGGTTAAGGATCAAGAATTTCTAAAATCTAAAGCTTCATATTGTTTAGATTTGGCAAAAAAAATGGGAGCAACTGATGCAAGTGTTACAGTTGGTCACTCAATTTCAGAAACAGTTAATTTTAGAAATAAGTCCCTAGAAGCCTCAGATAGATCAGATGGATTGGCATTAAGTATAGAAACTTATTTAGGTAAAAGAAGGTCATCAATTTCATCATCAAATTTACTAAATGAAAATATAAAAACTTTAATTGAAAAGTGCTTTGAAACTACAAAAATTACACCAGAGGATGAATTTAATTCTTTGCCTGATAAAAATTTATTAGCTAAACAAATTAGTAGCCTTAATTTGTATGATGAAACAAGATTCGAAAACGATAAAAAAATAAAATATTTAAAAGATTTAGAGGAATCCGCTTCATCTGATAAACAAATCATAAATACAGAATCTAGTTTCACTGAAAATAAGTCAAATTTTATATTAGCTAATAGTGATGGTTTCTGTGACGGTTATAAAACTTCTTCTTTTGCTGCTTCTTGTGTAACAGTTGCAAAAGATGAAAATAGCATGGAAAGAGACTACGAATTTTCTAGCAAACGTCATTTGTCTGATATTAAGCAAGCAACAGAACTAGGAAATAAAGCTGCCAAGCAAACTATTAGAAAATTGAGTCCTAAGAAAATTGGAAGTGAGAAGATTAGCATAATTTTTGATAAAAGAATTTCAAAGGGAATGTTAAGTGCTTTTGCAAGTGCAATATCTGCCTCTGCAATTGCAAGAGGTACCTCATTTTTAAAAGATAAAATTGACCAACAGGTTTTTGCTAATTCGATAAATGTAATTGATAAACCAGATATAATTAAAGGAATGGGTTCTCAAAATTTTGATTCAGAAGGTGTAAATTCAAATACATTACAACTTATAGAGAATGGAATACTTAAAAATTATCTTGTAGATACTTACAATGGAAAAAAATTAAATTTAAAATCAAATGGAAGAAGTGGTGGAACTACCAATTTATATTTTGAAAAAGGAAATATAAGCTACGAAAATATTATGAAAAAAAATTCAAGAAGTCTTTATATTACTGAAACTATTGGCCACGGATCTAATCTTGTAACAGGAGATTATTCAGTAGGGGCTACTGGTTTTTTAGTTGAAGATGGCGAATTTAAATATCCTGTTAATGAAATAACAATTGCTGGTAATTTTAAGGATATGTTCAAAAATATAATTTTAGCTAATGATTTAGAATTCGAATATTCAGTCAATTCACCAACTATGATGATAGAGGGTATGACTGTTGCAGGAAAATGAGTAGTTATTGTGTAATTGGCTCTGGAATTTCTGGAGCAACAATAGCTAATTTATTAAGTAAAAAAAATTCTGTACACATTTATGACAAAGCTCGAGGTCCAGGTGGCAGATCTTCTTTTAAAAGATTAAATAAGTCAAAAGGATTTGACCATGGTGCACAATATATTTCTCCTAAATCAATTAAATTTAAAAAATTTGTTGAAAAATTATGTAAAAAAAAAATTTTAAAAAAATGGAGTGGCAAACATATTTTTTTAAACAAATTAAAAAAAGAAAATAAAAATCATGTTAAAATAATTGGCTACAAGGGTAACAATGATATTAGCAAACATTTAATAAAGAATATAAATTGTAATTTCCAAAGTGAGTTAGAGAAAATTAAATTTGTAAACAAAAAATGGAAGCTAGTCTTTAAGAACAATAAAACAAAATATTATGATAAATTAGTATTAACTTGCCCATTCCCGCAATTAAAAAAATTATCAGAAAAATTTATTAAGGATCCATTTATTAAGCAAAAAATCAAAATGGATGCAAATATTACAGTTATGATCGAAATTAAAAAAACAAATAAAAACATATCAAGTTATTTATTTAACGATAAAATTTTAGGATGGGCCGCTAAAGAAAATAGTAAAAAAAGATTTAAAAGTAATAATGATTTATGGACTTTACAAAGTACAAGCCTATGGGCAAATAACAAAATAAATAAAAATAGAGAAAATAAAGAAAAAAATTCAAAGATTTTAATTGATCAATTTTTTAAACTTACTGGAATTAAAAAAACAAAAATATTAACTTCATTAAACCATGGTTGGAAATATTCTTCAAATTCTAGATCTTTAAAAATTAAAAGTTATTGGAATAACAAATTAAATTTAGGAGTATGTGCAGATTGGTTTGTAGGTCCTAGAGTAGAGGCTGGATGGATAAGTGCAAACGATCTTTATAAAAAAATAAATAAATAATTTTATTTAAGATTTTTTAAGCGATACTCCCAATTTCCCATTCTTTCATATGTAACTTTGACAATAACTGAAGTTTTTTTATCAAGCCAAATATCAAAATTTAATTTTTTATCTTCTGGAAGAGACATATCTTTAGATGTGAGTTTGAAATGATCTGTTTCGTATTGTTTTCCATCAATTGAAATATTTTCCTTACCAATAAAAGTAACTATTTGTTCTTTTATACTTCCAGAAATAGGACTTATTTGGCTTTCTGCTTGTAAAATTTTATGACTCCACCAATTTCCAATAATATTTTTAACAGAAGCTTCACCTGAATATGAAGATCCTTTAATATCAAACTTTTCATTATTTTTATCTAGTTTTAAGTTCACAAATTTTTCTTTTTTATTTTGAAGTGTCTTTGATTGAAAAGATATTAATTTATCTTTTAAATAAATTTCTTCTCCATATCCCTCTACTTTAAATATTGTTGCAGATAGTAATTTTACCTCAAATTTATATTGATTTTTTACTATCGTTTTTTCATCATCTCTTTTAAAATAATAATTGTTATATCCAATTACTTCATCATTTCTCAAGATCTCCATTTCTATTTTATCAAATTTGTTATAATGACCTATATGAGCTAGAGAAATTGATGAGAAAAATACAACAAGTAAAATAGCTGCAAACTTTTTCATTTGCTGGTTACAATATTAGAATTTTTCATTAATAGATATAGCTTATTACAATTATGTTTTTAAAAATAAAAAAAATTCCAAAAGTAAAATGGAGCTCAGAAAAACCATTTAATTTTAAACCAAAGTTTTCTACATTTTTTTTCTTATGTTTTGGTTTGTCTTTATTTGGGTTAGGCGAGGGATTGTTAATTGTTTCATTCACAGGAGCCTCTCCTTGGAGTGTTTTAGCTCAAGGTATTTCCTTAAATGTTAATTTAAGTATTGGCACTATCACATTATTAATAAGTATTGCTGTTTTAATTTTATGGATACCTCTTGGGCAAAAACCAGGAATGGGCACAATATTTAATGCTTTGATTATTGCAATTATGATTGATCTTTGTATCAAGTATGTTCCAACACCATCAAATTATATTCATCAATTATTATTAGCTGTAATTTCTGTTATCACGGTTGGAATAGGTGGGGGTATTTACTTAGTATCGAATTTAGGAGCCGGTCCTAGAGATGGACTTATGATAGGATTACAAAAATTAACTAATTTTCCTATAGCTGCTGTAAGAGGAACATTAGAAATTTCAGTTGTTAGTATTGGGTGGTATTTAGGAGGAACAGTAGGGGTTGGAACTTTATTATTTGCATTTGGCATAGGTCCTTGCGTTGCTTTAGGACTTTATTTAGTTGATAAAACTTTTGATTAGGCTGCAGCTATAGCTTTTTCGCTTTTTTTTCTTTCGTGGGGATCAAGAATCGCTTTTCTCAATCTACATGAGTCTGGAGTTATCTCTAAAGCTTCATCTGCATTAAGCATACTTAATTGTTCTGCAATTGACATTTTTCTTACAGGTGTAAGTACAACATTCTCATCTGTGCCCTGAGTTCTCATATTTGTAAGTTTCTTACCCTTCATTACATTAATGATCATGTCACCTGGTTTTGGTGAAAGACCAACAATCATTCCAGGATAAACAGAGTCATTATGTGTAACAAACATTTCTCCTCGTGCCTGTAAGTTGAAGATTGCGAATGCAATAGCTTTTCCTTGTTCCATCGAGATTAAAGCTCCATTTCTTCTACCTTCCATTTCTCCTTCAAAAGGACCATAGTTATGGAATATTCTGTTGATCACTCCGTTTCCTTTTGTAAGTGTAAGAAATCTACTTGTGTACCCCATTAGGCCTCTAGTAGGTGCATGAAAAATTAATCTTTTTTTGTTAGTACCAGTATCTTTTAATTCAATTAGTTTACCTTTTCTTCTGTTCATTGAGTCGATTACTTTTGATGAATGTTCTTCATCAAGGTCCATAGTAATTTCTTCAATTGGCTCGAGTTTATTTCCATTCTCATCAGTTTTGTACAAAACCTTTGGAGGACTAACTGTCATTTCAAAACCTTCTCTTCTCATTTGAGTTAAAAGAATTTCTAACATTAACTCACCTCTACCACTTACGACAAAGGAGTCTTTCCCCTCGTTTTCTGAAAATGTAATTCCAACATTATTTTGTGCTTCTTGAACCAATCTATCTCTTATTTGGGTACTGGTTAGTTTTTTACCTTCAGTACCAGCTAAAGGTGAAGTATTTACAGTAATTGTAATTGACATTGTAGGAGGATCTATCGGAGTAGCATGGATTGGCTCGTTAACCTGTAGGTCACATATTGTATCAGCAACGTTTGCTTTTTCTAACCCAGCAACAACTACAATATCTCCAGCCTCGCCAACATCTATTGGTACTTTTTTTGTTCCTTCATATCTAAAAATTTTTGTTAATTTTCCTTCATCAACTTTTTCACCATTTAAATTGATTGCTTTTATAGATTGATTAGCTTTTGCAGTGCCTTGTGTAATTCTTCCAACTAAACTTCTTCCTAAAAAACTATCTGCATAAAGTAATGTTGATAACATTGCAAAAGGTTTAGTTTTATCAAGTTCAGCAGGTTTTACATGATCAACAATCAAATTTAACAAAGGATTTAAATTTTCTTTTGGACCATCAACTTCATGATCAGCCCAACCTGACCTTCCACTTGCATACAGAACTGGAAAATCTAATTGCTCTTCATTTGCATCTAAGCTTACAAATAAATCAAATGTTTCATCTAAAACTTCATTAGCTCTTTGATCTGCTTTGTCTAGTTTATTTATTACAACGATTGGTTTTAATCCTTGTTTTAAAGCTTTTGATAATACAAACTTTGTTTGAGGCATTACACCTTCAGCAGAGTCAATTAATAACAAGGCTCCATCTGCCATACTTAAAACCCTTTCAACCTCAGCAGCAAAATCTCTGTGGCCTGGAGTGTCAATTATATTTATTCTTGAATTATTCCAATTAATTGAAGCAGGTTTAGCCAAAATTGTAATTCCTCTTTCTTTTTCGAGCTCACCTGAGTCCATTAATCTTTCATCAACTACTTCATTATCTCTAAATGAACCACTTTGTTTCATTAAATTATCAATTAGAGTAGTTTTGCCATGATCAACATGGGCTATGATTGTGATGTTTCTGATATTATTGCTCATAAATTCTGGCTCTTATACATATTTAAAAGGATATTAAAACTCAAAAAAACTCATAACTGGCTTGAATAATTTTCAAAATTCGGGATTAATTTGTCTTTTTTTGCTTGTCTTTTTTAATTTTCCTTTTTTCTTTAAAGCTCAATTTAGGTTTTTTTTTAACACTTGAGTCTTTAAACGATTTGCCACTATATCTTTTTGACATAAGTTAGTACTTTTATCATAACTTATATGAAAAAAAAATATTTATTAAAATCAAAGTTATTATATTATTTATATCTGTTCTACCTTGGTACTAAGTATAAATATTTTACAAAAAAAAATTCTTATTCTCAATTTGGAGAAGACTTAGTAATTGATAACTTCTTTAGTAATTTTGTTGGAACATATGTTGATATAGGATGCTATCATCCGATTAAATATAGCAATACTGCCTTACTTCACAAAAAAGGTTGGACAGGTATAAATATAGACCTTAATGAGACAAGCATAGATTTTTTTAATGCTTGCAGAAAAGATGATACAAATATTACAGCCTGCTTATCTGACAAAATTGAAGATATTGAAATATATATGGATTCTAAATTTAGTGCATTAAATTCTGTGAATCCAGATAATGAAAAAATATTTGGTTTTAAAAAATATAAAATAAAAGTTCAAACGAAACTTTTTCATCAATTAGTAAAAAAAAATTTTGATTTCTTAAATATTGATTGTGAAGGAAATGACTTAAAAATTCTTAAAACTATTGATTTAAAAAAATTTACACCAAAAATTATAAATATTGAAGTGTCAAAAGATAATGAAAAGGAAATATACGAATATTTGAATTTTTATGGTTATAATATTTATCAAATTAAATCATTGTCACATATTTTTAAAAAAAAAGGATAAAAAAAAGGGGCAGTAAAAACTGCCCCTTTTGAATTTTTTTTGAGATTAAGGGGGATTACATACCCATTCCACCCATTCCACCCATGCCACCCATTCCACCAGGCATTCCACCAGGCATTCCACCAGCAGCATCTTTTTCTTCTGGTTTGTCAGCAATCATTGCTTCTGTAGTTACTAATAATCCAGCAATTGAAGCAGCGTCTTGTAAAGCAGTTCTCACAACTTTAACTGGGTCTATGATACCCTTTGCAAACATATCACAATACTCTTCGTTTTGAGCATCGTAACCGTTAGTTTTTTTCTTTTGCTCTAATAATTTACCAACTACCACTGAACCATCGACACCAGCATTTTTAGTAATTTGTCTAATAGGAGCCTCCAATGCTTTTCTGACTAGATCAACACCTGCTTTTTGGTCATCACCTTTTGCTTTAACTTTATCAAGTTCTTGAGCAGCATAAAGAAGAGCACATCCACCACCAGTTACAATACCTTCTTCAACGGCAGCTCTAGTAGCGTTTAAAGCATCTTCAACTCTATCTTTTCTTTCTTTAACTTCAACTTCGGTTGCACCACCAACTTTGATAACTGCAACTCCACCAGCTAACTTAGCAAGTCTCTCTTGAAGTTTTTCTCTGTCATAATCAGAAGTAGTTTCATCGACTTGTTGTTTAATAGATGCACATCTAGCTTCGATGTCAGACTTTTTACCACTGCCATTTACAATAGTACTATTATCTTTATCTACTTTTATTTTTTTACATGATCCAAGATCATCAAGTTTAACATTTTCAAGTTTGATACCTAAGTCTTCAGATATAACCTGACCACCTGTTAAAATAGCAATATCTTCAAGCATAGCTTTTCTTCTATCACCAAAACCTGGAGCTTTAACAGCCACAACTTTTAAACCACCTCTTAATTTGTTTACAACTAAAGTTGCTAAAGCTTCACCTTCAACATCTTCAGAAATAATCATAAGTGGTCTACCAGCTTGAACAACAGCTTCTAAAAGAGGAACCATTGGCTGTAAATTGGTTAATTTCTTTTCATGTAATAAAATAAATGGATTTTCTAATTCAGTAGTCATCTTATCGCTATTAGTGATAAAATATGGTGATAGGTATCCTCTATCAAACTGCATACCCTCAACTACATCTAATTCTGTTTCAATACCTTTATTTTCTTCAACAGTAATAACTCCCTCGTTTCCAACTTTTTGCATTGCTTTAGCAATCATAGTTCCAATTTCTTTATCACCATTTGCAGAAATTGTACCAACTTGAGCTATCTCATCGCTATCTTTTACCTTTTTTGCAGATGCAACAAGACTATCTTTTACTGTTTCTACAGCTGCATCAATTCCTCTTTTTACATCCATAGGATTCATACCAGCTGTTACATACTTCACACCTTCTTTTACAATAGCTTGCGCAAGTATAGTTGCAGTAGTAGTTCCATCACCAGCTTCATCGTTAGTTTTGCTAGCAACTTCTTTAACCATTTGTGCTCCCATATTTTCGAACTTATCTTCAAGGTCTATTTCTTTAGCTACAGAAACACCATCTTTAGTAATTCTAGGTGCACCATAAGATTTATCCATTACAACATTTCTTCCTTTTGGTCCTAAAGTTACTTTAACAGTGTCAGCTAGGATATTTACACCTCTTATCATTGCTGCTCTAGCTTCAGCATCAAATTTAACAACTTTTGCCATTATTTTTCTCCTTTAAATTAAATTACTTACCTGAAATACCCATAATGTCAGACTCTTTCATTATGCTGTACTCTTTACCATTAATTTTGACTTCAGTTCCTGACCATTTGCCAAATAAAACTTTATCACCAACTTTAACATCCATTGGAATTATCTTTCCATCTTCTGTTTTTGCTCCACCACCTACGGCAACCACTTTACCTTCTTGAGGTTTTTCTTGAGCTGTGTCAGGGATAATTATTCCTCCAGCAGTTTTCTCACTGCCGTCTAATACTTCGATTAAAACTCTATCATGTAACGGTTTAAACTTCATAAATTCTCCTTTATAAATCTTTATAAATATGAGCTTCATATAGATATTTCAGCGTCTATTTCAAGATCAGAAAGGCTTAACGATATTAATAATGCTAGTAAATTCGGGATTTTATGGTTTATACCTTAAAATATGACCAAAAATTTAGATTCAAATGGCTTACAATCAATTGCTGATAATTATGATCTTTTTTATATAGACTTATGGGGCGTTGTTCATAATGGGGTTAATCTTCATGAAAAAGCAATATCGGTTTTAAATGAGCTTTTAAAAAAAAAGAAAATGTTCGTACTTTTAACAAATGCCCCAAGACCAAATAAAACTGTTCAAAATTTTTTAGAAAAGATGGGCATGGATAAAGTACTCAGAGATCACGTATTTACCTCAGGAGAAGCAGCATTGAATTATTTGAAAAAATCTTACTTATCGAAAAAGTTTTACCACATAGGTCCACCTAGAGATTTTGATTTATTTTATTTATTTGAAAAAAATAAGTGTGAAAATATTAGTGATGGTGAATATTTATTGTGTACGGGGTTATTTGATAATCATAATAAGGATTTAAAATTTTACAAAGATTTACTTGAAAAACATATTACGAAAAAAATGATTTGTACAAATCCTGACTTAATTGTTGATCGTGGTGAAGTTAGAGAGTTGTGTGCAGGTTCTGTCGCAATGGTTTTTGAAAAAATGGGTGGAGAAGTAGTATATTTTGGAAAACCACATCCAGAGGTTTATAATCAGTCAACTGACAATAAAAATAAAAAAATATTAGCAATTGGCGATAATTTAAATACTGATATCAAAGGTGCAAATCTTTTAAATTATGATTCTTTATTAATAAGTAACGGAATACATAGAAATGAAATAAAAAATAAAGGTGTCCAGGATGTTTCAAAAGAGTATGAAGCGATAGTTAATTTTATTCAATCAGATTTAAAATGGTAAAACATTATACAAATTTTAATATTAAAAAATTACACAGAGGATCGATTATTTTAATTGGTAATTTTGATGGTTTGCATATAGGGCATCAAAAATTATTTGAATTAGCACAGTTATATAAGAAAAAATATAATTTAAAGATTGGTGTTGTTAATTTTGATCCAATGCCAAAAATGTTTTTTAATAAAAAATTAAAAAATTTCAGACTCTCTAACATTGATCAAAAAATAAAGCTACTTAATAACTTAAAAGTAGATTTTGTTATTACAAAAAAATTTGATAAAAAATTTTCAAAAACTAAAGCGCTAAACTTTATATCTCAAATTTTAAATAAAAAATTAGGTTCCAAATTTATTTTTGTAAGCAATAATTTTAGATTTGGAAATAAAAGAAAAGGAAATGTTAATTTGCTTAAAAAATACGAACAATTGTTTAATTATAAAGTTGTTAAACCCGAGCCATTAATTAAAAGTAAAAAGATCGTATCATCATCTTTAATAAGAAATCTTTTAGAAAAAGGTCTTTTGAATAAAGCTAACAATCTTTTAAAAAGAAACTGGGCGATACAAGGAGTAGTTAAAAAGGGAAGACAAGTAGGAAAAAAAATTGGTTTTCCAACCTGCAACATAGATATTGATGATTATGTTTTAGCAAAACCAGGAGTTTATGCCGTCAGAGTTTTGAGAAAAAATAGTGATAAATATTTTAAAGGAATTGCTAATCTTGGATATAGACCAACATTTAATCAAAAAAAAATATTATTAGAAGTTCATTTATTTAATTTTTCTGGAAATCTTTATAATAAACTTTTATCAGTAGAGTTTTTAAAGTTTATTAGGAAAGAAAAAAAATTTAAAAATGTTAATCAATTAAGATTACAAATTAAAAAAGACTTAAATATTGCAAAAAAACCAAATGACTAAATCACAAATAAATCTTCCGAAAACAGCTTTTTCTATGAAAGCTAACTTGCCTACGAGAGAACCAGAAATTCTTGAATATTGGAAAAAAATAAATCTTTACGATGAATTAAGAAATGAAAGTAAAGGAAGAGAAAAATTTGTCCTACATGACGGCCCTCCATATGCAAATGGAAATATTCATATGGGGACAGCGCTGAATAAAATTCTTAAAGATATAATTGTAAAATTTCATCAAATGGATGGTAAAGACTCTATTTATGTTCCAGGCTGGGATTGTCACGGCTTACCAATTGAATGGAAAATTGAGGAACAATATAAAAAAAATAAAAAAAACAAAAACGAAGTTCCAATAGTTGAGTTTAGAAAAGAATGTAGAACATTTGCTGAGAAGTGGATTGAAGTTCACAAAACTCAATTTAAAAGATTAGGTGTTGTAGGAGATTGGGAAAATTATTACTCAACAATGAGCTTTAATGCAGAAGCTCAGATTGTAAGAGAACTTGGTAAATTTTTAAAAGAAGGAAGTTTATATAGAGGTTTTAAACCTGTGTTATGGTCAACAGTTGAAAAAACTGCCCTTGCAGATGCTGAGGTAGAATATCAAGATCATAAATCAGATACAATTTATACTTCGTTTAAAGTTAAATCATCTAATTTGAAAGATTTAGTTGGGAGTGAAATAATTATTTGGACGACAACTCCATGGACAATTCCAGCCAATAAAGCTTTAGCCTATAACGAGTCTCTTGATTATGTACTATTAGAAATAAATGACGAAGGTGATTTTAAAAATAGAAAAATCGTTGTTGCAGATGCTTTGCTAGAATCAGTAGTTAAAGAATGTGAATTAAAAAATTATATAAAAACCCATAAATTTAAAGGTAAGGAATTTAACAATACTATTTGTAGCCATCCATTTTTAAATCTTGGTTATGATCATGATATTCCAATGCTTGAGGCTAGATTTGTAACTACTGAGCAAGGAACTGGAATAGTTCACTGTGCACCAAGTCACGGACCTGATGACTTTAATCTTTGTTTGAATAACGGTATCAAAGCAATAGAAACAGTAGATGGAGATGGAAAATATACAAACAATGTGAAATTGTTTGAAGGAGTTCATATTTTTAAAGCAAATCCTATTGTAATTGAAAAACTTAGAGAACAAAAAAACTTATTATTTAATAGTGAGCTCATCCATTCCTATCCACACTCATGGAGATCTAAAGCTCCACTTGTTCATAGGGCAACTCCACAGTGGTTTATTTCAATGGAAAGTCATAAACTAAGAGATAAAGCTTTAAAGGCTATTGATGAAACAACTTTTTACCCAAGTAAAGGTAAAGAAAGATTAAAATCAATGATAGAAACAAGACCTGATTGGTGTGTTTCAAGACAAAGAGTTTGGGGTGTTCCTCTTCCAATTTTTGTGAACAAAAAAACAAAAGAAATTTTAGTTGATGATGAGGTTATTGAAAATATTGCTTCAATCTATGAAAAAGAAGGTTCGGATTGTTGGTTTTCAGATGATCCTCAAAGATTTTTAGGAAATAAATACAAAGCTGAAGATTATGAAAAATTGAGAGATATAGTTGAGGTTTGGTTTGATAGCGGCTCCACTCATTCATTTGTTCTAGAAAAAAGAGATGATTTACAATGGCCAGCTTCAATGTATTTAGAAGGGTCAGATCAACATAGAGGATGGTTTCATTCATCACTACTTGAGTCTTGTGGCACTAGAGGCAGGGCACCATTTGAGTCTATTTTATCTCATGGTTTTGTGGTTGATGGCAAAGGCTTGAAAATGTCAAAATCTTTAGGAAATGTAATTGCACCTGATGATATTTTACAAAAGTATGGTGCTGATATTTTAAGAATTTGGGTTGCATCATCTAATTATGCTGAAGATTTAAGAATAGACTATTCAATTTTGGATCAACATGCAGACTCGTATAGAAAAATTAGAAATACATTTAGATATTTACTCGGAAATATAAATGATGATTTTGAAAATATAAATCTAGATGAATTAGATATGAATAAACTACCTGAACTTGAGCAGTTTATGTTACACAAAATTTATGTACTTAACGATAAATTTAAAAAATATTTTAAGAATTATGATTTTCACAATTTATACAAAGAGCTACTAAATTTTTGTACAGTTGATTTATCTGCTTTCTATTTTGATATCAGAAAAGATAGACTTTATTGTGATGATAAAGAAACAAAAGAAAGAAAATCAACAATCAAGATTCTTAATATAATTTTAAATGCTCTTTTAAAGTGGTTTGCACCAATATTGTCTTTCACAACAGAGGAAATTTACATATTATTAATTAAAGATCAAAAAAGTATTCATTTAGAAAAATTCTTAGAAATTCCTAATAAATTCAAAAATGAAAAAATTAATGAAAAATGGATTGAATTAATTAAAATTCGGAATATTTGCAACATAAGTATTGAGGAAAAAAGAGTTAGTAAAGAAATTGGATCAAGTTTAGAGGCAGATTTAAAAATACAATTAAATAAAAACTTGAGAGAGCTAACAGAGAATGTAGATTTCTCTGAACTTTGTATTACATCAAAATCAAAAGTTGATTATAAAGATGATGTTGAGACAAAAGCAATTACTAGTAAAGCAAAAGGATCCAAATGCCCAATTTGCTGGAAGATAAATGATGGTCCCTGTCCAAGACACCCTTAATGACTTTAAAGAATTTAAATAAAAATTTTTTGATTAACTTAATATTTGTTTTATCAATTTTTTTATTTGATAGATTATCTAAATTATATGTAATTTATTTAGATAAAAAATTTTTTACTTCAGAAATATTTTCCTCAAAGTTCTTAAATATTAATTTGATTTGGAACGAAGGAATTGCTTTTGGTCTTTTATCTTTGAAAGAGGATAGATTTTACAATATCTTAACTTTGATTATTGCTTTGGTAATATTTATAATTTTTTTTATGCTTAGGAGTAGCGAAGGCTTTAAAAAGTATTCTCTTTTAATGATTTTAGGTGGAGCGTTAGGAAATATATATGATCGAATATTTTATAAAGCGGTACCAGATTTTATAGATTTTCACGTGGGAAATTTTCATTGGTTTATTTTCAATATTGCAGATATATTTATAACAATTGGAGTAGTGCTAATGATTTTGATAGAACTATTTGAAGATAAAAATGAAAAATATGAAAATTTATAAACTAATTTTATTACTAGTTTTTGCTCAATTTTTATATTCTTGTGGCGTTGTTAAACAAGGTTTTACAAATGAAAGAAAAAATAGTAGTGATGAATTTTTTGTCCAAAAAAAATCACCGCTCGTAATGCCGCCAAATTATAATGAGCTGCCTTTGCCCAAAACTGAAAATGAACAAACAGACTCAGAAGAGAGTAAAATAAAAGAATTATTAACAAAAGAAAAAAATGAAAATAACATAAAAAATACTAAAGATTTAAATAAAAGTTTTGAAGATATGTTATTAGAAAAAATCAAAAAAAATTAATGCTTACAAAAGGTATTAATTTTAAAAATTACAAATTAAAAATTAAATCATCAAACCTTGTTTTTAAGTTAAATACAATTTTAAAAGAAAAAAATGAAGTACTTAATTCTTTAAGTAGAAATTATAAAAATAATTTTTCAAAAAAAAAAATTAAAAAGTATAAAAATTATACAAATATTAAATTGATTGGCATGGGTGGCTCAACACTTGGAACCCAAGCAATTTATGAGTTTTTAAAAAAAAAAATTAAAAAAAATTTTATTTTTGTCGACAATCTTCAATCAACACAAACAAGACACGCTAGAAAAAAATTTTTAAATATAATTATTTCAAAGTCGGGAAATACAATAGAAACTATAGCAAATGTAAATGTTCATGTTAAAAAGAATGAAAAGAATTTATTTATTACAGAAAACAAAAAAAATAGTCTTTTTCTTTTAGCTGAGAAGTTAAAGAGTGAAATAATACATCATAATAATTATATTGGTGGCCGTTATTCAGTTTTATCAGAAGTTGGAATGTTACCAGCTGAATTAATGGGTTTAAAAACAAGCCAATTTAAACAATTCAATTTATTAATAAAAAATAAAAAATTTATTAATTCATTGATATTAAATGTAAATGCAACGTACGCATTAATTAAAAAAAAAAAATTCAATTCTATAATTATTAATTATGATGAAAATTCTGAAAATTTATTTAAGTGGTATCAGCAATTAATAGCTGAAAGTCTTGGTAAGAAAAAAAAGGGTTTATTGCCTATTGTTTCCAATATGCCAAAAGACAATCATAGTCTTATGCAACTTTATCTGGATGGATTTCAAAATAATTTTTTTACGTTTTATTATGTCAATGAAGACAGTTCACTAAAAATAAAAAATAATCTTTTATTAAAATCTCAAAAATTTTTAAAAAATAAAAATTTATCAGATATTATTTACTCACAAAAAAAAGCAACAGAAAATGTTTTTTCAAAAAAAAATATTCCTTTTAGAAGTTTTGAAATTAAAAAACGAGATGAAAAAACTTTAGGAGAATTATTCTCTTTTTTTATTTTAGAAACTATTTTGCTTGGAAAATTACTCAACGTAAACCCTTATGATCAACCTGCAGTAGAGTTAATTAAGCAAGAGACTAAAAAAATATTAATTTAGATAAGTTGTAAAAATTATTTTTGAAATACCATATTTTTTTTCCTCAATAATTTTGAAATCTGATGGTATTAAATCCTGTTCACTTTTGTGTCTGTGAATAATAATTATCCCATTTTTATTAAGTAATTTATTATTTTTTATTTTATTTAACAATTCATATAAATATTTGTCTTTATAAGGGGGGTCTAAAAAAATTATATCAAATTTTGTTTCTAAATTAAAAAAAAGATTTTCGTTATAAATATCTTTTTCTAATATTTTGTAATTATTTTTAGATTTTAAATTTAATAAATTTCTTTTTAAAATAGGTATAACTTTTTCATAATTTTCCACAAAAATAACTTTTTTTACACCTCTTGATAAACAATCTATACCAAATGATCCTACTCCTGAAAATAAATCAAGAACATAAGAATCGTCGATATTAATCTTAAATTTATTAGAGTGATTAATAATATTAAAAATAGACTCTTTGGTTAAATCCTTTAGGGGTCGTGTGTTTTTATCTTTTGGTTGTAAAATTTTTTTACCTTTAAATTGACCAGATATTATTCTCATTGTTTTATTACTTTGTAACCAATATCTTTTCTATAAAATCCATTTACCCAATTTAGTTTTGTTAGCCTATTAATAATATTTTCTTTTGCAGTCTTGAAATCTTCAGAAAGACAAACATAATTTAAAACTCTTCCTCCAATTGCATAAATTTCACCATTTTGTTTTACCGTACCGGCATGAAATAAAAATTCATTTTTTTTAAGTTTTGTTTGATCAAAATTTTTAATTTTTACATTTTTTTGATATTTGTCTGGATATCCATTAGAACATAGAACGATACATAAACTTTTCTTATCATACCATTCGATATCAATCTTATGCAGTTTGTTTTCACAGCAAGCAATTAAAATATCAATTAGATTAGTTTTTAATTTTGGAAGTATAGTTTGACACTCTGGATCACCCATTCTCACATTATACTCAATTAAATAAGGTTCATTCTTTACAATCATTAATCCAGCATAAAGAAAACCTTTATAAGAGCAACCAAGTTCAGTCAAACCTTTAAGAGTTGGGTTTATAATTTTATTTATAATTTTTTTTTCTAAGTCATTGTTAATTAATCTTGATGGAGAATAAGCACCCATGCCCCCTGTATTTTTCCCCTGATCTCCTTCCAAAACTCTTTTGTGATCTTGCGCAGTACCAAAATTTTTAAAAATTTTTCCATCATGGATAGTGAAAAAACTCATTTCTTCTCCATCCAAAAATTCTTCTATTAATAAATTTTCTGCTTTACCAAATTTCCCATCAAATATTTCCTCTATTGCAGAATGAGCTTCATTTTCATTGTTGCATATATAGACGCCTTTACCAGATGCTAAATTATCAGCTTTAATTACTATTGGATAATTTGATTTTTTTAAAAATTGTTTAGAATCTGATTTATTTTTAAATATTCCAAAATTTGCTGTTGGAATATTAAACTTTTGACATAGTTTTTTAGTAAATATTTTTGAACCCTCAAGTTGAGAAGCAACCTTATTTGGGCCAAATACTTTAATTTTATATTTTTCTAAATAATCAACCAAACCATTTACTAATGGATTTTCTGGACCAACAACAATCAAATCTATTTCATTTTCTAAAATAAATTTTTTAATATTTTCAAAATTGTCCAAATCAAGATCTATATTTCTTGCAATATCCTCTGTACCTGCATTACCTGGAAAACAAAAAATTTCATTAATTTTTTTAGAATTTTTAATCATTTGGCAAATTGAATGTTCTCTTCCACCACTTCCTATTATTCCAACTTTCATATAAAACTATATAAACTAAAAATGAAAAAAAAATTAGCAAAAATAAAATATTTACCTAATAATTTTCAAATTTTGGATCCAGGTGATTACGTGGAGTGTGCAGTTTCAGGAAAAAAAATTTATCTTAATGATTTAACCTATTGGAATGTTGAGTTACAAGAAGCATATTTTTCTTATAAAGAAGCTTACGAAAAAAGAGAAATCATTAACAAAAAGTAATTTTTATTTCCAACGGTTATGTGACCAAATCCATTGATCTGGTTTTTTTAGTATCATTTTTTCAAGTATTTTATTTAATTCATCTGTTATATTTTGAACAGTAAAATTATCATCGAAATTTATAGGTTGGTTGATAATTATTTTATATTCAGTACCGCTTATTCTCTCAATATATACAGGTACAATCGGAATTTTAAATTTTTTGACCAATTGAGCGGGTATAGTTGTTGTTAATGCTTTGTGACCAAAGAAGTTTGACATTGTTCCTTCCGAAACTCTTTGATCAATCATTAGTGCAGTGGAATAATTTTTTTTCATTAAATTAATTAATTTTTTTAATCCGCCAATTCCTTTTTTAATTTGATTTTTACAAATATATTTTTCTCTTATTTTTTCCATAATTTTATTTAAAAAGATATTATTTAGAGGTCTGTAAATTGCTGATAAGTTAATCCCAGTTTTATCTAAATGCATTGCCATTAATTCAAAATTACTTAAATGTCCCGAAATAAAAATAACTTGTTTGTTTGATTTTTTTATTTCCTCAAGAATATTTTGACCATCAATATGAATATTCTTTTTAAGTTTTCCAAATCTGAAATCTTTAATAAATATGTATTCTGCAAATATTCTTCCATAATTATTCCACATTAAACTTGTAATTTTATTTATTTCTTTATTATTAAAATTAGGGAATGCTTTCTTTATATTTGAGTGAATTATTTTTTTTGATCTAAAATAGGGACCAACTATTTCAAAAATTTTTCCACTTAATTTTGCAGATAAATTTACTCCTAAAAATTTAAAAATAACAAAACATATAATAATTAATAAAAATTGGAAAAAATATTTCAAATTATTCATATTTTATAAAATTGCTTTTAAAAATTTTTGTTCATCTAAAATGTTAAGTTCAGATTTTATATATTTAATATTATGATAATTTAATTTATCAAATCTTAGAAAATCTTTTTCTGTCGTTATTAATTTACAATTTAAATTTTTTGCTTCATTAACAATTTTATTTATATCATTTTCTCTGTATGAAAAATGATCAGGAAACTCAATATCTTTTAAAATATTTAAACCATGTTTCTTTAACATTGAAATAAATGTTTTGTGATTTCCTATTCCAGAAAAAACTAAGTAATTATCATTCTTATTAAATTCATCTAAATTTATTGGTTCGTATGTCCCAACATGAATACTTATTTTTGAATTAATATTTGTTATTTCTTTTTTTAAATTATCTAAGTTTTCTAAGTTTCCATTTAGAAAAACATGATCGTATTGTTTAAGTTTGTTAATATTTTCCCTAAGAGGACCTGATGGTATAGTCATTCCGTTTCCAATCCAATTCACGTTGTTGAAACAAACAAACCTAACATCATAATAAATAGTTTTATCTTGAAGACCATCATCAATAATTGCAATCTCATAATTTTCAATTTCAGCATTATTAATTGCCTTTGCTCTGTTTTTGGAAAGGAAAAGTTTCCCATTTTGCTCGAGTATTTTTTGCTCATCTTTTTGATTCTTGTAAAATTTTTTAACAAAACATGATTTGATATTTTTTTTTTTAAAAATATTATTTAATTTTATGCATAAAGACGTTTTCCCTGTTCCACCAACATAAAAATTTCCAAAACAGATTGTTTTTATTTTAAATTTATTTTTTTTATTAATTTTGTTTTTGATAAAACTTAATATTTGTATGAATATTGAAACAGGATATAGAACAATTGCAAATAAATTTGGTTTTTTATAGCTCCAAAATTTAGGTCTTTTAAGTTTCATTACTAATAATAATATTTAATTCTTTAATAGTTTTTTTTAAAATTTTTTCTCCAATAAACTTTATTTTGTTTCCTATATTTGTAGTTTTTTTAAACCTAATAAGTGAAGCAAGTTTATCACTAGAATTTATTTTTTTTGAAGCCTTAAGTGAATTTAGCAGTTTATATACATCCTTAAAATTATCTACGTATGGACCATGTAAAATTTGTGCTCCACAACGTGCAGCTTCAAGAGGATTTTGACCACCTCTTTTGATAATTGATCCACCCAAAAAAACTGAACATGCAATTTTATGAAATTTTTTTGTTTCTCCAAATGTATCTACAATATAAAAATCAATATTTTTAATTTTTTTGGGTTTTAAACTGTGCAAAGTATATTTTAAATTATTTTCTTCGATATCCGTAATTATTTCGTTTGTTCTATGTATATGTCTTGGAATAATTATTGTAATTAAATTTTTAATTCTTTTTTTAAGTTTAAGGTGAGCTTTGATACAAAATAATTCTTCTGTTGAATGTGTACTAGATGCTACCCATACATTTTTTTTTTTGAATTCATATTTTAAACTTTTATTAATATTAGATAAATTTTCATCTTGATTTTCAGCAAACTTTAAATTTCCGATTAAATTTATTTTTTTTACACTAAGTTTTTTTAAAAAGTTTCTTGTTTCAAGATTTTGTGGCAAGGCTACTGAAATTTTGTTAAATACTGAACTTGAAAATTGTTTAATTTTTATCCATCTTTTAAAAGTCTTTTTAGTAATTCTTGCATTTAATAATATAAGAGGAATATTTTTATCATTAATTTTTTTAAACATGTGTGGCCAAATTTCTGAGTCAATAAACATAGCTAAACTTGGTTTCCAATATTGTAAAAATTTATTTGTGAATAAAAAATGATCAACAGGATAAAATTGATGTACTGTTTTATTAAATTTAAATTTTTTAATAATTTTTGATGAGCTAAGAGTACTACTTGTAATAAGTATCTGATTTATTGATTTTTTTTTTTCATAATATTGTATTAAGGGAATCACACTTAATATTTCTCCCACACTCGCTCCATGAAACCATATTAATTTGCCTTTAACTCTTTTTTTTGTATGAAAACTAAATTTTTCTATAAATCTATAATTATCTTCTTTGTTTTTTAAAATTCTAAAAATAATTATTAATGGTGAGAATATAAGTATTATAGAAACAATTAATTGATATAATAAAAACATATTTATTTTTGAATTTGTTTTTCATAAAAACTTCTATAAAGTTTAGATTTTTTCATCAAAATTTCATGCTTACCGTTATCAACTACTTCTCCAGTGTCTATTAAATAAATATTATTTGAATTTAATATTGTCGATAACCTATGAGCTATAACAATTGTAGTTTTATTTTTAGTTAAAATTTTAAGCGCTTCCTGAATTTTTGCTTCAGTTTCTGAATCTAAGGATGAAGTAGCTTCATCTAATAATATTATCGAGCTTTTTTTCAGCATTGCTCTTGCTATTGATAATCTTTGTTTCTCACCACCTGATAATCTTACTCCATTTTCACCTATTAATGTTTCAAATTTATTAGGAAGTTTAGAAATGAACTCGTCGCAGAATGATAACTTAGCAACTTCTAGAACTTCATCATCTGAAGCTGTTTGATTAGCATATTTTATGTTATTTTTTATTGTATCATCGAATAATGTTGTTTCTTGACTAACTAGTGAAATCTCAGATCTTAACGAACTTAGCTTAGTTTTGTAAATTGATTGATTATCAATTGTGATATCTCCTGATTGAGCATCATAAAATCTTGGAATTAGATTTAATATCGTAGATTTTCCAGAACCACTATGACCTACTAAAGAAGTCATCTTTCCTCCTTCAAATTCTAGGTTTACTGATTTTAATGTTTTAACTTCATTAATCTCATAGGAAAAATTTACATTTTTGAAATGTATATCTGAATTTTTTAAATAGATAGATTTTGCATCTTTGGCGTCTTTAATTAAATTTTCTTGATCAATAATTGGCAAAATCCTTGAAGCAGCTGATAGCCCTTGATTCAAAACCATATTAAGTGTGGATAAAGATCTTACAGGCTGGTAAGCAAGCATCATTGCAGCTAAGAAAGAGAAAAAGTTATTAATATCAAGTTCACCAGCAGACATTAATATACCAGAATAAAAAATTAAAATTGCGATCATTATTCCAGTTAGAACTTCCATAATTGGCGACATTCTCACAAAAACAGTTTGAATTTTTTGACTTTTTTCTTTCAATTGTTTTAGATACTTATCTGCACGGTCTTTTTCATAATTTTCTTTTTGAAAAATTTTTACTAATTTATGATTTTTGAATAATTCAACTAAATATGTTGTTAAAAAACCAGATTTTTGTTGTGCTTCAGTTGTAACCTTACTGATTCTTTTTCCTAAAGTTTTTGCACTAATACTTGCAAGAGGAATCATGACGATAGATATAAGTGCAAGTTTCCAATTTTGAAAAAACATGACAAATAGCAAACCAATTAATGTTAGAGAGTCTTTGAAAAGTGTTAATATCGCATTACTTAATAAATTTGTAATATGCGTTACATCATAAGTAAGATTTGAAATAAATTTACCTGAATGTTTTTTATCAATTATTTGGGTATCAGTATCAATTAAATTATTGACCATATCATACTGAAGTTTTTTTTTTACCGACTCTCCGACACCAATCATTGTTGCTTTTGCGAAATATAAAGAAAGTCCTTTTGTAGCAAATGCTAATATAATCATTAATGGAATGAAGATCAGTAAAGACTGGTCCTTTTCAATAAACAATTTTTTTATTGCAGGATCTAATAACCAAGCAATTGAGGATGTGCTACCAGCAACCAAAACTGAGAAAAAGATAGATAAAATAATTTTATCTATATACTTTTTTGAGTAATCTCTAAATAATCTTTTGTAAATTTCAGTTTTATTGATCATAAAATTTTTACAATTAAAATATTTAAAAAAATAATTAATCCAAAAAAATTGTTGCTTTTAAATGCCTTCAAACAACTAGAAGGATTTTTTAAATCGAATATTTTAATTTGATAAAATAAATGTAATATTGGAAAAATGAATAAAATAAAATAAAGGTAATTAAATTTCATATAAACCCCCCCAATACAAAAAAAAGATATAAAAATTATATAGCATGAGAATAAAAATTTTTTTGCTTTTCCTTTAAATTTAATTGACGTTGATTTTAATCCAATTATTTCATCATCTTTAATATCTTGATATCCATAAATGGTGTCATATCCCAGTGTCCAAAATATGGCTCCCAAATAGAACAGAATTGGCATCAAATCCATTTGACCTTTAATTGAAGTCCATCCAAGAATTAATCCATAGTTGAAAGTAATCCCTAAAAATAGTTGAGGCCAATAAGTATATCTTTTCATCAGTGGGTATGTAAATGCAAGTGGCATTGAGCCTAAAGCTAAAATTATAGTAAAGAAATTAAAATTTATTAAAACCATCAAAGCCATTAAACATATTAATACTGAATAAATAATCCCAAGTTTTACAGATATTTTGCCTGAAGCTATTGGACGATCTTTTGTACGAAATACTTTTGCATCGAATTCTTTATCTAAAATATCATTTACTATACATCCAGCTGATCTCATTAGCACAGACCCTAAAAAAAATAAAATTATGTAAAAGAAATACAAATTTAAATTTTCATTAAAATCATAAGCTAAAGTTAAACCCCATACACAGGGCCAAAATAACAACATAAAGCCAATTGGTTTTTTTAGCCTGGTTAAATGAATAAAAAGTTTTAATTGGTTCATAATATTTTACTTGTAAATAACAAAGCCTAGATTCATAATCAAATTGATTCGTATGAATATAGATTACACAGTCACGGCATTAATGTTTCCAGCAATTCCTTTGATGATGGCTGTTTATAGTAATAGATTTCATTCTTTGAGTATATTAGTTAGACAGCTCCACGATGAACATGTTTATGAAAAACATATTCCCCCAGAATGGAAAAAACAGTTTATCAATCTTAGTGGCAGGATAACTCTTTTAAGATGGACAATACTTTTTGCCTCATTTGGATTTCTTTTTAATATGTTGACTGTATTTGCACTCTACTTAGATGAGGTTTTTTTGGCTCGAGTAATTTTTGGTTCATGTTGCTTATCAATGATTATTTCAATAATATTTTTTATCAGAGAGATACAAATATCAACTAACGCACTTAAGCTTCATATGTCAGATATGGATGTTGATGTTAATTAGGAACAATTATAGCTGGTCCTAGAATTTTTCTTCCTTCCAGATCTTGATGAGCTTGTATAACGTCTTCTAATTTATATTTTTTAAATATTTTAATTTTAACTTTACCAGAGCTAATTTTTTCAAACATTATTTTTGAAGCTTCATTTAATTCCTCTCTAGTTGATAGGTATTGTTGCATTGATGGTCTTACAAGATAAAGTCCTTTTGGCTGAAGAACCTTTGGAACATTTATATCTGACAATGGTCCAGATGCATTTCCAAATGAAACCATCATTCCTCTAACTGCTAAGCATTGAATAGATCTATCCAATGTATCTTTACCCACACCATCGTATATAACAGGCACACCTTTACCATTTGTAATTTCTAAAACTCTATTAGCAAAATCTTCTTTATTATAATTTATTACATGATCGTAACCATTTTCTTTTGCTATATTTAATTTTTCATCTGATCCAACTGTACCAATAACAGTACAACCTAAACTTTTTGCCCACTGTCCAAAAATCTGGCCAACACCGCCAGCAGCTGCGTGGAATAAAATTGTTTCTCCTGATTTAACAGGATAAGTTTTATGCAAAAGATAAAAAGTTGTTAATCCTTTTGTCATTAAAGTTGCTGCTATTTCAAGATCAACACCATCTGGTACCTTTACCAAATTCTTAATTGGGTAATTTCTATGTGAACAATAAGATCCTAAAGGAATACCTGCATAGGAAATTTTATCTCCAACTTTAAAGCCTTTTACGTTATCTCCAACATCAGTAATAACTCCAGCACCTTCCAAACCCAAGCCAATCGGTAGTTTTAATGGGTACAAACCCGATCTATGGTAAGTATCAATATAGTTAAGACCAATTGCTTTTTGTTCAATAGTTACTTGATCTGGGCCAGGCTTATCTAAAGATATTTCTTTAACTTCTAAAACTTCAGGTCCACCAGTTTTATTAATTTCTACAGCTTTCATAATTTATTTTACAAACGTACCATTATGATAATCTTGAACTGCTTGCAAGATCTCTGCTTTAGTATTCATTACAAAGGGTCCACCTCTAGCTATTTCCTCATTTATTGGCTTACCCGAAATCATTAAAAACTTAGCATTTGATTTAGCTTTAACGTTTAAATTTTCACCCTTAGTTAATAATATTAAAGTACTATCTGTTATTTTATTGTGTTTATCTTTTCCAATTTCTATTTCACCATTAATCAAATAAATAAACGTATTGTGAGTAGATGGTAATTTAAAATTAAACTCTTTATCTTTATTTAATTCTACATCAAAATAAATTGGCTCAACGTTATGACCTTTTACTGGTCCTTCAGCTGTTTCAAATTTTCCAGCTATTACTTTAACTTGTTTATCATCCTCTTTGTGAACACTCATTTTATCTGCATCAATATAAATGTATTCAGGTTTACTCATTTTTAATTTAGCAGGCATGTTAATCCATAATTGAAAACCATGAAGTTTTCCTTCTTTCATAGCAGGCATTTCAGAATGAATAATTCCACTCCCAGTTTTCATCCATTGAACGTCTCCTGAAGTCATTCTACCTTCACCACCTGTACTATCTTTATGTTCAAAATCTCCAGCTAACATATAAGTAACCGTTTCAATTCCTCGATGAGGGTGGGGTGGAAAACCTGCAATATAATCCTCACTATTTTCTGATCCAAATTCATCAAGCATCAAGAAAGGATCAAAGTAATTTGGTTCAACACCAATACTTCTTTTCAATTTAACTCCAGCACCATCAGAAGCTGGGATAGGCTTAATAATTTTACTGACTTCAATATTTTTCATACTTCGTAAATAAGAATTTTTTATATTATATCAAGTATCTTACTAAGATCCTCGATTTGATGTTTTGGCACATAATCTAGATTGTCAAAAATAATATTATTTCTATTAACCCAAATAGAATTATAACCATAGTTTCCACCCCCCGAAACATCCCAAGTGTTCGCGCTCAAAAATACTACTTCCTGTTTTTTAATTTGATATTTCTTAATCGGTATATCATAGACCCTAGCGTCTGGTTTATAAATTCCTACTTCTTCAATAGAAAAAAGATCATCAAAAATATTTTCTAAATTATTACTCTCTACTAATTTAGCAAGAAGGGTGGGAGTACCATTTGAAAGAATAGAGATTTTTAAGTTTTTTTCTTTAAGTGATTTTAAAACTTCAGGTACTTCTTTAAATGGTGACAGAATTCTATAAAGATCTAATAACTCATTTCTCATAGAAGAGTCTATTTGATAAACTTTCATTGATTTATCTAAACTATCCCCTGTCACTTGCCAAAAGTCTTGATGTCTTTTCATCAAACTTCGAAGCCAGGTATATTCTAATTGTGTAGTTCTCCAATAATTAGCAAAACCTTCCCACTTATCACCAATTTTATTTTTGCATTTTTCAGCAGCTGAATTGACATCAAATAAAGTGCCATAAGCATCAAAAATTATTGCTTTAATATTTTTCATAAATTAACTTATCAATATGAGTAATATTAGATTATTTTATCCAAAAAGTTTATATCTTAATTTGATTGACAAACTTGGTAAATCTCAATCTCACTATGTTTCAAAAGTTATGAGACTTAAAGAGAAAGAAGTTTTTTCTCTGTTTAATAGTAGTGGAGAATGGGAAGCGAAAATCTTAAATATCACAAAAAGTATAGTTGAATTTAATGTTACGAAAAAATTAAGACAGAAAGAAAATGCCAAAGATCTCTGGCTAGCTTTCTCTCCAATCAAATCAAATTACTTTAATTTTATGATCCAAAAAGCTACAGAGCTTGGTGTAACTAAGTTTATACCAGTCATTTTTGAAAGAACAATTGTTAGAAAGATAAATAAAGAGAGATTGGAAAAAGTAATCATAGAAGCTGCCGAACAATCAAATAGAATAACAGTTCCATCAATTGAGAATCCTCAAAAATTAAAAAGCTTTCTGAATAATGATATGGATTTAATATTTACTGATCTCAACACTACTAATACAAAAATTGACATTAAAAAGTTAACTACAAAACCTACTTGTGTAATAATAGGACCAGAGGGAGATTTTTCTGAGGGGGAAAGGGATGAGATTCTTAAATTTAGTGGTGTTCAGTCTATTAAAATCAATGAAAACATATTGAGATCTGAAACGGCTGTAATTTCTGCTTTATCGATCATAAATTACGCCATTAATTGATATTTTGTCGCTAAAAGTAAAAGTGTATTTTTTTAAAAGACGCTCTATATAGGGTAAAAAAATGAAAAAATTTTTATATATATTTCTAACATTCTTTATCACTTCAAGCGCATTCGCTAATCAACCAGTAGATTGGCAATTAGGCTTTCAAAAGGCTGCTTCCGAGACTATGAGAGATATCGTTAATTTCCATGATAAATTGTTGTTACCAATTATAATTGCAATCAGTGTTTTTGTTCTATTTTTGATGGTTTATGCTTGTATAAGATTTAGAGCTTCAGCAAATCCAGTTCCATCAAAAAGAACCCATAATGTTGCTGTTGAAGTTTTATGGACTTTAATACCGTGTTTAATTCTGATAGTGATGGCGGTTCCATCATTTAAAATTTTATACAAACAAGATGCAATTCCAAAGGCAGACATAACTGTAAAAGCTATAGGATACCAATGGTACTGGGGATATGAGTATCCAGACGAAAATATTTTCTTCGACTCATACATGATCGAAACTAAAGACTTAAAAGAAAATGAGCCAAGACTTTTAGCTGTAGATAACGAGCTAGTTGTTCCAGTAAATAAAGTTGTTAAGGTAATGATCACTGCTAATGATGTTCTACATGCTTGGGCACTTCCTTCATTTGGAGTAAAACGAGACGCTGTGCCTGGAAGAATAAATGAAACATGGTTTAAAGCAGAAAAAGTTGGAACTTATTATGGTCAATGTTCTGAACTGTGTGGAATTAAACATGCGTTTATGCCAATTGAAGTTAGAGTTGTTACTGAAGAAGAGTATCAAGAATGGTTATTAGATGCTAAAGTCAAATTTGCAAAAGAAATTAATGAAGAAGATCAATTTAAAAAACTAGCGAGTAAATAAGTATGTATACACAAACAGCATCACACGACGATCATCATACACCAACAGGTTGGAAGCGTTGGGCATATTCAACTAACCATAAAGATATTGGAACAATGTATCTAATATTTGCAATTATTGCAGGTGTGATTGGTACTGCATTCTCAGTTTTAATGAGAATGGAATTGATGCATCCAGGTGACGGAATTTTAGGTGGAAATTATCATCTATATAACGTGTTAGTTACTGGTCATGGTTTGATAATGATATTCTTTATGGTGATGCCAGCAATGATTGGTGGATTTGGTAATTGGTTTGTTCCAATTATGATTGGTGCACCTGATATGGCTTTTCCTAGAATGAACAATATTTCATTTTGGTTACTACCTACATCTTTCATATTGTTAATAATGTCAATTTTCATGGATGGCCCTCCGGGTCAAACAGGTGTTGGTGGTGGATGGACAATATATCCTCCATTATCATCTACAGCTGGACAACCAGGTCCTGCAATGGACTTTGCAATTTTAAGTCTACACTTAGCTGGAGCTTCTTCAATTTTAGGTGCAGTTAATTTTATTACAACAATCTTGAACATGAGAACACCTGGCATGACATTGCATAAAATGCCATTATTTGCTTGGTCAATATTAGTAACTGCTTTCTTATTGTTGTTATCATTACCAGTTTTAGCAGGAGCAATTACTATGCTTCTTACAGATAGAAACTTTGGAACAGCTTTCTTTGATGCGCAAACTGGTGGAGACCCAGTTCTTTTCCAACATTTATTTTGGTTCTTCGGTCACCCAGAAGTATATATATTAATTTTACCAGGCTTTGGAATGATCAGTCATATTGTTTCAACATTTTCAAGAAAACCAGTTTTTGGATACTTGGGAATGGCTTATGCAATGGTTGCAATTGGTATAGTTGGTTTTGTTGTGTGGGCTCACCATATGTATACGGTTGGTTTAAGCACAGATACTAAAGCATACTTTTTAGCTGCAACTATGATTATTGCAGTTCCAACCGGTATAAAAATATTTTCATGGATAGCAACTATGTGGGGTGGTTCGATTTCATTTAAAACTCCAATGGTTTGGGCTTTAGGATTTATATTTTTATTTACTGTTGGTGGAGTTACTGGTGTAGTTCTTGCGAATGCTGGAGTTGATACTGCAATGCATGATACATACTATGTTGTTGCTCACTTTCACTACGTATTATCTTTAGGAGCTGTATTTGCTATCTTCGCAGGATTTTACTATTGGTTTGGAAAAATGACTGGTTACGAATACTCAGAGTGGATGGGTCAATTACACTTCTGGTTAACGTTTATTGGAGTAAACTTGGTTTTCTTCCCACAACACTTTTTAGGCCTTGCGGGAATGCCAAGAAGATATGCTGACTATCCAGATGCTTTTGCAGGATGGAATTACATTTCTTCAATTGGTTCTTATATTTCTGTAATTGGATTAGTAGTATTTTTTATAAACCTAGCTTACGCATTTTATAAGAAAAAGGTTGCAGCACAAAACCCATGGGGAGAAGGCGCTACAACTTTAGAATGGACTGTACCGTCTCCACCTAATTTTCATACTTTTGAAGAATTACCAAAGTTTGAAGATGAAGAGGGTGTTGAAAAATCTACTAGCTAAATATAGCAAACAAGATTTTTTAACTTTAAATTAATGATTAAGTCTAAATTAAAAAATAGAAACTTATCTCAAGAAGACGCCTTTAATTTATCTGAATTATTTAAATTAATGAAACCAAGAGTAATGTCTTTGGTTATCTTTACATGCGCAGTTGGATTGTTAATGGCTCCAAATATAATTCCAACAAAAGATGCAATTCTTGGTATAATTTTAGTTTCAATTGGGGCAGGAGCAGCAGGAGCCTTAAATATGTGGTACGAGTCAGATTTAGATGCTCTTATGACAAGAACTTGTTTGAGACCAATTCCGACAGGCAAGGTAAACAGAAATCAAGCATTAGTATTCGGAATTTCTCTTTCAATTTTTTCTGTAATTGCACTTGATTATTATTCAAACAGAATATCAGCTAGTTTATTACTTTTCACTATTTTGTTTTACGTGTTTGTCTATACAATTTGGTTAAAGAGAAAAACTCCTCAAAATATAGTTATTGGAGGAGCCGCTGGAGCATTACCACCAGTTATTGGTTGGACTATAGCTACAAATTCTCTAACTTTTGAGCCAATTACATTCTTTTTAATTATATTCTTTTGGACGCCTTCACATTTTTGGGCTTTAAGTTTGTATAAATCAGATGATTACAAAAAAGCGAAGATTCCAATGCTTCCACTAACAAGTGGTATAGAGAGTACAAAATTAAATATATTTGTCTATTCTTTAACAATGTTGCCAGTAATTGTTTTACCTTATGCTATTGGCTTTGTGGGCATAACTTTTTTAATCCCATCATTAATTTTGACAATTTATTATAATTATTTATGTTTCGAACTTTATAAATTTAAAAAAAATAAATTTGACGCAAAAAAAGCAAAATCTATTTTTGGATATTCAATTTTGTATCTATTTTTAATTTTTGTTCTTTTTTTAATTGATAAAATTTTATGATAACGCCTGACAAGAAAACAAAGAAAAAAAATATCATAACTGCAATAGCAATTTTAGCTTTTATGGTATTTTTATTTGTATTTACTTTATACAACGTTGGAGTATTTGATAGACAAATATGATTAAAAGTAAAACATTAACTCCTTTACTTTTGGCTGGGATTTTTGTCCTTATGTTGGGATTGTCTTTTGCGGCAGTGCCTTTGTATGATCTGTTTTGTAGAGTTACAGGCTTTGGTGGAACAACTCAGGTATCTAAAGAGGCTCCAAAAATAGTTTTAGATAAGGTAGTTAGCGTGAGGTTTGATACAAATGTAAACAATCTTAATTGGAATTTCAAAGCAAAATCAAACGTAATTGATGTGAAAGTTGGCCAGGTCAACAGAATAGAGTTTGAAGTTGAGAATATTGGAGACGAAACGACTTATGGTGTAGCAAGTTTTAACGTTTCACCAGCAAGTTTTGGTAAATATTATAGTAAATTAGGATGTTTTTGCTTTGAAAAACAAGAGTTGAAGGCTGGTGAGAAGGCTACTTATGTAATGACTTTTTATTTAGACCCTGAACTTGTAAACGATCCAACAACGAAAAATCTACAAGATGTAACCATGTCGTATACTTTTTTCTCGACAGATTACTATAAACAATCATAATCACGAAAAATGTCAGCAGAAAAAAAACACGATTACCACTTAGTTGATCCAAGCCCTTGGCCAATCTATACATCCTTTGCATGCTTAGTATTAGCTATAGGTGCAATTTTTTATATGCATAACGGTATTTCATGGGGAATGTATCTTGGTTTAGCTTTATTAATTTATGGTGCATATATGTGGTTTAGAGATGTAGTAATCGAAGCTGAACATCAAGGTCATCATACTCCAGTTGTTCAAATTCATCATAGATATGGAATGACTTTATTTATTGCTTCAGAGGTAATGTTCTTTGTTGCATGGTTCTGGGCTTATTTTGATATAAGTTTGTTTCCAAATGAATTTGTTGGAAATGTATGGCCACCAAAAGACATTGAAACATTTGATCCTTGGGATATCCCTTTAATAAATACTTTAGTTTTATTATTATCAGGAACAACTGTTACTTGGGCTCATCACGCTTTATTAGAAGATGATAGAAAAGGATTTATACAAGGTTTAACACTAACTGTTATTCTTGGCTTCTTTTTTACATTATTGCAAGCATATGAATACCATCATGCAACTTTTACCTACTCGGGCCATATTTATGGAGCAGTTTTTTACATGGCAACAGGTTTTCATGGTTTTCACGTCATAATTGGAACGATATTTTTGGCAGTATGTTTGTGGAGAGGAAGACTTGGTCATTTCACAAAGGATCATCATTTTGGATTTGAAGCAGCTGCTTGGTACTGGCATTTTGTTGACGTAGTGTGGCTATTCTTATTTGCTGCAATTTATATTTGGGGAAGTTAATATTTATCCTTGAAGAATAAATTACTATTTTCAGTTTTTGTTTATTTTATTATTTTAACTCTTATCTCTCTTGGGTTCTGGCAAATTTATAGATTAAATTGGAAATTAGAGTTAATTGAGCAAATAGAAAATTCCCTAAAAAATGATCCTGTAGAATTGACTAGTATTGAAAAAAAAAATTATCTTAGAATAAAAACAAGTGGAGAAATTGATTTTGATAAACAAATTTACTTATATAATTTAAATGATACAGGTAAACCTGGATTTGAAGTAATTAATCCAATAAAAATTGGTGATGAAAACTACTTAATAAATAGGGGATGGATACCTTTTGAAAAAAAAGACTTACCTGAAATAAAATTAGTTGATCAAAATCAAATAGTTGGCACTCTTATGCTGCAAACAAAACCAAGCACATTTAAGCCAGAAAACGATATTGAGAAAAATTATTGGTTTACTTTGAACAGAGAAGATATTTTAAAATTCACTGGAAGAAATTTTTCAGAGTATGTGATTTATTTAAACGGTGAATACAAAACTCCAAAACCAAGAGTGATCACTGCTAAAATTTCAAATAATCACAAGAAGTATGCAATTACTTGGTTTTCTATGGCGATTTCAATCCTTTTAATATATTTATATTTTAGAAAAAAAAATTATTAAATGAGATACGTAAGTACAAGAGACACATCAAAAACCTTTGAATTTAAAGACGTTTTTATCAAAGGTCTTGCCGATGATGGAGGCTTATTTATTCCAGAAACAGTAGTGAAATATGATGAAAATGAAATTAGAGATTTAAAAAAACTTAGTTATTCAGAATTAGCTAATAAAATTGTTTATCCATTTATTGGTAATTTTATGTCTGAGGCTGAATTAAGTAACATTATTGATAAATCTTACTCTACGTTTAGAAAAGATAACGTTGTGGATTTAATGAACCTTGGAGACAAAACGGTATTAGAGCTATTCCATGGTCCTACTTTAGCTTTTAAAGATGTTGCCATGCAACTTTTAGGTAACTTTTACGAATATTATCTAAACAATGAAAATCAGAAGATTAATATTGTTGTTGCCACATCTGGAGACACTGGTGCTGCAGCAATTGATGCAATTAAAGGTAAAAAAAATGTTAATATTTTTGTGCTTCATCCATATAATCGTATTTCACCAGTTCAAAGAAAATTAATGACAACAGTTAAAGATGAAAACGTATTTAACATAGCCATAAAGGGAAATTTTGATGATTGCCAAAACCTAGTTAAATCTATGTTTGCAGATAAGAAGTTTTCAAATGATATCAAAATGTCAGGGGTAAATTCTATTAATTGGGCAAGGATTATTGCTCAAAGTGTTTATTATTTTTATAGTTATTTATTAGTTGAACATAAAGATGAACCAACAAATTTTTCAGTACCAACAGGAAATTTTGGAGATGTTTACGCTGGATATTTATCCAAAAAAATGGGCTTGCCAATTAATAAACTAATTGTTGCAACTAATCAAAATGATATTTTGCATAGAGCAATCTCAAAAGGTAGTTATGAAGCAGAAAAGGTTTCAGAAACTATTTCTCCAAGTATGGATATACAAATAGCTAGTAATTTTGAAAGACTTATATTTGATCTTAATAATGAAGATGATCAACAGACTTCTCTAGATATGAAAAATATTAAAGAGAAGGGGCAGTATTTAATAAATGACGATAAATTAAATAAAATTAGTGAAAACTTTTTATCAGCTAGAATGAGTGAGGATGAAACTTTAGAAGTTATTAAAAAGGTGTATGAAAAATATTCTGTAGTTTTAGACCCACACACAGCTATTGGATATGGTGCTTTCGACAAACATAACTTAAAAGGAAATAATATTGTACTAGCAACTGCACATCCTTGTAAATTTCCTGATGCCGTTTCCAAAGCTATAAATTTTAAATCTGATTTACCAAAAGAACTTGAGTTTATTTTGAATGAAAAAGAAGATTATGATATAGTTGAAAATAATTTAGAAAAAATTAAAAACTACATTACAGGTAAAACAAAATGAAAATTAAAGAAGGGGAACAACTTCCAAATTCAGAATTTTATTATTTAGACTCAAGTGGAGCAGCAAAAAAAATAACTACAACGAAAGTATTTAAAAATCATAAAACAATTGTGATTGGTGTACCTGGAGCATTTACAAAAGTTTGTTCCGCAAAACATCTACCAGGGTATGTTAATAATTATGAGGAAGCAAAGAATAAAGGGGTTACAAAAATTATTTGTGTTTCAGTTAATGATCCAAATGTGATGAAAGCATGGGGTGAAAGTCAAAAAGTTGAAGATAAAATATTTATGGCTGCAGACCCATATTGTGAATTTACTAAATCAATTGGAGCAGAAATAGATAGACACAATCGGGGTCAGGGAATGAGGTCAGCAAGATATACAATGTTAATTGACGACAATGTTGTGAAGAAAATACAAGCAGAAGAAGATACCGCCACTTGTGAAATTTCAGCAGCTCAAAATTTTTTAAAATTAATCTAAATTTGCTGCTTTTCTAGCTAGTAAGTCCACCTCTTCATTTAAAGGGTTTCCATCATGAGCTTTAACCCAATTCCATTGAATATTAAGCGATTTATTTAAATTATATAGATCAATCCATAAATCTTTATTTTTAACATCTTCTTTTTTTGAGGTTTTCCAATTATTAGCTAGCCAAGAATTAATCCAGTCAGTTATTCCATTTTTTACATATTGAGAGTCAGTATATATTTTTATTTCAACACCAGGCTTCATATCTTTCAATGCATTAATTGGTGCTAACAACTCCATTCTATTGTTTGTTGTATTTTTTTCTTTACCACTAATTTTTTTTATTTCTTTTCCATCATTTATAATTGCAGCCCATCCACCATTACCTGGATTTGTTAAACAAGAACCGTCTGTATAAATTGTAATCATTAATTTAAATAATCTTTAAATGAACTTAAATTATTGTGAGAAAGTAATTTTTGATAATATTCATTAGGGTCTTTAATTTTAATCAATGCTGTTTTTGGTGTATTTGAGTAGTCATACAATCTTGTTAATAAATATCTTAATGCTGCACCTCTACACAAAATATTTATAGATTTTTTTTCTTTCATTGAAAGCTTTTTAACGCTTTCGTACCCTTTGATTAAATTTTTAATTTTTTTGTTATTTAAATAGAATTTACTCTTTTTATGATCAAAACAAAGAGCATTGATGCATATAGCAATTTCATACATAAAATAATCATTAGCAGCAAAATAGAAATCAATAATTCCAGAAAGTTTATTTTTTTTGAAGAAGATATTATCTATAAATAAGTCACCATGGATAACACCTTTGGGCAATTGTTTAGGCCAATTTTTATTAATATTTTTCAGGTTGTTGTTTAAGAATAATTTTAAATTTGAAAACTTTTTTGACTTAAATTTAATACTTTCCAACAAAGGTTTTAAATTCTTAATACCCATCGAATTTTTTCTATTAAGTTTCATTGTATTTGTGACCACATGCATTCGAGCAATCATTTTACCAACTGCATAACAATCATTTATATTTAATATTTTTTTATCTTTACCTTCTAAGAATGATACAATACATGCGGTTTTATTTTTTAATTTAATAAGATATTTATTATCTCTAGTTTTCAAAGGCTTAGGACAATTTATTTTTGAATTATTTAAATTATCCATCAATTTCATAAAAAAAGGTATTTCTTTTTGTAAAACTCTTTTTTCAAATATAGTTAAAATATATTTTTTCTTTTTTGATTTAAGAAGATAGTTTGTGTTTTCTATTCCTTGCTTAATACCTTTAAAATTTATTACTTTATCAATATTAAAATTTTTATTAATGATATTAATTTCTTTTTGATTTATTTTTGTATATACAGCCATTTTTAGTTTAATTTTTTGGGAACTTTAAATACCACATCTTCTTTGATTATTTCAACTTCATGGATACTTATAGAAAATTTATTTTTTAAATCATTAATAAAATTTTCTACTAATATTTCTGGTGCAGATGCTCCTGAAGATATACCTATAGTATTGCAATTTTCTATTTGATCAAAAGGTATTGAGCTTTCTGAGTGAATAAGTTGTGAATTTTCACAGCCAGATTTTTTTGCTACCTCAACTAGCCTAACAGAATTTGAGGAGTTTCTACTTCCAATAACAAAAAACATATCACAATTTTTTGCAATATTTTTTACTGCCATTTGACGGTTAGTAGTTGCATAACAAATATCTTCTTTCATTGGTTCTTTTATATTAGGAAAATTGGTTTTTAAAATTTTGATTATTTCTTTTGTATCTTCAACTGACAAAGTGGTCTGAGTAATATATGCTAATTTTTTGTCTAGTTTATTTTGATAGTTTAAAGCATCTTCCTCATTTTGGATTAGATCTATAGAACCTTCATTTAATTGACCCATAGTTCCAATTACTTCAGGATGATTTTCATGACCAATTAATATTATATGGTAGCCAGCTTTATTAAGATTTTCTGCTTCTCTATGAACCTTAGAAACAAGTGGACATGTGGCATCCACATAAGTCATTTTATAATTTTTTGCATCTTCAGGTATTGTTTTTGGAACACCATGTGCTGAAAAAATTACTGGTCTTGATTTATCTTTTATCTCCTCCAGCTCTTCAACAAATATTGCTCCTTTATTTTTTAAATCATCTACAACATATTTATTATGCACTATTTCATGACGCACATAAACTGGAGCTCCAAATTTTTGTATAGATTTTTCTACTATTTCAATTGCTCTTTCTACCCCAGCACAAAACCCACGAGGTGCAGATAATAATATTTTTAATTCTTTATTTTTCATTTTTTTCTAAAAAATATTCCAGCAATATATGTGGAAAGGTTAAAGACGCCAAACCTATAAATATTAATTTTAAAATTGCACTATCCAAATTGTATGAATTTTCTAGCAGATATAGAGCAATAAAAGAAAAAATAGCTGTCAAAATTGTTAATGGTAAAGCTTTTTTAACAAACAATCTAAATCCATTAACTAAACTATTTGGATCAAGATCAATAGCTAGTGAAATTGAGTGTCTGATCGAGTGTAAAAAACAGAAATAAACAGTAAAAGCTATTAGTGGAGATAAATAGTAATTTAAAATTAAAATTGAAAAATAATCTAAAAAAACTACAAATTTTTTGATTTCAAAATTCTTTAGAAAAAGAAAAATACTAGACAAGGTGCTACAGAATATTCCTATTTGAATTACATTATTTGTCTCAATAAAATTTAAACTTGAATAAAATGCCTCATTATCAATTAATAATAATTTAAAAATCGCTATTGTTTCTTGAAAATGAAAATATAAAGGAGCAAGTATAATTAAAAATCCCTTAAAAAAATAAAGTATTTGTATGAAATAAGATCTATCATTAATCAAAAATTGTGTATCTTCTTTTCCAAAGTGATAGGAGGCAATCATTAAAAAAACAATTAAAGTTATTGATGGCAATATTATCCAAGTTAGTATTACTATTCCTGCAATTAAAATATACGTTATATAGAATATATAAGTTGATTTTATATTAAATAATCTTAGCAGCTTTTTTCCTTTTATATGATCTAAAGACCCATGGGAAATACCTATAATTAAAATTAAAAGTAAACACAAAATTGATGAAATATTTAAATTATTAAACTTAAATAGCAAAATACAAAAAAGGTTTACAATAAAGAAAAAAATAAATGAATGATTTAGATTTATTTTTTTTATTTTATTGATCATCTTAAATTAATTCTTTTAAAAATTTCCACTTTGGCATTTTTAGAATTACTTCTAAATCTTCAAAAAAACTGCTTTTATTTGATAAAAAATTGATAGCTGTTTTAGGTTTTGAATTAAAAACTTTGAAAAATATATTTCCCATTTCATTGGAATTGTTTTTAAGAACCCTCAACAAGATTTTATCTAAAAAATCATATTTCGAATTAATTTTAAATAGATTTACATTTTTTATATTTTCTATGTTTTCTCTTATATATCTGCTTTGTTCTTGAATATTTAGGAAAGTATAGCCAGTACTTAATCTAGTCATTCCACCTGCTGAGCCTATATAAATTTCATTTAAATTTTTTACATTTTTTTGTCTAAAAAGTGGGATTGCTCCAGTTTCTTTGAAATTGATTTTACAGTTTCTGATATTTAGGTGGTTACTTAAATAATTATCAATTTGTTCATCATAATCTTTTAGTTTTTCATTATTTAGTTCAGATATCCAAGTAGTTTCAACTAAGGCGTTTCTTTTTGTAAATGGTAGCGTATAAAAAAAATGAACCTTATTTCTTTGATCACAAGCAAAGTCCATCAAATTGAATATTTCTTCATCAAAGAAGTCTTTATCTGTTTCTATCTCAACCCCACAAAAGTGTTGCCATAACTCACTCTGTTTATTCTCAAAACTAGGTACACTATTAAATATAATTGAATTTGATTTATCTATTTGATCAATACTTTTAAAAAACTGAATATTTTTATTTAATTTAAGTTTTGAAAGTATTTTTTCGTAGAACATACCACTATCTATCGTCTGATATGGTGTAGGTTCGCAATCTACATATTTTGTATTATTGGGTGTATTTATTGTAAAATTATTCCAACTCTTTTTGACACAGTCATCGAAGTTATGTGAAAAAACCTTCCAAAATGACCAAGTTTTATCTCTTTTGTAATTTTCTCTTGGCTCAATGATTGCTAACGTTTTATCTTTTAATTTTTCATAAAATTCCAGTTCATATGCTAATGAAAGACCAGCGCAACCTCCACCTATAATTATGTAATCAAATTCTTTCATTTAAATTTATTTCTTCATTAATTAAATTATGATCATGATTAATATTATCATCGTTTTTACTTATAAGTGATAACTTAATTAAGTCAAAAATAGATAAAAAAGTTTCAATAATTTTTTCAATATTTGAAACATAAATTTTTCCTGACTTTTTATAATTTTCTATATTCTGTTTATTTAAAATTTTATATCCTATTTTTCTATAAACCCTTCTTGCAACTAAAATAGAAAATCTGAAACTTAATGGTATTTCTTTTATTGAATAAAATGAGTTTTCATAAAACTTTTCTGAAAGCTCGATTGTAGTCTTTATGTCCTCAAAACTTTCATTTATATAAAATCTATTATTTTTTTTATCTTCAATAACATCCCTAGAAATATTTGTTAATTGCATAGCAATCCCAAGATCAATTGCTGATTTTAGAGATTGTTCTTTGTGAACATTCAATATTTTAGCCATCATCAATCCAACTGTTCCAGCCACCCTATAGGAATAAATTAATAATTCTTTTTTTGAATTAATTTTAACATTTTCTTTTATATCAGAATTAATACCCTCAAATAAATCGTCTACAATTTTAGTTGAAATACTAAATTCATTAATAAGATCCCACATGTTTTTAATAACTGGATCGTCATAATTTTTATTAACAAAATTATTCCTAAATTTGATAAAATTATCCTTTTTTAATTCAATCTTATTTGCATCATCAGCAATATTATCTGCTTCTCTACAAAAATCATAAAGTGCAGAGCATTTTTCATAGGTTTTTTTTGGTAAAAAAAAACCTGCCCAATTAAAAGATTTTGCGTAAATAGCTAAATAATTCTTTGTTAACATTAAAATAATTTATCTAAAACCTTCGCTGAAGATAGAACACCTGGAACACCGGCCCCTGGATGTGTGCCCGCACCAACAAAGTATAAACCATCATATATTTCTGATTTATTATGAAACCTAAAGTATGCGGATTGTGTAAATTTAGGTTGAATTGAAAACCCAGATCCAAATTTTGTATTTAATTCCCTTTCAAAGTAATCAGGTGTTAAATAAAAATCCTCAACTATATTATTCTTAAGATCCGGCATTAAGTCTTTTTCCATTTTTTCAATTACAAGATTTTTCATTATCTCACCTTCAGTTTCCCAATTTATTTTTGACTGATTGTTAGGAACAGGCACTAATACATAAAAACAATCATTCCCTTCTGGGGCCATAGTTTTATCAGTTGCAGTAGGTCTGTGAAGGTAATAGCTAATATCATTATTTAATTTTTTCTTATCAAATATGTCATCAAGATGTTCTTGATACTTGTTTCCAAACTTTATCGTATGATGTTCAACATTCTCATAAATTTTTTTTGTTCCAAAATAATAAACAAATAAACCCATAGAATATTCCATTCGATTTTTTTTCCAATTAAACAACATGGAATTCTTGTTGCTTTTGCTTAACATTTTTTCATAAAATGCAGGTGGATCAGCATTACAAACAACATTATCTGCAACAATTTCATTTCTATTATTTAATTTTACACCACTTATTTTATTATTTTTTGTTATAATTTCGGTTACTTCACTGTTTTTTATTATTTCAATACCAACCTCATTCATTAACTTTTCAAAACCTTTAATTATATTTCCTGTTCCTCCAACCGAATAATGTATTCCCCATTTTTTTTCTAAATAAAGAATTAATCCATAAATAGAAGTGGTGGTAAAAGGATTTCCCCCAACTAGTAAAGGATGCATGCTAAGCATTCTTCTTAATTTCTCATTTTTAATATAAGATGAAACAAGTGAGTAAACTGATTTATAACTTTTAAGTTTTAAAAGAGCAGGCAATTGTTGCATCATTACAAAAGGTTTATCAAATGGTACATCTGCAAGTTCTAAAAAACCTTTATCAAATATCTTTTTTGTAAAATTAACTAATTTTTCATATCCATTTACATCTTCTTTATTTAGCTTCTCAATTTGGTTTTTCATCTCTATTTCGTCACCTGAATAATTAAATTTAGTTTTATCCTCAAATATAAATTGGTACCAAATTTTAAGTGGGGTTAGTTCTATATAATTTTTGGGATCTTTATTGAATAACTCAAACAATTCATTAATTAAATAGGGAGCGGTAATTACTGTTGGTCCAGCATCATATATAAATCCATTTCTTTTAAAAACCCTAGCTCTACCTCCTAGGTCTGGATGTTTTTCTATTAATTTAATTTTGTGTCCTTTTGCCCTAAGTCTTAGTGCTGCTGCTATCCCACCAAATCCTGATCCAATGACTATAGAGTTCATTTTAATAATTTATAGCTTTTTTGAAAAAATGTAAGTTTATTATGAGTTAATTTTCTTTAACTCTTCTTTAGTTTCATCTAAATTTTTTTGAAACACAGCGTCTAATTTTGATTTGTCTACAGATGTAGTTATTACTTTTTTAACCGAGTCTACAGCAATCTTAATTGATGCATCCTTAATTTCTTTTAATGCTGCCTCTTTCATCTGACTTATTTTATCTTCAGTTAAATTTTTTTTGATTTCTGAAGATTTATGAAACTTATCATTCATTTCAATGATCAATCTATCAGCATCATTTTTGGCGTTTTCAAGAATTTCATTGCTAACAGACTGAGCTGAATCTAATTTTTTTTGTGAGCTATCTAAAAGTGTACTTGCCTCAGTTCTTAATTTTTCACTTTCATCAATTTCATTTTTAATATCAGATATCATTTTATCTAACATTTTTGAAATTTTTTGAGGAATTTTTAGATAAATTAATGCTCCAAAAAAAATAATAAATGATACGGCTACCCAAAAAGTTGCATCAATTGCCATAGTATTTATCTCCATTTCTTTTAGATAGATCTTCAACAATTGCAGATATGCTACTATTATTTACTTCAGCTCCAATAAGTTTATGTAATAACCCAGATGAAGTCTCAATAGCTATTTTATTTATTTTATCTGGTGCATTTTTTCTTAATGAATCTATTTCTTTTTCTGCCTCTGCAATTTCGTTGTCAATTTGCTTATCAAGAACTTCCCTTTTTGCATCAATATCTTTTAGTGCCTTTTCCCTTGCTTGATTGAAAATAGTTTTAGCCTCAAGTTTGCTTTTAGATATAATTTCATCGTATTCTTTTAGTTTCGCATCACTATCTTTTCTTTGTTTCTCAGCAGCCTCAATATTTTCTAATATTTGAGATTTTCTCGACTCCAAGTTGTTGCTAATTTTCGGTAGTATTAGTTTAGATAAAACTAAATACATAATTCCAAAAGTAAGTATTAACCAAAAAATTTGAGAAATCCAAAACTCTGGATTTAATTGAGGCATACCTCCACTTTCAGCTGCAAAAGCTTCTTTAATAAAAAAGAAGCTAAAAAATATTGACTGAAAATATATTTTTTTAACCATCAATTTAAAACGCAAAGAGAATGATTAACGCAACTACCAATCCGAATAATCCTGTAGCTTCTGCAAGTGCAAAACCTAAAAGTAAGTTAGGAAATTGTTTTTGTGCTGCAGATGGATTTCTCATTGCACCAGACAAATAATTTCCAAAAATTATTCCAATGCCAACACCGGCTCCAGCTAAAGCAATTGCTGCTAAACCTGCTCCGATCATTTTTGCTGCTTCTAATTCCATTATATCCTCCTCTGTTATTAATGGTGTAAATTTAATGCATCATTTAAATAGATGCAGGTTAAGATTGCAAAAACATAAGCTTGAAGAAAAGCAACTAAGATCTCCAAACCAGTTAACGCAACCGAAAAACTTAGTGGAAGCCACCCACCAACTATTCCAAGGCTAATTACAAAGCCTCCGAAAACTTTCATCATTGTATGACCAGCCATCATATTCGCAAATAATCTAACTGATAAACTTATAGGTCTACTTAAATAAGAAATAATTTCTATAACAACAATTAAAGGGAGTAATACTGCAGGCACTCCACTTGGAACAAATAATTTTAAATACCCAAATCCATGTCTAATAAACCCAATTACAGTCACTCCAATAAATATAAATGCTGCGAGCACAAATGTTACAATGATATGACTGGTTACAGTAAAAGTATAAGGTATCATTCCAAACATGTTACAAAATAAAACAAACATGAATAGAGAAAATATAAATGCGAAATATGGTTTAGCTTTTGATCCAGCTGTATCGCTAATCATTTTAGATACAAAGGTATAGCTAAGTTCTGCTAATAATTGAATTTTGTTTGGTAGTATTGAATTTTTTTTTGATCCTAAATTAAAGATTAACAAAATAGATACAGTACTTAAAATCATAAACAAACTTGCGTTCGTAAATGATATGTCAAATGCTCCAACTTTAATTTCAGGTCCAATTCTATAAACGTCGAATTGGGACATAGGATTTGCTGCCATAATACTTATTTATTTTTGCATTTTTTTTGCAGATCTAATCACATTGGTTATTCCAGCAACTACACCAACAAAAAAAAATATTAATATAAACCAGGGTTTAGTACCAAAGGTCTTGTCAAAAATAAACCCAATAATTGTCCCCACAGCCACTGCAGAAACAAGTTCTGTGCTCAATTTGAATGCAGTTCCTATTGGTGATGGGTCATTCTTCTTATTGTAGAGATTTTTCTTTGAAATCTTGCTTTTTGCAATCTCTAAGCGAGTTTTGAAAGGGTCTTTTGGCATTTATATAGTTTAAGCAACCATACTCTCTGCTTTTTGTAAATCAACAGCCACAAGCTGACTAATTCCTTTTTGAGGCATAGTTACCCCATATAGTCTGTTCATTTTTGACATAGTTAATGCATGATGAGTTACAATTATGAATTTGGTATTTGTTATTTTTATTAATTCCTCAAGTAGATTACAAAATCTTGTTACATTAGCATCGTCAAGCGGTGCATCAACCTCATCTAATACACATATAGGTGAAGGGTTTGTTAAAAATACCGCAAAGATTAAAGAGAGTGCAGTCAATGCTTGTTCACCTCCAGATAATAAAGTTATAGATTGAAGTCTTTTTCCTGGAGGACTAACTAACATTTCTAAACCTGCTTCAAGTGGATCATCAGAGTCCACTAATTCTAATTTGGCATTTCCACCATTGAAAAGTTTAGTATAAACCTCATTAAATTTTCTATTAACTTTTTCAAAAGCTTCAATCAATCTTTTCCTTCCTTTTTGATTAAGTTCATTGATGCTATCTTTCAGTTTCACGATAGCGGTAACAAGATCAGCACGATCCTGTTCCATTTTTTTTATCTCTTCTTCATATTTACTTGTTTCTTCATCTGCTTTTAAATTTACTGATCCTAATTTTTCTCTTTCTTGTTTTTTCTTGTCCAGAGCATCTTCTTGATCAACTGGGTTTGGAAGCTCTTCTACTCCGTTTAAATTTGAATTTTCCAAAATATTATCTTCATTCAAATTTAACTCAGAACTAATTCTATCAAGGAGGTCACTTTTTCTTTTTTGCAGGCCTTCAATTGTAGCTCCTGAGCTTGCTTTTCTTTCTCTGATTTGAATCGATTGTTCTTGAATTTCATTTAATTGCGTTCTTAACATTTCAATTTTTTGGTCTGTTTCATCTATTATCGCTTCATTTTCGATTTTTTCTTTATCTGAAATTCTTAAATTTTCTGAAATTTGACCTTTTCTTTCAGCCTGTACTCTAGGTTGATTTTCTAAATCACTTAATTGTTTTGATAATTTTTCTTTTCTTTGTGTTAGTTCATTAACCATTTTTTCTGAGTTAATTAGTAAATTTTTCCAACTTTCAATTTCTGTTTCAATGGTTTTAATTCTCTCATTTCTTTTTAGAGACTCATTTTTAATTGATTGATTTTTACTATATGCATCAGCATATTTTTCTTGAAGTAATTTTATATTTTTTGATTTTTCACTAACTCCTAATAATTCACTTCTAGATCTTTCATTTTTTAAATCATTTAAAAAACTATCTAGCTCCATATTACATCTATCTAGGAGTGTTACTGCTTGATTTATTTCATTACTATCTATTAATTCTTTTACCTTTGATATAGTATTTTTTACATTTCTTATTGGACCAACACTTATATTTACACTTTCTTCAGCTAAATTGTTTACAACTTCATCAACAGCTTTTTGTTCTTCTTTAAGTTTATTTTTTGCATTTTCTAACTCTTCATTAGATAATTTTTCTGTTTCAAAATATTTCGAATCTGTCTCAATTAATTCATTTTTTTCTTCCTTCAATCTTTTTTCATTTGAGTTAGCGTCTATAATAATCCCTTTTTCTCTCGTGATATCATCATCAAGTGTTTGAATTGATTTTTTGATGCTTTCTATCTCATCTTGAATTCTTGTATTTTCCTCATCTAAACTTTGAAGTTCTAGATTAAGTCTCTGTATCCTTGATAAATTTTCTATATTTTTCTCTCTCAATGGATTTACTTTTTCTGTAAAAGTTTTAATTGAATTTTCTAATTCAGATATTTTGTTATTAAATCCTTCTACTTCTACTTCTGCCTCAGTATTAATTTCATTTTCTATTCTAATTTCTTTGTCTATTTCTAATAATTTTAAATAATATAAACCTGCTTCAATTTTTTTAATTTGATCTGAAATTAGTTTGTATTTTGTTGCCTCTTCAGCTTGTTTTTGAAGATTTGCTAATTGTTTTTCTTGCTGTTTTCTTAATTCATCTGCTCTTTTTAAATTATTCTCAGCTGCACCTAATCTTAATTCGGCCTCATGTCTTCTAACATGTAAACCAGATATACCTGCAGCTTCCTCTAAAATAGCCCTTCTATCTGTTGGTTTCGCAGTTACTAATGCACCTATTCTTCCTTGGCTAATCATAGATGGAGAGTGTGCACCAGTCGAAAGATCTGCAAAAAACATTTGTGCATCTCTTGCTCTTACTTCTTTATCATTAATGTAAAATTTAGATCCTTTATCTTTTTCTATTTTTCTTCTAATTTGTATTTGCTCCAATTCACGGTATTGGATCTGACCTTCCTTATTTTTGTTTTCAACTTCGATTGATACTTCTGCAATATTTTTTGATGCTTTATTAGATGTTCCTGAAAATATAACGTCTTCCATACCAGATCCACGCATACTTTTTGCCGAGGTCTCTCCCATTACCCATCTTAAAGATTCTACAATGTTAGATTTTCCACAGCCATTAGGACCCACTATACCAGTAAGACCATCTTCAATTAAGAAGTTGGTTTTTTCAGCAAAAGATTTGAATCCGTTTAATTGGATTTTTTTAAACTCCATGCACTAACTTATATCAGTTTTTCTAGCGCTTTTTTTAAATTTTTATAATTTAAGGGTTTTTCAAATTTTTTGTTGTTAATAATTATCGTAGGAGTTGCGTTAACTTTGAAGTTTTTTGCACCATCGATTCGATCGTTTAATACAAAATCTTCAATTTCTTTATTGTTTACACATGAATTAAAATCAATTGTAAATCCTTCGTTTTTTAAAAATTTTTGTAGGTTTTCATTTGCTTCCTCTATTGAACTTCCTTTAACCCATTTTTGTTGATTAGCGTATAAACTTTCAAGGATATCTGTATTACCGTCATTCTTACATTGAGAAACTTTTGATGCATTAAAAGCAGCTATGTCTAATGGAAAATGTCTAAATTCAATTTTTGCAATTCCTTTATCAAGAAATTCTTCTTTTAATTGAGGGTAAACATTTTTATGAAAATTAGCGCAGTGACTACATGTTAAAGACTCAAATGCTATGATAGTTATCTTCGCATCTTTGTTTCCAACTGATATTCTTTTAATTTCTTTAGCTTGTACATTTAAGACCGTAGTAAAAAATATTAATAATAAGAATATAATCTTTCTCATTTCTCTTTAAAAACCTTTGTTAATTCTGTTAACGATTTTTTAATTTTCTCGTTCTTAACATCTTTAATTTTATCTTGATATTTACTAATTGCCACATTTTTAACTTTTGTTTCACCTGAGCCCGTCATTTCATGTTCATCATCAAAACTTATGAATTTAAGCTTTTCAACAACAGAATATCCAAAAAAATTATTCATTTTATCTAAAATATCTTTTTTAGAATATTCTACGTCAACTTCATGTCCTCGCTTGACCATAACCACTAAGGTACTTACACCAAATTTATTTGAATTTTTAAATGTTTTTGGATAGCAAATTTTAAATAATTCGCTTCCAACTAAATATTTCCAATTACTCAGCGTTTCTGAATATACATGACCTTTTTTATTTATTATTTTTTTGACATTTTTTGGCAAAGTGTCTTTGAAAGATCTTAATCCTTGAATGCTAGCGTTTCTCTGCTTAGTATTATTTTTAGATTGCATATGAAAGATCTAATAATAACAAATAAAATTCTTAATTGGTATGATTTAAATAAAAGATCTTTACCTTGGAGAAAGAATGTTTCTCAAACAAAAAAGCAATACCACACTTTAATAAGTGAATTTATGTTGCAGCAAACCCAGGTTGCAACGGTAATACCTTACTTTAACAGATTTATAAAAAATATTCCCACAATAGAAAAATTATCTAAATATGATGATAGAAAATTAATTAAACTTTGGGAGGGTCTTGGATACTATTCAAGAGTAAGAAATTTAAAAAAAACAGCTCAAATAATTGTTAAAAACTTTAATAAAAAAATACCTAGAAATTTTGTAGATTTAAAGTCTCTTCCAGGAATTGGAGATTATACAGCAAGTGCAATTTCTGCAATTGCATACAATGAACCAATAATTCCTCTAGATGGTAATATTGAAAGAGTACTAAAGAGATACTTATTTTTAAAAAAACAAGATCAAATAAAAAAAGAAAATTTACACGAGAAGAAAAAAATTTTTGGAACATCTATCAAAAGGTCTAGTGATTATGCTCAAGCTTTAATGGAATTAGGGGCACTAATTTGTAAACCTGTTAGTCCTAATTGTAAGAACTGTCCATTAGTAAAAAAATGTAAATCATTTAAAAATAAAAATTTTGATTTAGTAAAATTTAAAAAAAAAGATAAGGAAACTTTTTACAAGCTAAATGTTTATAAAAAAAATAATCATTATTTATTAATCAAAAATAATAAATTTAATTTTTTGAAAAATTTTAATATCTTCCCGATGGAGGAAGTAAATAATCCTAAAAATTTTGATAAAGATTTGAATTTTAAAATGTCTAATATGAGTATGAATATTAAAATTGAATTTAGAAATAAATATAATTTAAATAAAAATAATTATTGGATTGATCCAACAAAGCTCCAAAATTATACACTGCCAACATTTACAAAAAAGATAGTTAAATTTCTAGAAAGTCATAAATGAAAAAAATTGCAATAATTGGTGCTGGAATTTCTGGTCTGTATATTGCCAATTTATTCAAAGATCATAAGGATTATCAGGTTACGATTTATGAAAAAAAGAATTCAATAGAAATGGAAGAAGGCTATGGAATTCAGTTGTCGGTAAATAGTGTAAAGCTTTTAAATAAAATAGGCTTCACTTCTTTCACTGATGAAGAAAAATTTAATCCAAAAAAAATTGATTTTTATGAAATTAAAAATTCAAAAAAAATTTGTGACTTAGACATTTCAAAATTTAATTCTGAAGATTGTAAATACACAACATTGAAAAGATCAAAATTGCTACAATTTTTAAAAAAAGAAATAAACGAAGATATAATTAAGTATAACCATAGTATAGAACAGATTGTTTACGATAAAGATTCAATAAAATTAATATTTGATAAAAATAATATAACTTGTGATTACTTAATTATTTCAGACGGTGTTTTTTCTAAAGGGAAGTTATTAATTTCAAACTATAAATCAAAACCAATTTACAATGATACGATTGCTATTAGGGGCACTATATCGAGAGAAAATTTTCAAAATATAAATGAAGAAAATATTTCTTTGTTTTTAGGACCGAATTTTCATTATGTTGTTTATCCAATTAATAATGATAAAAAATTAAATTTTATTGGCATTTTAAAACATAAATTAAATTCAAATGAGCAAAAGAACTATAATCTTTTTAACGAAAGTCCTTTTATAAAAAATATTAAATTTATATTATCTCAAAAAGTCTCCCAAAGTTTTTTGGAAAGTCTTCAAAATATTAAATTATTTCCAATATTTGTAAGTAAAAATTTATACAATCCTCCAAAAAATATATTCCTTATAGGAGATGCATTTTTTGCTTTTTCTCCTTCATTTGCGCAGGGAGCTTCCCAATCAATTGAGGGGGCTAATGAATTATATAAATGTTTAATAAATAATAATAATTTTTATGATATCAGATTAAAGAGAGTAAAAATGATTAACAGTAGATCTAATTTCAATCAATTTGCCTTCCATTTATCAAATCCAATTATGATCATATTTAGAAATATTTTTTTAAAACTTTTAACGAAAAATAAAAAATTTTTAGAAAGTTATTTGGGTAAAATTTATAAAAGTTAATTTTTAGAAATTAATCTTTGTCTTAGATAATCTATAGGATAAGTTCGTCCATTTATATCACAGTGCCAAAAAGTCCATCCGTTGCAACTTTCAGCTCCTAAAATAGTAGCCGCAACTTTGTGTATAGAACCCTCTGCTTGATTATGTTTTATACTGCCATCAGCCATAATTCTGGCCGTTATTTTTTTCTTATTATCAAAAATATTAGTTCCAGGTTTAATTATTCCAAGCTCAACTAATGAACCAAAAGGAATTCTTGGTTTTGATCTATTATTTTTTAGCGTATCTAATAAATCGTCTTCAATAGGCTTTGTAGTTTTTATACGTTGCTCAGCAGCTTTAAAATAATTTTTTTCTTTTTCTATTCCGAAATAATTTCTCCCTAGTTTTTTTGCTACTGTAGCTGTTGTTCCTGATCCTAAAAAAGGATCAAGTATCAGGTCATTTTTATTTGATGTAGCTAGTAAAATTCTATGTAATAGTGCTTCTGGTTTTTGTGTTGAGTGAATTTTTTTTCCATCCTTTTTAAGTCTTTCAGAACCGTTGCATATTGGAAGATCCCAATTAGATCTCATTTGAAGATCATCATTTAAACATTTTAAAGATTGATAATTAAATGTGTATTTTGATTTCTCACTTTTAGAAGCCCATATTAAAGTTTCATGAGCGTTAGTAAATCGTGTACCTCTAAAGTTTGGCATTGGATTATTTTTATTCCAAATAACATCATTTAAAATCCAGAAACCTAGATTTTGTACTGCTGTGCCAACTCTAAAAATATTATGGTAGCTTCCTATTACCCAAATAGCTCCATCTTTTTTTAAAATTCTTTTACATTCACTAAGCCATTCATAGGTGAAATCATCATATTTTTTAAAATTTTCAAATTGATCCCACTTATCATTTACCGCACTAACCTTTGATCTGTCGGGTCTAGTTAATTCACTTTTTAATTGTAAGTTGTAAGGAGGATCAGCAAAAATTAAATCAAAAGTTTCACGTGGAATTTTTTTTAATTCTTCGAGACTATCTCCATTAATTATTTTATTTTTGAAATCAGTTTTCATTTGTAAATATTAATTAGACTCCAAATGGATTCTTCGGTCAACCTGAGATTGAAAAATTTGGATTCGATTAGTGTTTCTAAATTACAAGGTAACTAGATGTAGTGTTAATTTATTTTAGATATAGGTGAAAAAGTTTTTCTGTGATGTTTAGTAAAACCTAATTTTTTCAAAGCTTTTAAGTGCTGTTTTGTTCCGTACCCAAAGTTTTTATCCCAATCATAGCCTTTATTTTTTTTTGATAAGGTGGTTATAAATTTATCTCTTGATACTTTTGCAATTATAGAAGCTGCCGAAATAGAGGCGATTTTTTTATCTCCTTTAATAACTGATTTTAAATTATAATTTTCTAACTCTGGAGTTTTGTTTCCATCTATCAGAACGTGTGTTGGTTTTCTCTTAAGTTTTTTGATGGCTCTTTTCATAGCCAGCAAACTTGCTTGAAGTATATTCAGCTTTTCTATTTCTTTGACAGAAGCTTTGCCTATGGACCAAGTAGAATTTTTTTTTATATATGTACATAGATATTCTCTCTCTTTTTTACTTAATGATTTTGAATCTTTTAATAATTTTTGATTAATTGATTTTTTTAAAATTACTGCTGAAGCATAAACAGGCCCAATTAAACTTCCTCTACCAACCTCATCAACCCCAGCAATTATTTTCATCAAATTTTTAACTTAAGATCTTTGATTTTGTTTCTAATTTTCTTTAAATCTTCCCATGAGTGTTTTTTGTTTTCTGGAAAACGAATTAAATAAGATGGATTAAAAGTTATCATTAAAGGGAATGTTTTGTTTTTTAAAATCACTTCCTTCCAATGTCCTCTTTCAGTGGTTATTTTTTCATTTATTCCTGTTACAGCTTCCATTGCCGAACTACCCATCAAAACAATAATCTTTGGGTTTATAATTGATATATGACTCTTCAAAAATACTGAGTATCTTTTAATTTCAGTTGAGGTTGGTTTTCTGTCATCAGGTGGTCTAAAATTGATTGCATAAGTAGTGTAAATATTTTGTCTCTTTATATTGATGGCTAAAAGCATTTTGTTAAGAAGTTCGCCAACTTCACCTCTAAACGGGACACCCAATTTTTCTTCTTCAGCCCCTGGAGACTCTCCAATTAACATTAAAGAGCTATTTATATTTCCCTCACCTAAAATGATTTTGTTTGAATTTTCTTTCAATTTACAATTTTCAATTGAATTTATTTGATCTTTTAAATTTTTTAGTAATTCTTCTTTATTAATTTGCAGGGTGTCATTGCTAGTTTCTAAAATATTAAATCTATTTATTGGCTTATTAGCGAATATAAATTTTGGCTCAATAGTATTAATTAGTTCTTGGTTTAATTTGGTATTTTGATTTATCATTTTTTTAGTCATAGTATGTTCACATGTTCCAAAAATTTCTAAAATTAGTACTATTAATATTCATATCTTATCAGACACCTTTGTATTCTAAAAGTGCTACTTTTAATGATTTCAACTCAAGAGATTTATCAAATTATTTTTCTGGAATTGTTGCATTTGAAAATCGAGATAATTCTGAAGCTTTAAAATTTTTTAACTTAACCAAAGTATTAATTAACAAACATGATAGTTATTTAAAAAGATATGTTAACTCTTTAGTTTTAGATAACAAAGTACCTCAAGCAATTAATGTATTAAATAACAATGCTAACAAATCTAACTCAGATTTTTATGATGCGTATATAATTTTAATAATTGACAGTTTAAAAAAAAATAACTTTAAAAAGGCTGACGAATATTTAACACAAAGTTTGAAATTCCAAGATGAAGATAGGATAAACCTAGTTATATTTGAAACTCTAAAACAGTATATTTATACATTTAAAAATAAAAAAATATTAGATAACAAAAAAAATTTTGGCAACTTATCTCTTATAGCTGAGACATTCCAAAGATGTTATATTGAGGACAAAAGAACTTCGTCATTTTTTCTTAATTTAATAAATAATCAACAAGGCGACTATTCAAGATACATTTTCTTTTATCTTAATCATTTAATTGATAACAATAAATTAAATGAAGCAAGATTAGTTGTTGAACAAATTGATTATATAAATTCAACACTTTTACTTTCACAAAGTAAAAGTTGGGTAGATAAAGAAAAATTCGATGATTTCGGAAAAATTTTTTCATGCAAAGATCATAATGATCTTGTAAGTGAGTTTTTATTTTTAATCTCTAATCTTTATTCTTCTCAGGATAATTTTGAGAAATCAAATTTTTACTTAAATTTGTCAAACTATTTAAATCCCAAGTTTGAATTTAATTTGTCATTGGTTGCAGAAAATTTTTATTTTAATGATGAATTTGATAAAGTACAAAGGATCCTAAAAAACTTTAAAAAAGAAGATGAATTTTATTATTGGTTTAGATTAAAAAAAGAAGCTCAAATATTAATTCAACAGCAGGATTATGAAAATGGGATTAAATATATAGATTCAAAATTTAATAAAATTGAAAATCCAAATATAAAAATGATTTTTGATTTAGCTAATTTTTATAAGAATTCTAAAAATTATGAAAAGGCAATAGATCGTTATACAGAAATTATTTTAACACTGGATGACAATTCACTTATTAAATCAGATGTATTGTATCGTAGAGGTGGTAGCTATGAAAGAATGGGCAATTATGAAAAGTCAGATGAAGATTTATTGCAAGCGCTTAAAATTGATCCTGGTGATGCATATATTTTAAATTACCTTGCTTACTCTTGGTTAGAGCGTGATTATAAAATTAATGAAGCAATGGATATGTTGAAAACAGCATATGATTTAAAAAGCAACGATCCATATATTATTGATTCAATTGGATGGGCTTATTTTTTAATAGAGGATTATGTAGAAGCAGAAAAGTATTTAAAAAGAGCTGTAGAATTAATGCCAGATGACCCAATCGTTAATGATCATTATGGAGACATTTTATGGAAATTAAATCGAAAAATTCAAGCAAGATATTTTTGGAACAACGTATTAACTTTTGATGACACCGAAGATGATATGATAAAAAAAATCAATATTAAAGTAATTGAGGGTCTTAAAAATTCCTAAATGAAAATTAATAAAATTAAATCTAATGCAAAGTTAAATTTAGCACTAAATATCACTGGGAAAAAAAAGGTTTTACATAAAATTGAAAGTATAATTGGTTTCATAGATTTATATGATGTTATTTCGATAAATCAACATAATGGAAAAAAACACCACATTTCTTTTTATGGAAAGTTTTCTAAAAATATTGGAAAAAAAAATACTGTTCAAAGATTATTTCAAATACTAGATAAAGAAAATTTATTAAAAAATAAAAAATTCAAAGTTAAAATTAAAAAATTAATCCCTCAAGAAGCTGGGTTGGGTGGGGGATCGATGAACGCAGCTAGTGTTTTTAATTATCTGGTTAAAAAAAAAATTATTAATCCTAATCATCAAAAAACTCGAAGTATCTGTGACTTGGTTGGTTCCGATGTTATTCTGGGAACCATTTCATCCAGCTGTGTATTGTCATCAGTTGGTAGAATTAAAAAGATTTATGATGCTCCAAAATATTACTCTACTTTAGTAAAGCCTGATTTTGGGTGCTCAACTAAAAAAATATACTCTTCTGTTCGAAACTATACAAAACCAAAATATAACAAACCTAAAAAAAACATGTTTGAAGCAAAATATTTGATTGATCAACAAAATGCCCTTGAAACAATAGCACTCAAAAAATATCCAAAACTTAAAAAAATAAAGTTGTTCTTAGAAAGTATAAATAATCCATTATTTGTAAGAATGACTGGTTCAGGATCAACAATTGTTGCCTATTATAATTCATTAAAGAGTTGTAAATTGGCAAAAGCTAAATTTAAAAGAAAATATAAAAATTATTGGTGTGTTACAGCAAAAACTATATGAATTTTATATTTTTATGTTATAGGAAGCTAGTATTGGGGCGTAGCCAAGCGGTAAGGCACGGGTTTTTGGTACCTGCATCCTAGGTTCGAATCCTAGCGCCCCAGCCATTTATGAAAAATTTTTTAGATAAATTTTTTTCCCGATCAAAAAATCTTGATTATATCAGTCAAAATTTAAAACAAATTACTTTAACAACACCAGCAAATAAAATTTTTGAAGCAATTAATAATTTTTCAGAGAAAAGTGAAATCAGATATGTGGGTGGGTGTGTAAGAAAAGTGATCAAAAAAGAAAATGTTGATGATATTGACTTAGCAACAAATTTAACTCCCCTGGAAGTTTGTGAAGCTCTTAAAAACAAACAAATAAGTTATTACGAAACAGGAGTTGAACACGGAACTATAACAGCAATTATTGATGAATATAAATATGAAATTACTTCTTTAAGGAAAGACGTCTCAACTGATGGAAGGCATGCGATAGTAGAGTTTTCTTTAGATTGGAAGGAAGATGCCTCTAGAAGGGATTTTACTATTAATTCAATTTATGCAGATGGTGATGGTAATTTATTTGATCCATTTAACGGAAAAAAAGATTTGGAGGAGGGTTATATTAATTTTATTGGCAATGCGGAAAAAAGAATTCAAGAGGATTATTTGCGTATTTTAAGATATTTAAGATTTTATTTGAATTATTCAAATCATAAGCATCAATCAGAAATAATAAAAAATATAAAAAAAAATATCGATGGAATTTCAAATATATCACCTGAAAGGTTAATCGATGAACTAAAAAAAATAACGGGTTCAAATGGATTTTTAAAACTATTTAAAGACAAAGAAAGTTTAGAGCTAATAGAAATAATTTTCCCTCAATTAAAGAATGTTAAAAATTTTAAAAAACAAAATTCTTATGCTGCAGAGAATTTTTTAAAAATTGACTTTATATTTTTAATTGCGCTTTTAGTGATTGATGGGACTGATAATGCTGATTATTTTCTTTATAAATTTAAAATATCTAACAAAGATAAGAAAAGACTAAAATTGATAGATCTTTTTTATAGAGAAAAAGTAGCTTTAAACAACTTTACAGAGAAAAATTTGAATAAATTTTTTTATTTTAATGGGCGACAAGCTGTAATAGATATAATTAATTTTAAAATTTTTACCTCAAACAAAGTAGAGAAAAAACTAATTAAACTATTAGATACTTATAGAGAGAAAGTAATTCCAACTTTGCCAATAGGAGCTGATCTACTAATGTCTAAATTTCAAATTCCTGAGGGTAAAACTTTAGGTAATAAATTAAAAAAAATCGAAGAAACTTGGGTTCAAAATGGATTTCAAATTTCAGATAAGCAAGTACAACAAATTGTTAAAAGTTAGATATATTTTACGTCTTTAATTTCAAAATTTTTTACACCAGAGGGTGTATTTATTTCAACTAAATCACTTTTATTTTTTCCAATCAAACCTTTGCCAATTGGTGATTGAAAGAAAATTAGTTTTTGTTTTAAATCTGCCTCATCTCTTCCAACAATTTTATAATTAATTTTTTCACCATTATCTAAATCTTCTAAATAAACTGTAGATCCAAAAATTACTTTTCCTTCATTGTTTAGTTTTGTAACGTCAATAACATTTGCTCTTGCAATAATGTCGTTAATTTCGGTTATTCTTCCCTCGTTATGAGATTGTTCTTCTTTAGCTGCATGATATTCAGCATTTTCTTTAAGGTCTCCATGGGATCTTGCTTCAGCAATTGCAGCTACTATTTCAGGTCTTTTTTTTTCTTTTAAAAAAACTAATTCTTCTTTTAGTTTATTTAATCCGTTTAATGTTATTGGCTCTTTATCCATTTGTTTTTATTTCCATTTTGCAATCGGAGGTAATGACATTAAAATTCCTTCAACATTACCACCAGTTTGTAGTCCAAATTTTGTTCCTCTATCATAGAGTAAATTAAATTCTGCGTATCGACCTCTTTTAATATACTGAAACTCTTTATCTTTTAAAGTCCATTTTCTTTTTATTTTTTTTTTAATTATTTCATTAAATAGCATTTGAAATGTAACACCAACATCTCTGACAAATTTAAAGTCATTTTCAAAATTATCATTTTTATAATCAAAAAAGATTCCACCTATACCTCTTGCCTCTTTTCTGTGAGGTAGATAAAAATATTCATCACAGTACTTTTTATATTTTTTATAATAATTCTTATTATGTCTATCGCACATTGCTTTTAATATTTTATGAAAGTTTTTCCTCTCTTTTTCATCTTTTATTGCTGGGGTTACATCCATTCCTCCACCAAACCAATTCTTTGTTGTACAAATAAATCTGGTATTAAAATGCATTGCAGGAATATATGGATTTTGCATGTGCATAACTATTGATATTCCTGATGCCCAAAATCTAGGATCTTTACTTGCGCCTGGTATATTCTTTTGAAATTGCTTAGGAAATTTTCCATAAACTTTTGAAAAATTTACTCCTACTTTTTCAAAAATTTTTCCATTTTTAAGAATTCTATATTCGCCACCACCCTCATCTTTTGTATTGCTTCTTTTCCAAGAGGTTGATTGAAAATTTACTTTATTTTTTTCAATTTTTAAAATGTCGTCGCATATTGCATTTTGTAATAACTTAAACCAATTACTCGCTAAGTCTTTTTTGATTGAAATATCCATTTTATATTAATTCTATTTGACGAAAACTTTCTGCCAAAACAATGGCAACAGACGATGCAATATTGAGAGATCTTGCTTGGTTATTCATTGGTATTTTTAAACGATTTTTAATAATTTTATGAACCTCTTCGGGTACCCCGGCACTTTCTCTTCCAAACAAAATAGTATCATTAGGCTTAAATTTAAATTTAGTATAATTTATTGAACCCTTAGTTGTCATCAATACAATTCTCTGTTTCTTCTTTGCCTCAAAAAATTTTTCAGAACTTTGATAAAACTCTATTTGACTATAGTCCATATAGTCCATAACCACTCTTTTAAATCGTTTATCTGATAATAGAAAGCCACATGGTTCAATTATTTCTAGTTTAGCACCCAAACAAGCACAGGTTCTTATGATTGCTGCAGTATTCTGAGGTATATCAGGCTCATACAAAGCTATTTTGGGTCGTAAAATTGTTGAATTCTGTGTCATTCTTTCAGTAGTAAAATAATTATTTTATATTATATGAATTCGTATATTAACTATTTTAAATCAAAAAGAGATATTAATAAAAGCTACTAAAAGTGTCTGAAAAAAAAACAAAAAGAAGAGATTTTTTATTTACAGCTACCACAGCAGTAGGAGCTGTTGGTGCAGCTGCAGTAGTGTGGCCAATGATAGATCAAATGAATCCAGACGCTTCTGTTAAAGCATTAGCTAGTACAGAAGTTGATGTAAGTGAATTAACACCAGGAAATACATTAACTGTTTTGTGGAGAGGTAAACCAGTATTTATAAGAAGAAGAACACAAGAAGAAATTGATGAAGCAAGAGCCGTAAAGATGGAGGATTTAATTCATCCTGAAAAAGATGAAGATAGAGCAAAAAACCCTGAGTGGCTTGTTATGTTAGGTGTATGTACCCACCTTGGATGTGTACCGCTAAATGATAAAGGTGATTATAATGGTTGGTTCTGTCCATGTCATGGATCTCATTATGATACATCTGGAAGAATAAGAAAAGGACCAGCACCTTGGAATATGGAAGTACCAAAATACGAATTTGTTGATGCTAATACAATTAAAATTGGATAAAGAAAAATGAGTGACCACGATTACAGACCAAAATCGAAAGTAGGACAATGGTTCAATGACCGATTGCCACTATTAACTCTTGCAAATCATTTAACAGATTACCCAACTCCTAAAAATTTAAACTATTGGTGGACCTTTGGTGGAATTTTAACTTTTTGTTTAATAACTCAAATTGTAACAGGATTAACACTCGCAATGCATTATATTGCTCATGCTGATATGGCTTTTGAAAGTGTAGAGCACATCATGCGTGATGTTAATTATGGATGGTTAATTAGATATATTCATGCAAATGGTGCATCTATGTTTTTCTTAGCAGTCTACATTCATATCTTTAGGTCATTATTTTATGGTTCTTACAAATCACCAAGAGAAATAATATGGATTTTAGGAATAATAATTTATTTATTAATGATGGCTGCAGCCTTTATGGGTTATGTGTTGCCATGGGGTCAAATGAGTTTTTGGGGCGCAACAGTTATTACAAATTTATTTAGCGCTATTCCTTTAGTAGGAGAGGGAATAGTTACTTGGTTATGGGGTGGTTATTCAGTTGACAACCCTACGTTGACTAGGTTTTTTACTTTACATTATTTAATTCCGTTTTTAATTTTAGGATTAGTTGTCTTACATATATGGGCTTTACATGTTCCTGGTAACAACAATCCAGTCGGAATAGATATAAAAAAACCATCTAAAGACACTGTGCCTTTTCATCCTTACATAGTAATTAAAGATGGTTTTGCTTTATTAATGTTCATGATTGTGTTTGCTTTCTTTGTATTCTACGCACCAAATATATTAGGACATGCAGACAATTATATAGAGGCTAACCCAATGGTAACACCAGCACATATTGTTCCAGAATGGTATCTGTTACCTTTTTATGCGATATTAAGATCAGTTCCTGATAAATTACTAGGTGTTGTGGCTATGTTATCTGCAATATTAATCTTAGCAGTTTTACCTTGGTTAGATACGTCAAAAATAAGATCTGCAGTATTTAGACCTTTATATAAACAATTTTACTGGATACTAGTTGCTGATGTTTTGATACTTGGTTATGTGGGTGCGATGCCAGCTGAAGGACTTTACTTGTTGATAGCAAGAGTTGCAACAGCATATTACTTTTTGCATTTTTTAGTTATTCTTCCTGTTTTAGGGTTTAAAGAAAAAACTTTACCAGTGCCTCTAAGTATTACTGAGCCTGTTCTAGGCGGTTCACCAAACCTAGCTGGCGCCAGAAATAAAGAGAGTAAAATAGAATAAGGTGAAAAATTTATTTAAATTATTTTCGATAATAATCTTAATTATTACTTCACATTCATATTCTTTTGCTGCTGAAAAAGTAGAATATCTAAAAACTGACTGGAGTTTTAAGGGTCTATTTGGAAAATTTGATAGAGCTTCTCTTCAAAGAGGTTATCAAGTTTATACTGAAGTATGTGCCTCATGTCATTCGATGAAGTATTTAAGTTATAGAAATTTAGCAGAGCCAGGAGGGCCAGAATTCTCTGAAGCCCAAGCTAAAGCTATAGCAGCTTCATTTGAAGTAACTGATGGTCCAAATTCTGATGGTGAAATGTTTACAAGACCAGGTAAATTATCTGATAAATTTGTAATGCCATATGACAATGTAAAAGCTGCCCAAGCGGCAAATGGTGGTGCTTATCCTCCTGACATGTCTGTTTTGGTTAAAGCTAGAGGAGGTGGAGTTGACTATATTTATTCCTTATTACAAGGATATGAAGAAGCTCCTAGCAACGTATCTTTAGATGATGGAGTTTACTACAACAAATATATGTATGGTAATAAAATTAGAATGGCTGCTCCATTATCAGATGGATTAGTAGAGTATGGTGATGGAACAAATGCAACAGTAGAACAGATGTCAAAAGACGTAACGACCTTCTTAATGTGGTCAGCTGAACCTCATTTAGAATCTCGACATCAGATGGGCTTTAAAGCGATTGTTTATTTAATTATTTTAACTGTTTTAGTTTATTTTAGCATGAAAAGAATTTGGTCACGTGTTGAATCTGAAGTTTAATACATCTCCATCTTTAACAATATAGTCTTTACCCTCTAATCTCATTTTTCCGTTAGCCTTAGAATTTACCCATCCATCATTAGCAACGAAATCTTCATAAGATATAGTTTCAGCTCTAATGAAACCTTTTTCAAAATCTGTATGAATTTCTCCTGCAGCTTTAGGAGCAGTACAGTTTTTTTGTATAGTCCAAGCTCTTGTTTCTTCAGGTCCAGAAGTAAAATAAGTGTCGAGTTGTAATATTTTATAGCCCTTTTGAATTAACATACTTAGACCTGTATCTTTTAAACCAATCATATCCATATAATTTTTTTTTTCATCATCTGCTAATTCGTTTATTTGGTTTTCTATGTCTGCAGAAACAATCAGAGTGTTATCTTTTCCAAATTTTTCAATAAAGCTTTTAGTATATTTATTTCCATCCTGTACGCTTTGCTCATCTACATTACAAACAAAGATCTTTGGTTTTATTGATAAAAGACCACTTTGATTAAGTTGTTTTGTATCAAATTGGGAATTTAATATTGATATATCTTTATCATTATTAATGCAGTCTAATGCAATCTCCAAAATCTTAAGTTGATCTTCGTCTACATTTTTCTTATTATTTTTTTCAAGTCTTTTTTGGATAGATTCTAGGTCAGCCAACATCATTTCAGTTTCAATGATTTCAATATCTCTTATTGGGTCAACGTTTGGATTAACATTTTGAATATCGTCTGAGTCAAAGCATCTTATCATATGAATAACTGCATCAACTTCCCTTATGTGGGACAGAAACTTATTGCCTAATCCTTCACCTTTAGACGCTCCTTGTACAAGACCAGCTATATCGACAAATGAAATAGTTGTATTTATTGTTTTTTTTGATTTTGAAACTTCTGATAATCTGTTCAATCTTTTATCTGGAACAGGGACAACTCCCACATTGGGATCTATCGTACAAAATGGAAAATTTGCAGCTTGAGCTTTGCTTGAGTTTGTTAGAGCATTGAAGAGTGTAGATTTACCCACATTAGGTAAACCAACAATTCCACATTTAAAACTCATTATTTATTATTTACAGTGCTAGAGAATAAATCTAATTTCTTTTCGATAAGTATTGAAATAGAATCTGTGATGTTATTTGTAATTTTTTCCAATCCAAGTATTTCATCCTCATCAAAATTTTGAAGAACAAAATCACTAACTTCCATTTTATCTTTTGGTTTACCAATTCCTATTCGCACTCTTGAATAATCTTTACCAATAAATTTATCTATTGATGCAATTCCGTTATGTCCTGCATCAGATCCACCAAATTTTGCTTTTATTTTTCCAAATTCTACATCTAGATCGTCATGAAAAACAATAACATCCTCAGCATCTATTTTGAAATATTCAATTAATTCTCTAATACAAATCCCAGAATTATTCATAAATGTTAAAGGTTTAATAGCGTAAATTTTTTGGTCTCCTACATTGCCAGTTGTAAGAAGTCCTTTAAATTTTGGTTTTTGTTTTGAAAGTCCAAATTTTTTATTTATTGCATCTATAATTTTGAAACCAATATTGTGTCTATTGTTTTCACTGTCTGGAGTTGGATTGCCTAATCCTACAAGTAGAAGCATAAAATATTAATATTGGAGGATAAAATTCAATTTTAATTAACTTATTTTTTTTCTTCAGCAGGTTTTTTATCTTCACCTTCTTTTTTATCACCTTCAGCTGCTGGCTTATCTCCACCTTCAGCTGCCGCCGCTTCTGCTCCTTCAGCACCTTCACCCTCAGCCGCCTCAGCTTCTGCAGGTTTTTCAGGCTCTTTCATAACAGTCGGAGCTGCTAGAGTTGCAATTACGAAATCTCTTCCTTGAATCGTAGGAGTAACATCACTGTCGAGATTTATAGAAGAAATCTTAAAACTTTCTCCAATATCAACCCCATCAAGATCTATCACAAGATTTTCAGGAATTTTTTCGCTTGGACATTTTAGCTCAACTTTTCTTCTTACAATGTTTAAAACCCCGCCTCTTTTCAAACCAGGGGATTTTTCATGATTTAAAAATTTTACTGGAACTTCAATTCTAACTTTTATTCCTGCAACTATTCTTAGAAAGTCTACATGAATTGGTTCATCTGAAATAATGTCATATTTTATTTCTCTTGGAAGAGCTTTTTGAGCTTTGCCATCAACATTTAAAGTTATGATACTTGATAAAAAATTTTCTTTTTCAATTAGTGATTTAAGTACCTTTTTAGATATAGAAATCTTTTCATTTTGAGCTTCACCACCATAAATTATTGCAGGTACATTACCGTTATCCCTAAGTGAACTTAGCTCACCTTTAGTTTTTGTAGTTCTGATGTTAGCGTCTAATGAATTCATAAAAACAAGGGTTTTTAGCTTAAGTTCCTTAATAACTCAAGGTATTTATTTAAATAAATCTGATACTGAGGTTGAATTAGATATTCTTTTAATTGCTTCACCCATTAGGCTAGAAATTGACAGAACCTCAATGTTTTTGGCACCCTTAACCCTATTCATATTATCAATTGTGTCAGTTATTACTAAATTTTTAATTACAGAATTTTTAATTTTATTTACAGCTTCTCCACTAAGCACACCGTGAGTTATGTAAACATAAACTTCTTTAGCACCTCGATCTTTAAGAGCTTTAGCTGCGTTTACTATTGTTCCGCCAGAGTCGATGATATCATCGACAAGAATACAAGTTTTTCCTTTCACATCTCCAATAATATTCATTACTTGAGATTGACCTGGCTTTGGTCTTCTTTTATCGACAATAGCTAAACCAACATTTAAAAGTTTTCCAAGTGCTCTGGCTCGTTCAGTTCCACCTACATCTGGTGCAACACAAATTAGATTTTTACTTTTTATCTTTTTTTTCACATGTCTTGCAAATATTGGCGTTGCAAATAAGTTATCCACTGGAATATCAAAAAATCCTTGAATCTGTCCTGCATGTAAATCAACAGTAACAACTCTGTCTGCTCCTGCTTTAGTAATTAGATTCGAGACAAGTTTTGCTGATATTGACGTTCTTGGTGCAACTTTTCTATCTTGTCTTGCATATCCAAAATATGGAATTACTGCAGTTATATTTTTTGCAGAAGATCTTTTTAGTGCATCAATACACAACAAAAGTTCCATCAAATTATCATTAGCAGGTGAAGATACAGATTGAATTAAAAAAATACTATTTCCTCTAATATTTTCATTAATTTCCACATAGATTTCCCCATCAGAAAAATTTCTAATGCTAGAATTGACTAATTTAGATTTTAGAAATTTAGCAATATTTTTGCTTAATGGTTTGTTGCTATTTCCGGATAATAATTTCATTAAAAAAACCTAATAAAGCACAATTATTGAAATATTTCTACCATAATCATCATGATTTAGACTTAACGCTCTCCTTGCACTAAAAAAATTATTATTAATATCAAATGTATCAATATTTAAAGACTCAATATTTTTAATTTTATTCTTTAAAAGACATGATTTTACATATTTAGGTAAATCAAAATAAAGCTTTTTGTACTTAATTTTAAAAAATTTATTATTTTTTTTATCCTTTTTAATAAATTTTCTTTTAAAATCTTGTTTGACTTCATAATTTTTAGCTGAGATAGCAGGTCCGATAGCTGCAGTAATATTTTTAGGATTAGATCCTTTTTTGATCATAAATTGGATTACTTTGCTAATTATATCTTTGTATGCACCTTTCCATCCTGCATGAATTGCTGCAACTAATTTTGTTCTTTCATCACAGATTAAAATTGGCACACAGTCAGCGGTTAAAACACCAATTGGTATGTTTTTTTGGTTTGTAATTACTGCGTCTGCTTTTGGTTTTGATCTAAATTTATTTTTTTTATCAATATAAACAAACTTATTACTATGTATTTGATGAAGTAAAAAAATATTTTTAGCGGTACTTTTTATTTTTTTTTTAACTATTTGTAAATTTTTTTTAACATCTGAGGGATTATCTTTAGAACCAGGACCACAGTTTAAACTTTTATAAATTTTTTTTGATTTACCACCAGTTTTATTAAAAAAACCATGTTTAATTATTTTTATTTTCGAAAGTTTTTTTGATTTTATCAATTTTGAAAACCTGTCTTAAAATTGTTTCTCTTATTTTTTACAAGCATGACTTTGAACAATTCACCCATTTGATTTTCATCTATTAAACGTCTTACTCGATAAAATAAATCTGCTTTTTTAGAAAATGCTATATTTTTGCTGATTATTTCTGCTCTTTGAAGAATACCCATATTTATTAAAAATTTTTTTTGATTTGTAAAAATTGAATTAATTTCTTTAAACTGATTTATAAATTTTTCAAAGCAATGAAAGTTTATATTGTAAGTAATATCAGAGTCTCCAATATTTTCTAAAACGTTAGAATATTTGTGATTATTTACTGCCTGAAGAGTTTCGTGCATTTTGCTATGTGCATAACCATAATCAATAACTAACATTCCTCCATTATTTTTTTGTATTAATTCACAAATTGTTCTTAAATATTTAAATGTATCTGGGGAATATTCTATAACGCTCTGATCTTTTGATATTTCGAAATTAAGATGTTTTTCAATTGTTTCTATATCAATTTTTTCTTCTTTAAATTCAGCTTTGTTTGGATCACTCATATTCACAAATCTTTCAAACCAACTATTTTTTTTTTTAAAAAATTGTTTGATCGGTATGGCATCAAAAAATTCATTAGCTAAAAAAATTGTTGGATTTGAGTTTATTTTTTCAATGTTTCTTAACCATGAAAATCTTTTAGAGTTTAAATTTTTTTTTTGTTCATTTAATAAAAAATCACTTTTTTCATGAATTACAAAACTGCAGGCATTGTAACACTCGGGAAAATTTATAAGTGTCTCGTCTATGACTTTCATCATTTCACCATTTCCAGCTCCAAGTTCTAGCAAATTAAATTTTTTCGGAGAGCCAATGCTTTTCCAAAAAGTGATCGTCCAAATTGCGATAATCTCTGAAAATAATCTTGTGACGTTGGGAGCAGTAATAAAGTCTCCATTTTCACCAAAAGGATTTTTTTTCATATAAAAACCTTTGTCCTTATCGTAAAGAGCAAAATTTATAAATTGATCTAATGGTAAATTATTTGTTTTAGCGAGTTTCATATTTTAAATAAAATAAGATTACTCCTGATATTATAAATATTAAACTTACTACTTGCCCCATTGTTAAGTTTAAAAGTATATAACCAAGCTGTTCATCTGGTACTCTATAGAATTCTATAATAAATCTGAAAATTGAGTAAATTATTAAAAATAATCCTGAAATCACACCAGGTTTGTTTGAAAATTTATTTTTAAAATAAATTAATAATAAAAATAAAAATAAACCTTCTAATAGTGCTTCATACAATTGTGAGGGATGCCTAGGAATATTATCTACCTGAACAAATGTTACTGCCCAGGGTACATTAGTTATAGTTCCATATAACTCTGAATTTATAAAGTTTGCTATTCGTCCAAAAAATAATCCGACTGGAGCTACTAAAGCGACAATATCCATATATAAAAATGGGTTTTGATTATTTTTTTTAGCAAAAAATATAGATGCCAAAATAACTCCAATTAAACCACCATGGAAGGACATCCCACCTTGCCAAATTTTAAATATATCTAATGGATTATTTATATAAAAACTTAAATTATAAATAAAAATATAACCAAGTCTTCCTCCTAAAATTATACCTATAATTAAATAAGTTAAATAATCATCAAATTTATTTTTAACTTCTACGTCTTGGATAAATAATTTTTTAGCGAGTATCCAGCCTAATATAATTCCAAATATATAAGCTAAAGAATACCACCTAATTTCTAAAGAAAATATTTCTAAGGCTACTGGGTCAAAATTATTAATGAACATTTTTAATAATACTTATAATGTATATCTTAAATATGAAAAATTCTAAATTTATAATTGATAAGTTTGCTAAATTAATAGAGCAGGGACTAGTATCTTCAAAAGACTTGACTACTGAATTATTTAATATCTTAAAATCTAAAAGAGATGAGTTTGTTTTTAAAATGAAACTTACAAGTAAAGATGAGTTTGAAGTACTCTCAAAACGTGTTGAGAGTCTTGAAAATAAAATCAATAAACTTGAGAAAAAAAAAAATAAAAAAGTTAAACAGGCAAGAAAATCTTAACTCTTAGACCATCCATTTTTGATTTTTCTAACATTATATTTCCTCCATGAGATTTGATAATGTCTGATGAAATTGACAAGCCAAGACCAACACTTGATTTAGAGTCTGCTCGACCCTTATCTATTTTATAGAAAGGTTTAAATACATTTTCGTACTCATTTTTTGGTATTCCAGGTCCATCATCATCAATAATAATGAATAAGTTTGTATTTTTTTTACTTAAACTAATGTCAACTTTATTTGCATATTTCAGTGAATTATCAATTAGGTTATTTAGACACCTATTAATTAAATTTTTCCTACCATTAAAGTAAATTCTTGGTGTTAAGTTTTGTGAAATATTTTCATTATTATATTTTTCAACAACGTCTAAAATTAATTCAGATAGATTAAACATTTCATCTTTTTCAACATATGATGAGCTGGTGAATTGCAAATATTCATTTAACATTTTCTCCATTTCATTGATGTCTTCAGTCAATTTATAAACAGTTTCTTTATCTTTTATAAAAGCTAATTGCAGTTTCATCCTTGTTAAGGGTGTTCTTAAATCATGACTTATTCCAGATAACATTTCTGTTCTTTGATTTATGTGTCTTTCAATTCTCTTTCTCATTTTATCAAATTCATGTCCTGCTTGTCTTATTTCAAGGGCTCCGGAAGGTTTGAATTCTTCAATATTTTCTCCTTTACCAAACCTTTCAGCCGCACGAGCTAGATTTGTGATTGGTCTAGTTTGATTTTTTAAAAAGATTAGAGAAATGATTACCATTATTATTGCAGGTACTGTGATCCAAAGTGCAAATATTCTTGCTGAAGAACTTGCTACTCTATCTTTAGGAACCAAAAATTTAAAATAACTATCTTCATATTTAATTCTTAAATCAATTAATTCTTTATAACTTGTTGTATCAAACCAGTATTCATTTAATCTAAATTTAGATTTAAGTTCCCTTCTTAAAGTTCTATCTATAGGACTAAACCATCTTTCATTATCCGTATTTTGTAATTTTTCATTTTTGGTGAATTCAATATTTAAATCTAAAAATATAGAAAAAAGATCTAGCAACTCTTGTTTATTTTCTTGCTCACTTCCATAGGCTTCAATAAATGTACTAATTTCATTTACCAAGGTTCTTGTCATACCTTTGTTTGTTTTGATCCAAAGGCTATCAAAAAAAACAATTGTAATTACTAGTTGCAAAACCAAAACAGGAATAGCAACTATGAGAAGCGCTCTATAAAATAATCTTTTTGGTAATATTTTTTTTAAGTAATTACTCAATCCAGAGAACATATCCCGCACCTCTTATTGTCTGTAAAAATTTTGGATTTTTTGGATCAATTTCAATCTTTTTTCTAAGACGAGTGATAATAACATCTATTGATCTTTCTTTATCAAGATTAATTAATTGACCAATACCTTCCCTAGAAAATGTTTTGCCTGGGTTATTAATCATTTTTTCTAAAATAGTTTTTTCGGTTGCATTAATCTTAAATTCTTTATCACTTTTAAATATTAAAAGTTTATTCAAATCAATTTTCACATTTGAAAATTCTATAACCCTTTTCTGATCTGTTTTGATAGTTTTATTTAATATGTTTTGAATTCTTAGAGTTAATTCTTTTGGTTCAAATGGTTTCGGTAAATAATCATCGGCACCAATCTCTAACCCTTCAACCCTTTCACTTGCTTCACCTTTGGCAGTCAGAAGTATAACTGGTGTATCTAATTTTTTCTTATTTTCTTTTAAAAATTCAAGCCCACTTTTACCAGGCATCATGATATCCAAAACTATTAAATCAAACTTAATTATTTTTACTTTCTCTAATGCATTTTCAGCATTTTCAGCAGTAGTGACTAAAAATTTATTTTCATTTAAATACTTTTTTACAAGAGATCTAATTCCATCATCATCGTCAACCACTAATATATGTGCAATAAAATTATTCATTTATTATTTTACTTAGTACATTATCAAAATTTATAACTTCTTCAGAACTTGAATTTAGCAAAGCATTATAAATTCTCTTTTTTTGTAAATTGAAAATTTCATTAAAAATTTTTTTACCTTTATCATTAAGAAAAACATGCTTTACTCTAGTATCTTGGTCATCTTTTTTAAAAATGACGATTTCAAGTTTAATTAAATCTTTAAGAACACGATTTAAGCTTTGTTTTGTGACTTTTAATCTCTTAAGCAGCTCAGAAATGGAGATACCTTCATACATTGACAATAAGTGAATTACTTTATGGTGTGCTAAACCAATTGAATATCTATCTAATATTTCTTTAGAGTCAGAAAAGGTTTCTCTGTAGCTTACAAATAGTTTTTCAATTAGATCTTTAAGCTGGTCATCTTTTAAATACAAAAGTTCTTTCATAATAGGTAAGTTATATTGACATATTAAAGATACAAAGATATTTTTCAGATATAAATTAAAAAAATTTTCACTCATGATACCTTACGACAAGAGATCTGGAAAAATATGGTACAATAACGAATTAGTTGATTGGGCTGATGTTAAACTGCATGTATTAAGCCATGGTATGCACTATGCTAGTTGTGTATTTGAAGGTGAGAGAGTTTATGATGGTTCAATTTTCAAATTAGAAGAGCACACAGCTAGATTTTTTTATTCTGCAAAAAGAATGGGTTTTGAAATCCCATATACCGAGGAGGAAATAAACATTGCATCAAATAAAATTATAGCAACCCAAAAAGTAGAAAATGGTTATGTGAGACCTGTTGCTTGGAGAGGAAGTGAGATGATGGCAATTTCTGCGCAGCATACAAAAATTCATGTTGCAATAGCAACTTGGGAGTGGGGATCATATTTTGATCCTAAACTTAAAGTTGAAGGAATAAGATTAAACATTTCAAATTGGAGAAGACCAGCTCCTAACACAATACCGTGGGATACAAAGGCATCAGGACTTTACATGATTTGTACTCTTTCAAAACATGAAGCAGAAAAGCAAGGATACACTGACGCTTTAATGCTTGATCATGAAGGAAATATTGCTGAGGCAACTGGAGCAAATATTTTTTTTAAAGATAAAAATGGAGAAATTCATACTCCAATACCAGACTCTTTTTTAGATGGCATCACGAGAAGAACTGTTATTGGAATAGCAAAATCTAAAAATATAAAAGTTCATGAAAGAAAAATTAGTCCGACCGAACTTCCAAATTTCGTTGGTTGTTTTTTAACAGGAACTGCAGCAGAGGTAACTCCTGTATCATGTATTGCAGAAAATCAATTTAAAGTTTGTGATACTATTATTGATTTAAATGAAAGCTATCAAAAATTAGTTAGGAAAAAAAAAGCAGCTTAATCTTTACTGTCCTCAGACATTGCATGATCAATACCTTTTCGCATATAATCATATGCAGTAAAAAGTGTTAAACCAGCGGATAACCACAAAAGAATTATACCTATAGTTTGTGCGTTATAATCTTGAAAATTAATTATTTTATTTCCAGTATCTCCAGACAATAAAAGTGCAATTGATACCATTTGTAATACTGTTTTAAGTTTAGCAAGGTTTGAAACAGGAAGTTTTATTTTTCCCTTTGCTAAAAATTCTCTTAAACCTGAAATTAAAATTTCTCTTGTAAGAATTATTATTGCTGCAATTACCTCATAATTTCTTATTGTTCCATCCATAACCAGAAGTATTAATGCTGTAGCAACAATGATTTTATCAGCTATTGGATCTAATAATTCACCCAGTTTTGACTCTACACCAAACATTCTAGCCAACATACCATCTAAAAAGTCTGTAAAAGACGCAATAATAAATAATATTAAAGCAGTAAGATCTCCATAAAATCCTGGAAGATAAAAAGCTAAAACAAAAAAGGGAACAATTATTATTCGTCCTATCGTTAATATGTTTGGAATTTTTTTTAGCATAATTATTCGTGAAAAAAGTTATATATCTTTTTTGCTACTTTTTCTTCAACACCTTCTACGGATTTTATTTCTTCTAAGCTAGCTGACTCAACAGATCTTGCAGATCCAAAATGGTTCAATAATGCTCTTTTTCTTATGGCCCCAATGCCCTCTATTTGATCTAAGAGAGATTTGCTGATACCTTTTTTTCTCTTTGCTCTGTGAGCGCTTACGGCAAATCTATGCGATTCATCTCTTATTCTTTGAAGAAAAAATAGGGTAGGGTCATTTCTAGTGAATTTATATTCTTTGCCATTGTGAAAAAAAGTTTCATTTCCACTATTTCTAAATTTACCTTTTGCTATTGCAATAATTGGAATATCATGAAGTCCTAATTCATTAAGGCTTTCTCTAGCTACTGAATATTGACCTTTTCCCCCATCTACTAGAACCAAATCAGGAAAATCAAGGTAGTTATCTTTTCCTTGAACTGCTCTTTTGAATCTTCTATTTAACACTTCTCTCATCATTCCATAGTCGTCTTGCTTATTTTTTTTGTGTTTAATATTAAATTTTCTATATCTTTTTTTAATAAATCCTTCATCACCGTAGGCTATTAAAGCACCAACACTATTTGTGCCTTGAATATGACTATTATCATAAACCTCAATTAAATTTATACTTGTTTCTAAATTAAATTTCTTTGCCACTGTATCGAACAATTCTTTATTATTCTGACTTTCATAAAGTTTTCTATTAAGACTATCTTTTGCATTTTTTATTGCTTGATTAATAACCTTTAGTTTTGATCCTTTTTTCACAACTGTAATATTTATCTGTTTACCCTCTTTTTGAGTCAGTGTTTTTTCAATTAATACTTTTTCCTTTATTTCTTCTGAAAGAATAACTGAGGAAGGAACACTTTTATTTTCATAAAATTGAGAAACAAATGAATTAAGGATTTCACTAAACTTTTCATCTGGATCATGTTTTGGGAAAAAAGCTTGATTACCCCAATTTTGTTTTGATCTATAAAAAAATACTTGAATACAAGTTTTTCCAGATTCTTTATACCCAGCAATAACATCTGCCTCAACAAAGTTTGCTTCATTTATTCTTTGTGAAGATTGAATTATGTTCAGTGCTTTAATTCTATCCCTTAAAATTACAGCTTTTTCAAAATCAAGATCCTCACTTGCCTTTTCCATTTGGTTAGAAAGATTTTTTTGAATTTTCCTAGACTTGCCTGAAACAAACTCAATAGCATCTTCTACTGTTTGATTGTATTCCTCTTTTTTTACATATCCTACACAAGGTCCAGAACATCTTTTTATTTGATATAAAATACAGGGTCTTTCTCTGTTTTTGAAAACAGTATCATCACATACTCTTAAATGAAAAATTTTTTGGATCATTTTGATTGTCCAATTAGCTGAACCTGCAGAGGCAAAAGGTCCAAAGTAAAAACCTTCTTTTATTTTCTTTCCTCTATGTCTTTTTATTTGAGGCCACTTATCTTTGTTACCAATAAATATAAAAGGAAATGACTTATCATCACGTAAAAGGATATTAAATTTTGGTTTATGCTTTTTAATTAAATTTGCTTCTAGAAGTAATGCCTCACTTTCATTAGATGTTGTTGTTATCTCTAATTTCCTTGTTTGAGATAACATCCGCTCAGTTCTAATTATATGATTTTTTTCTGCAATATAACTCTTTAATCTATTTGGTAAATTTTTGGCTTTACCTACATAAAGAATTTCATTCTTTTCATTAAGCATCCTGTATACGCCTGGGAGTTTTGGAACTAGAGAAAGCTCTTTTTTAATTACTTCTTTTCCTATTTCAGAGCTTATCATGGCTTCTCTTTTTGGTAATTTGAATACCAACAGATGAACACTGTTTTAAGATTTCTAATTTTTCAATTTTTAACATTATTTTAGCAATTCTTTTGTCTTTAAATAATTCATCAAAAACAGCTTCTGCTAAGGTTTCTAAAAAATTATAATGTTTCTTTTTTACAAGTTTAGTAATTAATTTTACAATTGTTCCATAATTTACAATAGATTTTATATCTTTATCGCTAGAAGGTTTTTTATCCTCATAATCTATTTCAAGACTAAATTTTACTTTTTGTGATTTTTCTTTTTCAGAATCGTAATAACCAAGTTTTAAATCTAAAATTAATTCATTGATTAGTATTTTTTTTTCATAATTAAATAAAGTTTTATTTTTATCTATTTTGACAATTTTTAAATTATTTTTTCTCATTATTTAGTTCCAAAAATAGTAAGATTCCAACATGCATTCCCATCCTCAATACGAACATAGCAACCAAAAAACGACATTATTTTAAATGCAAAAAAACCACCAATCAAAATTATTGCTGCTGCAAGAAAAGGATTAATTTTTTTCATATTATTTAATTCTTGAGGCAATATAATCTAAAATTACTGGATTATAGTACTGAAAACAAAGTCCCTGATTCATTTCATGACCACCATTTTTTCTTTCAGATACTTTTTCTTCCCAGTCAATTCCTTTCATGACACAGTTTTTTCCATTTATTTTGAAATCCTCTGAAATCACAATTCTTTTAACACCTGGAACTTCTTCTAACCAATCAGATAAAAGACCTTCATACTTATCTTTTGGATGTGTAAAAGCAAGAACAGGCACATCATTTGATTTTTTAATATTATCAATCTGTCTTTGTCTTAGCTTAGCGCCCCCTGGGTATTTTTTTGCAAATTTTGCTAGTGCCTCCTCAGAACCAACTTTTTTTACTTTATAATTTTTGGAGAGTTTGCCATAACATGCTTGCATATATGATATACCTCCACCCACTTTTTCAGGATGAGCGGCCAATAACATTAAAGTTAATAGACCCCCACAAGAGTGACCTGATATAATAATTTGATTTCTAGGTACACCTATTTCTACAAATTTATCTACTAATTCTAAATTTTTTTGAATTCTTTTATCTAATTTATGTATACCTTCATAAGGTTCTTTAAACTTCCAGTATTTTTTCGGTGACATGTCTCCAGCTAAATGGTTAGTACAAAAGTTATAAACCATAATTTTTTTGCTATTAATTTCCAAATCTACCAGTGAAGCTTTATTTCTTATTTGACTAACCCAAATGCATTCATTCTTTATTCCTTTATCATTTTTATTTTGCCCATGATTATAAATAATTATAATTTTATTTTTTGGATCGTTAATGTTCATGCCCTCATCTACGGAGGCAGATTTGGTAATAAAGCCACTTTTTAAAATTTTTCCATTCGCAAAGGCATTGCCACATTGTATCAAGCTAAAAATTACAACTATAAAAATTTTTTTCACTCTTTCCCTCCCATTATATCTGGTGTTTGCCAGTTTAAATTCTGCCCACTGTCAATTGCTAATACCTGGCCAGTAATAGATCTATTTTTTATAAAAAAGTCAACAGCGTTGCATATTTGCTCTACATCAACTTGTCTTTTTAAAGGGGTTGATAAATATTGTTTTTTGAAGTGTTTTTCAGACTGTCTTTGATTTTTAATAGTAGGCCCTGGTGCTATTCCGTTGACCCTTATGTTTGGAGATAAGCTCATAGCACTTGTTTTTGTAAGAGTATAAAGGCCAGTTTTACTTATAGTGTATGAAAAAAAGTAAGGAGTAAGTTTAAAGACTCTTTGATCAATTATATTTATTATGTTGTTATCTTTTCCTTTTATATTTTTAGCAAATTCTTTAGATAATAAAGCAGGTGTTCTTAAATTCGTTCTCAAGTGTTTACCCCAACTATCTGTTGAGAAGTTTTCTATTTTGTCATTTTCAAATAAAGAAGCATTGTTAATTAAACAATCAAAATATTTTAATTTTAATTTGGCATATTTAACAATTTTATTAACGTCTTTTTCTTTACTCAAATCACCTTTTACAAGGTAAACCTGAGTACCATTACCCTCTAATTCTTTTTTTAATTTTTCAGCTTTTAATTTTGATTTATTGAAATGAATTAATATTTCTTTATTTGTGCCAGATAATTTTTTTGCAATTGCAGCTCCAATTCTGGTTGCCCCACCAGTAATAATTATTTTCCGTGCTTCCATTTTTTATCTTTTTTTTTTGTAACTTTAGTACCTGGCATACCCATAGTTGATCTGCCTTTTGGATAAAGCTTATTCTTTACATCATACTGTCTTATTTTTGGATTTAATGTAATTTCTAATTCGGTGCTCTCTAACTTTCTTATCTCATCTCGTATTTTAGCAGCCTCTTCAAATTCTAAATTGGATGCTGCTTCTTTCATCTTTTTATCTAAGCCTTTGAGATGTTTTTTAAGGTTTCCACCAATATTTGAACCCTCGCTTATTTTGACGTAATCTTTCTCATAGACACTTTCTAGAATATCGCTGATATCTTTTTTTACCGACTTTGCATCTATTTTGTGTTTCTTGTTATAAGCTAATTGAATTTTTCTTCTTCTATCAGTTTCAGCAATTGCTTTTTTTATACTTTTTGTCTCTTTGTCAGCATATAAAATTACTTTGCCATCAACGTTTCGTGCTGCTCTTCCTATTGTTTGAATTAGAGATGTTTCAGATCTTAGAAAACCTTCTTTATCAGCATCTAAAATTCCAACTAACGCACATTCAGGAATATCTAATCCCTCTCTTAATAAGTTAATTCCAACTAAAACATCAAATACACCCATTCTTAAATCTCTCATTATTTCAATTCTTTCTAATGTATCAATATCTGAGTGTAGGTATCTTACCTTGACCCCGTTCTCATGAAGATATTCAGTTAAATCTTCAGCCATTTTTTTTGTTAGTGTTGTTACTAATACTCTGTGATTATTTTCTATAACTCGCTTACATTCATGCATTAAATCATCAACTTGATTTTTTGCAGGTCTTACTTCTACAGGAGGATCAATTAATCCTGTTGGTCTAATTACTTGATCTATAAAGTTACCTTTTGTTTGTTCTAATTCCCATGGACCTGGAGTTGCTGAAACGAAAACAGTTTGAGTTCTCATTAAATCCCATTCTTCAAATTTTAATGGTCTATTATCCATACACGAAGGAAGTCTGAAACCATATTCAGCTAAAGTACTTTTTCTTGATCTATCACCTTTATACATTCCATTTAACTGTGGAACTGTAACGTGACATTCATCTACAAATATTAAGGTATTATCAGGGAAGTATTCAAAAAGAGTAGGAGGAGGCTCTCCTGGTTTTCTTCCAGATAAAAATCTCGAGTAATTTTCAATTCCTGCACAAGATCCAGTTGCCTCAATCATTTCTAGATCAAATTTAGTTCTTTCTTCTAATCTTTGTGCCTCTAATAATTTATTTTCAGCACGGTGTTTTTTTAAAGTAACTTCTAATTCTTTTTTAATATTAATTACTGCTTGCTCAATTGTAGGCTTTGGGGTGATGTAGTGACTATTTGCATAAACTTTTACTAAACTTAATTCTCTTACTTTATCACCAGTTAACGGATCAAACTCTTCTATCTGTTCAAGCTTATCTCCAAATAAACATAATCTCCAAGCTCTGTCTTCTAGGTGTGATGGAAAAATTTCCAAGTATTCCCCTCTTGCTCTAAATGTTCCTCTATAAAAATTTTGATCATTACGTTTGTATTGAAGAGCGACTAAAGACTTAATTATTTCTTCTCTATTATAATCATAATTTTTTTGGAGTGTTAAAGTCATTTTGCTATATGCTTCAACAGACCCAAGACCATAAATACAAGAAACGCTTGCAACAATTAATACGTCATCTCTTTCTAAAAGAGACCTTGTAGCTGAGTGTCTCATTCGATCAATCTGCTCATTAATAGAGGCTTCTTTCTCTATATATGTGTCTGATCTTGGGACGTAAGCTTCAGGAGTGTAATAGTCATAGTATGAGACGAAATATTCAACAGCATTGTCAGGAAAAAAGGTTTTCATTTCCCCATAAAGTTGAGCAGCAAGAGTTTTATTTGGAGCTAAAATCAAGGCAGGTCTATTGGTGGCTTCAATAACTTTAGCCATAGTAAAAGTTTTTCCAGATCCTGTTACACCAAGTAAAACTTGATTAAATTGATCTTTGTTCGCACCATTAACTAATTTTTTTATTGCCTCAGGCTGATCTCCTGCAGGTTTAAAATCAGATTTAATTTTGAATTTTTTTCCACCTTCTAGTTTTCCACCAATTTTAGGATTTTTACTCTGAATATCTGTAATTAAATCTTGATAAGTATTTTCCATATATTAAACAACGTAGTAGAATTTATTTATATTTCAATGAGCATAATATCAGACAGTTTAAAGAAGATTAAACCATCACCTACTATTGCTGTTACTCAAAAAGCAAGAGAATTAAAAGCTGCTGGAAAAGATGTTATTGGACTTGGTGCAGGAGAACCAGATTTTGATACTCCAGATAATATTAAGCAAGCAGCTATAAAAGCTATTAATGATGGTGATACCAAATACACTGCAGTAGATGGAACTCCAGCACTGAAAAAAGCAATCGTAGAAAAATTTAAAAAAGAAAATAATTTAGATTATACAACTGATCAAATTACAGTTGGTGCAGGAGGAAAGCACGTTATCTATAATGCTATGATGGCAACACTAAACGATGGAGATGAGGTAATAATTCCAGCCCCTTATTGGGTGTCTTATCCAGATATAGTTTTATTGGCTGGTGGAAAACCAGTTGTAATGGAATGTGACGAGAAACAAGGCTTTAAAATAAATCCATCAGACTTAGAAAAATTTATCACTCCAAAAACAAAATGGATAATTTTAAATTCTCCATCTAATCCAACTGGAGCTTGTTATTCCGAAAATGATATAAAAGCAATTGCTGCTGTTTTAGAAAAATACAAGCATATTTACATCTTAAGTGATGATATTTATGAACACGTCACCTACGAAGGGTTTAAATTTTTTACCATTGCGCAAATAGAAAGTTTAAAAGAAAGGGTTCTTACAATGAATGGTGTAAGTAAAGCTTACTCAATGACAGGTTGGAGGATAGGGTATGCAGCTGGTCCAAAAGATATTGTTAAAGCTATTGCAAAAATTCAATCACAATCAACAACTAATCCTTCGTCAATTAGTCAAGCAGCATCAGTTGAAGCACTAAGTGGGACACAAGATTTTATTAAAAAAAGAGCTGACTCTTTTCAAGAAAGACGAGATTTTGTTGTTAATGCTTTAAATGCGATAGATGGAATTGAATGTTTGAACCCAGATGGAGCGTTCTATGTTTTTCCAAGTTGCAAAGGTTTAATGGGTAAAAAAGATCCAAATGGAAATGAAATTAAATCTGATACTGATTTTGTTCAATCATTATTAGAGAATAGTGGAATTGCTGTAGTCCAGGGTTCTGCATTTGGTTTAGAAGGTTTTTTCAGAATTTCTTATGCAACATCAATGGATAATCTTAAGAAAGCAATGGATAAAATATCTAGTTTTTGTAAATCCTTAAGTTAATGAAAACAGCCTTAGTCTTTGGTTCAACAGGTTTAGTTGGTGGTCATCTTCTTGATCAATTAATAAAAAATGAAAACTATAATAAAATTAAACTTTTTGTACGTTCAGAAATTATTATTAATGACCTTAAAGTTGAGATTGTTAAAACTGATTTTAATAATATAGAAAATCATAAAGAAGAGATGACAGGTGACCACTGTTATTTTTGTATTGGTACTACAAAGCAAAATTCACCTGATAAAGATGAATATAGAAGAGTTGAACTTAATTTACCAAAACAAATCGCACAAATAACAAAATCTAACTCAGTAAATTCATTCGTTTTTGTCTCTTCAGGCTATGCAGATCCTAATAGTTCAGGAGATTATTTAAAATTTAAAGGATTAGTAGAGGAAGAGTTAAAAAGATTGAGTTTTAATAAACTTGGAATAATGAGACCTTCTTTTTTAATAGGAGATAGAAAAGAAAAAAGATTAGGAGAGAAATTAGGTATTTTTGTATTTAAATTATTATCACCTTTATTTTTAGGTCCATTAAAAAAAATGAAACCAATTCAATCTGAAAAAGTTGCAAAAGCAATGATTAAAATTTCTAATGGTGACTTTAGACAACAAGTATTCGAATCTAATGAAATAGTGGAAATTAGTAATAATTAATTTTTAAAATTTAAAATATTCTTTTATGTCTTTTTGAAACAATAAGTAAATACAAGAAATCTGAAATAATGTATTCAAACTTAAAATAAATCTTACAACCAATTCATTAAATCCTATTTCTGGTATAGGTCCATAAGGAGCAGCAAAACTTACATTTATTGCCCCAATTAAATCTAACAAACCAATCACATTCCAAGAAAGCAAAAGACCCCATACTATAGTACTTGGTTTTTTTATAATGTGGTAAACTAAAAATAAAGCAGTTATCCCAATAAAAAAGTCACCCACAAAAGGAATTATCCATTCGGTTGGTGCTGAACGTTCATTTTCGGTAAAAATCCAAAACAAAAACAAACCTGACCCAACTGCTCTGAATGACATCCATCCAGTTACAAAAATAATCCAATTTAATTTCATTTTTTAGTGAGATAAAAATTTTTCTGCCTCAAGTGCAGCCATACATCCCATACCTGCAGCGGTTACAGCTTGTCTAAATGTTTTGTCTTTTACATCTCCAGCTGCATAAACACCAGGAACATTTGTCTCTGTAGAATCTGGTTTAGTAACTAAATAACCCTCATTGTCCATTTCCAACTGATCTTTAAAAAGTTTAGTTGCAGGATCGTGACCAATTGCAATGAAAACACCATCTAGTTTTAATTCTTCTACATTATTTGTCTTTACATTTTTAATTTTTAAACCTTTAACATTTTTAGGATCTTTATCACCAATTACATCTTCAACTACTGAATCCCAAATAATTTCTATTTTTTTATTTTCCATTAATTTTTTTTGAAGCATCTTTTCAGCCCTTAGACTATCTCTTCTGTGAATTAATTTTACTTTTGAAGCAAACTTTGTAAGAAACATTGCTTCCTCTACAGCAGCATTTCCTCCACCGACTACAGCAACTTCTTTATCTTTAAAAAAGAAACCATCGCATGTAGCACATGCTGAAACTCCAAAACCTCTAAATTCTTGTTCTGATTTTATATTTAACCATCTAGCTTGTGCCCCAGTAGATATAATAATACTATCAGCAGTGTATTTCTGACCACTATCTCCAATTGCTTCAAATGGTGAACTTTTTAAATTTACTGATCCAATATGGTCTTCAATCATTTCAGTTCCGACTGCTTTTGCTTGTTCTTTCATTTGATCCATTAACCATGGCCCCTGAATAACTTCAGAAAATCCTGGATAATTTTCAACATCAGTTGTCGTTGTTAATTGTCCTCCTGGCTCAGATCCATAAACTAAAATAGGATTTAACATTGCGCGAGCAGCATAAACTGCTGCAGTGTATCCAGCTGGACCTGATCCAATTATTAACACTTTTGTGTGTTTAGTTGGATTTTGACTCATATGAAAGCTATATAGTGATTAATGACTAAATTAAAAGGTATTTTATTAACTCAAGGTATGCATGGCATGATAAGCCAGGTAGAAGGTTTAGCAAAAGCCTTAGATATTGATTTTACTCACCACAAGGTTGAACTAAATAATTTTTGGAAAATTGTTCCACCAAGATTAACGCCAATATCACAAAATGTTTATAAAAAAATAAACGAGTTTGATTTTGATGTAATTATTTCATGTGGAAGAAAAAGCGTGATTCCCTCAATCCACTTAAAAAGTATCTCAAAAAAAAAAGTTTCAAATATTCATATTCAAGATCCAAAGGTAGATTTTAATCATTTTGATTTTATTGTTGCTCCTGAACATGATGGGATAAGCGGTACAAATGTAATTAAAACAAAAGGTGCAATTCACTATTTAACGGAAAATGAAATTGAAGAAAATAGAAGTTATTTAAATTCATATATCAAACAGGATAATAGAAAAGTTTGGTGTTTGATAATGGGTGGTCCTACAAAATATTATGACTACTCAACAAAAAATATGAAGCATATCTTCTCAATTTTTTACAAACTATTGAAAAAACATGATTTTCAACTTGTGGTGATACCTTCAATGAGAACACCGTTAAATACTATACATTATGCAAAAGAGTTTTTTGGAGAAAATCACACAGTGATTATGAATGTTGATAAAAAAGCTTATCTTTCAGCTTTGGCTATTTCGGAAAATATAGTTGTTACATGTGATTCTAGCTCAATGATATCTGAAGCTGCTTTGACTGGAAAACCAATTTATGTTGCAAATATTTTACCAAAAAGAAAAGATTTCAGATTTCAGAATTTTAGAAATTTATTCAGAGAATTAAATATTACTAGAAACTTAGGTGAAGAAATTGAAAATTGGAACTATCAAAAATTAGATGAAACGAATAGAGTAGCAAAAATTATTAAAGAAAAAATTCAATCATAATGTCATTTTTAAATTCAATTAAAAATAATTCAAAACAACATCATTTTCCTTTTGATCACTGGGAGTATAGTGATGCTTTGTCAGAAGATGCTATTGATGAAATAGTCAAAGCTGACATTCCTGATGTCAGTAAACACAATCTTAATTATGATGGAACAAGAGCAATAGATGGCGGAGCTGCAGAATTTAGAAAAGGTATAGCTTCAGGTGGACAAGCAATAAAGTTTAGATGTTTTATTAATAAAAAAAACTCATCTCAATTTCCAAATTTAGTAAAATTTATAAATGAACTTCAGTCTAAAGAAACATATGAAACAATTTCTAAAATGATAAATAAAGATTTATCAAATTCCTATGTTAGGGTCGAGGTTATATGTGACCGAGAAGGTTTTTGGTTAAAACCTCATTGTGACATAAAAGAAAAACTTATGTCAGGCTTAATATTTGTTAACAAAACAAATGAATCAGAAGATTTAGGAACTGATTTTTACAATGAAAAATTAGAAAAGGTTAAGACTCTTCCCTACAAACATAATTATGGTTATCTTTTTACCAGTGGACCAAACACATGGCATGGTATGGAGAAGAAAAAGATCCTTAAAGAAAGAAGATGTATTCAAGTAAATTATGTTACTTTTGAAACTGATTGGAAAGTAAATTCTTAAACTTCCTGAAGAGAAGTTACTTCTAATTTTTTTGTTTTTAGCGATCTAATTGCTTCTAAACATGCTTGTGCTGTTGACATATTAGTACAATAAGGAACTTTATTTTTAAGTGTTGCTCTTCTTAATGCTATAGCATCGCTTAATCTGTGTTCACTATTTCCTCCTCCAGTATTTATTACTAATGCAATTTTTTTAGAGTCTAAAACATCTACTATATGAGGTGAGCCAGTGCTTACTTTATTTATAATTTTACATTTCATTCCATGTTTTCTAATATATTCTGCAGTTCCTCTAGTTGCGCATAATGTAAACTTAAGTTTAAGAAGTTCTTTTGCTAAATCTATTCCTTCATCTTTGTGACTATCTTTGAGTGATATAAAAGCCAATCCATTTTTTGGCAATGAGTTAGATGCTGCGATCTGACTTTTTGCAAAAGCCATTCCAAAATTTTTATCAAATCCCATAACTTCTCCAGTTGATTTCATTTCAGGTCCTAGTAATAAGTCACTATTTGGAAATTTATTAAATGGGAACACAGCTTCTTTAACTGCATACATTCCTTTAGATTTATCTTTTAAATTAAATTTAGATAACTTTTCTCCAGCCATTACTCTTGATGCAATTTTAGCTAGGGGCAGACCTTTCGCTTTTGATACAAAAGGAACTGTTCGACTTGCTCTAGGATTTACTTCAATTACATAAATTTCATCTTTTTTAATTGCAAACTGTATGTTCATGAAACCTTTTACATTTAAAGCTATAGCAAGTTTTTTAGTTTGATTTTCTATTTCTTTAAGAAGATATGGTTTAATAGAGACAGGAGGTAAGCTGCATGCCGAATCTCCAGAATGAATTCCAGCCTCTTCAATATGTTGCATAATTCCTGCAACGTGAACTTGTTTTCCGTCTGATATGGCATCCACATCTACTTCCATTGCATGATCAATAAATTTATCAATCAAAATTGGATTTTCCTCAGCAGCTTTAAATGCTTCCTCAACAAATTTTTTAAGTTGATTTTTTTCATGAACAATTTCCATTGCTCTTCCACCTAAAACATACGAAGGTCTTACCATTAATGGCAATCCTATTTTATCTGCAATTTTTATTGCTTGATTAAATGTCTTTGCAATTCCACTCTCTGCCTGCTTAAGTTTTAATTTATTTAACAAACTTCTAAATCGGTCTCTATCTTCTGCTAAATCTATAGAAGTATATTGAGTTCCTAAAATTGGAAGTTTGTTGTCATGTAAAAATTTAGCAAGTTTAATTGGAGTTTGACCACCAAACTGAGCTATCACCCCTATTAGGTTTCCTTTTTCTTGTTCTTTTTTAATTACGTTAAAAACGTATTCCTCTTTTAAAGGTTCAAAGTATAATCGATCACTCGTATCATAGTCTGTTGATACTGTTTCAGGGTTACAATTAACCATTATAGTCTCAAAACCTGCGTCTTTTAATGAAAAACTTGCCTGACAACAGCAATAATCAAACTCAATTCCTTGACCAATTCTATTTGGTCCTCCTCCAAGAATAATTATTTTTTTCTTATTAGATGGATCAGCTTCACATTCTGAGTTAATTGAAAAATTTCTTTGGTAAGTTGAGTACATATAAGGAGTGAAAGACTTGAATTCAGCTGCACAAGTATCTACTTTTTTATAAACCGGAAGTATTTTAAGTGCTGATCTTTTTCTTCTAACAATTTCTTCAGAAGTTTTAGTTAATTCTGAAAGTTTTTTATCTGAAAATCCTATCGATTTTATTCTATTAAATTCTGAAAAATCCCTTGGAAGTCCTTTAGTTTTTAACTGTGTTTCACAATCAACTATCTCTTTAATTTGTTCTAAAAACCAAGGATCAATTTTAGATAAATTATATATTTTCTTTAAGTCTATTTTTTTTCTAATTGCTTCAGCGACTAGCAATATTTTATTTGGAATAGTTTCTTTAAGTTTCTTTTCAATTTGCTTCTTATTTAAATCAAAAATTCTATCTAAACCTGAAAAACCAGTTTCAAGAGATACTAGTGCCTTCTGTAAAGATTCTTTAAAGTTTCTTCCAATAGCCATTGCTTCACCTACTGATTTCATTGATGTCCCTAAAGTTGCAGGAGAAGTAGAAAATTTTTCAAATGTAAATCTTGGAATTTTAGTCACTACATAATCTATACTTGGTTCAAATGATGCAGGAGTAACTTTAGTTATTTCATTTTTTAATTCATCCAGAGTATAACCAACCGCTAATTTTGCAGCTACTTTGGCAATTGGAAATCCAGTTGCTTTTGATGCAAGTGCTGATGATCTTGATACACGAGGATTCATTTCAATTACAACCATTCGACCATTTTTAGGATTGATAGCAAACTGAACATTTGATCCTCCAGTTTCAACTCCAATTTTTCTTAAACACGCAATAGATGCATTTCTCATTACCTGGTATTCTTTATCTGTAAGTGTAAGAGCCGGTGCAATTGTTACCGAGTCACCAGTATGAATTCCCATTGGATCTATATTTTCAATTGAGCAAATAATGATACAGTTATCCTTTTTGTCTCTTACTACCTCCATCTCAAATTCTTTCCAGCCCTCTAAGCACTCTTCAACAAGGACCTGGCTTACAGGAGATTCGTGCAACCCATTTTTAACAATCTTAAAGTAATCTTTTTTATTTTTAGCTATTCCTCCGCCGAGTCCTCCAAGTGTAAATGCAGGTCTTATAATTGCAGGTAAACCAATTTTTTTTAATACTTTTGATGCTTGGTTGTTGCTATTAACAATTTCAGATTTTGGTAAATCTAAACCAATATCAATCATATTTTTTCTAAATTTCTTTCTGTCCTCAGCGTTAGAAATTGCTTTTGAATTTGCTCCTATCAATTCTATTTTGTACTTTTTTAAAACTCCTTTTTTTTCAGCTTCCATTGCAAGATTAAGAGCAGTTTGACCCCCCATAGTTGGTAGAATTGCGTCTGGCTTTTCTTTTTTGAGGATTTTTTCTAGTACGCCAAGTGTAATTGGCTCAATGTAAGTTTTATCCGCAACATCTGGATCTGTCATAATTGTTGCTGGATTTGAATTTATTAGGACTACTTTATAACCTTCATCTTTTAGAGCTTTACATGCTTGTGTACCTGAATAGTCAAATTCACATGCTTGCCCTATAATTATTGGACCAGCGCCCACTACTAAAATTTTTTTAATATCTTTTCTTTTTGGCATTTTTCTTCATGTTGTTAATAAATTCTTGAAACAAATAAACACTATCTTGGGGTCCAGGATTAGATTCTGGATGATATTGGACTGAAAATATTGGTTTATTTTTAAGTTTTATTCCTTCAATAGTATTATCAAAAAGAGATTTATGAGTTACTTCAATTTTTTTTGGCAAAGTTTCTTCAACTACTACAAAACCATGATTTTGACTGGTAATTTCAACTTTGTCATGAACTAAATTTTTAACAGGATGGTTTGCACCTCTATGTCCCAACTTCATTTTTTTTGTTTTGCCACCTAAAGCTAATGCCAAAATCTGATGACCTAAACATATACCAAATATAGGTAAATTATTTTTTATAAGTTCATTAATTATAGAGATTGAATATTTTCCAGTTGCAGCTGGGTCTCCAGGACCATTTGATAAAAAAATTCCATTTGGTTTCAAGCTCAGTATTTTTTGTGCATTTGTTTTGCAAGAAACAACAGTAACTTTACAATTAAAGTCAGAGAAATATCTTAAGATATTTTTTTTTATTCCATAATCAATCGCAACAACATGAAATGAATTTTTATTATTTTTTTTATATCCAAGTCCTTTTTTCCAGGTTTTAAAACCTTTCCAAATATAATTTTTTTGAGTGGAAACTACTTCTGCTAGATCAAGGTTTTTTAATCCACCCCATTTGATGGTAGAATTAGTCAATTTATTAATATTAAACTTTCCATTTTTTAAATTAGATATTGTTCCCTTAGGTGCCCCTTTATCTCTTATAAAGTTTGTAAGGCTTCTGGTGTCTAAGCCAGTAATACCAACAATTTTGTTTTTCTTTAGCCAAGCATCTAAATGTAGAAAAGATCTATAGTTTGAGGGTGAAGTTATTTCTGAGTTAATTATAACTCCTCTGGCCCATATTTTATCAGACTCATGATCTTCTTTATTGGTCCCAACATTTCCTATATGAGGAAAGGTAAAGTTGATAATTTGGCCCGCATATGAAGGATCAGAGATAATTTCTTGATAGCCAGTTAAAGATGTATTAAAGCAAACTTCGCCTGTGGCTTCTCCTTGGTATCCAATTCCAATTCCTTTAAATACCTTTTTATTTTCAAGAACTAAAACGCCTGTATTAATTTGAGATTTTATTTTTGAGTTAGTTTTTTTTGCTTTTTTGATCAATTACAACTCATGAGTTAAAGGTTAATACAATAATTGCTTTATTATCGCAACAGAGATGTAATATAAAATTGTAAAAAAACAATTTTTCTTTTGAAGAATTTTTTCTTTAAAGTAGATTAAAAAACTATGTCATTAAAACAGACAATCGAAAATGAATATAAAAATGCTTTAAAATCTAAAGATAAAAATAAAATATCAACCTATAGGTTAATATTATCTTCCATTAAGGATTTAGACATAGTTAACAGATCGGGTCCTAACAAAAAAGTAACTGATGATGGGGATATTAAGAAACTTTTAAAAAAAATGGTTAAACAGCGAGCCGAATCGATCGATATTTATAAAAAAAATAATAGAACAGATCTTTTAGAAGTTGAGCAAAATGAATATGATATTTTAACAAGTTTTCTACCAAAGCAGCTTAGCGAAGAGGAAACAAAAAAAATTTGCTCAGATATTATTTCAAAACTTGGGGCAAATTCAATTAAAGACATGGGAAAAGTTATGGGTGAACTTAAAAAAACTCATGAAGACGAAATTGACTTTTCCAAAGCAGGATCATTGATAAAAGAATTGTTGAACAAATAATGAAATATCCGAAAGAGTATATTGATGAAATTAAAAACAGGTTAAAAGTTTCAACGGTGGTATCAAAAACTGTCTCCTTAAAAAAAAGAGGTAAAGAATTTGTAGGTTTATCACCTTTCAAAAATGAAAAAACACCCTCTTTTACTGTGAATGATGAAAAAGAATTTTATCATTGTTTTGCTACTTCAGAACACGGTAATATTTTTGATTTTGTGATGAAAACTCAAAATTTAAAATTTGGCGAAGCAGTTAAATATTTAGCTCAATTAGCAGGTATGCAGCCATATATGTTTTCAAAACAAGATGAAGAAAGAGAGAAAAAATGGAATGAGTATAAATCTATTTTTAGTAATTACGTAGATTTTTATCACAATGAACTTTTAAAAAAAGAAAACTATTCAATTGCTAGAGATTATCTAAAAAATAGATCATTAGGTAAAGATGAAGTAAAAAAATTTAAAATAGGATACATAGAAAAAAATCCAAATTTTTTCGAAAAATTAAAAAAAGATTATAGTGAACAAACTTTGGTAGAAACAGGTTTATTTTATTTAGATGAGAAAAAAAAAATTTATGTTGAAAGATTTAGAGGTCGATTAATATTTCCAATTAATAATATTTCAGGTCAACCAATTGCCCTGGGTGGAAGAATAATTGAAAATTTAGATTATCTAGCGAAATATATAAATTCACCTGAAACAAATTTTTTTAAAAAAGGATCAAATTTATATAATTTAGATTTAGCAAGAAAATTTTCTAATAAAATAGATCATATTTATCTGGTTGAAGGATACATGGATGTAGTAGGTTTAAGTAAAAATGGAATTGATAATGTAGTAGCAAATCTTGGTACATCTTTAACTGACAAGCAAATTTTAACTTTAAATCAATTTTTTGATGATATCATAATTTGTTTTGATGGTGATGAAAGTGGATATAAAGCTGCTGTTAGAGCAGCAGAAAATTCAATAAAAGAACTTAAACCAGAAAAACAAATTTCATTTTTATTTTTGCCTGATAAAGAGGATCCTGACAGCTATGTAAATAAAAAAGGTAAATCTAATTTTATAGAATTTACAAAGAAGACTAAATTATCAATTCATCAATTTATCTTTAGCCACTATAAAAAACAAACGAATAATAATCCATCATCTATGGCAATTTTCGAAAAAAAACTTAGAAGTATCGCAAACACAATTAAAGATGACTTTATAAAAAAATATGTTTTAGAATACTTCTTAGAAAAAATTAATGAGTTAACCCCACATTCTAATCAAAATAAAAAAAAATTTTATTTTAAAAAGACAAAATCTTTAGAGAGTACAAAAAAACACTTTGAGGAAAGCCAGTCATTGACCGGTGTTGAGCTAAAAGAGTTTTCTCTATTATATTTGGTGATAAATCACTTAGATTTGTTACAATCAAATATTCATTTAATTGAAAATATTAAATTATTTACTGAGCTTAATAAAAAAATATTTGAAATGATAATTGATAAATTAAAATCTCAGAGTCAAATTACATTTCAAGATCTAAATTTAGATTTTCAACTTATTGAAAAAATAAACAAATTTGCCTCAATTAAACATATTCTGAAAAATCAATCTAACGACGACCAAAAAATTATTGAGATACTAGAGGATATTTCTAGAGATTTGATGAATTACGACCTTGAGTTTAGAATTCAGGAATTAGAATCGAAGTTTTCTGTTGATATGAGTGAGAGCACGTTTAATGAGTTAAAAGAGTTGAAAAAAAAGCAGAATCTCAATTAAACTGACTAAATTAATAATGGATTTTTATATAATTCACATTATATAAGACTTCCAAACTCAAATTGCTGTGGAAAGAATAATTACAAAATCATTTGCCAGATTGATGGGTAGAGGCACCCATAGAGGTTTTATTACCTATGAGGAGCTTAATAAGTCTCTAGGAAAAAGAAATTTATCTGATGAAAATTTAGCTCAGGCCTTTATTCATATTCTAGATGAAAATATTACTTTAGTAGAAAAAAAATCTGATTTTAAAGTTTTACGTAAAAAAGAAAACTCAAATAAAGAGGAAGGCAAAACAATAGAGAAAAGCGATGATCCGATCAGGATGTATTTACGTGAAATGGGTGGTGTTGAATTACTATCTAGAGAAGGCGAAATAGCAATAGCAAAAAGGATAGAGGCAGGTAAAGATGTAATGCTAATTGCATTATCTCAAAGTCCAATAACAGCTCAACAATTTTTTGAATGGAATGAAAAGTTACAAAAGGATGAAATTCTAGTTAGAGAAATAATTGATATTGATACAAATTACATGGAGGATGAGACAACTGGTCCTAGCGCAAAACAAAAAAATTCTGGTGAACCAGATAAAGATGAAAATTCAGCAGATGATGATGATTTTAATCCTACTTTAGCTGCCATGGAAACAGAAATTAAACCTAAAGTTTTGAAAACAATAAATAATCTGACTAAGGATTATATTAAATTAATAAAATATCAAAAAGAAAAGCTTGATTGTGTTTTGAATTCTAGAACATTTTCAAACACAAAAGAGAGAAGTTATGAAAAAATTGTTAATGAAATTTTAGAAAATATTAAATCCTTACAACTATCCCCTTCAGTTTTAGAGGAGTTGGTTCAAAAACATTATGTAGAGAATAAAAAAATAATATCATTGGAAGGAAATCTTTTAAGACTTGCAATGGATCATAAAATACAAAGAAACGAATTTATAAAATTTTATATTGGAAATGAAATAAATCCAAACTTAAAAAAATTTTTAGATACAAATACCATATGGAAACAATTTTTTATAAAAAATAAAGAAGAGTTTAAAAATATAAGAGAGAGATTAGTTGAAATAAGTCATAAATTAGGAATTTCAGTAACCGATTTTAAAAAATTAGTAAGTAGAGTCCAAAAAGGAGAAAAAGAATCTAGAATTGCAAAAAAAGAGATGGTAGAAGCCAATTTAAGGTTAGTTATTTCAATAGCTAAAAAATACACAAATAGGGGTCTTCAGTTTCTAGATTTAATTCAAGAAGGAAATATTGGTTTAATGAAAGCTGTAGATAAATTTGAGTATAGAAGAGGATATAAATTTTCTACTTACGCAACTTGGTGGATCAGACAAGCAATTACTAGATCAATAGCTGACCAGGCAAGAACAATTCGTATACCTGTTCACATGATAGAAACTATAAATAAAATAGTTAGAACTCAAAGATTAATACTAAGTGAATTTGGAAGAGAGGCAACTCCTGAAGAGTTAGCTAAAAAACTCAGAATGCCATTAGATAAAGTAAGGAAGGTACTCAAAATTTCAAAAGAACCAGTTTCATTAGAAAAACCAGTCGGAGATGAGGAAGATAGTAGTTTAGGTGATTTTATAGAAGATACGAAAGCATTAGCACCTTTAGAACAAGCAATAAAATCTAATTTAGGTGAAGCTACTACAAAAATTTTGTCTACATTAACTCCTCGTGAAGAAAGAGTCTTAAGAATGCGGTTTGGCGTCGGAATGAATACTGATCACACCTTAGAAGAGGTTGGTTTGCAGTTTTCAGTAACTCGTGAAAGAATACGTCAAATAGAGGCAAAAGCACTAAGAAAACTAAAACATCCTAGTAGATCTAAACAGCTAAAAAGTTTCTTGGAAAATTAAATAATGAAAAATTACAAAGATTTTTTTGTAAAAACTTTCATTGTCACAATTGCAATTTTAATAATTTTACAAGTTACATTATCCCCTTTAAAAAAATCTATTAGGCTAGGCGAGACGCTTTTAAATAAAATTGAAATCTATGAGAGAAAACTTAAAGATAGTGAATTTTTAGTTATATATCATCAAATTTTATTAGGTAATTTAAAAGAATTAATTTATTTCTTAGCAGAGTCTGAAGGAGTGAGTGATGAGGAAAGGCTTAAAATTCAAAAATCAATTATTAAAATTATTGAAAGAGACATAAATCCAATTTTAGAAAATATTGATACTAATTGAATATTATTAAAAATTTAGCATTTTCTATTAGCTGATTTACATACCAATTTCCTTCATCAGTAAAATTCATAAAAAAAGGTAAAATAATTTTCAATGATAATATTAAATAAATTACTCTTAAATGATTAACATTATTTAAATATTTTGAAAGTATAATTATAAAAACAACAAATATTAATCCAGTTGCAATTTCTAAAAACCTGGATCTTGCAGCTACAAAATAATCACCAGCTATCATATCGTTAAAAAATAAAGAAAAAATAAAAATGAAAAGGCTAATTGAATATAAAAACAAAATATATTTATCAGATGCATTTTTATTATTTTTTAAATTTATTTTATTAATGAAATAAGAATTAAACGCTAAAACTACAAAAATAAAACCCAAACCTAATATTAAACGTTTTAAACCACCAGAACAATGATAAGTTGGAATGCCGGTGATAGAGTGTTGAATTTCTGCCCTTTGAGTACAAATATTTTTTAATTCATAAACATTCTTCTCCTCAAAATGAATTAATTCACGATAAATGTATATACCCTGAGTTAATAATTTATTTACATAAGAGAAATTAGATAAAATTTTTTCATTTATAACTATAAATAAATCGATATTGTTTATTGAAGTTGGTATTAAAAATTTAAATGAAAATATATTTCCAAAAAAAATTAAAATAATTAAAAAACAAAATGTAATTAAGCATAACTTAAAAAAATTATTTTGATTGAAAGATTTTACAGAGTAATTAATTGAGTAAATATTTACTACGCTTAAAATGAGTGGAATTATTAAAATATATGGTGCTAATTCAAATAATTCTATATTCTCACCAATTAATGCGTAGGTTATAAAAATTAAAATTATGCACAAAATAATATTTATATTAAATCCATATTGCAGAATTTTTTGAAATTTTTTAAGTATCTTAATTGAACCTATTTCATTATTTAATATAAAAATAGCAAAAAGCATGTATAAAAATATATGTTGAATCCCAAGCGAAGCAGTTCCAATTAAAAAAAATGTTACAGAAATATTATTTATTATAAGGTTTTTTTTATCTGATCTGAAGAAGTAACAAATAGTTATAAATATAAATAAAATTAAACCTGACGATCTATAGGCGTGTATCGAAAGTATAGAAGGGTTACCAGCAGCATAAAGAAGTGGATTAAAAAAGTAATGTGCAGATAAATTTGTAGTAAAAATTATTAAAGTATAAAATATACATTTAGTTTTTGAATTTTCAAAAAATCTAAAACAAATGTATATTAAACATATTGAACTTAATTTTGTAAAAGCCTGAAAACACCACATTACCTGAAATGATGTTTTTTCAATATTTGTAGTGTAAAAAAAATCTTGCAAAAAATATATAAGTGGGAAAATAAATAACTCCTCAAAATAATGCGTGCCTATTATTGGAACATATTCATAAATTAATATATTTTTGATAATTTTTTGATAGCCATATGAATAAAAAGCATCACCAACAATATGATGTCCACCTAGATATACTTGTAACAATAATAAAATAAATAATATCGATATTAATGATAAATTTAATTTTGTATTGGAGAAAAAATAAAAATAGATTTTGGAAATATTATAAAAATAAAAAAAAATAAAAAAAACAATATATGTAGAAAAGAGTATATTTAAATTTTCAATAGATAAATTTAATGATAGAAATCTATAGACTCCTACAAATATAATACAACCAATTGTAAAAGCTCCTAAATATAATAATATATTTCTTTCGTAACCTTCAAATTTATTAATTACAAATTGAATTGGTGAATACTTTAAACAAATCTCTCCCAATGAACAAATTGTAAAAAAAAAAAAGATAGATAAAATTATATTTACATAAGATATATTTTGTAAAACAATATGAAGTATCCCTGTATGTTTTAACTCGTTTAAACCTATTTCATTAAAATTTCTTATTTCAGTTGCAAAACTAGATCCCTCAAAAGAAGTAAAACTTATTATTACAAAGAAAATATTTATAGCAACGAATGAATAAAGGATAATATTATTTTTCATTCCAATTAATTAAAAATTTAGATCATTTCAGTTTTCTATTAATTACCTCAACTAAATATTTAACAATAAAAAAGTTAAAATTATAATGTTGATTAATTTTTTTAATTAAATTCTCGTATTCTTTTGTTTTATAATGATAATGAGCAGCTAATTTAAATTTTAAGTCTTTACTTGAATTTGCATTTGACCAACGCCTCCATTTTCCTTTTTTTATCACTAGGTTTGCGAACATATTAATTTCCTTGATATACTTATATTTTCTAGAGATATTTAAAAGCAACATATTCTCTAGGTAACTTAATTCAGGGGCTATATTGAAATTTTTAATTCCCAAACTTATTTTTTTTTTTAAATTATGTTCAGATAAAAAATCACAATTATGATCTTTAATCTCTAATCCATAACTTTTTGTTTTTTTTGTTATAAACTCATAGTCTTTTTTATTAAACTTAATATAATTTTTTCCATTATTAATGAAAGATTTGGTATAACTTACAATATATTTTTTATTTTTTTCAAATTTTGAAAAAAATTCAAGATCATTTAAATATTTTTTTTTATCTAGATTCATCATTTTTTTTTCTTCCCCAAACTCTATCATAATTTTTTTATTAGCAGATATTATGCTGTTAATAAAATGTTCAGAGTCTTTGTATCGATATTTGAAATTTTCAGGATCAAGATGAATTATATTGAAAAGCAGTTCTGCGTCTTCATTAAGACTTTCTAAGGAATTCGAATAAGCTTTTTTATAAGATAGTTTTTTTTCTGTATTATTTTTATATATTCCACCGTGATCTCTGCATATCAGAATTTTTTTATTATTCTTTTTTATATAATTTATAAATTTTTTTTTATTATTATATAAATATGAATTTCCAAATCTTTTATTTTCAACTTGATCTCTAGATACAATAATACCTAATTTGTTTGGGTGAAATTTATCGTATGTTAGAATTGCGTCCAAAACATTTTTTGTTTGTGGTCCTATAAATAGTTTGAAATTAGACATTAAAAATTTATAGTTTATGCTATATAAAAATCAATAAAATTCAAAACGGGAGCTTAGCTCAATAGTAGAGTGCTCGATTGACATTCGAGAGGTAGATGGAGCGTAACCATCAGTTCCCACCATTAAATGAAATTAAAAGTTTAAATTTTTAAAAGTTATATTCCTTAAATCGAAATTTATTATTTTTTTCTATAAAAAAATTTTGATTTAAAGAAAATTTAAATAAGGAAATTAAAAATATGAAAACATATGAAATTGGTTTTAAATGTGATTTAACATTGCCTTCTTTCCAATAAATTGGAATTTCATCATAGTTTAAATTTAGTTTAAATATTTTAATATTAAAAAAATGTGGAAAGTGTGAACCGTTTGTTAAATTGTTTATTCTAAGTTTTTTAAACTTTTTAATAATTTTTTTTTTTATTATGTAAGTACTTTGTCCAGGATCAGAAAAGTATGTTTTTGTAATTATTTTTGTTATTTTTATAAACAATTTATTAAAGAGAACCCTAAGTTTACTGTATTTTAAGGTAGAATTTTTCATCAAAAAACGTGAAAAAAGGTAGTAATCTTTTCTTGAAACTATATTTTTCTTAACATCATTAAGAACACTCTTTACATTATATCTTCCTGAAGTTCCCAAATTTAGAAGATAATCAAATTTTTCGTTTTTTAATAAAGAGAATAAAATTTTTTGACTACCACCAAAACCATAGTTTTGATTGTTAATAATAAGTTTTAATTTTATTTTACTTAAATATTTTATTTTTTTAATTATTGCTAATTTTTGTTTAATTGAATTTTCTGAATTATTATCAATAATTATTATTTTTATTATATTTAATTTTGAATTATTTATATCAGAAATAATTTTATTTAAATTTTTAAAAGAATTATAAACAGATAGATTAACAACAATTTTTGGTTTTTTATTCATTTAAAAATATTATATTAAATTAATAACTAAATTAAGTATTTATTCATGATAGATATAGATAAAAAATTAATTTGTCCGCTAACTAATTCTAAAGAGTTTATAAAAATTTTTTCAATAAAAAAATTTCCAATTTTTATGGGTGTAGTTGGAAAAAATTATGAACCCGAATTTAAGGATATGAATTTTATGATAAACAAAAAATCAGGTTCAGTTCAAATATATCCAAGAGTTCCACTTAAAAAATTATATTTTAAATCTCATGGTTCAGGAAAAGTCGGCAAAGTTTGGAGCGATCACCATAAAAATTTTTTTATTTTTGCAAAAAAATATTTAAACAAAAATATTTTAGAAATAGGAGGAGGTCACAATTCAATATCAAATATGTTTAATAATTTAAAACAAAAAAATAAAAGTATAGATTTAATGTCATTTGATCCCAATGGAAAAAGATTAAAAAATATTAAGCACAAGTTGTTTAATGATTTTTTTAATATTAAAAATATTAAAAAGTATAATGTGAAGTCTGATAAAAATTTAATTCTTCATTCTCATTTGATTGAGCATGTTTATTCACCCAAAAAATTTTTATTGTTGGTAAATAGTCTTTTAGATAAAAATGGGTACCATATATTTAGTGTACCCAATCTAAATAAAATGATTTTAAATGGTTTTTCAAATGCAGTTAATTTTGAACACCCTTTTTTTTTAGATGAAACAGCCATAGATATCCTATTAAAAGAGACTGGATTTAAGATAATTAAAAAAAAGTATTTTAAATCAAGTCATTCAATTTTCTACCTTACAAAAAAAAGTACTAAAAAAATAAAAAAAAAATACAATTTTTTTTCAAGAAATAAAAAAATTTTTTTAAACCTAAAGAAAAAGTGGCAGAATGACGTAAAGGTTTTAAATAATAAGATTAAAAATAAAAAAAATATTTTTATATTTGGTGCACATATTTTTTCTCAAAATTTAATTTTTAATGGATTAAATTTAGAAAAGATAAAATTTATCATAGATAACGATATTGATAAAAGAAATAGGTACTTATATGGTACAAGTCTTCAAGTCAAGAGTCCAAGCATATTAAGAAATTTTAAAAAGCCAATCGTTATATTACGAGCAGGGGCTTATAATAATGAAATTAAAAATAGTATTCTTAAAAATATTAATAAGAGTACTGTCTTTTTATAAAATATAGTGTTTGAAGTAATAATTATTTTATAAATTTTTTTGATTTAATAAATTTTAATAAATTTTTTTCTTTGAACATAAATCCTTTAATGCCTGATTTTTTTGCAAATAACATATCTGTATATTGATCTCCAATCATAAATGATTTTTTTTTATCTACTTTCCATTTGGAATTAATTATTTTGAACATACCGTTATTTGGTTTTCTTAGAACACTGATTTTTTTATACTTTTTAACTTTGCCATCTTTATGGAAAGGACAAAAGAGTATTTTATCTAATTTACTATCTTTTTTTTTTAATAAATCTTGAAGATATTTATGTAATTTGTTCACATCACTTATTTTAAAATATCCTCTAGCAACTCCAGACTGATTGCTTACTAATACCACTTTAAAATTGAGAGATTTTAAATATACAATTGCTTTTAAAGAGCCTGGCAGTAACTTAAAATCTTTAATTTTGCCAATATATCCATTGTTAAGATTATTTTTATTAATTACCCCATCTCTATCTAAAAAAGCGACTTTAAACATATCTGTAATAAGTTTTTTAAATCATTGAGTATTTTTTTCTAACATTTTTTTTCCTAGAAAATATAAAAATAGAGAATAAGGATGGTGATGTAGTGGGGCAATATTTAAGAAAATTAAAGCAGTTATAATTCTTACTTTAATTAAATCAAAATTATTTTCTATTAACCATTTTTCAAAATATTTTAGGCAAATTTTATGACTTTTTTTTCTTCGTATTTTTAAGAATACATTATTTTTATTTATTTTGATTTGGAAATTATTTGCATTTATTTGATTGTGATCAACAATTAAACCATGCATAAGTTTTCCTAAATCATAATACAAATCACCTTTATCCAAATTTTTTTCAAATTCTTGCCTCCAATCTAATAGCGTTATTTTTTTATCATTATTCATAATAATATTTTCAAAGTGCAGGTCACCGTGAAACCTTGAAGAAATACCATTTGATAATTTCTGCCAATCAGTTTTCTTGAATAAAGTGCTAATACTCGGAATTTTTTTATTATTTATGGTATTGATTGTATCATTTAGTTTGTATCTTTTATGGAGCATTTTAATTCTTAAGCGTGTTTTATCTTTATAAAATTTAATACAATCTGATCTAAATTTTATATTATTTCTTGGTTTATTTATTTTCCAAAATTTTTTTAAAAAACTTAATAGTATTTTAAATTTTTTAAGAGAGAGATTTTTTGAAAACACATTTCCTTTTATATATTTGTAAGCATACATATTTTTTTCAATATTAACCAATTTGGGAACAAAATTTTTTAATAATAATGATCTTTTAGCTCTTTTTTTTATAAAATTTTTATCAGAGGAAAATTTAATAACTAAATTATTGATAAACCATATAGTTTCATTACTTTTGTTTAAAATATTATGATCATTTTTTTTTGAATATTTTTTTTTAATTTTTTCGTAATTATCTGTTGATCCTGTGTCATCCCACATTAACTTTTTACAAAATACACTTTTACTTTTTATTAATTTATTTATAGCCAGTACCTCTCCTTGATTTATTGAATTATTAAAATTTTTTTTAGTCTCTTTCCAAAAAAATTTATAATCTTTAATAAATGCGACACCAATATATGTTTTTTTATTTTTAAATTTTTTACTTTTTTCGTTTATTTTTAATAACTTTTTTTTTTTAATATCTAAAGATCTATAATTAGTTCCAGCTGATTTATTTGAATATCCAACCCAATTGTAATTTTGAGATATATTAAATTTTTTTATTAAAGCATCACATGAAATAAATAAAAAAGGATTTTGCAAAAATTTACTTGATTTTAATAGTGTTAAACCTAATCCTGATTTTTTTCCCTCGAATGGTCTGACATTAACAAATTTTATGTTTCTGTTCTTGTGAGCTATATTCATGTATTCTTTAACAATATTTCCTTTATATCCTAACGCGATAACAAATTTTGTATTTAAAGGAAATTTCTCAATTATATGAGATATGATGGGTTTATTGTTTAAATCTAATAAAGATTTATTTAAATATTTTGTTTTGTCTTTTAATCTCTCTCCAAGTCCAGCCGTAGGAATAAAAACTATCATTATTATTTTCTGTAATAATCGTCTTCTATTCTAACAACATCTTTCATTTGAGGTGTGCTCGCCTCTAGATAAAAACAATCCGAAATTGCTTCCATTCTATGAATTATTTTTGGATTAATTGTAATACTTGAGCCTTTTTTATATATTTTTGATTTAAGATTTTCTTTATTTTTACCAGTATAAATTTTCAATTTCCCACTCAATATATATACAGTCTCTCTCTTTTTTTTGTGATATTGCAGACTGCAACGATTATTTTTTTTCATAAATAATTTTTTCAATAAATAATTTTTATTTATTTCTAAAACTTCTTCATATCCCCAAGGTTTTTTAATTTTTTTCATATAATTTTTTAATTTTGTTAAAAATGAATTTTAAAAATAGTTTTTATTAAACTTTAAGTTATATAATTTATACAAGCTTTCAAAAATTGTTGAGAATAAAAATGTTGAAATTAAACTGTAACCAAAAAAAGGTAACGCTAAGATATAGCAACTTAAAATACCACCTAAGCTATACCCATAACTGCCTCCCAACCAAACTCCAAAATTAGTTATTAGAAAAAAAATTACAGCCCCAGTAAGTGCGCCTGTTAATCTAAATAAAAAAGATTTATTAAAGTATCTAGATAATAAACCGATGATTACTACACTGCCCCACGTAAATAAGATTGTAGAATGAAAACCAATAATTAAATCAGTTACAAAGAAAGCAACCAAAACACTCGGGATATACCTTGAGCCTAAAGCTGCTGGAACATAAAAACTTAATGCTATTAAGCTGGTAAAGTTTGGAGGATGAGGAATAAATCTGGTTAAAGATAAAGCTAAAAAAATACCTACTGATATTTTTAAATAATTCATAACTCTCAATTACTATATAAATGATAATAAATAACTCAACTAATAAATCTTTCTTATTCCAAAATTTATGTTTCTACCCATTGAAGAATACATAAATGCCTGTTCATAATTATTTTTAAACACATTATCTATATCCAAATAGATTTCACCATAATTTAATAAATCATATTTCAAGCTATAGTCGACAATAAAATAATCTTCTAAAATTACATCTGAGAAGCTGTTATTTCCATTCCCATAATCTCTCACTTCTCCGTTATATTTTAAAGATAAAATGTTTTTTAAATTACTCTTTGTTTTGAGACTCAAATTAATATTTGAAGAATGCCTTGGCACTCTAACCATTGACTCATCTATACAGCTTGTACTTCCAACATTTGGATCATCACAATCTGCTCCATCATGTGTATCAGTATAATTATAATTTAAAGAAATATTAAATTTTTCCGATTTTTTGTAAAAGGCCTCTATTTCGATACCTTTAGACTCAATTTTAGCATTAGTATTTTGAATTTTCCAACCATTTGATTGCCATCCTTCTAAAGCATCATCATATTCAATTTTATACAAAGATATTATTATGTCAGTATTAATTCCATCTAATTTTGTCTCATATCCTATATCAAAACTTTTGCTTCTTTCAGGAGTTAAATTCTCTTTTTTAGCAACAGTTGTTCCATAGAAGTAATCATAAAGTGTAGGGTATCTTAAACCAGTTCCATAACTTGATCTAATTTTAGAATTTCCATCTAGTTTATAAGCCATAGTTATCCTGCCAGTATTGTATGCTCCAGCAGTGGTGTGATCATCACGTCTTAAACCAAGAGTAGTATACAAATTTTCTTTAGGTCTAAATTGTAAATCTAAAAATTGGGAATATATAGCTTCATCACTCTCCAGATAGTCTGTTGGCCAATCCTTTTGAAATTTTGCATTATCAAATTCATTTTCTAGGCCAAAAACAATTTTAGTATCTAAATCAAAATTATAATTTCCGATATAATTTATAGAGTCTCTATATCCATAATAATTTTTTGGATTATTTAAATAGCTTTTAGTTGCTCTTTCTATTGCAGTATAACTGTAGGAAAAAGTTTGGTTAAATTTATCTTTTTTCGAAGTTAAACTCAAGTTATACGATAGTTCGTCATCATCTGTTGAGTTATTAGCATCTGTTCTACCAGATGTTACTTCATCGTAATTAAGAAAAGAATCACTATATCTTAAACTTCCATTTAAAATACTATCATTATTTATTTGATATGAATAATTTGTTATTAAACTTTCATTTTTATAGCTGTCATCATCATTTGTGCTTTTCTCATCATTCATAGCTGAGATACCATCAGTGTTAAATTTATTTATTCCTATAAAATAACTATGATTTCCATAATTGTTTCCAGTTGAAAAATCTAAGTTATTAGTTCCATTTGATCCACCGCTTACATTAATTTCTGTTTCTTTATAATTGCCTTTTTTGGTAAAAATATTAATTACTCCCCCTATTGCACCACTTCCATATATTGAACTATTAGAACCTCTGAGTATCTCTACTTTGTCTATTGACGATGTCATGATATTTGAAAAATAAAATGAGTTATCACTTGAAGATGGATCTGACATTTTAACTCCATCAATGTAAACTGTTGAGTATCTTTTGGGTAGACCTCTTAGTTGTACCCCAGATACAGTCCCATAGCCACCCGATCTAAAATAATTCATGCCGGGTAAATTATCATTTAAAACTTCACCCAAAAAAAATTTTCCATTTCCTTGTATCTCTTTATTATTCAAAGATGTAACAGATGTACCTACTGTACTATATGATTGGTCTATTTTACTTGGCGCTATAACTATTATAGGAATATCTTTTGCATAAACTCTTACCGACTCAAAAGAAATTAAAAATAATATTAGACTTAAAAATAATATTCTCACTAACAACCTCATAATATTAATAAGGTTAAGAGTTTTAACTCTAACCCGGTTTACTTAATGCCGCTGTTAATTTAAAATTGCAGAATTAGACTTTTCCTGGCCTTCATTCAACAGTGGACTCTACTGGGTGGCACTCGGACTTTACCGTTGCAGGAACAGCTAATGAATTTCACATTAATTCCCCACCATGTTTCAGTATAGAAATATTATATTCATATTTAAAAAATACTCTATTAAATAAGTAAATAAAATTTATAATTAAAAAACGTTATCGAATTTATTATTTTAATATCCATGATATTAGGATAAAATATAGTTTTAATTAAATGAAAGTAATTAGCAAACTAGAAAACATCAAAACGCAGAACGAGACAGAAGACTATAAAAATAAATTTCATGTTACTCTTATTAGAATACCTATAGTCTCTGCTGCTGGAAGTTTATCATTCTCCTCAATAGTTCCACCAATTACTTTAGCAATTTTGTCGGCTAATCTTAGAGCTGCAAATATTGCTGTAACAAATATTGATGGTGTAGGAGAAAATTTGAATAATATTGCTCCTGTTCCGAGAAATCCAAAGTTTAATTATCAAGGGCTTTCAACAGATGAAATTATTAAGAGAATTCCTTTTAGTACTAATTTAATTGCAGTTTCATGTATGTTTTCAAATGAATGGCCTTTTACCAGAGATGTTATTAAATTAATCAAAAAGGCTCGACCAGAAGTTCCAATAATTGCAGGAGGTGAACATGTTTCTGCACTTCCAGAATATTCTTTGAAAGATTGTCCCGAACTAGAATTTATTGCAATTGGGGAAGGTGATGAAACAATTACAGAGATAGCCAATGCCTATAAATTAAAAACTCCCATAGAAAAAATTGATGGTATTGCGTATATTAAAAATAACGAGTTAATTAAAACTTCAAAAAGAAAACGTCTTCGTACTATAGATATGCTGCCTTGGCCAGCATGGGATTTAGTTCCACTAGAAAATTATTTTGAATTAAGATCTTCTCATGGTCCATATAGGGGCAGAACAATGCCAATAATTGCCAGTAGAGGATGTCCATATGATTGTTCTTTTTGTTCTAACGCAGATATGTATGGAAGGAGTTATTTTACAAGAGATGTAAAATGTATAGTTGATGAAATAGAATTTTATATAGAGAAATACAATATCAAATGTATAGATTTTTTTGATTTAACAATATTTATTAATCGTAAATGGACCATAGATTTTTGTAAAGAATTGATAAAAAGGAATATTAAAATTGTGTGGCAGGTTTCAGGAGGAACAAGGACAGAGCCAATTGATGAAGAGGTAATAAGTTATCTCAAAAAAGCTGGATGTGAATATTTGTGCTTTGCTCCAGAGACAGGATCAAAGGAAGTTTTAAAAATGATAAGAAAAAGATGTGATTTAGATCGTATGGTTTATTTATTTAAAATTGCAAAAAAATATAAATTAGACACTAGGGCCAATTTAATAATTGGCTTTCCAAATGAAACACGAAAACAAATTTTAGAAACTATTTTTTTTCAAATTAAATTAGCATTTTTAGGTGTTTTAGACGCACCAGTTTTTATATTTAGCCCGTACCCGGGCACAGATGATTTTAGACTATTGCAAAAAAAAGGAGTTATAGCAAAAGATGCTGATTTAAAAGATGAATTTTTCGAAGGTCTAGGTGTAGAAGGAAAGAAAAAAAAGGAACGCGTTTGTGAAGCAGTTGGTAATTCTGAATTAAAATTCTATCAATTTTTTGGCATGATAATGTTTTATGGAATTTATTATATAAAGCATCCACTTTTTTTATTTAAGTTTGTGAAAAATTTATTTGTAGGTAATATTTCTCATTCAGTATTTGAGCATAGAATTATACAAGCTTTAAGAAATTTCTTTATGAAATCAGGTATAAAAAAATTGAATATTAAAGAAAATAAATAGAATAGACCATATTGTTATTGAATAAATAATCAATTTTAACTAAGCATTGCAAATAAGGATAGAATTAGAGAATTTAAAAATATAAAAAAATTAATTTATTTTTGTTCACTTGTAAGACATCAAAAAGTATTGTATTCACTTATAAATTTAATGGGCCTGTAGCTCAGTTGGTTAGAGCAGTACACTCATAATGTATTGGTCCCAGGTTCGAGTCCTGGCGGGCCCACCAAATTTAATAAAATCAATCTTTAGAAATTACTATTTTTTAAAACTTAGTAAAAAAACACCACAAAAATTTTTTCGTTGTAGTCCACAAATAGAATCCAATCTTTTTAAATAATGCACATGTGAATCAATTATTTATTGGAGAATTCCTCTAATGTTTTAAATAGGGCATTAATATCTCCATTGTTTGAATTTAAAATTGAAGAGAACTCTTCTTTTTGAGTTCTTGCCAGACTTAGACCTTCAATTATTAGATCTCTTACCAAGGGATTATTTGGATCTTTAGTATAAATTCTCCAATCAATTTTTACTTCAGGTCTATTTGAAGTGCCTATTAATAAGCTATTAACAATTGTATAATTTTCACTTAAAACTTTTTTACTATATACCTCAATTTCTGGATTTGTGTATTCAGCCAATCTACTAGAGAAACTTTTTAAAAAGTAAGATTCAAATAATTCTGAATACTTGATTTTTTGATTTTTATCTAAATTTTTTCTTGCTGATCCTAGCGAATAAAAACCAACACCTCTTATATCAACGGTTTCTTTAGCAATTAATTTTAGTTCATTAATTTTTTCCTCTTTAGAAATATCTTTTGATAAAATATTTGATGCTCTATTTACTGTAGATTGAACGAAAACATCTGGTTCTATTGAATAGGAATTTGAAAAAGTTAACGTATAACAAACTAAAACTAATAAAAATTTTTTAAATCTCATTAAAATAGTTTGAATTACTGAGTTTCTATTTCTTCCCAATCACTATCATCTTGGGTTTCGATAATTTTATTAGTATTTAGTATTTTCTGTTGTCTATCTTGTAAATATAAACTTTTTACTGAAGCATAAAAATCAATTGAATTCTTTTCTAAATTTTCTATAGCATCATAATTTTTTGCCCTAAAATCTATGCCAGATGTAACTCTTGATGCATAATAATCAAAGTCAGTAAAATGCTGAGTGTCATTTGCAACCGTAACATTATACCAAGCGTCTCCACCAATTAGGTTTATAGCAGATGCGGTAGCATCTCTAACTGTACTTGGTCCTAAAACAGGTAAAACTAAATAGCACCCAGGTCCAACACCCATTGTTGCTAAAGATTGACCATAATCCTCTTTCTCATATTCAGGAAATCCCAAATGTTGGGCTACATCAATGAAACCTAAAATACCAACTGTTGTGTTTATAATAAATCTACCCGAATTAACTCCTGCCTTTCTTAACTCTCCTTGCAAAATATTATTAGGAATTGTTACTAAAGTAGATAAATTATCTAGAGAGTTACTCACCCCAGTCTTAACTGGAGAAGGCAAGACTCTATAGGCGCTCGCAACAGGTTGAAATAGTATTCCGTCCAAAGCTTGGTTAAAAGAAAAAGTTACTCGATTCAAAGGTTCAAAGCAGTCTTTAATTTCAGTTGGCTGATTTTTTTTTATAATTAATTCACCGTCTGATCCAGCATTTGCGCTTAATGCTGAAAACAAAATTATAGTTGTAATTAATATCAATTTTCTAAACATTTTGATCTGTATAATATATAAATTTTGAAAGTAAATTAAGAATTATTTTATAAAAATGACAATAAAATGTCTGCAAAGTAGCCAAATTTAATTGATAAAATGAGTATAAATACAACTCTGAATTACTCACCCAATTTTGATCCAAAAAAAAGAAAATTTAGTCAAATTAAATTTATTATTTTCCATTACACAGGAATGAAGAATGAAAAAGATGCAATTAACCGTTTAACAGAAATTAGTTCAAAGGTCAGTAGTCATTATTTTATAAAAAATAATGGGGAAATTATAACTTTAGTTCCCGAATCATATATTAGCTGGCATGCAGGAATTTCGACTTGGCAAAATTATAAATCAATTAATAAATACTCAATTGGTATAGAAATAAGTAATCCAGGTCATAATTATAATTATAAAAAATTTTCAAAAAAACAAATTCATTCAATATTAAAATTGACTAAATATTTAATTAAAAAATATAAAATTAAAATTAAATTTATTTTAGGACATTCTGATATTGCACCTTATAGAAAAAAAGATCCTGGTGAAAAATTTCCTTGGAAATATTTATCAAAACAAAAAGTTGGTTTGTGGCATAATTTAAATGAAAAAAAACTTTTCAAATTGAGAGAAAAAAAAATATATGAATACGACAAAATTAATTTTCTTAAAAATGTATATAAAATTGGTTACTCGAGAGTATTAAATAAAAACAAAAACAAAAATAAAAATATCAAATTGCTCACAAAAGCTTTCCAGAGAAGATTTAGACAAGATTTAGTTAATGGAATAATTGATGAAGAGTGTTTATTAATAAGTCAAAAACTTGCTAAAAATCTAAAATAATATTCCTTGAAAATTTATTTTTAAGTAATAAATTAATTCCGCCAGATAAATGACTTATCGCTTTAAGTTTGCTTAAAGAGGAAAGTCCGGGCTCTACAAGGACACAGTGCCAGGTAATGCCTGGCGGGGGAAACCCTAGGGATAGTGCCACAGAAAATAAACCGCCATAACATGGCAAGGGTGAAAAGGTGTGGTAAGAGCACACCGGTTCTATTGGTAACAATGAACGCTGGAAAACCCCACTGGGAGCAAGACTAAGTAGAGATGACATTGTTTAATAACTAAAAGCCGTCCTTGGCTAGTCATCAGGGTTAGTTGCTTGAGCTTAAGAGTGATCTTGAGCCTAGATAAATGATAAGTTTAAACGACAGAACCCGGCTTATAGTTTATCTGGCAAACTTATTCACACTATAAAATTTTACATTAATCAAATGTTCTTATTTAGATTGAATATTGAGTCTCTTATGTTTTTTTTTAATTTTTAATAGAAAGCAAATCCTCTTAGAAAAGAGGTCTCTAATAAATTTTAGTATTAAAAAAACCTCTATCTATAGGCAGAATTTAACTAAATTCAGAGTTTGACTATCATTTCAAATACCCATATATTCCCATATATTCCCAATTATGGAATTAATAAAATTAAAATTATATGTTTTTATCTACTTACGAAAACAAATTAGACAAAAAGGGGAGAGTGTCTGTGCCTGCTAGTTTCAGGTCATATGTATCAAATTTAGGATACAATGGTGTTATTTGTTATCCATCTTTTAATAACCCCTCAATAGAAGCATGTTCTCAAGATAGAATTGAAAAAATTTCTTCAGCAATTGACACTTTAAATCCTTTTGAGGAAAAAAGAGATTACTTTGCTACATCAATATTAGCCGAAAGTACTAATTTACAATTCGATAGTGAAGGTAGAATTTCACTTTCATCAAAATTATTAAAACATGCAAAAATAAAAAATAGCATGTTATTTGTTGGTCAAGGTCAAACATTCCAAATATGGGAACCAGCAGCATTTGAAAAATTTAAGACATCAGCAAGAAAAAAAGCAAATATAAATCGAGCAAGTCTTAAATGGGAAAAACACTTAAACAACAATGAGGGGAAATAAGATGACAATTAACTTTAAAGCACCAGAAATTAAAGAGTTACAGCCACGACTATTAGTATTGGGAGTTGGTGGAGCAGGCGGAAATGCAATCAATGAAATGATAGAAAATAATCTACAAGGGGTAGAATTTATTGCTGTAAATACTGATGCTCAAGACTTAAAGCTAAGTAAAGCAAAAACAAGAATTCAAATTGGTTTAAATTTAACAAAAGGTTTAGGAGCAGGAGCAAAACTTGACATTGGTCAGGCTGCTGCTGATGAATCTTTAAATGAAATTGTAAATACACTTCAAGGTGCAAATATGGTTTTTATTGCAGCTGGTATGGGTGGTGGAACGGGCACTGGTGCTGCACATGTCATCGCGAGAGCTGCTAAAGAATTAAATATCTTAACTGTGGGTGTTGTGACTCTTCCATTTTTATATGAAGGCCCCTCTAGAATGAGAAGAGCACAACAAGGTTTGGAAGAACTAAGAAAACATGTTGATACCATAATTGTTATTCCTAACCAAAACCTATTTAAAATAGCTAATGAACAGACAACTTTTGAAGAGTCATTTAACTTATCAAATAATGTTTTAATGCATGGTGTTCAAAGTATCACTGATTTGATGGTTAGACCCGGATTAATCAATTTAGATTTTGCTGATGTTGAAACTGTTATGGCAGCAATGGGTAAAGCCATGATGGGAACTGGTGAAGCGGAAGGAGAAGGTAGAGCTCTTAAAGCAGCAGAGATGGCAATCAGTAATCCATTAATAGATGATTATACTTTAAAAGGTGCAAAGGGTTTATTAGTAAATATTACTGGTGGTAAAGATCTTAAACTTTTTGAAGTTGATGAAGCTGTAAATAAAGTAAGAGCAGAAGTTGATCCTGAAGCAGAATTAATTATTGGTGCGATTACTGACACAGAACTTGATGGAAAAATGAGAGTTTCAATTGTTGCAACTTCTTTAGACGGTCAGCAGCCTGAGTCTAAATCAGTTGTGAATATGGTTCACAGAATCCAAAACCGTAATCCAGGTTACTCTGATTTTTCAAACATAGGATCATCTCAATCATTCAATTTTTCAAATACAATAACAACAAACCCAATTACACATGGCGCCAATGCTTTAAAACTTGAAAATGAGATTATCCAAGAGCAACATGCTGAAAGTTCTCATAATCAAATTATGAATGAAGAGGTTGTTCAAAATACTAGCATGGATACTGAAAGTATAGTTGAAGACAATTCAGTTAATGAAATGGAAAAATCTTTTGCACAAGAGGCTTTGGAAACTAATCATGAAGAAACCCAAGAGAATAATATTGATGAAAAGGTTTCTAATGATCTTAAAGAATTCGGAGTTGATTCTGATGCGCCAGATTTATTTAGTTCAGAAACCGAAACCTCAAGTTCAGATGAACTTTTATCTTCTGACAATGAGGAAGAAGAAGATGATCTTGAGATACCAGCATTCTTAAGAAGACAAAAAAATTAATGGTCTTCCAAGAGATAAATGGACGCCACCATAGTACCGAAAATGCAAAAGCATTATCCGGTACTGCTAAAAGAAATTATTAGCGTTATTTCCCCTCAACATGGTGGCACATTTATTGATTGTACTTTCGGTCAAGGCGGTTATTCCAAAAAAATTTTAGATTTTAAAAATACAAAAGTTGTAGCTTTAGATAGAGATTTAGAGAGTGCAAAAATTGCTAATCAATTTAAAGAAAATTTCGATGATAGATTTATATTTAAAAATATTAAATTTAGTCAGTTAAGTAATTTAAAACTCAAAAACGAAAACATAAGAGGAGTAATTTTTGATCTTGGTTATTCCTACACTCAAATAAAAGACCCTCAAAAAGGATTATCATTCAATAATAGTGGTAAATTAAATATGCAGTTAGGATTAAATAATTATTCAGCAGAAGATGTAATCAATAAACTCGATGAAAAAGAATTAGAAAGGATTTTTAAATTTTTTGGAGATGAAAAAGAAGCAAAATTTATTGCGCGAAATATCATAAAAGAAAGATCTAAAAATCAAATTGATACTAAATCTTTAGTAGAAATTATTGACAAATCAAAAAAAAGGAAAAATTTCAAAGTTCATAATGCAACCAAGGTGTTTCAGGCACTTAGAATATTCGTAAATAAAGAAATAAGCGAATTAATTTATGGACTTATAAACGCCACTAAAGTTTTAAGAAAAGGGGGGGTTTTAGGGGTAGTTACATTTCATTCTTTAGAGGATAAAATAGTAAAGTATTTTTTTAAAAGTCTTTCTGAAAATAAAAGTATTTCACGATATAGTCCTGTTGTAAAACAAGCAGATACATTATTTAATTTGATTCAAAAAAAACCAATAACTCCTTCGGATGAAGAGTTAAGAGAAAATCCACCATCTAGATCTGCTAAATTTAGATACGCAATAAAAAAAACTGATTTTTATAATTTTGATACTGATATAAAGGAGCAATTTAGAAATTATATTGAAATTGAAAACTATGGAGACAAACTGTGAAAAAGTTTGCTTTAGCAATAGTGATTTTTTTTTTAGTCTTATCAACTGCAATAATAAAAAATACAACTAAAAAGATTGAAGATGAAATATTTACTGCAAAAGAGAATATTAGAGTTTTAAGGTCTGAATTTGAAAATGTATCCTTGGAGTATGATTATTTAAGTTCTTCAGAAAGATTACTTGAATATCAATCTCAGTATTTTGAGAATGATTTAATTCAAAAGAATATAGACGACATAAAAATCTACAATATTTCAAAAGATATTAATAAAATTCAAAACTTTAAAATAATTAAAGAGTAATGACTGATAAATCAAAATTAACCATAGAAGATTATAAAAGTGATTTTATATTTAAGAAAAAAGAGAATGGATTAAATATTCAATTTAATCGTGTAGCTTTTATTTTCTTTGTTTTTTTTATTATCTATTTAATTTATGCAATACACCTAGTTCATTTAGGTTCACGAAAGAATAAATTAGAAAAAATAAATAATCTTCCTATATCTAAAAATCGGCTTTATCGAGCAGACATCATGGATGTTAATGGAAATTATTTAGCAAAGACAGTTAAATCGATTGATATTGGTTTAAAAACTTCAGATATAATCAATGAAAAAAAATTACTTCTAAGTTTAAATATTATTTTTCCTGATAAAAATTTTAATGAAATTAAAAAAAAAATAAAAACTAAGAAATTTTTTTATTTAGAGAAGAAAATTTCTGAGGAAAATTATGAAAAAATAATGAAACTAGGGGATAAATCTTTAGTCCCAGAAGAAAGAGTTTTAAGAATGTATCCGCAAAAAAATCTTTTTAGTCATGTTTTGGGTCAGATAGATGATGACAATAACGGTATTTCGGGATTGGAAAAATCATTGAACGAGGAACTTAGAGAATCAAAAAAACCCATTAGACTCACTCTAGATAAGGATATTCAGTTTTTAATAAGAAAAGAATTAATTAAATATCAGGAAATTTTTAAAAGCAAAGGTAGTGCAGCCATTTTAATGGATGTTAATAATGGCAATATTTTATCATTAGTTTCTTTGCCAGATTTTAATCCAAATGAAAGACAAAATATTACAGATGTAAATTATATTAACAGGGTAACTAAAGGAACATATGAACTCGGTTCTGTATTTAAAGCATTTACTTTTGCTAGCGCCTTAAATGAAAAGGTAATTAAACCAGACACTGAATTTTTAGATTTACCCAAATCAATTAAATGTGACAAATACAGAATAAGTGAGTACGACAATGAAATACCATCAGATTTAACTGCAGAGCAAATTTTAGTTAGATCCGGAAATATAGGATCAGTAAGAATTGCTCAAAAAGTTGGTTCAGAAAAATTTAAATTATTTTTAGAAAAAGTTGGTGTGTTAAGTGATATTGATTTTGATATTGAAGAAGTTGCTCCTCAAAAAAATTATGATTTTGGAAAATGTAGATTAGCCACAGCTTCTTTTGGACATGGAATAGCAACTACAATTCTTCAATTAGCAAAAGGTTATTCTGTTTTATCAAATGGTGGTTATGAAATTAAGCCAACATTAATTTATAAAGAAAATAATTTTAATAAAAAAAATAAAAGAATACTAAACAAAGGTATTTCAGAACAAGTTGTTAGCGCTTTAAGAAAAATTGTAAATACTGAGGAAGGTACAGCTAAATTTGCAAATGTTCAAAATTATGAAATTGGTGGAAAAACAGGAACTGCTGATCAACCTGAGGGGGGATCATATTCTGAGGCAAAAATAAATACTTTTGCTTCGATTTTCCCAACATCAAATCCACAATTTGTTTTTGTTGTAATGTTAGATACTCCAAAAAAATCTAATGATTATTATTATAAGTATAGACATCGAAAAGGAGGGTGGAAGGGTACACTTTATAATACTGCTGGCTGGACCTCAGTAGAGGTAGCTGGAAAAGTTATAGATAAAATTGGGCCTATTTTAGCCACAAAATATATAGAGGTTAATTAATTATGCTTCTAGGAAACTACTTTGATAACATAAATAAAAATTATAGAAAATTTTCTTTTTCAGGAATTTCATTTGATACGAAGAGTATTAAAAAAAATAATATTTTTTTTGCAATCAAAGGAAATACTATTGATGGTAATAAATTTATTCCCAAAGCAATAAAAAAAGGATCTAAAATTATTGTAACTGAAAAAAAAGTAAATTTACTCCAAAATGGAATTTTATATATTCACGCAAAGAATATAAGAAAATTATTAGCTGAAACAGCTTTTAAAATTTATAATAAAAAACCAAAAAATTTAATCGCAGTTACAGGTACAAATGGAAAATCGTCAGTTTCTGATTTTTACTATCAAATATTAAAATTAAATAATAAAAAAGCTGCTTCAATTGGCACATTAGGTGTTAAATCAAAAAGAATTAATTTGAATTTATCTAATACCACAATAGATCCAATTAAATTGGCTAAAATTTTGACTAAGTTAAAAGCCCAAAAAGTAGAAAATGTTATTATGGAAGCCTCAAGTCATGGTTTAAAACAAAATAGATTAGATGGTTTGAAGTTTAATTCGGCTATATTTACTAATCTATCCCAGGATCATCTTGATTATCATAAAAATTTAAAAAATTATTTAAAAGCAAAACTTTATTTATTTGAAAACTTAATTCAAAAAAAAGGCAATGTAATTACAGATCAATTAATACCAGAGTTTAAAAACATAAAAAAAATTACAATTAATAAGAAATTAAAATTGCATACACTAAATGATAAGAAAAATAATCTAGAGCTTTTATCTCATAACTTTAAAGGAGAGGGGCAAGTTTTCAGAATTAAATTAAATAGTTTAATACTGGATCTGAATTTAAATTTAATAGGAAAAGTACAATTAAAAAATGTTTTAATGGCAATAATTGCAGCAAAATATAGCGGTGTTAGTTTAAATAAAATTTTAAATACAATTCCAAAATTGAAATCAGTTGAAGGAAGATTTGAAAAAATAGGTAAAATTAAAAATCAATCAAAAGTAATTCTCGATTATGCTCATACGCCTGATGCTTTAAAAACGTGTCTTTTAAATCTTAGAGAACAATTTCCTACTAAAGCAATCTCAGTGCTATTCGGTTGTGGTGGAAATAGAGATCAAAATAAAAGATCAAAAATGGGGAAAATAGCTAGTGATTTTGCAGATAGTATCATTCTTACAAATGATAACCCTAGATTTGAAAATCCTCAAAAAATAAGAAGAGATATAAAAAAAGGGATCAAAAAAAAAAAAATTACCGAAACTTCTAATAGAGCAATAGCAATAAATCAAGCTATTCATAATTTGAATTCAGGTGATATTTTATTAGTCGCTGGAAAAGGCCATGAGAAAACACAAGATATTGGAAATAAGAAAATTTTTTTTTCTGATAGAAAAGTAATTTTAAATGCTATTAAGAATAAAAATAATAATTTATCAAATAATTTAAAATTAAATGTGGTTAAAGAGGCAGTTAAAAATAAAAAATTATCTCTCTCCACATCTTTAAAAACGGCAAGAATTAATTCTCAAGAAGTTATTAAAAATGATATTTTTTTTGCTATTAGAGGAAAAAAAAATGATGGTAATAAATATGTTGCACAATCATTCAAGAGAAAAGCATCGTTAGCTGTAGTAAACAAAATTCAAAATAAATTAAATAAAAGTCGTCAGATTAAAGTTAAAGATACTTTAAAATTCTTAACAGATGTTTCAAAAACTTTTAGAAAAAGTATTGATACAAATATTATAGCTATCACAGGTAGTTGTGGCAAAACTACACTTAAAGAATTATTGGGCAATGTATTAAGTAAAATTACGAAAGTAAGTATTTCTCCAAAATCTTATAATAATAAATTTGGGGTACCTTTGAGTCTTTTTAATTTAAAACAAAATGATGAATTTGGAATTTTAGAAGTTGGAATGGATAAAAAAGGTGAAATTGATTATTTATCAAATATTATAGAACCAGATGTTGGAGTAATAACAAATATAAATTATGCACACGCTAAAAATTTTAAAAATATTAAACAAATTGCTTTAGCAAAATCTGAAATTATTAACAACATTAAACCTAACGGGTATGTTGTGTTGAATGCAGATGATAGTTTTTTTCAATTACATAAAAAAATTGCCAAAAAAAAGAAAATTAAAGTTATTTCTTTTGGTATTAAAAGTCAGAAAGCAGATATTAAATTAATTAATATAAAGATTTTTGGAAAAAAATTTAAACTTAATATTAAGTTAAATAATAAAAAAAAGCATTTCATATTATCAAACGATTTTCAAAACAATATATACAATACACTTGCCGCTTTAGCAGTTATCAGTATTTATAAAAATATATTTAAATTAAATGAAAATATTTTTCTCAATTTCAAAATTCCTGAGGGAAGAGGGGATTATTCTGTATTAAAAATTAATAATAAAAAAATTAATTTAATTGATCAAAGTTATAATTCGAATCCTCTATCATTAAAATCAGCAATAAAAAATTTCGACAAAATAAACTCCAAGAAATCAAATAAATATTTACTAATTGGCGACATGTTAGAGCTAGGTAGTCATTCTAAAAAACTTCACAAATCTATTGCCCCAATAATAAATCAAACCAAGATAGATAAGGTATTTGTAAAAGGAAAATTGGCTTCAATAATATTTGAAAATATCTCAAAAGCTAAAAAAGGCAGGATTTTATTTAACAAATCTCAAATTATTGAATTGATTAGAAAAGATTTAAACAATAATGATTATTTAATGATTAAAGCCTCACTTGCGACAGGTTTCAACGACATAGTGAAAGATCTGAAAGGGTTACATTAAATGCTTTATCAATTTTTATTAAATTTTGTTGATACTTTTAGTTTTTTAAACGTATTTAAATATTTAACTTTTAGAACAGGTTTATCTTTTTTTACCTCATTGGTTATTGTGCTGGTTATTGGAGGTCCTTTTATTAAATTTTTTTCAAAACAAAAAATTTTAAATCCAATCCGGGACGATGGACCTGAAGATCATATAGTTAAAAAAATTGGTACACCAACAATGGGAGGTTTAATAATTTTATTCGGCTTATTGGTATCAGTAATATTTTGGGCAGATTTATCAAATATTAATATTTTATTTTGTATCTATATAGCAATTACTTTTGGTTTATTGGGAGCATATGATGACTTTAAGAAGATTAAATATAGCAACTCATCAGGGATTTCATCAAAGTTTAAAATAACTTCACAAATAATTTTAGCAATTATTGGTGTAAGTTTTTTTGTTTATTTTAATGATTATCAAGATTTAAATAATTTATACTTTCCATTCTTTAAAAATTTAATCATAAACCTTGGATGGTTTTTTATACCATTTGCAATATTCGTAATTATTGGTTCGTCAAATGCTGTAAACCTTACGGATGGATTAGATGGTCTAGCAACAGTGCCTGTAATATTAGTTGCAGCATGTTTTGCTTTTATAAGTTATGTTACTGGAAATATCGTATTTTCAAATTATTTACAAATACCCTACATAGAAGGAACTGGTGAAGTATCAATTTTTTGTGGTGCAATTATTGGCTCTTGTTTAGGTTTCTTATGGTTTAATGCTCCACCTGCTAAAATTTTTATGGGCGACACAGGCTCTTTATCTCTTGGAGGATCTTTAGGTGCAGTAGGAATTATCACAAAGCATGAAATTGTTTTAGCTATTACCGGAGGTCTTTTTGTACTAGAGGCAGTTTCAGTAATGGTACAGGTAATCTCTTTTAAACTTACAGGAAAAAGAATTTTTAAAATGGCACCTATTCATCATCATTTTGAGAAAAAAGGATGGCCAGAGTCTACAGTTGTGATTAGGTTTTGGATTATCTCTATCATTTTAGCAATGATTGGTTTAGCTACTTTAAAATTAAGATAATGAAAATATTTAATAATATTTTTTTAAGAAAAAAAATATTAATTTATGGTTTAGGAAAGAGTGGCATTTCATCTTATAAGTTTTTAAAAAACAAGTCTGATGTATATTTGTTTGATGATAATCAAAAAATTAAATTAAAACATAAAAAAAAAATTGTTAGACTAGAGCAAATTCAAAAAATAAAATTTGATAGAATTATTATTAGTCCTGGAATTGATATTTCAAATTGTAAATTATCAAGATTTTTAAAGAAAAATCATAAAAAAATTCATACCGACCTTGATGTGTTGTTTTCATTTTATAACAATGAAAGTATTACGATTACGGGAACTAACGGTAAATCTACAACTGCAAAAATTTTACATGATGCATTAATCGATCAAAAAAGAGACTCAAGACTTATTGGAAATATTGGTAATCCAGCATTATCAGAAAAAAATATTACAAAAAAAACAATCTTTGTAATAGAGGCTTCTTCTTATCAGCTAGATTACAGTAGTGTATTTAGATCAAAATATGCGTTAATTTTAAACATAACCGCAGACCACATTGAGAGACATAAAAGTTTGAAGAATTATGTAAATGCAAAATTTAAATTATTAAAATCTCAAATAAGAGGATCTTTTGCATACGTAAAAAAAGAGGATGAACTTATAACTAAAAAATTAAATAAAAATAAATATAGTTCAAAAATCTATAGAGTACAGACCTCAAGTATAGATAAAAAGTTTAATAAAATTACTAATAAATATTTTATATCTGATGGCAATAAAGAAAATTTATCATTTATATTAAAAATTGCTCCAAGATTAAAACTTAATTACAAAAAATTAATTAAGACTATTAACAAATTTAAAGGCCTAGATTTCAGACAACAAATTATATTTGATAAAAAAAATCTTACAATAATTAATGACTCTAAATCTACAAGCTTTGCTTCCTCGGAAAATATATTAAAAAATTTAAATGATGCATATTGGATCTTGGGAGGAATTCCCAAAAAGGGAGATAAATTTAAACTTTCAAAAATAAAGTGTAAAAATATCAAAGCTTATATTTTTGGATCACATCATGGAAAATTTTTAAAAATTTTAAAAAATAGATTAAAAATTAAAAATTTTAAAAATTTACAAGAAACTCTTAAAGTTATTTTTTCAGAAATTAATATTCAACAATCTAAAAAAAATATTATTTTTTTCAGTCCAGCTGGAGCATCATTTGATAGTTTCAAAAATTTTGAAGAAAGAGGTTATTATTTTAATCAAATAATTAAAAAGTATATAAATGCAAAGCAATAGTATTGTTTACAAATTTTATTATCAATGGTGGAAAAACATCGATAAACCTATTTTTCTACTAATAAGTTTATTATTTGTTATTGGATTATTTTTTTCTTTAGTTTCAACTTCTCTAATTGCTTCTGATAAGTTAGATACCAACAGTTATTTCTTCTTTTTTAAACATTTGATTTATGTGTTAATTGGAATATCTCTTATTTTTATATTTTCCTCATTAAATTCAGATCAATTATATAAATACTCTATTTTTCTTTTTTTTATTTCACTTATTTCTTTATTTTTAGTGCCATTCGTTGGTGTTGAGGTTAAAGGTTCTAAAAGATGGATAGACTTATTTTTCTTACCAAGATTTCAGCCTATAGAAGTTTTAAAACCATTTTTGATAATAATTTTAGCAACCATTTTTTGTGATATTAAATCAAATATTTTATTTAAGTATTTGTTATCTATTATTTTAATATCAGTTATTTCTTTACTTTTAATAGCCCAACCTGATATTGGCCAAACTTTATTAGTAGTATTTTGTTGGGCAGCTCTTATTTTCACATCAGGAATTAATATATATATTCTTTTAGCAATATTTGTTGCTGGTGCATCTTTGCTTGCTTATCTTATTATTTTTTTTCCTAAGTTTAATTACATCCAAGGACGAATTTTTTCTTTTTTTAATAGAGAAACAGGTACTCATAATTTTCAATCTGATAAAGCAATAGAGTCAATTACAAGTGGAGGTTTTTTTGGAAAAGGTATAGGTGAAGGAGTCCTTAAAAATAGAGTTCCAGAAGCCCATACTGATTACATTATTTCAGTAATTTCTGAGGAGTTTGGTGTTGTTGCCATAATGTTAATATTATTATTGTTTTTAATTTTAATTTATATGGTTTTCAAAAAAATAAGTTTTGAGACAAATGATAAAGCTAAACTTATTTTAATCGGATCTATTAGTTTAATATTAATGCAGGCCACAATTCATATTGGAGTTAATATAAGATTATTTCCAACCACTGGAATGACATTACCTTTTTTAAGTTATGGTGGTTCATCAATAATAAGTACATCAATATTAGCTGGTATAATTTTAAATTTAACAAAAAGAAAAATAACTTAATAAATGAAAACAAAAATCTTAATTTCCACAGGTGGATCTGGAGGTCACGTAACACCAGCAATTACAATTTACAATCATTTAAAGAATACACATGAAACCTTGATTTCTACTGATAAAAGAGGTCTTGCATATTTAGATAAGAATTATAAAGCATTTGTAATCAACACTCCAAAATTAAATAATTATTTTTTACTTCCTTTTTCATTTTTAAAAATATTATTTCTAACTCTTAAATCTTTTTTTCTTTTAAAAAAAAATAATATTTCAATTTTAATTTCTACAGGTGGCTATATGTCTTTACCACTATGTTTAGCAGCAAAAATATTGAGAATTAATATTTTTTTAATTGAACCAAATATGGTCCTTGGAAGAGCAAATAAATTTTTTTTAAATTTTTCTAGAAAACTAATATGTTATTCAAAGAATTTAATTAATTTACCATCTGGATTTAATCACAAATTAACTACTATTAAACCTCTCATAAGAAAAGAATATTATGAAACCAGTGGGTATCAAAAAAATGATAATTTATTCACAATTATAATAATAGGGGGTAGTCAAGGTGCAAAAATCTTTGACGAGCTCTTAAATAAATCTTTTGTGAGTATTGCAAAAAAGATATCTATAAAAATTATTCATCAAACAAGTGAGAAAAATATCAATTTTTTAAAAAATTTTTACTCTCAAAATGATATTGAAAGTAGTGTTTTCAGTTTTGATCACAATCTTAATGAAGTTTTAAAACAGGGAGATTTATGTATAACAAGAGCAGGTGCCTCAAGTTTAGCTGAACTATCTATATTGAATATTCCATTTGTAGCAATACCACTTCCGTCATCAAAAGATAATCATCAGTATGAAAATGCTAAATACTACAAGGAACAGGATTGTTGTTGGATAATTGATCAAAAGAATTTTGATGACCAAAAATTTGAGAGATTTTTACTGGAATTGATAAATAAAAGTCAGGATTACAAGACAAAAAAAAATAAATTACAGAAATTAAATTATCAAAATACATGGAATAATGTTAATCAAAAAATATTAAAAATTATTAATGAAAATTAAATTAGCAAAAACAGAACTGATACATTTCGTTGGAATAGGTGGAATAGGTATGAGTGGCTTAGCACTAATAATGAAAGGTAAAGGTTTTAAAGTTCAAGGAAGCGATATAGCAAATAATAAAAATATTGAAAGATTAAGAAAAGAAAAAATAAAAGTTTTCATTGGACATAAGAAACAAAATATAAAAAAGGGAACTATCCTAGTTATATCTTCAGCTATTAAAAAAAATAATCCCGAGCTTGCTGCGGCAAAAATAAAGCAATTACCAATTTATAAAAGAGGCGAAATGCTCGCTAATATTGTTTCTTTAACAAAAAATATTGTAGTAGTTGGGTCACATGGTAAAACCACAACGACGTCTTTGATAGCTTCTATATTTCAAGAAACAAAAATTGATCCTACAATAATCAATGGTGGAGTCATTAACTCAATAAATAATTCTGCAAAGCTTGGAAAAAGTGATTGGTCTATATTAGAGGCAGACGAGTCTGATGGAAGTTTTGTTTTTATACCTCCTACATATTCAATCATCACTAATATAGATCGAGAGCATATGGATTATTATGGCACTATGGACAAACTAAATAAATATTTTGAAAATTTTGTAAATAAGGTTCCTTCATTTGGAAAATCATTTATTTGTTTGGATGATAAAAATAACAAAAATTTAATTAAAAATATTAAAAATAAAAACTTTTATACATATGGCTTAGATACAAAATCAAATTTTTGTATTAAAAATATAAAACAATTAAAAGAGTATTCTGAGTTTGACTTAAATATAAAATTACCTAACAAAAAAAATCAATTAATTAAAAAATTTAAAATTCCTTTATTAGGAACACATAATATTAAAAATTCTGTAGCTGCAGCAGCACTAGCGTTAACAGTGGGTCTTCCAATCAAAAACATTAAAAAAGGACTTAAAAATTTTAAAGGAGTTCAAAGAAGATTTAATAAAATTTTCAATTTTAATAATGTAGATTTTTATGATGATTATGCCCACCATCCTACAGAAATTAAAGAAGTACTGGATGGTGTAAAAAAAGTTTATAAAGATTATGAGAAGATATGTATTTTTCAACCACATAGAATATCAAGACTAAAAGATTTAAAAAAAGAATTTACTTTTGCTTTTATAAATGCAGATAAAGTAATTTTGTTTCCAATTTATACCGCTGGAGAAAAATTAAAGCTTGGATTTAGTTATATAAATTTTGCGAGAGAGATTATTAAAAACTCTAGAGTTCAGCTATTTTTAGTAGATGATAAATTTCAATTAGCAAAATTTATTAAAGCAAACATACATGGAAAAAAAATAGTTATAGGAATGGGCGCAGGAACTATTTCAAGTTGGATGCGAGAATTACCTAAATTGTTATCATGAAAATTGATTTTAAAGAGTTAATTCCTGAATTTAATAATAATTTAAAATTAGATTATGATCTTAAAAAAAAAAATTGGTTTAACATAGGAGGTAAAACTAAAGCTTTTTATAAAGCAGATAATTTAAAAGAATTAATTAAATTTCTCAAAAAAATACAAAATCACGAAAAGATATTTGTGTTAGGGGCAGGTTCAAATACATTAATTTCTGATAAACAATTTAATGGTGTTGTAATTAAGCTTTCAAAAAATTTTAATAATATTTCTTTGCTTAATAATGAAATCATAATAGCAGGAAGTGCAGTTACTGATAAATCATTATCTGATTTTGCAATGGAGAACAGTTTAGGAGGTTTTGAGTTTTTATCTTGTATACCTGGAACTGTTGGAGGTGGAATCAAAATGAATGCAGGTTGTTTTGAAAGGGAGTTTAAAGATATTTTGGTTTCTATTCAGGCCATAGATAAATTTGGACAAGTTATAACTATTCCGACAAAGGAAATAAATTTCAAATATAGAGACAGTAGTTTGTCAGATGAGCTTATTTTTTTAAGTGCTTCTTTCAAAGGGTTTAAAAAAAATAAAGATTTAATTCAGAACGAAATGAAGATAATGAAAGAAAAAAAAGAAAAAGCTCAACCAACTAGAATCAAAACTAGTGGAAGCACATTTAAAAACCCTATAAATCAATCAGATAAGAAAGTTTGGCAATTAATTAAAGAGTCTGTACCACTTGAAAAATCATTTGGCGATGCTTCAATTTCTGAAAAACACTGTAATTTTTTTGTAAACAAAGGTAATGCTAAGTTTGAAGATATGAAAAAATTAATAAATTTTGTATCCGATAGTGTCTTTAAAAAAACAGGTATTAAATTAGAAACAGAAATAAAAATTTTAGAATAAATTGAAAAAAAAAGTACTTATACTATCAGGTGGAATTTCTAAAGAGAGATTAATTAGTCTTGATACAGGAAGTCAAGTTTTTAAAGAATTAAAAAAAAATGGTTATAGAGTAAAAATTTCTGAACCGGATAATAATTTAGAAAAAAATATAAAGATATTTAAGCCAAATGTGATCTTTAATGCTTTACATGGTCAATTTGGGGAGGATGGATATATTCAAACTATATTAGATAAATTTAAAATTCCATATACTCATTCAGGTGTAATAGCATCTTCAATAGCTATGGATAAAGAAATTTCAAAAAAATTATTTATTAAAAATAAAATTAAAACCCCAAAATTTTTTACATATTCTTATGACATTGCAAAATCTAATTTATTAAAGAAAATCAACAAAGACTTAAGATTTCCAGTTGTAATTAAACCTTTGAATGAAGGCTCGAGTGTAAATGTCTATATAAGTAGTAAAAAGACTTTAAATAAAATTCTTTACAAACTGAAAGTTTATAAAAAAGTATTAATTGAGGAATTTATTGGAGGAAGAGAAATACAAGTTGCGATTATGGGTGATAAAAAATTAGGAGCAATTGAACTGAAACCCAAAAGAAAATTTTATGATTACCAAGCAAAATATGACTCAAAATCTAAAACACAACACATTATCCCTGTAGATTTATCTAAATCTAAGTTTAATAAGGTAATGGATATAGCTTATAAAGCTCATAAAATTATTGGCTGCAGAGGAGTAACCAGGTCAGATTTTAAATTTTTCAATGGAAATTTTTATTTACTAGAACTTAATACACAGCCAGGAATGACTAAATTATCATTAGTGCCAGAAATAGCATTATACAAAGGTATAAGCTTTTTAAAATTAATTGAATGGATGTTGAAAGATGCATCAAAGAAAAAATAAAAAAATTCTAATTTATTTCTTTTTATTAATAATTTTTTCGTCAATTGGTAACGACAAAATTAATAATTTTAAATTTAAAAAAATAGAAAATATAAATATTTTTGGATTAGATGAAAAAAATAATCAAATTCTTTTGAATAAATTGAAAGATTTGAATTTAGGAAATATTTTTTTTATTAATAAAAAAAAAATTGAAAAATTGATTAATTCAAACTCTTTAATTGAGAGCTATATAGTATTTAAAGAATATCCATCCACTTTAAATATTAGAATTGATAAAACGAAATTTTTTGCAAAAATAAATGATAATGGTAAAAATTATCTCATTGGATCAAATGGTAAATTAACCCTAATTGACTCTGGTTACAATCAATTACCTTATATTTTTGGTAAACCTAACGTTCAAGAATTTTTAAAATTTAAAAAAATTATTGATAGGTCTAAATTTTCATATAATGAAATAAAAAATATATATTTTTTTTCATCAAAAAGATGGGACTTAAAGTTTCATGACAATATTTTATTAAAATTACCAAATAGTTTAACACAAGAAACTTTGGATAATTTGTATGATTTTTTAGAAAATTATAATGGAAAAAACTTTAATATTGTTGATGCAAGATTGGAAAATAAGATTGTTTTAGATGAATAAAGAGAATGAATTACAATGTTACTTAAGTGTTTCTCCAAATAAATATGGAATATATTTGTTTGATACAAAAAATTTAACAAATTTATATAAAGAGGAAATTATCTTGAATAATGATACGAACTATCAAAATCATGATAAATTAAAAAAATTTCTTGATGATAATATATTTAAAATTGAAAAATTAAGCGGAAAATTTATAGAAAGTATATATCTTGTACTTGAAGATAAAAAAATTTTTAATCTAGAAATTGGAATTAAAAAAAAAAATTACAATATTTCAGTCACAAAAGAATATTTAGAAAATTCACTTGTTGAAGTTAAAGATTTATTTAGAGAGAGTTATCATAACCAAGAAATTCTTCATATGATGATAAATAAATATTTTATGAATGGTGAGCCTTATTCATTATTTGTAGAAAATTTAAAAACTGACAATTTTGGTTTGGAAATTAATTTTAAATCAATTTCAAGAAATACTATTTATGATTTAAATAAAATTTTAGAAAATTATCAAATTAAAATAACAAAATTTCTAGACGGAAGTTATGTTAAAGCTAATTTTTCAAAGGATATAGAGTTAGCAGAAATGTCTTATAAAATTTTGAGTGGCTATAATCAAAATGAAGTTATTTTTGTTCCAAAAAATACTAGAAAATTAGCTTTTTTTGAAAAATTTTTTCAACTATTTAGTTAAAACTGTTTTTTTCAGTAATATTAGGTGTTTTCATAATTTTTGAAAATCAAGTTAAAACTTAATTGTGTCTTATTTAACTCAAAAAACCATTAAAGAAAATGTTTCCTTTAGTGGAATAGCTCTTCATACTGGTATAAATGTAAATCTATGCATCAAACCTGCTGAGATTAATCATGGTATAGTTTTTAAAAGAATTGATTTAAAACAGAATAATTTGGTTTATCCAAATTTCATGAATGTAACCAACACATCACTAAACACTACTATTGAAAATGAGTTTGGAGCAAAAGTTTCAACTATTGAACATTTAATGGGAGCTTTGTTTGGTTTGGGAATAGATAATGCTTTAATTGAAATTGATAATGAGGAAGTTCCAATACTTGATGGATCTGCTATCGAGTTTATAAGAAAAATAAAGTCAGTGGGATTAAATATTAGCAACGCACCCATAAAAATTATTAAAATAAATAAAGAAGTTAATTATTCCGATGGTAGTAGATATATTTCCATAAAACCTTCTACATTGAGTTTAGATATTGATTTTGAACTTAAATATCAAAATGAAATTATAGGAAATCAGAGAAATAAAGTAAAAGTATATGAGGATGACTTAACTGATATTTATAATTCAAGAACTTATTGTTTGTATGAGGATATTGAAATGATAAAAAAAAATGGATTAGCAAAGGGTGGAAGTTTAGATAATGCAGTGGTTGTTAAGGGTAAAGATATTTTAAATCCAGAAGGATTAAGAAATAAGAAAGAATTTGTGAATCATAAAATATTAGATTGCATTGGAGATCTGTATACATGTGGATACAGATTAGTAGCGAGCATCAAGTGTTCACAAGGCGGTCATTATCTAACTAATCAATTATTAAGAAATATTTTTAAGCATAAAGAAAATTTTTCAATTTTAGAAATTAAAGAAAAAAATCTTCCCCAAACGCTCATAAATAAAAGTCTTCTAAAAGAAATTGCTTAGTTAAAGATAGCTTTAAAATATTGCTTCAATTAAGTATAAACTAATTATGAAAATTTTAAGGTTTTTTATAATCATACTTGTAAGTTCATATTTAATTTCGTGTTCGAAAAATAATACAAAGGTATCTGAAATAAATGAAAAAAGTTTAGATCTTCAGGTATTAGAGGCATACAAAGAAGGGAAAGAGTCTTTAGAATTAGGTGATGTACTTTATGCAGCAAAAAAATTTAATGAAGCTGAAATTTTATATCCTCAGTCTGAGTGGGCACCTAGATCCGCTTTAATGGCAGCATACTCATACTATCTCCAAGATTATTATATAGATGCAGAAGCAGAATTGCTAAGATTTCTAAAAATTTATCCAAAAAGTAAAAATCAAGATTATGCAAATTATTTGTTAGCAATTACTTATTTTGAACAAATAGTAGATGAAAAAAAGGATTTACAATCAATTATTAATGCAAAAAAATATTTTGAAATAGTTATTAATAATTATCCAAGTACAAATTATGCCCTAGATTCAGAATTTAAACTTGATCTAATAAATGACATTTTAGCCTCAAAAGAAATGTATGTTGGTAGATATTATTTTGAAAGAAAAAAATGGATTGCCGCTATAAATAGATTTAAAAAAATAATCGATGATTATGATACTACAATTTATGTCGAGGAGGCTCTTCATAGACTTGTTGAAGTTCATTATACGATAGGACTTGAGGACGAAGCTCAAAAATATGCTCAAGTTCTAGGTTATAATTATGAGTCCTCACAATGGTATGAAAACTCATATAGTGTTTTTAATAAAAAATATAAAAAAAAGAGAGAAGGTAAGAAAAAACAGTTCTTTTTGAAAAAAGTAAAATCTCTTTTTGATCAAGATGAATAAAAGTAAAATACGAGAACTCTACAATCAAAAGATAAAATTAATTAAAAAATTTAATAAATTTTATTATGATAAAAATAAATCAATTATATCTGACGGTAAATATGATGAATTAAAAAAAGAGATAATTTTTTTAGAAAGTAAATATAATTTTTTAAAATCTAAAAGTTCTCCATCTGAAAATGTAGGATATAAACCCTCTAAAAATTTTAAAAAATTACCTCATAAAGCTCCAATGCTCTCTCTCGCGAATGCATTTACCGAGGAGGATCTAATAAATTTTGAAAAGAAAATATTTAATTTCTTATCTTTAGAGCATGATCATCAAATTCTTTATAGCGCTGAACCAAAAATAGATGGAATATCAGCATCAATTACCTATAAAAATTCTCAGCTTTTTAAAGGTTTGTCCAGAGGAGACGGCAAAGAAGGGGAGGACATTACTATGAATTTGGCTACGATTAATGATATTCCAAAAAAAATATTATCAAAAGATTTTCCTGAGGAAATAGATATTAGAGGGGAAGTTTTTATCACAAATAGTGATTTTGTAAATTTGAGAGAAAAATTTGCAAATCCAAGAAATGCAGCATCAGGATCTTTAAGACAAAAAAACCCTAACGATACAAAGAAAATACCCTTAAAGTTTATTGCTTACGCTTATGGCTTTGAAAAAGGTTTGAAAATTGAAAAACAATCTGATTTTTTAAAAAAACTTAGCGAGTGGGGATTTAAAACAAATCCTCTTAACAAATCAATTAGTGGAATTAAAAATTTGTTTAAAAACTATAATGAAATAGAAAAAAAAAGAGCTAATTTAGATTTTGATATAGATGGAATAGTTTACAAAGTTAATGATTTTGCAACACAAAAAAGATTAGGAAATGTTGCTAATGCTCCTAGGTGGGCCATTGCTCACAAATTTTCATCTAATAAAGCTATTTCTAAAATTTTAGAGATAGAGATTCAAGTGGGAAGAACTGGCGCCCTAACGCCAGTTGCAAAGATAAAGCCAATTAATATTGGTGGAGTTGTAGTTTCAAATGCAACATTGCATAATGAAGATGAAATCAATAGAAAAGATATCAGAGTAGGTGATACAGCTGTTATAGAGAGAGCAGGAGATGTCATCCCGCACATACTTTCTATAGATACAAAAAAAAGATTAAAAAATTCCAAAAAATTTATTTTTCCAGAAAATTGTCCTTCCTGCGGATCAAAAACAATCAAAGAATTTAACAAGATAACAAAAAAAGTTGATGCAGTTAGGAGATGTTCTAGCGAAGATTATTATTGTGATAAAATATCGATTGAAAAATTAAAACATTTTGTTTCAAAAGAGGCTTTTAATATAGACGGTTTTGGAAAAAAAATAGTGGAAAATTTTTGGAAACTAAAATTTATAAAATATCCTCAGGATATATTTAAATTAGATTATTCAAAAATTGAGAAACTAGATGGCTGGGGTCAATTATCCGTTAAAAATTTAATATATTCAATTAATCAAAAAAAAAATATTTCTTTAGAAAGATTAATTTACTCGTTAGGAATTAGACATATAGGATTAGAGAATGCAAAACTGTTGTCAAAACATTTTACATCATTTTCAAAATTTAAAAATTTATCTGTGCAAAGTGATTACGAAGATTTGTTAAACATTGATGGTATTGGTGAAACACAAGTAAATTCTATTAAAAGTTTTTTTTCAAATAAAACTAACATAAGAGTTTTAAATGAATTAGAAAAAGTTTTAGTAGTTAAAAATGCTATTCAAAATTCTGATGATGGTTTATTAAAAAATAAAACCTTTTTAGTTACTGGAAAATTAAATGGTATTAGTAGAGCAGAATTAAAATCCTTGATTGAAGAAAATTCGGGCAAAATAGTTAGCGGTGTCTCTAAGAAATTAAATTATTTAATAATTGGAGACAAGCCAACCAAAAAGAAAATAGAAAATGCTAAACAGTTAAGAATAAATGTTATAGATCAAGCTGAATTTATGAGAATGCTAAATAAAACTAGCTAACCATTTTTTCTCATTTGGATTTAAATATTTTGATATCTTTGAATAAACTTCTAAATGATATTTAAATAGATAGTTTTTTTCATTAACTGTTAATAAATTAAAATTGATTAAATCTTTTTCTATTGGTGCCATAGTAAAATTTTGGAATGATAATTTTTTATTTACCTTTTTTACATAAACTAAATTTTCAATCCTAATTCCATATTCATTAGTTTTATAATAACCAGGTTCATTACTTAATATCATGCCTTCTCTTATTTTTACTGCGTTTATTTTTGTAATTGATTGAGGTCCTTCATGAACATTAAGAAAAAAACCAACACCATGTCCAGTACCATGTGCATAATCTAAGTTACTTTCATTTAAAAATTTTCTCGCTCTTTTATCAATTTTTTTACCAATATCATCTTTACTTATGTTAGTTGTAGCTACAGCAATATGACCTTTTAAAACTTTAGTGAAAATATTTTTAATTTTTTGTTTTTGTTTTGAAAAACAAATTGTTCTTGTAACGTCGGTCGTACCATATTTATATTGCCCACCAGAGTCGCAAAGCAAAATATCTTTTTTATTAATAGTTCTGCAATTTCCTTTTTTAGCACGGTAATGTACAATAGCACCATTTTTACCTGAACCTGCAATTGTATCAAAACTAGGATAAAGAAAGTTCTTATTTAATTTTCTAAAATTTTCTAATTTCTTAGCAGCCTCAACTTCAGTAATTTTTTTTTTATTAATTTTTTTTATCCAGAATAAAAATTTTGTTAATGCCACCCCATCAGAGATATGAGCATTTGTCATATTCTTAATTTCAGTTTTATTTTTAATTGCCTTTAAAAGATAAGTAGGATCTTCTCTATTTATAATTTTGAATTTTGATTTAATTAAATTTTCATAAAATATTGAACAAGATTTATCATCTACAATAAAGTTTTTTCCTTTAAGATGTAGTATTTTACTTGGTAAATAATTTACATCTAAAAATTCTTCTTTCTTAATAATTTTATTTTTTAATAATTGCTTACACTTTTTAAGATTACTTATAAGTAGTATTTTTTTTGATTTACTTACTATCAATCTCGAATTGGGAATTGGACTGTTGGGGCCATCTCCACCCCTTATATTTAAAGTCCACGCAACATTTTCTGGTGCACTAATAAAAATATAATCACATTTATTTTTTTTTAAGTATTTAGTTATTTTATTTAATTTAGAATTTATACTTTCACCAACAATATTTTTGTCTAACGAAAAAAATGGGATTGAAGAATGTTCCCTCTGTTTTTTGATATCATCAATGAGATTTTTTTCGACATATTTGATATTATTGTGTTTTAAAAAATAATTTTTAATTTGAGTATTTGTAAATAACTTTGGATCTATTCCAAGTGTAAGATTTTTAAACAAACTACAATTTATTAGTTTTTCAAATCCATAAATTTTAAAATTTTTTCCACTCTCGATTTTACTTTGAATTGTATATCTTCCATCAGTAAACAAATAATTTTTCTTTTTAAGAATTATGGCTAAACCAGCGGATCCACTAAAGTTTGAGATTACTTCTAATCGATTTAATTTTGAATATTCTGTAAAATAATCGTCATTTTTTGGAATTACATATCCATCAATTTTATATTTCTTAAATTTACTTCTTAATTCTTTTATGTAATTTTTCATTTAATTCTCTTTTGATATCTTATCCAGCCGGGACTTCTTGTACCTTCCTCAATTTCAAAATCTTGATTAAACTCAAAATCTTCCTCATCATTTGTTTCTTCATCAAAAAAAGAATTTTTTTCAACGTTTTTTTCAGGTAATTCATCTATAAACCTTGAGGCCATACTGTCTATCCAGTCTCCTTGATAAAACCTATTCATAGAAAAAGATATTATAGCTTTTTTCTTCGCTCTAGTAATTCCTACATAAGCCAAGCGTCTTTCTTCCTCTAGTCCATTTTGTCCTTTTTCTTCAATAGATTTTTGATGTGGAAATAAACCTTCTTCCCAGCCTGGTAAGAAAACAACATCAAATTCCAAACCTTTTGCAGCGTGCATTGTCATCATGTTAATTTTTTCGCCATCCCATTCTTGATCTACTGAGGTTGCTAAAGACACATGTTCTAAAAAACTCTCTAAATTATCAAATTCTTTCATAGCGCTTAATAACTCTTTAATATTTTCTAATCTATTTTCGTTATCAATATCTTTTTTATTTTTCAACATTGCTGAATATCCAGACTCATCTAGAACAATTTGTAATAATTTGATGTGATTTGATTTTTTTATTATCAAATCATTTCTCCACTTAGATAAAGAATTTATAAATAAATTTAAACCAATTTTAGCTTTTGGTTTTATTAAATTATTTTCAAGCATTTTGATTGATGCTCTTTCTAAATTTAAATTATTTTGTTTTGCAAATTCATGAATATTTTTTAAAGTAGTATCACCGATTGATCTTTTTGGGTTATTTACAATTCTTTCAAAAGCAAGATCATCTTTATCTTGGTAAATTAATCTAAGATAAGCTACACAGTCTTTTATTTCAGCTCTTTCATAAAATTTTGTTCCACCTAAAATCCTATAAGGCATTCCAATTTTAAGGAAACGTTCTTCAAACTCACGAGTTTGAAAAATAGCTCTTACAAGGATCGCGATGTTATTATAAGAAAAATCTTTTTTGATATTTTTTTCTATTTCATCTGAAATTCCAACTGCTTCATCTTTTCCATTTTTAAAGCAGTTTAATTTAACCAAATCACCCTCATCCATATTAGTAATTAATGTTTTACCAACTCTATTTTGATTATTAGAAATAAGATTTGAGGCTACAGATAAAATATTCTGAGATGATCTATAATTTTGTTCTAATCTTATTACTTTAGTATTTTCATAAACTTGATCAAATTCTAAAAAATTTTTTATTTCTGCACCTCTCCAACTGTAAATCGATTGATCATCATCTCCAACACAGCAAATATTTTTGTTTTTTTCTGATAGAAGATTAAGCCATTTACTTTGTATAAAATTTGTATCTTGATATTCATCTACAAGAATATATTTAAAATTTTTTGAATATATTTCTCTAATATCAGAGTTGAATTCTAAAATTTTTACAGTGTGTAAGATAAGGTCACCAAAGTCACAAGAGTTTAGATCAATCAATTTTTGTTGATAAATTTTATAAAGTGGAAGAATTGTTCTTTCGTAAAGATCTTTTTTGTCTATTACTACTTCATTAGGATAAAATCCTTTATTTTTCCAACGATCAATTATTGCTAATATAAATCTTGGAGATAATTGTTTGATGTCAATATTTTCAGCTTTACAAATGTTCTTGATAAGTCTTATCTGATCATCAGTATCCACAATAGTAAAATTAGAATTAAGATTTGCAGCAGATGCATGTTTTCTTAATAATTTTGCACAAATTGAATGAAAAGTGCCAAGCCAAGAAAGCCCAACAGCTGCAGAGCCAAGTATTTTGCTAACTCTGTTTTGCATTTCTTTAGCAGCTTTATTAGTAAACGTGACTGCTAAGATTTGATTTGGGAATGCTTTTTTTTCTTTAATAATATTGGCAATTCTAGAGGTTAAAACTTTTGTTTTGCCAGATCCAGCTCCAGCAACGATTAAAAGAGGACCATCTAGATGCAGAACAGCTTCTTTTTGTGCATCATTTAAATTTTTTAAATAATCTTTGTTTATCATTTAAAATAATACTTTATAAGCTTTCCTGATTGACATGAGCAAAAAAAATTTTTTTGTAAAATATATAAAAACCATTAATTATTTTATTAATAATCTTTTAGAGAAAAATTTAAACAAGTTAAATTTTAAAAATCTTACCTATTTATTTAAAAATAATAAAATAATTTTAACATTTGTCGCACTTTTTGTTATTTTAATATCTTATTTATTATTACCAACTTTTTATAATCAAAGTGATATCGTTAAAGAGTTAAAAAATGGGCTACAAAGTAAATTTGACTTAAATTTTAAATTTTCTCAAAATATAAAATATAATTTTTTTCCAAGACCTCATTTCACAACCATAGATACAACAATTCTTGATAATGAAGAGGAAATTTTAAAAATTAGTAAATTAAAAATTTTCATCTCGTATGACAATCTTTTCTCATCACAAAATATTAAGATAAAGGATATAATTTTAGAAAATGGTAATTTTAACATTAATGTAGAAAATTATAATTTCTTTCTAGAGCTATTAAATAAAAGTTTCATGAACGGAAGTTTGATAATTAAGGATAGCAATATTTTTTTTAAACATAATGATGGTGAAGTTTTATTTATAAACAAAATTTTTAAAATGAAATATTATTATGAGCCAAAAGAACTAAAAAATATTCTATATTCAGAAAACGAAATATTTAACATACCTTACTCAATAGAGTCTTTTTTTAGTCAAGATAAAAATAAAATTTTTTCTGTGTTTAATTTTAATTTAATGAAACTTAAAATTGAAAATGAATTAATTTTTGAAAATGAAAGAAAAAGAGGCAACTCTTTGCTTACTTTAAATAAAGAAAAAATAATTTTAGATTATCAAATTGAAAAAAATTCTTTCAATTTTAATATTTTTGATAAAGCAGATCAACCAAAGACTAATTTTAAAGGAAAATTTAATTTCAAACCTTTTTTTTCAAATATTGAGGGTAATTTGGATGAAATAAATTTAAATTATCTACTTGGTTCTAATGCGATAATTGCAGAACTTTTGAAAACTGAAATATTTAATAATAAAAATATAGATTTTAATTTAAATATAAAGGCTGATAAAGTTTATGATAATTCAAACTTTAGAAAAATTGATTTAAGTTCAAAAATTCAAGAGGGATTAATTGATACAGATAATACAAAATTTGAGTGGAGAGATATTGCAGCTTTTGAATTACTGGAAAGTTTAATTTTCGTTAAAAATGGAGAATTAATTTTGGATGGAAAACTTCAGATTAATGTCAAAGATTATAACAAGATATATAAATTTCTTTTAACACCAAAAAATTATAGAAATGAAATTAAACAAGTTGATTTCAATTTTACTTATAATTTTGATCAAAATATAGCTGAATTAAAAGATGTTAAAATTGATAACAAAATTAACAAGAATGTTAACAGCATTTTAAATAATGTAATTTTCAATAAGGAGGATTTGCAAAATAAAATTTATTTTAAAAATCTATTAAATGAAGCAATTAAAAGTTACGCAGGATAGATCATTTTTTTAGGATCAACTATCTTATTGTAATCTTTTTCGTTTATTAATCCTGTTTTTAAAGTCTCATATTTTAAAGTAGTGTTATTTTTTAGTGCTGTTTTTGCAATTTTTGCGGCATTATCGTATCCAATATGTGGAGCTAGCGCAGTAACAAGCATTAATGAATTATCAAGATGCTCCTGTATTTTCTTTTTATTAGCTTTTATTCCTTTAACACAATAAAGAGCAAAATTTTTTGTACTATCTGCAATTAAATCAATTGATTGCAAAATATTATGAGCAATTAAGGGTTTAAAAACATTTAGTTCAAAATGGCCATGAGATCCAGCCATAGTTATACCATTATGGTTTCCAATAACTTTTACACAAACCATTGTTACAGCTTCACATTGAGTTGGGTTTACTTTACCAGGCATTATAGATGAGCCAGGTTCATTTTCAGGTAAAATTAATTCTCCATATCCTGCTCTTGGACCAGATCCCAAAAATCGAATATCATTTGATATTTTCATTAATGCCACAGCACATGTATTCAACGCACCAGAAAAATTAACAATTGCATCATGAGCAGCAAGTTCAGCAAATTTATTTGGAGCTGGTTTAAATTTTATTTTTGTAAATTTAGCAATTTCTTTAACAATTTTTTTGTCGAAATTTTTTTTTGAATTTATTCCAGTGCCTACAGCTGTACCACCTTGTGCAAGAAATAAAATTTCTTTTAAAGCATACTCTATTCTTTCGATACTTTTTTTTACTTGAAAATGATATCCTGAAAATTCCTGTCCAAGAGATAATGGGGTTGCATCTTGCAGATGAGTTCTTCCAATTTTTACAATATTTTTAAATTGATTAGATTTTCTTTTTAACTCTTTCTCCAATATCTTTAAACCAGGTAGCATTTTACTTAATGTCTCTTTAGCTATTGAAATATGCATTGCAGTTGGAAAAACATCATTTGTAGATTGAGATTTGTTTACGTGATCATTTGGATGAACAGGCTTTTTGGATCCCTTTTTTCCACCCAAAATTTCTATAGCTCTGTTAGCAATAACCTCATTTACATTCATATTTGTTTGCGTTCCCGAACCTGTCTGCCAAACTTTTAAAGGAAAGTTTTCATCTAATTTGCCTTTAATCACCTCATCTGAAGCTTTGATTATTGCTTTAGAAATTCTTCCATCAATTAACTTATCTTGTGCATGAACTATTGCTGCTGCTCTCTTAATAATTGCAATTGATTTTATTATTGAAATATTGACTAAAATTTTACCAATATTAAAAAATTTATTAGATCTTTGAGTTGAAGCACCCCAATATTTATCATTTGGGACATTTATACTTCCAATACTATCGAATTCTTTTCTTAATTTCATTGATTAATTTCTAAGTAACAAATAATTGTTATCATACAATAATTTTTAAAAAACATACAGGAGCATTATGTCGAATTTTAGCAAAGTGGGCACTTTCATGAAAACTTTTGGTCAGGAGGTTAAAACTAAACCTTCATTTAGTACTGATAAAATAAATAAATTAAGGTTAGACCTAATTAAAGAGGAACTAGAAGAGCTTACAGAAGCGATGAATAACAAGGATTTATTAGAAGTAGCTGATGCGCTAACAGATATATTATATGTTACTTATGGAGCAGGACATGCATTTGGAATTGATCTAGATAAATGTTTCGATGAAGTCCAAAATTCAAACATGAGCAAGTTAGACGAAAATGGTAAACCTATTTACAATGACTCTGGAAAAGTCATGAAAGGTCCAAACTATTTTAAACCTGATCTTTCTAAATTCGTAAATTAGATTTCTAACTTAAAGTCAACACCAGGAGCGCTATGTGTAATACTGCCAACAGAAATTCTATTAACTCCAGTAGATGCAATAGCTTTAACAGTTTTTAAACTAACATTTCCAGAGGCTTCAGTTTCATAAAGTTTTTTAACTATTTTAACACTTTCTCTTAAATTTTTTAAATTCATGTTGTCGAGCAGAACAGTATTAAATCTTAGACCTAAAATTGATTTAAGTTGTTTGATTGTATCAACCTCTACCGTAATTTTTTTTCCTTTTTTATTTTTAATAGCTTTTAATACGATACTCTTTAAATCTGAACTCGCGATATGGTTATCTTTAATTAGATACTCATCACTTAAATTAAATCTATGATTTGTACCTCCTCCTAATTTAACAGCATATTTTTGGATAACTCTTAAATTTGGAATTGTTTTTCTTGTACAACAAATTTTAGTTTTTTTACCAGCTAATCTAACAAATTCATTTGTTTTAGTTGCTATTCCAGAAATATGAGACAAAAAATTTAAAGCAACCCTCTCTGCAATTAAAATATTTTTTACTTTTCCTTTAATTAAAGCAACTAAAGAACCTTTTTTTACTCCTGTACCATCTTCTTTCTTAACAATAAATTTTATTTTATTATCAATTAACGAAAATGCTTCTTTTGCAAACAACAGTCCTCCAACAATTGCTTTTTGATTTGAAATTAATTTAACAGTAACAATATTGTCTTTATTAATTAAACTTGAAGTAATATCTCCTGAAGGATAAAGATCTTCATTCAATGCTAGCTTAACCGTACTTTTAATAAATTCTTTGCTTAATTTAATTTTTGACACCTAATTATCTGCCAATAGCTGCCATTCTCTCTACAGATATTCTGGCTTTATCAATTGTTTCTTTGTCCATGATAATTTCACCCGTTTCATTTTCTAAACAATCTAATATTTTTGGTAGTGTAATTTTTTTCATATGAGGACACATATTACATGGTTTAACAAAGTCTACATTTGGATTTTCTATTTGAATATTGTCACTCATTGAACACTCTGTAACCATCATAACTTTTTTTGGTTGATTATCTTTTACATATTTAATCATTCCAGAAGTAGATCCAGCAAAATCACTGGCTTCAATTACATCAGGAGGACATTCTGGGTGTGCAATAATTTTTATTCCTGGATTATTTTTTCTTATATCTTCTATTTCTTTTTTATTAAATTGGTCATGGACAATACAAATTCCTTTCCAGGATATAATTTCTACATCAGTCTGAGATGCAACATATTTTGCAAGATAATCATCAGGTAAAAATATCACTTTTTTTACACCAAGTGATTTAACAATTTTGACTGCATTTGCTGATGTGCAACAAACATCAGTTTCAGCTTTTACTTCAGCAGAAGTATTTACATAAGATACAACAGGTACTCCTGGATATTTTTCTTTTAATAATCTCACATCTTTACCAGTAATTGAGGATGATAAAGAACACCCGGCATCCATATCAGGAAGAATAACTTTTTTATCAGGGCTCATTAATTTTGCAGTCTCAGCCATAAAGTGTACTCCAGCCATTAAAATAATATCAGCTGAAGTTTTTGAAGCTTCAATTGCTAATGCAAGAGAGTCTGCAGAAAAATCTGCAACACCATGATAAATTTCTGGTGTTTGATAATTGTGAGCTAGGATTACAGCATTTTTTTCTTTTTTTAATTTATTAATTTTATGAATATACGGAGCATGCACTGACCATTCAATTTCAGGAATAACCTTAGAAATTTTTTGATAAATAGGATCTGTCGCTTTACGCACTTCTTGTGTAAATTCCATGAGGTTTTTTACCAATTTGAAACATACTTGTCATTCATTTATTATAGGACATATTGCGGTCGTGCTGAAATTGGTAGACAGGCACGGTTGAGGGCCGTGTGGACCTAGTCCATGAGAGTTCGAGTCTCTCCGACCGCACCAAAGTGAATTTTATATAGGAGTTTTTGATGGATAAATTACTTTCAGTAATATTTATGGTCGGGGTTTTGCTTTTAGTTCTACCAAATTTTTTAAAATCAAATTCTCATTTAAAGCAATTTCTTAAAAATCTAAGTATTTGGATTATTGTAGTTTTTATAATTTTAATGATTATATATTTATTTAAATAAGAAAATTAGTTTTTTATCCAATCAGGTTTATTGACATTTATTGAAGCTTCTTTAGTTTTTAAATTCGCATTTTCATCGAAGTTTTCGTTTAAGTATTTAATTAATGCAAATGGGTAGTCGCTATCAATCAAAACCTTACCTATTTCAATTTCATTATTAAAAATACTTTCGCCTTCGTGTATTTTTCCATTAATTACATTTATTGGAAATAATCTTTTTGAAAGCTTGTTCTTTAATTTAATTCTTGCTGTATTTTCTTGGCCAACATAACAGCCTTTTTTGAAATCAATTCCATTTAATTCCTCAAAATTACATTCAATACCAAACAATTTGTCTTTCAATTTGTTTAAATCTTTTGGAACTATTCCAAGGCTATGACTTAATGAATAATATTCTTTCAAGTTGGCATCATGAAGATCTAGTTTTTTTAAAGATAAATAAAGTTTTTCTAAATTAATAATTAATCTAGCACCCAAATCCTTATTTCTTGGATCTAAAAAAATTGGATCTTCTCTATATTTAATTGTGCATCCAGGTTGATCTTTTGCAGTATCAAAAGTTAAGAATTTTTCATGGGAAAATGCTGCTACAACAAATTCATTACTTAAATTTAGAATTTCAACTTTTGATCTTAGCTTATATAGGGATAATTGTTTGAATAACTCTTCTGCCTGAGGTTTTTCACAATCTAAGAGATATCCAGACTTATGTTTTACAATTATAAATTCATATAAAAATTTACCTTGGGGTGTAAGTAATGAACTAAAACAACTATTTACATCATTTACTTTGTTTATATCGTTACTAATAAGATTTTGAAGAAACTCTTTTGCATCTTCTCCGTTAATATAAAGAATTGCTCTGTCATCTAAAATGTAAACGTTTTTGATATTCATAATTGATTAATTATAGAATGTAATATAATAACAATTTCTCAAAATGTTAGATCTTATAATTAAAAATGGACAATGTTACATTGATGGTGAGTTAAAAGATGTTGATGTTGCTATAAAAGATGGAAAAATTCAACAGATTGGACAAATTTCAGAAGAAACAAAAGAGACAATTGATGTAGAAGGCCATACAGTTTTACCTGGTTGCATAGATACCCAAACCCATTTTAGAGAACCGGGTTCAACAGATACTGAAGATCTTCATTCAGGTAGTAGAGCGGCAATAGCAGGAGGAATCACAAGTGTATTTGAAATGCCTAATACTAATCCACCAACCTCAAATATGAAAGAGTTTCAAAGAAAACTAGATTTAGCTAAAAACAGAATGTATTCCAATTATGCTTTTTATTTTGGAGCAACAGCTGACAATGCGGATGATTTAGCAAGTCTAGAGGGTTTAGAAGGTTGTTGTGGTATTAAACTTTTTGCAGGATCTTCAACTGGTAATTTATTAGTTGCTGAAGAAGACGATATAGATAAGGTTTTTCAAAATGCTTCAAAAGTAGTAGCAGTTCATTCTGAAGATGAAGCAATTTTAAAAGTAAATAAGAAATTAATAAAAGAGGGTGATGTTCATACCCATCCAGTATGGAGAAGTGCAGAATGTGCAATAGCATCTACTAGAAGAATTGTTAGAATTGCGGAAAAGCATAATAAAAAAGCTCATGTACTTCATATTACAACAAAAGAAGAAATTGATTTTCTGTCACAACATAAAGGAAATATTACATTTGAGATTACTCCCCAGCATTTAACTCTTTATGCTCCGGATTGTTACGACAAGCTTGGAACTTATGCTCAGATGAACCCACCATTAAGAGATAAATCTCATTACGATAGATTATGGTACGGGGTCAGGAATAACTTTAATGATACAATCGGTTCAGATCACGCACCTCATTTAAAAGAAAATAAAGATAAGGTGTATCCAAATACTCCATCAGGAATGCCAGGGGTTCAAACTTTAATACCAGTAATGTTAAATCATATTAATGATGGAAAATTATCTCTTAATCAATTGATGAATTTTGTTTGTGAAAATCCAGTGAAAATCTTTGGAATAAAAAACAAAGGATTTATTAAAGTAGATTATGATGCAGACTTTACTATTGTAGATATGAATAAAACAATTGAAATTAAGAATGAAAATATTGAGAGCAAATGTAAATGGTCACCTTTTAATGGATTTAAATTTAAGGGAACACCTACCCATACGATTATTGCAGGAAAAATAAAAATGCAGGATGGAAAAATTTTAGGAGATCCTGATGGAACACCTTTGCAGTTTAGCTAAGCTTTCCAGTAAAACTATTTACTAAAATTACACCAATAACAATTAAAAATAATCCCAATATTGCTTGCCATGCTAAAGTTTGTTTAAAAAAAATATAACCAAGAATTGCTATTGTAAAAATTCCAAGACCACTCCATGTTGCGTACACTATTGCTATAGGAAGTTTATTAACTACAAAAGTTAACAGATAAAAAGCTGTGAGATAAAAAGCAGATAGAGCAACTGTTGGTATAAGTTTTGTAAAGTTTTGTGAGACAGGAAGCAACATTGTTCCAGCAACTTCACAAAATATTGCAGCGATTAAAAAAATATAAGTTTTAACCATTATTTAAGATTTTGTGATTAATTAAATCTTCTGTGATTTCAGTTAGAATTGCTGGATCATCAATTGTAGGTGGCACCTTATAATCTACACCATCAGCAATTTTTCTAATTGTTCCTCTTAAAATTTTTCCTGATCTTGTTTTTGGTAATCTTTTTATAACAATCACAACTTTAAATGCAGCAACAGGACCAATTTTGTCTCTTACCATCTGAACACATTCTTTTGATATTGTGTCATTATCTTTATCAACACCAGATTTTAATACTACCAGTCCAATAGGTAATTGACCTTTTAATTTATCAGCTATTCCAAGCACCGCACATTCAGCAACAGATTGATTTTCCGACAATACTTCTTCGATGGCGCCAGTAGATAATCTATGACCCGCTACATTAATGATGTCATCAGTTCTAGACATAATCCAAATATAACCATCATCATCAATATGACCTGCATCATATGTTTGGTAATATCCCTTATAATTTGACATATAGTTTTCTTTATATCTTTGATCTGCATTCCAAAGAGTTGGGAATGTTCCTGGAGGCAAAGGTAATTTTACAACAATATCTCCCATTTCGTTTGGTTTAGCCAAAGATTGATCTGGTTTAATTATTTTGACATCATAACCAGGGACAGCTTTGCAGGCTGAACCATATTTTGTTTCCATCATTTCAATACCAGTACAATTTGAGCTAATTGCCCAACTAGTCTCAGTTTGCCACCAATGATCAATAACTGGAACTTTAAGCAAATTCTCAGCCCACTTTATAGTATCTGGATCAGCTCTCTCTCCAGCAAGAAATAAGCTTTCAAAACTGCTGAGATCATATTTTGAGAAAAATTTACCCTCAGGATCTTCTTTCTTGATTGCTCTGAAAGCTGTCGGAGCTGTAAAAAGAGATTTTACTTTATAATCTGAAATGATTTTCCAGAAAGCTCCAGCGTCTGGTGTCCCAACTGGCTTTCCCTCAAACAAAACAGTTGTGCATCCCTTAAATAAAGGGGCGTAGACAATATATGAGTGTCCAACAATCCATCCAATATCACTTGCAGACCACCAAATATCATCAGCATCAATATTGTAAATATTTTTCATAGTCCACTTGAGAGCAACAATGTGACCACCAATGTCTCTAACTATACCTTTGGGAGTTCCGGTTGTGCCTGATGTATATAAAATATATGCAAACTCATTAGAGTTCATCTCAACACAGTCTGCATCTTTAGCACTAGAGACAACTTCCTCCCAACTAACCTCATTTGGAGCATTTAATTTAACTTCATGACCAGGTCTTTGGAATAAAATCATCTTTTCAATTTTGTGATCCGCTATTTTTATCGCTTCATCAACAAGCGGTTTGTATTCAACAGTTCTTCCTGGCTCAAAACCACATGATGCAGTCACTAATAATTTTGCTTTACTGTCATCTATTCTGCTTGCTAGTTCATTTGATGCAAACCCACCAAAAACTACCGAGTGAATTGCACCAATTCTTGCACAAGCTAGCATTGCAACTACTGCTTCAGGTATCATTGGCATGTAAATAATCACTCGATCACCTTTATTTGTACCTTGAGCTTTCAATGCTCCTGCAAATTTAGAGACCTTTGACCTTAATTCTTCATAAGTGAACTTACTTTTGTTACCAGTGATGGGACTATCGTAGATTAATGCTGTTTTTTGGCCTCTTCCTTGATCAATATGGATGTCTAAAGCGTTATAGCAGGTGTTTGTGACCCCATCTTCGAACCATTTATAGAAAGGTGGGTTGGATTTATTTAAAATTTTTGTTGGTTTTTTAAACCAAAAGATATCTTCCGAGGCTTCTTGCCAAAATTTTTCAGGATTTTTTATAGATTTTTGGTAAATTTGATTAAACTTAGATGACATAAAAATTTGATTCGAATTCCTTAATTTTTTTGGTTTTTAACTTATAAATTGTATTTAATTTTAAAAATTAAGTAAAATCAATGCTTATTAGTGACAATTAAGTCTTCATAAAACTAATTTAATTTGCTATTAACCGCGTCATTGGCTTAGGAAACTAAGTCTAGTTTATATAAACTAAAATAAAAACTAACGAAGAGGGAGTTTTTTATGAAAAAACTTAAACTGTTTGCTTTAGCAGCTATGGCCTTGATAGGTTTTTCAGGTATAGCTATTGCAGCAGACGCAACGATGTTGAGCCAAGATGACTTCGTAGGAATTTCATTCTGGGTTATCTCTATGGGAATGTTAGCAGCTACTGCTTTCTTTTTCATGGAAGCGGGCAATGTCGCATCAGGCTGGAGAACATCAGTTATTGTTGCTGGTCTAGTAACTGGTATTGCATTCATACACTACATGTACATGAGAGAAGTATGGGTTGCTACTGGAGACTCGCCAACTGTTTACAGATACATTGACTGGTTAATCACTGTGCCATTACAGATGGTAGAATTCTATTTAATTCTAGCAGCTATTGGTAAAGCAAACTCTGGAATGTTCTGGAGATTGTTAATTGGTTCATTAGTAATGCTAATCGGTGGATACTTAGGTGAAGCAGGATACATTAATGCTACACTAGGTTTCATCATCGGAATGGCAGGTTGGGTATACATTCTTTATGAAGTATTCTCAGGTGAAGCTGGTAAAGCTGCACAGAAGAGCGGTAACAAAGCTCTTGTAACTGCATTCGGAGCAATGAGAATGATCGTTACAGTAGGTTGGGCAATTTACCCATTAGGTTATGTATTTGGTTACCTAACAGGTGGTGTAGATGCTGACTCACTAAACGTAGTTTACAACTTAGCTGACTTCATTAACAAAATTGCATTTGGTCTAGTAATCTGGGCTGCTGCAACTAGTTCAAGCGGAAGAAGAGCTAAGTAATTAGCTAAAATTTAAATTAAGGGCAGGTACAATTTTTGTACTTGCCCTTTTTTTTTACCTTTATTAAAATTATGTATAATAACTATACATAATTTTTATCTATGGATGTGAAATTAGAAAAATGGCACAAGTGCCAAATTGATAAAGAAGTTCTGAAGGAGCTTTCAAAGAAATCTGATTTAAAAGGATTTCAACACGTATTAGTTTTTTTTGGACTATTATTAGTAACTGGAATTTTTGCTTATCAAACTTGGGGCACATGGTGGTCAGTGTTTTGGTTTTTAGTTTATGGAAATATTTATTCTTTCTCTAATCCATTATGGCATGAGACAGGTCACAAAACTGCTTTTCAAACTAAATTTTTAAACGAATTTTTTTATTATATCTCCTCTTACATGGCTAACTTTGAACCGACTAGATGGAGATACACCCACTTTGTTCATCATGGAAATACTTATTCAACTGAAAATCCTTTTGATCATGAAATTGAATATGGAAATGATTTAAAAGAAACACCAAAAAGATTAATCATAAACATAATTCCTTTTTTAGATTTAGTGTTTTTTAAAAAACATATTTCATTTGAAATAATTCAACATGCACTTGGAATTAAAACAAAAGTTATGCAAGATAGCATTCCAGAAAATGCACAAGGAAAAGCAATTTTTATTTCAAGAATTTATGTTGCTATTTGGCTTTCAATTATTTTATGGTCTATACTAGTTTCTTCTTGGATGCCTTTATTATATTTTGTGTTACCACAATTTTATGGAAAAACTTTACACAAACTTGTTGCATTCACTCAACATGCGGGACTTGCCAGAAACATTAAAGATCATAGAGTTACATCACGTGAAATGTATTTAAATCCAATACTAAGTTTTTTATATTGGAAAATGGAATATCATTTAACTCATCATATGTTTCCAACAGTTCCATCATATAATCTTGATAAATTACACCATCATATAAAAGATCAATTGCCGAAGCCAAATGATGGATTAATAGACGCATATAAAGAGATTATCCCTGCTTTAATGCAACAAAAAGAAGATGAAAGCTATTTTATAAAAAAAGAGCTACCTGGACCTCAAAATATTTAAAAATATACTAAGTATGATTTTACTTACTTGTTCTATTTAGATAAGAAACTATATATAACGCATGGCAAAAATTACCTACCATACTTACGATAATAAAACTCACTCAATTGATGTTCAAAACGGTTTAACTGTAATGGAAGGTGCTATTCAAAACGATATTCCAGGAATTGATGCAGATTGTGGAGGAGGAATGGCATGCGCTACGTGCCACGTTTATGTCAAAGAAGATTGGTTAGACAAACTCCCAAATAAAGAAGACGGTGAAGAAGATATGCTTGATATGGCGTTTGAGCCAAAAAATAATAGTAGGTTGAGTTGTCAATTAATAGTTTCAGACGAACTAGATGGTTTAGAAGTAAATATCCCGTCAAAGCAAGGTTAAATGAATAAAACAGATGTATTAATTATTGGAGCAGGGCCCACAGGATTATTTTGTGCTCATCAACTTGGAATTATAGGTTTGAGCTGTGAGATAGTGGACAATCTTGATAAAGCAGGTGGTCAATGTATCGAGCTTTACCCAGATAAACCAATTTATGACATCCCAGCTGTACCTGAATGCACTGGGGAAGAGCTAACTAATAATCTTTTGCAACAAATTAAACCTTTCAATGTCAAATTTCATTTAAATGAAAGAGTAGAAGAACTTAAAAAAGTTGAAAATCGATGGAATGTTAAAACTTCAGGTGGGGTAGAATTTGATGTTGCAGCAATTGTTATAGCAGGTGGTGTTGGATCTTTTGAACCTAGAAAGTTTCCAGTAAAAGAATGTGAAAAATTTGAAGGAGATTCTTTATTTTATTCAATAAAGGATAAATCAATATTTAAAGACAAAACCATTTCAATTTTTGGAGGAGGGGATTCCGCTTTAGATTGGGCTATTGAGCTATCAAACACTTCTAGTGTAAATTTAATTCATAGAAGAGATGGTTTTAGTGGAGCAGAGTCCAGTGTTCAAAAAGTAAAAGAGCTTAATGATCAAGGAAATTTAAATTTATTTACAAAATACCAAATGGATTCGGTAAGTGGAGATAAACAAATTGAAACTATTAAAATAAAACATGATGAAGGTGAAATTAAAGAAATTAAATCTGATTATGTATTAGGTTTCTTTGGTTTAATTATGCAACTTGGCCCTATTTTAGATTGGGGATTAAATATTGATAAAAAAACTGTTCAGGTAAATACTGAAAACTTTGAAACCAATGTACAAGGGATATTTGCAATTGGAGATATTTGTTCTTATCCAGGAAAATTAAAATTAATTCTTTCAGGATTCCATGAAGGTGCCTTAGCTGCAAGAGGTTGTTTTAAATACGCAAAACCAGATGAGAAATTAAGATTTGAATTCACTACAACATCTAAGGCCGCACAAGAAAGACTTGGAATTAAAAAATGATAGAACTTTTTTCTGCTAATACTCCTAATGGATGGAAAATTAGTATTATGCTTGAAGAAATTGGTTATGACTATAAAGTAACCAAAGTTGATCTTGGTAAAGATGAACAATTCAAGCCAGAATTTATAAAGCTAAGCCCATTTGGAAAAATTCCTGTGATCATTGATCATGAAAACAATAAAAGCCTATTCGAGTCTGGTGCGATCTTAATGTATTTAGGTGATAAAAGTGGAAAACTTTACAATGAAAAATATAGACTTGTAATTAATCAATGGTTAATGGCTCAGATGGGCACTGTAGGTCCTATGATTGGTCAACACCATCAGTTTCATCACTATAATCCTGGAAAAAGTGAGTTTGGTGAGGAACGATATTTTAAAATTACCAAAAGAATTTATGGAGAATTAGATGCTAGATTAAAGGAGTCCAAATTTCTCGCAGGTCACGACTATACAATTGCAGATATTGCAACGTGGCCATGGATAGCAAGACATGAATGGCATGATATTGGTTTAAAAAATTATAAAAATTTATCTAGATGGTATTTAGAAATAGCTGACAGAGAAGCTGTTATTAAAGGTTATGCTTTTATGGATAAGGAAGCCAAAATTCCTAAACCTTAAAGATTTATCCAAATAACCTATAAAGAGTGCTAAGAATTCCATAACCTGAAAATTCAATAGCTACAATAACAATAATTATTAAAATTAATTTTTTATTCATTTCAGAAATAAATATATCAATAAGACAATCCAGAAAAAAGGATAGTAAAAATAAATATATTTCTTAGCAAATAGAAACGAGATTGAATTTTTTTTAGATGATTTCTTTTTCATTTTTAGTCATCTGCATGAACTTTTTCTTCTTTTTCATGCTTTTCTTGTGCCGCAATAGTGTATTTAGCAACAGGTCTTGCCATCAATCTTTTTAATCCAATTGGCTCTGCTGTATCTAGACAATAACCATAAGTATCTTCTCTAATTCTTCTTAACGCTTTATCAATTTCTGAAATTAATTTAATCTGTCTGTTAATTGCTTTCATCTCTACATTGCTATCAATATAGGAGTTTGCTTGATCAACAATATCTGCAGAAATATTATTGTCATCCATACCACCATTATATAGAGCATCATTATTAGCTTTGATTAGTTCTTTTTTCCATTCAGTTAGTTTCATTCTGAAAAATACTTTATGTTTTTCACACATATATTTTTCAGTATCTTTTGGAACATAAGTTTTTGAAATTTTTACAGGACCTTTGGGCGCAACTTTAGCTGTAGTTGGTTTTGCTTTACTTACAACTTTAGTTTTTGGTTTTGATACTTTTTTCTTTACTTTAGCAGTCTTTGGCATAGCGTAATTTTAATCGCTCGCAGTATATTCAGCAAATTAAGGGTGTCAAGCAAGCTTAATTGATATAAATATTTATAAATGACCATTAATAACAAAAATATTGATAATGTTTTTTATATTTTTGTAACAGCTCATCTAATTTTTTGGACTTTGATTCCATCTCTTACAAATCATAATTTACCATTGGATACCATCGAAGCTTTAGCTTGGGGGAGTAATTTAGACTGGGGATTTAATAAACATCCACCGATGAGTGCTTTTGTTCCAGAAGTTTTTTATCAAATTTTTGGACCACAAGATTGGGTTTATTATTTATTAAGTCAAATTTTTGTAATTATATCTTTTTATTACGTTTTTAAATTTTCAAATGAAATATTTAACAATAAATTATTAGGTTTAATTTCTGTATTATTAATTGAAGCAATTTACTTTTATAACTTTACCACACCAGAATTTAACGTAAATGTTTGTCAGTTACCCTTCTGGTCTTTAACAGTTTATTATTCATGGAAAATTTATAGCGGTAAAGAAATAAAGTTTATAGATTGTTTTTTGGTAGGTCTGTTCGCTGCTTTTGGGTTTCTATCAAAATATTTATTTATTTATTTGTTAGCGTCCATTGATCTTTTATTAGTTTATTTAATTTTTTTCAAAAAGGAGAGAAAGTTTGATTTTAAATATTTAATTACTGTTGAAGTTTTCTTAGTAGTTTTAGTGCCACATTTTATTTGGCTATATAATAATGATTTTATTACTATTTCATATGGATTAGCTAGAACTGGCTTAGAACAATCTATTTTATTAGATCACATTAAATATCCATTAATCTTTTTGCTAAAACAATTAGGAATATTAATTCCATTTTTTATTTTAATTTGGTTATTAGTAAAAAAAATTAGCTTTAAAATTAACCTTAAAGATAAAAATTTACTTTTTTTAATAGCTATTAATATTTTGCCAATTATTTTAATGCTTTTAACATCGTTTATTACCGGTTCAAAAATTAGAACCATGTGGATGACACCCTTTTATTTATTTTTTGGTTCTTTATTTGTTTATTTATTCCAAGCACAAATTAATTTAAAAAAACTAAAAGCATTTGTGATTGGATTTATTTTCTTTTTCTTTTTATCACCAGTGCTTTACGCTTATGTTTCAATCTCAAATGACGACAAAAGAACTGATTATATGGGCAAAGAAATTGCAGTGAAAACTCAATATGCATGGGACCAACAATTTAATTCAGCAATTAATGTAGTTTTAGGTGACGAATGGAATGCTGGAAACTTATCTTATCATTTAAAATCAAGACCAGTTTGGGTAGGCTTTGTTGAAAGAGAAAAACTTGATCATTTGAAAGACTATATGTGTCTTGATAGTGTCTGTGTAGGTTCAAGATAGATGAAATACGTAGTTTTAATTCCAATTTATAACGACAGAGAGTCTTTAAAATTACTTATTGAAAACATTAATCATGAAATAAAGGATTTAAATCATGAAATATCAATAGTTGTTATAAATGATGCTTCTTATCAACAGATAGTTGATACCTACCAAAATATAGAAAATATCAATTCAATTGAGATAGTTAATATGAAAGAGAACAGAGGTCATGCAAGATGTATTGCATCAGGCTTAAAATATATCTTTGAGAAAAAAGAATTTGATTTTGTAATTCCCATGGATGGTGATGGCGAAGATAGACCCGAAGAAATCAAAAATTTCATTGAACTTACTGAACAATCTGCTGAAAAATCTTTAGTAGGTGAGAGAGTAAAAAGATCTGAAGGTTTAATTTTTAAAACTTGTTATCAATTTCATAAATTTTTGACTTTAGCGTTTACGGGACAATCAATTAAATTTGGGAACTTTACTTGTTTATCTAAATCAACTGTAAAGAAACTGTTAGATGAAAAAGCTTCATGGAACAGTTTTTCTGGATCTTTAAAAAAAATAGAGAAAGATTTATTAAGCATTCCCTCAATTCGAGGTAGAAGATATTTTGGTCCATCTAAAATGAGTTTTTTTAATTTGTTAAAACATTCACTTTCAATAATTAGTGTTTTTAGAAAAACAGTTTTAATTAGATCGGCTTTATTTATTATTTTTTATATTTTGCTAATTAAAAGTTATGCTTCAATAATAACTTCAATACCTTTAGTTTTGTTATTAATAATGATTTATTCAATTTCTAGTTTAGCTTTAAGAGAAAATATTGAAGAATTTAATAATTCCTTAACAAACATTCACGATATTGATAAAATAAAATAAATATGAAAAACTTTTTTAGAAAAGTTGCATATGGAATTGGAACTAATGAAGACATTCCATCAGATCCTTTAAAATGGGCGCTTGATCAAGTCAATGATATTCCAGAATTATCTTGGCAAGGCAAAATTTATACTGAAAAAGAACTTAGGGGTCATTATAGAGATTGGGTTTATACTGATAGAAAAAAATTAAGAAAAAAATATAAAGATAATAAAACGCTTTATAAAACTCACAAAGATATTTTGAGGCGGAATACAGGTCAAAAATTTTGGGAGTCTCTAGAAATTTCTATCAGGCACAACGAGGCCATTAATAGTCAACATCCTGTGCTTGCAAAACTTTGGATGTTTTGGGGAAATTTTTTTGCAATTAGTGAAAAAGACTTTTTAGCAAATTATTCAACTGGTCCCTATCATAGAGAAATTATTAGACCAAACTTAAATCAAACATTTGAAAAAATGGTTTATGACGTGACTACTTCTTGGGCTATGATACATCATTTAGACAATAGCGAAAGTGCTGGCCCTAAAAGTGTTACTGCTAGTCAGGATTGGAGACGAAAAAAGAAAAGACCTGCAACAATAAACGAAAACCACGCAAGAGAGCTTTTAGAGCTTCATACAGTTTCGCCAAAAGCAGGATACACTCAAGAAGATGTAATACAACTTGCATATATAATGACTGGTTGGCAGCAAAGATGGAGTAAATCAAAATTAGAAACCGGAAATGTTTGGTTTAATTCTGAATACCATCAGCCTGGTAAAAAAAATGTTCTAGGAAAAGAATACAAAAGAGGAAAAAAATCATTAGCTGTAGTTATAAAAGATTTAGTAAATCATCCTAATTGTAGAGATTTTGTTGCTGAAAGACTTTGTAGATATTTAATAACGGATGAACCTACAAAAGAAATGAAGCAACCAATTATAGATGCTTTTAAAAGGTCTGATGGAAATCTTACAGAGATACATAAAGCAGCTATAAAAGTTGCATTTGATTACAATGATAAATATAGAAAATTTCAAACTCCTGAAAATTGGTTTATTCAAGTTGCAAAATTAGGGGATTTACAATGGCCTCCATCGCCTGAATTAATGGCATCTTACGAATTAGGAACACAACCTACTAGAAAACAAAGATCGCCTGAAAGATTATTAAGAAATATTGGACATCACCCTTACAGAGCCAAACAACCAAATGGTTGGTCTGATCATTCTGACGATTGGATTTCACCTGAACTAATAATAAGAAGACTTGTTTATGCTAAGTTAAGTCATTCTTTTTCAAAAATGCAAAATAATAATGAAGGATATTATCAAAATATAGTTGAAAAAAATTTTGATAATCCTGATAAAATAATGAAATATTTAAATCAAAAAAATAGAATTGTTGAAAAACAGACTCTACTATTTAATCATCCGGAGTTCTTAAGATCATGAAGATAACTAGAAGAGATTTTTTAAAAACTACAGCCCTTACTTCATTATATTTTGCTGGTTTTGGTGGAACAGCTTATTCAAATACTGGAACAAAGAAAAACTTAGTTATCATAATGCTTCGTGGCGGAATGGATGGTCTGTGTGCTATTCCTATTAAAGGTGATAAAAATTTTGAAAAATTAAGAAGTAAAATAAATCTTGATAGGACTTTAGAACTCACATCAGATTTCGATTTACATCCAGCGCTAAAAACATTCAAAAATCTTTGGGATGAAAACTTAAGTGCTGTAGTTCATGCAACAAATATTCCTTATACAGGTAGATCACATTTTGATGGACAAAACTTAATGGAGTCAGGTGGTAAAATTCCATACCAAGAAAAAACTGGCTGGCTTGGAAGAGGAATGAAAATTGCTGGGCTAACTGGAAATGGATTAGCTTTAGCATTACCCATGCCTTTACTAATCAGAGGTGTTCCAATGAATAACAATTATTTTCCAGTGGGTCATAAATTGCCATATCCATCAACTCTTAAGATGATCCAAGAAGTGTATAAAGAGTATGATGAAAAATTATTAAGTGAAAATTTAGAAATCATTCAAACAAGAGAATTAAGCAATACATCAACTGATAGCAGTTGGGTACTTGCCTCAAATGCTGCTAATGAATTATCAAAAGCTGATGGACCAAGAGTAGCAGTATTTGAAGTTGATGGCTTTGATACCCATGCAGCTCAAGGTGCTACCAATGGAGCTCATGCAGATTGTCTTTCAGATTACGATAACATTGTTAAATCTCTTAAATCTTCAATGAGCAAAGAGGCTTTTGATAACACTTTAATTTTAACATTAACTGAGTTTGGAAGAACTATTAAACAGAACAGTAGTAATGGAACAGAGCATGGTTACGGTTCAGCTATCTTAATGGCAGGAGGACTTGTTAAAAAAGCACAAGTTCATACGGATTGGCCAGGATTAAAGAGAAAAGAATTATTTGAAGGAAGAGACTTAAATTCAACAATAGATTCAAGAGCAATTTATGCATCTGCTATGTCTACAGTCTTTGATGTAGATTTCAAAAAAATCACTAAAGAAGTTTTCTGGGGTGAAAATTTACCAAATTTCTCTGATAAGCTATTTAAAGCTTAACATTAATCAGATAAGTTATTCTTAATTTTTATGAGTAAAATTAAGAACATACTTTTTATAATGGCTGATCAATTGAGGTGGGATTACTTATCTTGCTATGGTCATCCTCATTTAAAAACTCCACATATTGATAGTTTAGCAAAAAAAGGAGTTCAATTTGACTCAGCATTTGTGCAATCGCCAGTTTGTGGCCCTTCAAGAGCATCTTATTACACTGGTAGAACAGTTTTTAGTCATGGCTCTACATGGAACCAGGTTCCACTTCCAATTGGGGAATTAACTATTGGAGACTATTTAAGACAATCCGGAATAAGAACCGGTGTAGTTGGAAAAACACACATGAGACCAGATTTAGATGGAATGAACAGACTTGGTATTACAAAAGACACTGAAATAGGATTGATTGTTAGCGAACCTGGATTTGAACCTTATGAAAGAGACGATGGACTTCATCCAAACAATCAAATTAAAAATTCAAAAAAAACTTTATCTTATAATGAATGGTTAAATAAACTTGGATATGATGGACCCAATCCATGGAATGATTGGGCAAATTCTGCTGAGGGAGAAAATGGTGAAATATTAAGTGGTTGGAGATTAAGAAATTCTAACAAGCCCGCAAGAATTCCAGAAGAGCATTCTGAAACAGCTTTTATGACTAATCGAGCAATGGAATTTATAGAAGAAAGTAAAGATAAACCATGGTTTTTACATTTATCTTATATCAAACCACATTGGCCTTATATGGCACCAGCCCCTTACCACAATATGTATTCTGCTAATGAATTCTATCCAGTTCACAGAAATGATGCTGAAAGAAATAATGATCACCCAGTTTATAAAGCATTTATGGAAAATAGTATTTCCAAAACTTTTTCAAAAGACGAAGTAAGAAATACAGTTCTTACTGGATATATGGGGTTGATAAAGCAAATTGATGACAATTTAGGAAGATTATTTAAATTTTTAGAAAGCTCAGGTCATATGGATGATACGATGATTGTATTTACTTCAGATCATGGAGACTACCAAGGCGATCATTGGTTAGGAGAAAAAGAATTATTTCATGAGCAGTCAGTTAGAGTTCCAATGATTATTTATGATCCAAGTGAATATGCGAATAAAACTAGAGGCATAAAAGAACAAAGATTTATTGAAGCAATAGATTTGCTACCAACTTTTTTGGATGCAGTAGAAAGTCCAGCAAGTAAACATAGGTTGGAAGGTAATTCATTAATTCCATTATTAAAAGGAGAAGAAACAAAAAATTGGAAAGAATTTGTTTTTAGTGAAATAGATTATGCATTTAATGAAGCAAGAAAAATACTGAATATAGGAGCATCAGATGCAAGGGCTTTTATGATAAGGAATAGCGATTGGAAGTATATTTATTATAAAGGATTTGAACCACAATTGTTTGACTTAAAAAACGATCCTGACGAATTTAATGATTTAGGAAAATCAGAAAAACATTCAAAGATTAGAGAAAAAATGAAAGAATTACTTTTAAAGAGAATTATAGATAGAAAAAATAGAGTTGCAGTTACGGATGAGTTTGTAACTAAAGAAAGAGATTATACCAAAGATGATGGTATTATGATTGGTGTTTGGTAATCAGGAAGATGCCATTAAACTTGGCAAATATAAACATATCGCAGGAAAAGCAATAATAAGAGCAACTCTAATTACATCGGTTAGTAAAAAAGGAATTGTTCCAAACCAAATAGTTTGTAGAGGTGTATTTTGCATCACACCTTTAATTACAAATAAATTCATTCCAACAGGTGGCGAGACTAACCCAAACTCAACGACTATAACAGCAAATATCCCAAACCAAACAGGATCTATACCCGCATCAACTATCACTGGAAAAAAAACTGGAATTGTTAAAAATAACATTGCTAAAGAGTCCATAACAGTTCCAAGGACTAGATAGATTACACAGATAACTAATATAATTCCTAATGGTGTTAGTTCTAAATAATTTATAAAATCAACAACAGCAAAAGGTAGTTGCGTAACAGTTATTAAGTAATTGAATATACTTGCTCCAATGACAATTAAATATAAAGAACCAACAGTTTTAATTGTTGTCCACAAGGCTTCTTTTAATAAGTTTAAAGTCAGTTGCCCTCGAGCAAAAATAAATATCAAAACTAAGATAACTCCAACAGCTGCACTTTCTGTAGCTGTAAAGAAACCCAAGTAAAGACCACCCATAATAATTGCAAAAATTAAAAAAATTGGAAATACTTTTGAAATTGCTGAAATTCTCTCGTTTAAAGGCATCTTTTTTCCATAACCTCCCTGTGAGGGATAGATTATGAGATAAACTCTAATCGCAATCATATATAAAATTACTGCTATTAAACCTGGAATTAATGCTGCAAAGAAAAGTTCTTGAACTGATTGCTCTGTTAAATATGCATAAATGACTAAAATAACACTTGGTGGGATTATAATTCCAAGAGTTCCTCCAGATGCAATCGAACCGCTTATTAAAGCATCACTATAACCATGTCTTTTCATTTCTGGTCCCGCCATTTGAGACATAGTTGCTGCAGTTGCAATAGAAGATCCACAAATCATTCCAAAACCAGCACAAGCTCCAACAGTTGACATTGCCAAACCGCCTTTGTAATGACCAACAACTGCATAAGCAGCATCATATAAATTTCTTGATAAATTTGCACTATTAGCAAGGTTCCCCATTAAAACAAAAAGTGGAAGCACTGATAAAGTATACTTGGATACTGCATCAAAGGGTGCTGTGCCTAAAACAAAAATTGCAGGATCAAAACCTGATATTAATGCAAATCCAGTGAACCCAACAAGCAACATTGCAATACCAATTGGGATATTTAAAACCATAAGTACCAAGACAGCAGCAAATGCTATACCGCCATTAATAATTGGACCCATTTCCATTAAAATTCCTCTGTTTTAGAATTTGTTAGAGACAATTCTTTAATAAACCAAAATATAATAGCTAATACACTTAACCACATACCAAAAGCACAAATAAAATAAAATGGATAAAAATATAATTCTAAATCAATCGTAACTCTTTCATTAGACATAAATTTTAAAGATGTTTTCGTAGTTGCATAAGCCATTAGAGACATAATAATTATCATCAATATAAATTTAAAAATTATTAACCAAGTCTTAAACACTCCTAAATTTAAATTGTTAATAAAATCAGCTGATACATTTGCGTTTAAAAAAAAAGCTCTAGGCATTGCTAAGAATGCAACTAAAGCCATTCCAATTTCAACTAATTCAATTGTTCCTGTTACAGGTGAATTTAAAAATCTTCGACCAAATACGTCACAAAATGTTAAAATAGATAAAAATAAAAGTATCAAACCAGAGGCAATTGCAGAGTAATCAAATATTTTATTCATATTTTAAAAATCTATCTTCAAATATAATAAACATTAGCATATAAGGTTGGTTTAAAACAGAAAGTAATATTTATGAAATTTATTTCTTACACACATAATGGTGAACATAAATTCGGTATTTTAAATAATGATTTAATTACAGATCTTACAGGAAAAATATCAGGCGCAACTTCTTTAAAAGATCTAATTTTAAAAAAAGGTATTTCGGAAGCAAAAAAATATGCTAGTGCGAATCCTGGTAATTTGAGTATAAATGATATTGAATATTTACCACTAATACCAAATCCTGGAAAAATTATTTGTGTAGGTTTAAATTATAGTGAGCATGTTAAGGAAACCAATCGAACTGTAGAGGAAAATCCTGTAATTTTTCATCGTTTTCCTGAAAGTCAAACAGCACATTTACAATCAATACAAAGGCCAATCGCTTCTGATAATTTAGACTTTGAAGGAGAGATGGCTGTAATTATGGGAGAAGCTGGCAAACATATAAAACCTGAAGATGCTTTAAAACATATAGTTGGTTATTCTTGTTACAATGAAAGTACAATTAGAGATTGGCAAAGACATACTAGACAATTTGGAATGGGAAAAAATTTTGAAAAAACAGGTAGTTTTGGACCACACATGGTTCTTGCAGAAGATATTAAAGATTATAAAGAACTTACTCTTGAAACAAGATTAAATGGTCAAGTTATGCAAAACGCTAAACTGAGCCAACTAATTTTTGATATACCTATTCTCATCTCCTACGTTTCAAAAGCTATGGCTTGGAGAGCAGGAGATGTCTTGGTTACTGGAACGCCGGGTGGCGTTGGTTTTAAAAGAAACCCTCCAATTTTTATGAAACCAGGTGATAAAGTTGAGGTAGAAGTGACGCAAATTGGTGTTTTATCTAACACAATTAAAGATGAAATAATCTAAATTTCAAGTTACTATTTTATAATAATTTTAATCAACTAAGAGGGGTGTTTTATGAAAAAGAAACTTATTGGATTAGTAATTGGATTATTTTCATTAAGTATAGTTAGTGCATCCTCTGCTACAGAACTTAAATTAGCAACTTTTGAACCACCAAAAGCATTTATTGCAAGTAAAATTCTTGCTGGTTGGGCAAAAAAAGTTAACCAATGTTCAGCTGGGGAATTAAATGTAAAAATGTATGCAGGTGGAGTATTAGGAAGCCCTCCTAAACAGTACGACATCGTAACTTCAGGAGTTGCAGATATTTCTTGGGCTGTTTTAGGATATATCGGAGGCCAGTTTCCTTTAAGCTCAGTAATTGAATTACCGTTTCTTACAAGAACTTCTAAAGCTGGAACTACAGCTTTAAATACTCTTTTTAATGAAGGGTATTTAGATAAAGAGATGGCAGGAATTAAAGTAATTGGACTTCACTCTAATCCTGGATATCAAATACACATGAAAGAAAAAAAAGTAGTTAGACCTGCTGATTTTAAAGGTATGAAAATGAGAGTGCCTAGTAAAATTGCTGGAACTATTTTAAAAACTTTAGGTGCAACAGGTGTTAAAGTTCCTGCTCCAGGAACTTCTGAAGCGCTAAGCAAAGGGGTTGTTGATGGTACGCCATTTCCATATACCGCAGTTGGATCTTTCAGATTGTTTGATGTAACAAAATATCATACTGAAGTTAATATCACTAATGCAACATTTGGTTTAATTATGAACGAAGATAAGTTCAATAGTTTATCATCAGGTGCACAGGCGTGTATAAATAAATTTAGTGGACATGCTTTTGGTGATTGGGCTTCAGGTTTAATCGATAATCAAAATGCGATGATGAAAAATGAAATCTCAAAAAGAGATGGTCATGAAATCATTATAGCATCAGATGATGTGATTGCTGAATATAAACAAATATTAGCACCCATCGAGTCTGATTGGTTAAAAGAAATGAGTGGCAAAGGTCTAGATGGTGATGCTGTTCTTAAAAGAGCAAGAGAAATCATTACTGCAGTAGAAGGCTAAAAATAACGCACAGTGTTTATGAGCCCACATTTATGTGGGCTCATTTAATTTAAGGAATTCTAAATGGCTATAAAAGCTCTAAGTTACATTGGAGTAAACTCAGACAAATTTGAAGACTGGTCAGATTACAGTCAAAAAAATTTAGGAATGCAACAAGTTGATAGGGGAAAAGATGTTTTATCTTTTCGAATGGATGATCAAAAACAGCGTCTGACTATAACTGGTGACAAAGGTGATAACCTTGGATTTTTGGGTTGGGAAGTGGAAAAAAAAGAAGACTTATCATTTTTTGCATCAAAACTAGAAAAAAATAAAATAGAAGTTCATCAAGGAAAATCTTCATTTGCTGACATGAGATTTGTCGAGGACTTAATATATTTTGATGATCCACAAGGAAATAGAATTGAATTAGTTTATAATCCAATGAGTGATACTGATCCATTTAAACCAGGTCGTCCAATTTCAGGATTTAAAACTGGCGCATTAGGAATGGGTCATGCCGTAGTACATGTTAAAAAAATTGACGATTTAATTCCATTTTATACAGAGATTTTAGGTTTTAAAATTAGTGACTACAGTCACACACCTATTTCTCTATGTTTTTTTCATGTTAACGGAAGACATCATAGTTTAGCGTTATTTGGATCAGGAAGAACAGGCTTTCATCATTTTATGGTTGAATACAATAGCCTTGATGATGTTGGTCAAGGATATGACTTGTTACAGTATGAGGATAATAAAATTGCTTACACTTTAGGCAGACATACGAACGATTATATGACTTCATTTTATTCAATAACACCATCTGGTTTTTTTATTGAAAATGGTTGGGGTGGAAGAATTATTGATCCAAAAACGTGGAAACCTATTGAAACTTTTGAAGGACCAAGTTTTTGGGGGCATGAAAGATTATATTTGCCAGATGAAGAGAGAATGAAATTTAGAAATAAAAGATTAGAAACCGCTTCTGAAGGAAAACAAGCGCCACTTTTTATTGATTGCCCTTGGTTATATTCAAATACTATACACAAAAAATAACAGGATTATTATTTTGTAAATGAAAAAGTATGATGTTGTAATTGTAGGTTTAGGTCCAACAGGAGGAACTTTAGCCAATCTTTTAGCCTTACATGGTTTTTCAATTTTAGTTTTAGAGAAGGAAAAAAGTTTTTATCCATTACCAAGAGCAGTACATTTTGATGACGAAATTATGAGAGTGTTTGAAACAATTGGTATAACTAATACTTTTTTAAAGCATACAATAATTAATAAAGGAACAAAGTTTGTTGATAAAAAAAATAGAGTAATTTTAGATTGGCCAAGACCAAGAGAAATCACAGAGAATGGATGGTATCCTAGTTATAGATTTAACCAACCTGATTTAGAAAGAGAACTTAGAAAGAAACTAAAATCTTACAAAAAGGCTGAAATTAAACAAAGTTCTAGCGTCAAAAAAATAAAGAATAACAAAAATGATGTTCATATCACTTTTGAAGACATTAATTCCAAAAAAATATTTGAAATAAAATCAAAATATTTAATTGGTTGTGATGGAGCTAATTCAACAACTAGATCGCAAATGAAAACAAAAATGAATAATCTTGGCTTTACCCAAAAATGGGCAGTCATAGATTTGATATTAAATAAAGATAAGAAAAATTTACCTGACAGAACTATCCAATATTCAAATCCTTCAAGACCAGCTACATATTGTAGAAATGTAGGCAAGAGAAGAAGATGGGAGTTTGCAATTAAAAAAACTGAAAAAATAGAAAAAATTCTTTCTGATAAATACATTTGGAATTTTTTAAAGCCTTGGCTTAAGAAAAAAGACGCTCGAATGGAAAGAAAAACAATCTATACATTCCAATCTGCATTAGCTAAAAAATGGAAAAAAGGCAGAATTTTTTTAGCTGGAGATGCTGCTCATTTGATGCCACCATTTATGGGTCAAGGAATGTGTGCTGGTATAAGAGATGTTTCAAATCTTGCATGGAAGATTTCATATTGTTTAAAAAAAAAACATGATGATAAGCTTTTAAATACCTACCAATCTGAGAGATCTACAAATGTTAAAGAGTATATAGAAACTACAATGCGTATGGGAGAATTTGTAAATGCAGTAGGAAAATCTCCAATAACTAATAATATTTCTGAAGATAGCAAAGGTAGAAAAAGTATGAAATCAATAAAACCTAAGCTTGGACGTGGTTTAGGAAAGCCAAAAGATAAATTTAGAGGGAAAATTTTTCCACAATTTAAAAATAACGGAAAAAATTTAGATATAAAATTTTCAAAAAAACCAATTTTAGTTCTTTCAGACAAATTCAAACAATCATTATCAAATAAAATTAACTTTTATAGAAATAAAAGTAATACTAATCTTTCAAGATATTTAGAAAATGCAAATTGTGAAGGTCTAATTGTGAGACCTGATAGATTTATTCTTGCATCAATTAAAAACTTAAAAGATGTTAAATTAATAACAAAAAGAAATTTAAAATTATTAATTTAAATTTAAAAGTTCTTTAACAGCCTTAACTTTTGTGTGATTATTTGGAGCTATTTCGCCATTTGGCATTAGCATTGAATTTTCAAATCCAATTCTAATTTTTCCATCTAAACTTATGGCTTTTTTTAAACAATCAATCTCTTCTTTGCCAAAAGCACAAACAGCCCAATCTGCATTCAAATTGTTATTATTTAGTTTATCTAAAAATAATGGAATTTTATTTGGATCACTTATTTTTCCAGAGTAGTGACCAATAACAAATAAACACCATGTTCCATCTTTAGAAATTTTTCCTTTATTCAATACATCGGAAAGTAAATCTAAATCTTCTGGCTCATAACATATGTGTTGAATTTTTGTCCCATTTTCGGTTAGAGATTGATATAATTTAATATCTTCTTCAGTTGGATTCCTTGAAGGTATCATCTCTCTTATTCCAATAGAAATACCTGGAGGTGTTACCTCATATGCAAGTTTTCTCATTTCACTTGGCGAGTACCTCCCTACAGCTTCTGTAGTTACTTGAAGATGCATGTTAGGGACACTTAATTGTAAATCACTTAAAGCTTTTAAACACATTTCTGAACTTAATATATGATCACCTTTTTCATCCCTTAGATGAAAATGTATTCCTTCTGCCCCTTCATCAAAACATAATTTTGCTGTTTCTACTACCTCATCAATAGTTACAGGAACCTCAATATGATCTTTTTTTTTAGGTCTTGCTCCATTAGGAGCTATCATAATTTTAGGTAATTTTTCTGGCTGATAAAAACCCATAGATTTATATTAGTTTAACTTAGCTATATTGTAAAAAGATTTCTAGTTTTTGTGCTAGGATAACAGGATGAATATAAGTCAAAAAAAACTAGAAAAATCCAAAGGCAGATTAGAAATAAAAATAAAAGATCAAAATTTACAAAAACTTTATCAACAAGGATCTTTAAAAGCTTTGATGCCAGATTTTCATGAAAATTTAAAACAATTAATGCTTATAAATACTGCTGGTGGAATTACTAGTGGAGATGAATATAATTACGATATAGAAATTAATAAATCAAATCTTTGTATTTCAACCCAGGCGGCAGAAAAAATTTACAGTGGGTTTGGCAATCCTGCTAATTTAGAAATTAATTTAAATTTATCAAACAATTCAAGTTTATTTTGGTTACCTAAAGAATTAATTTTATTCAACAATTGTAATTTAAAAAGAAAAATAAATTTTAATTTATCTAAAGATTCAAATTTACTTCTTTGTGAAAATATTATTTTTGGACGTACTTCAATGAAAGAGACATTTGAAAAAGGATATTTTTCAGATTTTTGGAATATTAATATTGATAATAAATTAATTCATACTGAAGCCATAAATACAGATTTATTCGAGAAAAAATATTTGAATAGCTTTTCAACTTTAAATAACAATTCTGCAGTTGCGACAATTATTATTGTAGGAAATAAGTTTTTGAATAATCTTGATAATCTATCTGAAACTTTAACTAACAATGAAAATACAACTTCAAATTATTCTCAATGGGATAATAAATTGATCATAAGATTTTTATCTAAAGATAGTTATAATCTTAAATTTGCAATTGATAAAATTTTATCATATTTTTTTGAAGGTTCAAAAATACCAAAAATATGGAATATATAAATGAAACTTACCCCCAGAGAAAAAGATAAACTTTTAATAAGTCTAGCAGCAATTGTTGCTAAAAATAGATTGTCAAAAGGTATAAAATTAAATTATCCAGAGGCTATAGCTTTAATAACTGATTTTGTTGTCGAGGGAGCTAGAGAGGGAAAAAGTGTTGCAGAACTGATGGAGGCAGGAGCTCATGTCATTAAAAAAAAGGATTGTATGGAAGGTATTCCAGACATGGTGAAGGAAGTTCAAGTAGAAGCTACTTTTCCAGATGGAACTAAATTAGTAACTGTGCACAAACCTATAAGGTAATAATTATTATGAAGCCAGGCGAAGTAATTACAAAAAAAGAGGAAATTAATCTAAATAAAGACTCCAAAATTACTAAAATTAAAATTTCTAATTCTGGAGATAGACCTGTGCAAGTTGGAAGCCACTATCATTTTTTTGAAACAAATGAGTATTTAGTATTTGATAGGCAATTATCATATGGAAAGAGATTAAATATACCTTCAGGAACCGCTGTAAGATTTGAGCCAGGTCAATCTAAAGATGTTGAGCTTATAGAAATAAATGGATCAAAAAAAATATACGGGTTCAATAAGAAAGTTATGGGGAAATTATAATGGCTAAAATTTCTAGAGCAGCTTATGCAGATATGTATGGGCCAACCACAGGAGATAAAGTAAGGCTTGCAGATACTGAATTATTTATCGAAGTTGAAAACGATCTAACCACATATGGTGAAGAAGTAAAGTTTGGTGGTGGAAAGGTAATAAGAGACGGGATGGGTCAATCTCAAATTAGCAGAGAAAAAGGAGCTGCTGATACAGTTATAACTAATGCTTTAATAGTTGATGTAAATGGAATTTATAAAGCTGATGTTGGTTTAAAAGATGGAAAAATATTTGAAATCGGTAAAGCTGGTAATCCGGACACTCAATCTAAAGTAAATATTATTATTGGCCCAGGAACAGAGATAATTGCTGGAGAAGGAAAAATTTTAACAGCTGGAGGATTTGATAGTCATATTCATTATATATGTCCTCAACAAATTGATGACGCTTTGCACTCGGGTATTACAACAATGTTAGGAGGAGGTACTGGGCCTGCTCATGGAACACTTGCAACAACATGTACACCTGGTCCATGGCATATACAAAGAATGATTCAATCTGCTGATGGTTTTTCTATGAATTTAGCTTTTGCAGGAAAAGGAAATTCTTCATTGCCAGAAGGTCTTGAGGAACAAATTCTAGCTGGAGCTTCAGCTCTTAAATTACATGAGGATTGGGGAACCACTCCTGGAGCAATTGATAATTGTTTGAATATTGCTGATAAAAATGATGTTCAAGTAATGATTCACACAGACACTTTAAATGAAAGTGGGTTTGTAGAAAATACTATCAAAGCAATTAATAAAAGAACTATTCACGCTTTTCACACAGAGGGCGCTGGTGGAGGACACGCACCAGATATAATCAAAGTTTGTGGAGAAGAGTATGTTATTCCTTCTTCAACAAATCCAACCAGACCATATACGGTTAATACAATAGAAGAACATTTAGATATGCTAATGGTTTGTCACCATCTTGATAAATCTATTCCAGAGGATGTAGCATTTGCTGAAAGTAGAATAAGAAGAGAAACAATTGCAGCAGAAGATATTCTGCATGATATGGGAGCCTTTTCAATTATTGCATCAGATAGTCAGGCAATGGGAAGAGTTGGAGAAGTTATAATTAGAACTTGGCAAACTGCACATAAAATGAAAGTTCAAAGAGGAAGTTTACCAGAGGAAAAAGGGGATAATGACAACTTTAGAGTTAAAAGATATTTAGCAAAATACACAATTAATCCTGCAATTGCTCATGGGATTTCAAAATATATTGGTAGTATTGAAAAAAATAAACGTGCAGATTTAGTTTTATGGGACCCAGCATTCTTTGGTGCAAAGCCAGAGATGATTTTAATAGGTGGTAGTATAGCTTGTGCACAAATGGGAGACCCAAATGCATCAATTCCAACTCCGCAACCAGTGTACACCAGACCAATGTTTTCATCATTTGGAACTTCTTTAGAAAAATCTTCGGTAATTTTCACAAGTAAATTAGCTCTTGAAAAAAATTCTTTAAAAGATGCAAGCATAAGAAAAGATTTACTACCTGTTGAAAATACAAGATCCATTTCAAAAAAAGATATGATTTTAAATAATAAGTGTCCAAAGATTGAGGTTAACCCCGAGACATATGAAGTAAAAGCTGATGGTCAAATTATTACCTGTGAACCAGCTAAAGAACTTCCTTTGGCACAAAGATATTTTATGTTTTAGCTTATGGATAATTGTTTTTTAATAGTAAATAAAATAGCCAAAAATAAAGCAAAAGATCATATTTCTTTGTCTTATGATGAGCGTTTTTTAAGAAGAAAAAAACTTGTTTCAGATAATGGTTTTGAATTTTTAGTCAATTTACCAGAGACAAAATCACTTTCAGAAAATCAAGCATTTAGACTTCAAAGTGGAAATTTGATTTTAATCAAAAATAAAAAAGAAAGTTTATTAGAAATAAAAGGAAAAAATTTAATGCAATTAATTTGGCATATTGGAAATAGACATATGCCATGCCAAATAGAAAAAGATAAAATTTTTATTCAGTATGATGAAGTAATAAAAAAAATGATAATAAAATTAGGTGGAAAGGTTAAGAAAGTTTTAAGACCTTTTAAACCAGAGGGAGGAGCATATGGAATTGGTAGAACCCATAGCCATAAACACTAAAATAAAAAGTAAAAAAGATTTAAAAGAAGCTTTACAAATTCTTCAAACTTGGTTTTCACCTTTATTTCCTATTGGAAGTTTTTCATATTCTCATGGTTTAGAGGCAATGATTAATGATAATTTTATTAAGTCAAAAGAAGATATTCTGGATTATTTAAAATGTATCTTAAAATATGGAACAGGTAAAAATGATATTATTTTAATGAAACATACTTATCAAGGAGAAGAGTTAAATGAACTGGCCTTATCTCTTTGTCCATCCAAAGAAAGAAAAATTGAGTCTATTGAAATGGGTAATGCTTTTAGAAAAGTGTTAGCTGATAGTTGGGATTTTAATATTAAAGAAAACACTGCTTATCCAATCGCAATTGCTAAAGCAGCTAAACATTTTGATATACCGCTTAACTTAACAATAGTATCTTATCTACAATCCTTTGTATCAAATCTAATAAATGTTTGCATTAAACATATACCAATCGGACAAAAAATCGGACAGGACTGTATAATTAAAACTTACGAATTAATAAGAGAAATAGAAAAAGAAAGTCAAAATTTAAATTTAGAAGACTTAGGTGGAATTTGTTTTAATAGTGATATCTACAGTATCAAGCATGAAAATCTGAAAACACGAATTTATAAAACATGAAAAATATAAATGGACCATTAAAAGTTGGAATAGGCGGACCCGTTGGTGCAGGGAAGACAAGTTTAACAGCTGAATTGTGTAAATTTTTATCAAAGAAAATTTCTATGGCTGTAATATCAAACGATATTTATACAAAAGAGGATGCAGAATTTTTAATGAAAGTTCAAGCTTTACCTCTTGAAAGAATCAAAGGAGTTGAAACAGGAGGCTGTCCACATACAGCAATTCGTGAAGATGCTTCAATTAATATGCTTGCTGTAGAAAATATGAAAAAAAAATTTCCTGATCTTGATTTGATTTTAATCGAGTCTGGTGGAGATAATTTAGCAGCAACTTTTAGTCCTGAATTAGTTGATCTATCTATTTATGTTATTGACGTTGGTATGGGTGGAGATATTCCTAGAAAGGGCGGTCCTGCTATCCAAAAGTCAGATTTGTTAATTATTAACAAGACAGATTTAGCTCCTCATGTGGATGTTAATCTCGAAACCATGAAAGAAGATGTAAAAAAGGCTCGAAATGGCCTACCTTATGTTTTTTGTCAGATGAAAAAGCAAATTGGCGTTGAAGATGTTGCTAAATTTTTATTTTCATCAGGTGGACTATAGAGCTTTTTATTAAGCTCTAATCGTTGGTAAACAATAAAAATCAGCTGTATCTATTTTAGAAGAATATTGCCTTCTCATATTCCATTTTTTATGAACTCCTGCACTAGCAACACTCAAGGTAGATCTTCCGTATCGATGATTAGTGTTATCAATTGATCGCATCAAGCTATTAATTTTTTCATCTTTTTCAGATGTAAATAAATTTGTTTTATCACTAGCATTCGACAATCCTGTTAGCATCACACCTGCTTTTTGATAACGATAACCATTTTTAAAAATACTTTCTAATATTGAAACTGCAGTTTTAACTGTTTCGATACTGTTATTTGTTGCAATCGGAAAATCGACTGTCTTTGCATTTGAATAATAACCAAAGTTTCTTTGGAAAGGACTGGTTCTAACAAATACTGTAATTGCTTTTGCAACTAAAGACTCTGATCTGATTTTTTCAGATGCATTTAAACAATAATTAGCAACTGCTTCTTTTAATTCTTGAAATGTTTCAATTCTTTTTCCAAATGATCTTGAAACCACACAACTCTTTCGTTTAGTTGTAGTTGTCTCTAACCCAATACAGGAAATTCCTCTAAGCTCCATTGCAGTTCTTGAACTTAAAACATTAGAAGATTTTTTGATCCAGGTATTAGACTTATTTTTTAATTGCTTAGCATTATAAATTCCATGTTTTTGATAAAACTTAGTTAGTTGCCTTCCAACACCCCAGATATCATTGATTTCGACTTTTTCTAAAATAGGATCTAAATTTTCTATTCCAATTAAACTTGTCACTCCTGATTGTTTTTTCTTTGCAATGTGATTTGCAACTTTACTTAAGGTTTTTGTATTTGCTATTCCAATACTTGTTGGAATACCAGTCCATTGTAAAACTGTTTCTCTAATTTCTTTTCCAACTTTTTCTACTTCACTATCAGGAAAATTTGATAAATCTAAAAATGCTTCGTCAATGGAGTAAACTTCTATTTCTGAATTAAATCTTTTAAGAGTTCGCATTACTCTTCTAGATAAATCTCCATATAAAGAATAATTCGATGAAAAAACTTCAACTTTATTTTTAAGAATAATATCTTTTGCTTTAAAGTAGGGTTCACCCATTTTAATTCCTAAAGCTTTTGCTTCATTTGATCTTGAAATAATACAGCCATCATTGTTAGATAGAACGACAACAGGCTTTCTTCTTATTTTTGGATTGAATAATCTTTCACACGAGACGTAAAAAGAATTACAATCAATTAATGCTATTTTTTTAGTACGTTGAATGGATGACATAAGTAACAACCCCCCAAATAAAAATATCTTGTTCTTCATTAATTAAAATTCTGTCAGAAAACTCTTTAGATCCAGAAGTTAAAAATTTTTTATCTCTTTCTTGAACTAAAGTTTTAACTACAAGTTCGTCATGAACATTCGCAATCACTGTTGAAAAATTTTTTGGTTTTAAACTTTTATCAACTACTAATAAGTCACCATCATTAATTCCAACATCGACCATGGATTTACCTTGAACTCTGATGATAAAAGTTGCTGGAACATTTTTTATTAAATGCATGTTCAGATCAATATCTTCTTCAATGTAATCAGTAGCAGGAGAAGGAAAACCAGCGCCTGCTTTATGTAGATAATAAGGGATTGTTAGTTTCATGTTCTTGTTTTGTTCTAATTTATAGACCATTTATACAATACACTCAAGAGGTTATATTTTGAGTCTGTAAATGAATCAAAAGAGAATCAAAACGTGAACATCTAAACTACATTTTGTGTGCTTGTGGATAACTCCAACCAAGGATAGTTTTAAATTCTAATTTAATTATAAAAGGAGAAAAATAATGAGTTCAATTGAAGTCAAAACTTTTGACAATCCAGACGAAAGTAACACGAATTTTAAAAATGCCAAAATAGATATTGTGAAAGTAGGAGATCAAAGAGTTATGAGATTAGTTTTACAACCAGGTTGGAAATGGTCACAAGACATTAAGCCAACAGTTGGCACAGATAGCTGCAAAGCAAAACATCTTGGCGTAATTGTTTCAGGGGCAGTTTGTGCAAAACATGATGATGGAACTGAATTAACTTATAAAGCTGGTGATGCATATTCAATTGAACCAGGTCATGATGGTTGGGTAGTAGGCGATAAACCTGCGGTAGTTTATGAGTTTCATGGAAAATGGGGAGAATAGTAAATAAATATAAATTATGAATATTTTAGATTTTGTAATGGTGGGGTCTAATGACTATGAAAAGTCTAGTAAGTTTTATGATGTTATACTTGAACCATTAAAATTAAAAAAAACTTTAAAGACTGAAAAATATATTGGTTATTCTTATTTAGGTGAACCAGAAAAAGTAATTTTTTATATTACAAACCCAGTAAATGGTAAACCAGCAACTTTTGGCAATGGAACACAAATTACTTTATTAGCAGATTGTAAAGAAGCGGTTGAAAAATTTTATGAAATTGCAATTTCTAAGGGTGCAGTTGATGAAGGAGCTCCAGGGGTCAGAAAAGATGGAAATTATTATGCTTATATTCGTGATTTAGATGGAAATAAGATTGCTGCTAAAAGTATTTTAAAATAAAAAGGAGTTATATGAAATTAAATTGTCATTGTGGAGCTGTAGAGGCAGAAATAAATGCTACAGTAAATGAACTTGCAAAAATTGTAAGATGTAATTGTTCAATTTGTAAAAGAAAAAATGCAACAATGGGGATGGTTAAAAATGAAGACTTTAAAGTTACCAAAGGAGAAGATAAATTAAAACTTTATCAATATCATACTAAAGTTGCAAACCATTACTTTTGTACTGAATGTGGAATTTATACTCATCACAATCCAAGAAGTGCACCAGCTATGACTGGATTTAATTTAGGTTGTGTGGATGAAGTTAAAGTAGATGATTTAAAAGAAGTAGCTAACTTTGATGGTCTTAACCATCCAATGGATCAAGAAAAATAAAAGTTCAATGAAATTATCTGAAGAGTGTTTTAAGAAAGTTAAAAAAGATTGTTTTAAATTTATTAAATTACAAGAAACTTCAACTGAAAAGTTTGGTAATAAAGATAAGATGTTAAAGTCTTTCTTGATACCTGTAAGTTTTTGGATTGCAAAAAAAGCAGATAATAAAAAACCTTACTTTGTTGGTTTAGCTGGAGGACAAGGAACAGGCAAAACAACTATTAGCTCCATAATAAAGATAATATTGGAAAAGTATTTTAAATTGAAAGTATTCAAGATCTCTATTGATGATTTTTATAAAACTAGAAAAGAAAGAATAGCATTATCAAAAAAAGTACACCCGATGCTGCTTACTAGAGGAGTTCCTGGAACTCATGATATCAATATGATGTTGGATTTCTTTAAAAAATCTAAAGCAAAAAAATTTAAAAAAATGAAATTACCAAATTTTAACAAGGCAATTGATGACAGATTTCCTAAAAACAAATGGAACAAAATTAATAAAAGACCAGATGTTATTATTTTTGAAGGATGGTGTGTTGGAGCGAGAGCGGAAGTTAATAAGACGTTAAAAAAATCTATTAATTCGATGGAAAAAGCTAATGATGGTAAATTAGTTTGGAGAAAATATGTAAATCAACAACTAAAAACTAAGTATAAAAAGTTATATTCTCAGTTAAATTGCATGATTTACTTAAAAGCAAAAAACTTTAGTTTATTACAAAAATGGAGATTAAAGCAGGAACATAAATTATGGTTAAAAACGAAGAAAAAAGGCGGTCATAAAATAATGAGTAAAGGGGACGTAATAAATTTTATGCAAACCTACCAAAGAATTACTCAAAATATGTTTAAAAATATGCCCAAATACGCATCTATAATTTTAAATTTAAACAGTAACCATCAAATTAAAACTGCTGTATATAAATCGAAATGAAAAAAATATTTATCATAGTTATTGCATCGATATTCTATTTTAGTAACGCATTTGCGGTTACCCTTCTTGATGCATTAAATCAAACCTATAAAAATAATATTCAATTAAACGCTGAAAGAGAGAATATTAAAGTTTCAGAGGAAGATATTAATATTTCTAAAGCAGATTATAAACCCTCATTGACATTAAGTGGGTCTAAAAGTTTTGAAGATACTAACAAATTGACAAATCAAAGTGGAGGAGATGCGAGTGTCAGTGATGTAGACCCTTTTACAACTTCGATTAAATTAGAACAAACATTGCTTGATTATGGAAGAGATCTTACACTTGAAAAAAATATTACTGCTTTAGATTTAGCTAAAGCAAAATTAATTAAAAAAGAACAAGATATCCTATATAAAGCTATCGATGCTTTTACAAATTTAATTTTAGCTAGAGAAACTCTTGATATTAATGCAAAAAATTTAAATCTTTTAATCAGACAAGTTGAAAATGATCAAATTAGAAGAGACAGAGGTCAAATTACAAATACTGACTTAGCACAATCAGAATCGTCTCTTGCAGGAGCTCAAGCTCAATTTGCAAAATCAAAAAGTGATTTGTTAATCAGTAAACTTAATTATGAAAATATTATTGGAAAAATAAGTGATCCAAACCAATTGCGGAAAAATTCAAGAGCAATAGTTAGTATTCCAAAATCTTTAAATGAAGCAATTAGTCTATCAAAACAAAACAATCCAGATATTAAAATAGCAAAATTTGATTTAGCTAAAGCTGAAAAAGAGTTAGCAATTTCAGAGTCAGACTTGAAACCAACTGCTTCTTTGTCTTTAGAGAGATCTTATACTGATGATCTTAGTTCTACTTATGCTGAAAGAGAAAAGGATATATTAAAAGCAACAATTAATTGGCCTTTTTATTCAGGTGGAAAAAAAAGATCAACTATTTCTAAAAATTCAAATTTAACTACTAGAAAAAGATTATTATTAGATGATGCTGTCAGAACAAACGAAACGAATGTTGCAAGTGCATGGTCTAGCTTAGAGTCTTCAGAAAGTTTTTTAAACTCTGTTAAAGTTCAAGTAAAAGCAGCTGAAATAGCTAACGAAGGAATTGCCGCAGAATATGAAAGAGGTTCGAGAACAACTTTAGATGTTATTCAATCAAATGCCTTATTACTGGATGCTCAAATTTCTTTAGCAAGTTCCGAGAAAAACTATCTAATAGCTCAATACAATCTGCTAAAAGCAGTAGGTTTGCTCAATAGCCAATATCTAAAACTTAAGTAAATATTTGATTTTTTAGGGTAGAAAATAAATATATTGCTAATGAGAACAAAATGTGTACATTTAATTCATGATTCGAGTATTAAAAAATTTAAAAAAAGAGGCAAAAAATGACGAAAAATAACCTAAAAGTAGTTAAATCTACCAAAGATCAAGAAATAGACGTTAAAGAAAAGAACAAAGCACTAGATGCTGCAATAGCTCAAATTACAGATAATTTTGGAAAAGGCTCTGTAATGAAGCTTGGTGAAAAGAGAGCGATGGATATCGAGTCTGTTTCAACAGGTTCTTTAAGTCTTGATTTAGCTTTAGGTATTGGCGGATTACCAAAAGGAAGAATTATTGAAGTTTATGGACCAGAGTCATCTGGAAAAACAACATTAGCATTGCAAGTTGTTGCTGAAGCTCAAAAAGCTGGAGGCATTTGTGCATTCGTTGATGCAGAGCATGCATTAGATCCAGTTTATGCAAAAAAATTAGGTGTAAACACTGAAGAACTTTTAATTTCACAGCCAGACACTGGTGAACAAGCTTTAGAAATCGCTGATACACTAGTAAAATCAGGCTCTATTTCAGTAATCGTAATTGACTCTGTTGCAGCTTTAACTCCAAAAGCTGAAATTGAAGGCGAGATGGGAGATCATCATGTTGGTCTTCAATCAAGATTAATGAGTCAAGCTTTAAGAAAATTAACAGGTTCAATTTCAAACACAAACACAATGATGATTTTCATCAACCAAATCAGAATGAAAATTGGAGTTATGTTTGGAAGTCCAGAGACAACATCAGGTGGTAATGCACTTAAGTTTTACTCATCTGTAAGAATGGATATTAGAAGAATTGGTGCCATCAAAGATAAAGATGAAATTATTGGTAACTCTACTAGAGTGAAAGTAGTTAAGAATAAAGTAGCACCACCATTTAAAGTTGTTGAATTTGACTTGATGTATGGAAGAGGAATTAGCAAGATGGGTGAATTAGTCGATCTTGGTTCTAAAGCAGATATAATTGAAAAATCAGGTGCATGGTATGCTTACAAAGGTGAGAAGATTGGTCAAGGTAGAGAGAATGCTAAGACTTATCTAGCTCAAAATCCTAAAGTTGCTGCAGAAATTGAAATGGCAATTAGAGAAAAAGCAGGTGTGATTTCTAAGAAAATAGAAGGAAATCCAATCGATCCTGAAAAATTAGAGAAAGAGAAGAAAGTAGCTGAAAAAGAAGAAGCCGCAAAAGCAGAAGCTACTCCTCCATCTAAAAAGAATTAATAGGTCATCTTTATTAATAAAAGGCGCTTAAATTAAGCGCCTTTTTTCCCTTCGATAACTAGACATAGAATAAAAAAGCTGTATTTTAAAAATATGGCAGACAAAACACTCAATGAAATAAGAAATACTTTCTTAAAGTATTTTGAAAAGAACGATCATAAGATTGTGGAATCTAGTAATTTAGTTCCAAATAATGATCCCACATTGATGTTTGCCAATTCAGGGATGGTTCAATTTAAAAATGTCTTCACTGGATTAGAAAAAAGAGATTATGTAAGAGCAACTACATCACAAAAATGTGTAAGGGCAGGTGGGAAGCATAACGATTTAGAAAATGTTGGTTACACACCAAGGCACCACACTTTCTTTGAGATGTTAGGAAATTTTTCTTTTGGTGATTATTTTAAAGAGCAAGCAATTCATTATGCATGGGATTTAATAACCAAAGATTTTGGAATAGATCAAAACAGGCTGTACGTAACAGTATTCCACGAGGATGATGAGGCCTTCAATTTTTGGAAGAAAATAGCGGGTTTTAGCGATGATAGAATAATTAGAATTGCTACATCGGATAATTTTTGGTCAATGGGTGAGACAGGTCCATGTGGCCCTTGTTCAGAAATCTTTTTTGACCACGGAGATCATTTACCAGGAGGTTTACCTGGATCCAAAGATGAGGATGGAGATAGATTTATAGAAATTTGGAACCTGGTCTTTATGCAGTTCGAACAAATTACTAAAGATAAAAGAATTAATCTTCCAAAACCATCAGTTGATACTGGAATGGGATTAGAGAGAATTGCAGCTTTATTGCAAGGTTCACATGATAACTATGAAACAGATCATTTCAAAAAAATAATTGGCTCTGCATCTGAAATTACAAAAGTTAAATCAGATAAATCTAATCTAGCTAGTTTTAGAGTGATAGCTGATCACTTAAGAGCAAGTTCATTTTTAATAGCTGAAGGTGTTTTACCCTCAAATGAGGGAAGAGGATATGTTCTTAGAAGAATTATGAGAAGAGGGATGAGACATTCCCATTTACTAGGATCTAAGGAACCAGTTTTTTATAATTTGTTTGATACTCTTAAAAATGAAATGTCTGGAAACTATCCAGAGCTAGTTAGAGCCGAGTCTTTAATCAAAGAAACTTTAAAAATGGAAGAAGAAAAATTTTTAGTTCTTTTAGATAGAGGAATAAAAATTTTAAATGATGAAATATCAAAAATTGATAAAGTCTTACCTGGTGAAGTAGCTTTTAAATTATATGATACTTATGGTTTCCCATTAGATCTTACAGAAGATATTTTAAGAAACAAATCAATGTCAATTGATACTAAAAAGTTTCAATCTTTGATGAAAGAAAGTAGAGAGCTCGCTAAGAAAAATTGGAAAGGTTCTGGCGATGCAGCTGTTGAAGATATTTGGTTTGGAATAAAAGATAAAATTGAGCCAACTGAATTCTTAGGATACGAGACTAACCAAGCTGAAGGTGTCGTATTATCTCTCTTAAAAGATAATAAAGAAGTTGATCAATTAAAACAAAATGATGAAGGTATGATTATAGTAAATCAAACGCCTTTCTATGGTGAGTCAGGTGGACAAGTTGGTGATACTGGTGAAATAATCTCGAATGATTTTAAATTTGAAGTAACTGATGTTCAAAAAAAATTAGGTGATTTATTTGTTCATTATGGAAAGGTAAAGAGTGGATCTATAAAACTACAGGAAAGTGTGGAACTAAAAATTGATGTTGAAAGAAGGGATAATACACGTGCTTATCACTCAGCAACCCATTTATTGCACGAGTCTTTACGAAGAGTTCTTGGTACTCATGTAACCCAAAAAGGATCTTTAGTAGAGCCAAGCAGATTAAGATTTGATTTCAGCCATATGAAGCCAATTTTGAATGAAGAAATTGATAAAATAGAAAACTTTGTAAACACAATGGTCTCTAAAAAATCTGATGTAAAAACTAGATTAATGACACCTGATGAAGCTGTTGAAAACGGTGCTTTAGCATTATTTGGTGAAAAATATGGCGATGAGGTAAGGGTTCTTTCGATGGGGGATGAAGATGGCAAGTATTTTTCTACTGAACTATGTGGTGGAACGCACGTCAAAAACACTGGGGATATTGGTAAATTTAAGATTGTGAGCCAATCATCTATTGCTGCAGGGGTTAGAAGAATAGAGGCATTAAGAGATAAACAATTAGAGGAATATTTAAAAAATAAAGAGAAATTATCAAATCTATCTGCAGAAAAAGATGAGGAAGCAATTAAAGATTTAAGTCAGCAAATTATTAAATTAGGTGGAAAACCAAGTTTAGAAGAAACTGACCAGAAAACTTTAATTAAAAACTTAACTAAACAATTAGAGACTATTTCAGTAAATGCAATTTTAGAAGATAAATCAAAAAATATTATTAAAGACGAAGAAATTAATGGAGTTAAATTAAGACTTCAAAGAATAGATGGATTGCCTCCAAAAGAATTAAGAAAACTTGTAGATAAAGGTAAAAAAGAGTTAAGCGAAGGCATTGTTGTTGTATTTGCTAATAAAGATGACAAGGTTGGGTTAGCAGTTGGAGTAACAGATAATTTAATTAACAAGTTTGATGCAGTTAAATTTGTAAAAGTTGGATCTGATATAATCGGCGGCAAGGGTGGAGGAGGAAGAAAAGACTTTGCCCAAGCTGGTGGACAGGATCAATCAAAAATTGAAGAAGCTTTCGAAAAAATTAAGAGTTTAATTTAATTTCTTTTTTAAATTACCGTCAATTTCGTCTAAAAACTGATTGGTAGTTAAATACTTGCTATCAGGGCCAATAAGAATTGCCAAATCTTTTGTCATTGATCCACTTTCTACGCATTCAATACAAACTTTTTCTAAAGTTTGTGCAAATTTAATTAGTGCATCATTATTATCTAACTTACCTCTATGAGCTAATCCTCTTGTCCAAGCAAAAATTGATGCAATTGGGTTTGTTGAAGTTTCTTTTCCTTGTTGATGCATCCTATAATGTCTTGTTACTGTACCGTGTGCAGCTTCTGCCTCCATTATTTTCCCATCTGGAGTTAACAATGTACTTGTCATTAATCCTAAAGATCCATAACCTTGTGCCATAGTATCAGACTGAACATCACCATCATAATTTTTGCATGCCCAAATATATTTACCACTCCACTTCATTGCACATGCAACCATATCATCAATTAATCTGTGTTCGTAAGTTAAATTATTTTTTTCAAATTCACTTTTGTATTCTTTGTCAAAAATTTCTTGGAAAATATCTTTAAATCTTCCATCGTATTGCTTTAGAATTGTATTTTTCGTGGACATATAAACAGGCCATTTTTTAATTAACCCATAACTGAAACAAGATCTTGCAAAATCTTCAATAGACTTATCTAAATTATACATTGATAAAGCCACACCAGGACCTGTAAAGTTAAATACCTCATATTTAATTTCATCTTTACCATCTTCTGATGTCCACTTCACTTCCATTTTTCCTTTTCCAGGAACTTTAAAATCTGTTGCTCTATATTGATCACCAAATGCATGTCTTCCAATAATTACTGGATCTGTCCAAGAAGGAACAAGTTTTGGAATATTTTTACAAATAATTGGTTCTCTAAATACTGTTCCTCCAATTATATTTCTTATGGTTCCGTTTGGAGACCTCCACATTTTTTTTAAATCAAATTCTTCTACTCTTGCTTCATCAGGGGTGATTGTTGCACATTTTATTCCAACACCAATTTTTTTAATAGCATTCGCAGAGTCTATTGTGATCTGATCGTCTGTATTATCTCTGCTTTTCATCCCTAAATCGTAGTATTCAATGCCAAGATCTAAATATGGAAGGATTAATTTGTTTTTGATGAACTCCCATATAATTCGTGTCATTTCATCGCCATCCAGCTCTACTACTGGGTTATTTACCTTGATTTTGCTCATTAAATAAAAATTATCTTAATAATTGAATTTAACCATTTTATATACATATTAATCGAAATTTAGCAAATAGAAGAATATGTTTAGTAAGATATTTCCAAAGATTCATACTGAAGGCTATAAGTTTATAGTAATAGCTGTATTCATAACTATTATTTTTCTGATTATTAATAATTTTTTAGGATTAATAGGAATATTACTGACTGTCTGGGTTTATTATTTTTTTAGAGATCCAGACAGAATAATTATACGAGATGATAGTTATTTAGTTAGCCCAGCAGATGGTGAAGTAATTAAAGTTGAGGAAGTGGATGGTCCAAAAGAACTTGGACTAGAAAATAAAAAATTTAAAAAAATAAGTATTTTTATGAATGTCTTTGATTGTCATGTTAACAGAACACCGTGCTCAGGTATTGTTGAAGATATTTTATATAAACCAGGTAAATTTTTAAATGCATCTTTAGACAAAGCAAGCGAAGACAATGAGAGAAATTATTATAAAATTAAAGATAAGCATGGGAATGATATTGTAGTCGTTCAAATTGCAGGATTAGTTGCAAGAAGAATAGTTTGTGAAACAAATAAAAATCAGGAATTAAATCAAGGTGATAGAATTGGGATGATTAGATTTGGTAGTAGAGCAGATGTTTATTATGAAAATTATGAACCACTAGTTAAAGTTGGTCAAACAGCAATTTCAGGAGAAACACTGCTGGCTAAAAATTAATTTATGGAACAGCCAAAAAACAATTTAAAAATTGTTACAGATAAAAAAACTAACGCAAGAGTGATTTTACCTAACATGCTAACTCTTATTGGAGTTTGTATAGGTTTATCATCAATAAGATTTGCATTAGATGGAAAGTTTGAATTTGCAATTATAGCAATTATGTTTGCTGCTCTTATAGATGGATTAGATGGAAGAATAGCAAGATTAATTAAAGGGACATCAAAAGTTGGTAAAGAGTTAGATTCTTTAACAGATATGATAAGTTTTGGAGTAGCTCCAGCATTTATTATGTATTTCTGGAAACTAAATACATTAGGAAGGTTTGGATGGTTATTATGTTTAATATATGTAATTTGTGTTGCATTACGTTTAGCTCGTTTCAATGTAAATACAGGTCAAGCACCTTCTTGGAGAGATAATTTTTTTGAAGGGGTTCCATCTCCAGCAGGTGGTATCTTAGTTCTAACTCCATTAATTTTTAGTCTTACAAGCTTCGATTTTATAAATATAAATTATGATATTGTTGTTCCAGTTTTTTTTATTGTAACATCTCTCTTACTGATCAGTAAATTTCCAAGTTATTCATTCAAAAAAATCGTAATTCAAAGAAAAGCAACTATTTTTCTTTTATTTGGAATAGTTTTATTTTTTGGATTACTTCTAATATATCCATTTAATGTTATATCTATTAGTGCAATCATATACTTAGGTATTCTTCCAATTAGTTTTTTTCATTATCAAAAATCAAAAAAACAAAACGAAGATCAGAATTATAAAGATGAAGATGATGATCTCGAAGATATTTTGTAATGAAAAAAAATGTCATTGTATCATTAGCTGATTCAAATTATTTCCCTTTATTAAATGAGTTAATAGACTCTATAAAAAGATTTAAAGAGAGCTCTGAAGTTGCAATATGTATTTTGGATGCTGGCTTATCAGAGGATCAAAAAATAGAATTATCATCAAAAGTAGATGAAATAAAATCAGCAGAGTGGGATATAAAAGTTCCAGATAGTAAAATTAAAGGGCGTGAATGGTTAAAGAGCCAAGTGTCTAGGGCTTTTCTACCCAAATATTTTCCAAGCTATAAAAAATATTTATGGATTGATTGTGATGCTTGGGTAAATGATTGGCAATCCGTTGAGATCTATTTTAAAGCGTGTGAAAATGGCAAATTAGGAATTACCCAAACTATTGGCCCAGGTTACAAGGTTACTTCTAGAGTAAATTGGGTTTTTGGAAAACTAGCAGTTATTAAATCTCAAAATTTTAAACATGCAATAAAATCTAATATTAATTTAGAAAAAGCTAGAAAGTTAGCCTTTGCTCCTCACATCAATATTGGTGTTTTTTCTTTAGAAAAAAATTCAACTTGTTGGAATTCATGGCAGAAAAATTTAAAACAAACACTTATGGGTGGAGAAATATTTGGCTCAGAACAATTAGCGATGAATATGTCTGTATATGTTGACAATGTAGGAACCGAATTTCTTCCTTTAAACTGCAATTGGATCGCTAGTAATCTTTTGCCAAAATTTGATGAGGATCAAGATACATGGGTAGAGCCTTATTTACCTAATTATAAAATTGGAATTATGCATTTAGCTGCTGGTATCTGGAAAGATAACGAAGATATGAGATTAAACAAGAATATTAAAATTGATATTCCAACTCTTACAGGTAAAATTTTAAATAAAAGTTTAAGATTTAATAATTAATTGAAAAAAAACAAAATCTCCAAGAACTGGGTTAATAAACAGCGTAGAGATATCTATGTTAGACAGTCCAAAGTGGATGGGTACCGTGCTAGATCAGCTTACAAATTAATTGAAATTGATGAAAAATTTAAAATATTTAAAGGTGGATTATCAGTAATTGATATTGGTGCAGCTCCAGGAAGCTGGTCACAATATGCTATCAAAGCAGCTAAAAGTGGAAAATTGATATCTATAGATTTAAAAAAAATGGAACCCATAGGTAATAGTGTTCAAATCCAAGGAGATTTTACTGAAGAAAAAACTCAAGAAGAAATTAAAAAAAATATAAACGGCAAAGTTGATGTCGTAATGTCTGATATGGCCGTAGATACAACTGGGATTAAAAATATAGATTCAATACAAACTGGAGAACTGTGTAAAGAGGCAATGTTTTTTGCTAAAGATTTAATGAAAGAAAATGGATATTTTATTTCAAAAATTTTTATGGGAGGAACATTTAACGAAATCGTCGCAGAGGGAAAAAAATTTTTTAAAGAAGTTAAGGTTTTTAAACCAAAATCTAGCAGAAAAGATTCAAAAGAAAGTTTTATAATTTGTAGAAAAATCCGATAGAGACTTTTAATTTAAAAGGAATCGTATATAAAAGATTATGGTTCCTATAAAAGAAGCACTTACCTTTGATGATGTTACATTAGCTCCAAAGTATTCAGAAATATTACCTTCTGATGCAGAAACCAGTGTATCTTTAACAAAACATTTGAAACTTAAAATTCCACTTTTATCATCTGCAATGGATACAGTTACAGAGAGCAGAATGGCAATAGCTATAGCTAAGGCTGGTGGTATTGGAGTAATTCACAGAAACCTTGATATAAAAACACAATTATCAGAGATAAAAAAAGTAAAAAAACAAAAACTAATTGTTGGAGCAGCTGTAGGTGCAGCACCAAATGAATTTATCAGAGCTAAAGAAATAATTAAAGAAGGTGTAGATTTAATTGTAGTAGACACAGCACATGGTCATACAAAGAAAGTTGCCGAAATAATCAAATATATAAAAAAAATAAAAACTAACAAAATTGCTTTATGTGCGGGAAATATTGCTACACCTGAAGCTGCAAAATTCCTAATAAAATTAGGAGTAGATATAATTAAAATTGGTATAGGGCCAGGTTCTATTTGTACAACAAGACTGGTTGCTGGAATAGGAGTTCCTCAATTAAGCGCAATTTTAGCTGTAAGAAGTGGTTTAAAAAATAAAAATGTTAAAATAATTTCAGATGGTGGAATAAAATATTCTGGTGATTTAGCAAAAGCTTTTGCTGCAGGAGCTGATGCTGTAATGATCGGTTCGTTATTTGCAGGTACAAACGAAACTCCAGGGAAATTAATTAAAAAAAATGGACAGCTTTTCAAAAGTTTTAGAGGCATGGGTTCTGTTGGAGCTATGAACAAAGGATCAGCTGATAGATACTTTCAAAAAAAACAAAAGGACTCCTCAAAATATGTACCAGAAGGTGTTGAAGGTTTTGTAAAATATAAAGGAGATGTGGGGAGTATTATTTATAAATTAATTGGTGGATTAAAATCTTCTATGGGCTATCTTGGATCAAAAACAATCATTAAACTAAGAAATAAACCACAATTTGTGAAAATTACAAAAGCTGGATTTTACGAAAGTATGGTTCATAATGTAGATGTGGTAAAAAACGATAGTAAATATTAATGAGTAAATTTTTCAAATTAACAGGAATAATACTTTTAACAGCTTCTTTTAACAGCACGTCTTTTAGTAAAGAAAATTTTTTTAATGAAGCTTTAGAATTGTTTAAAAAAGAAAAATATGAAGATGCACGTTTTTTATTTGAGAGAAATATTGTTTTTAATCCAAAAGATGCAAACTCATATTTATATTTAGCAAAAATTTATAACCAAGAAGAAAATCAAAGAAAAGAAGAATACAATTTAGAAACAACACTTTTAATTGAGCCTGATAACGAGGAAGCTTTATTAATGTTAATGAAAATTGCATTAGAAAAATCTAATTATGAAAAAGTTAAAGATCTTTCAAACAAGTTTGTAAAAGTTTGTAAAAATTTATGTAATGAAAACAAAGATATTCAAGAGTCATTGAAAAATATAGAACCTGAAAATAATGAGTCTTGATCAAAATCTTAACAAAATCTTAATAATAGATTTTGGTTCTCAATTTACTCAATTAATTGCAAGAAGAGTAAGAGAATTAGGTGTGTTTTCTGAAATAGTTAGTCACAAAAAAATAAAACTAAAAGACATAAATAACAGCATAAAGGGAATAGTATTATCTGGTGGTCCATTAAATGTTTATCAAATAAATAAATATTCATTTGATAAAAAAATTTTACAACTTGATGTACCAGTTCTTGGAATATGTTTTGGGCATCAAATTTTATCAAAACTTAACGGTGGAAGGGTAAAACAATCAAAACATAGAGAATTTGGTCTAGCTAATGTTTATAAAAAAAATAACAGTCTTTTAACAGCTAATTTTTTTGGAAAAAAAAAATCCAAACAAGTTTGGATGAGCCATGCTGATCAAGTTTCAAAACTTCCTAAAAATTTTAAAGTTGTAGCATCTAGCACTAATTCAAAATTTGCAATTGTTGAAAATAAAATAAAAAAATATTATGGGGTACAATTCCACCCGGAGGTAACTCATACAGAGAATGGGAAAAAATTAATAAGTAATTTCATTTTTTTAATTTGTAAAATTAAAAGAAATTGGTCTTCCAAGGATCAAAAAAATCAGCTTATTAAAGAAGTTAGAATACAAGTTGGAAATAACAAAGTTATTTGCGCTTTATCAGGAGGTGTAGATAGTAGTGTAGTTGCTCAATTACTGAATAAAGCTATTGGTAAAAAACTTTATTGTATTTTTGTAAACACAGGCCTTTTAAGAAAAAATGAAGAAGTACAGGTAGTTCAAACTTTTAAGAAACGTTTAAAAATGAATTTAATTTATGTAAATGCTGAAAAGGAATTCTTAAAAAAATTAAAAAATGTTTCTGATCCAGAAAAAAAAAGAAAAATAATTGGTAATTTATTTATCAAAATATTTGAGAGGTATGCTAAGAAAATCAAAAATGTTAAATTTTTAGCTCAAGGAACTCTCTATCCAGACTTAATTGAAAGTAGATCAGTTACAGGTAGTCAAACTTCTAAAATTAAATCACATCATAATGTCGGTGGCCTACCAAAAAAAATGAATTTAAAGTTAGTAGAACCACTAAAATTTTTATTTAAGGATGAGGTTAGAAAATTAGGATTAGAGTTAAATTTAAGTAAAGAAATTATTTCAAGACATCCTTTTCCTGGACCAGGCCTAGCAATTCGAATGCCAGGTATTATAACTAATGAAAAAATTAAAATTTTAAAAGAAGCAGATTATTATTTTATTCAAGCTTTAAAAGATGATGGTCTTTATCATAAGATTTGGCAAGCATATGCAGCTTTGCTGCCTGTAAAAACAGTTGGAGTAATGGGTGATAATCGTACTTATGAATATCTTTGCTTATTAAGAGCTATTACCTCTGAAGATGGAATGACAGCAGATTATTATGAATTTAAAAAGTCATTTATGCAATCTATATCAAATAAAATAGTGAACAGTATTAGAGGTATCAATAGAGTTGTATATGATGTTACATCAAAACCACCAAGCACTATTGAATTAGAGTAATTTTTAACTATAAATATTGATATGAAATATTTACATACTATGATTAGAATTAGCGATGTTGATGCATCTCTAAAGTTTTTTTGTGAGGGTCTTGGACTTAAAGAAACAAGAAGAAAAGATAGTGAAAAAGGAAGATACACTTTAATTTTTCTTGCTCCACCAAATGACAAAAATGCAGAGATTGAATTAACATATAATTGGGATGGTGATGATCTAGGTGAGGGATCAAGAAATTTTGGTCATCTAGCTTATAGAGTAGATAATGTTTATGAGACATGCCAAAAACTTATGGACATGGGTTATACTATCAATAGACCACCGCGAGACGGTCATATGGCTTTTGTTAGATCACCGGATAAAATTTCAATAGAATTACTTCAAGATGGATATTTAGATCCTCAAGAACCTTGGGCTTCAATGGAAAATACTGGCATTTGGTAATTTCTACCAATGTGAATGAGAAAAATTAACAAAATAATTTCTAAAAAAAACAAGACTAAAATAGTTAGTCTTACAGCATATTCAAAAAATGTTGCATCTATTTTAGATAATTATTGCGATATTATACTTGTTGGAGATTCTCTTGGCTCTGTTTTGTATAATTATAAATCTACGAGAGAAGTTACTTTGAATACTATGATTGAACATTCTAAAAGTGTCAGAATGGGTATTAAAAAAAGTTTAATGATTGTTGATATGCCACATAACACTTATCGAACTCCTAAAGATGCTTTAAAAAATGCAAAACAAATAATGAAAAAAACTAAATGTGATGGAGTAAAATTAGAAGGTGGAAAAAAAATTTATGAAACAATTAAAACTTTAGTTAAAAATAAAATTCCAGTTATGGGTCATTTGGGGCTACTTCCTCAGTCAGATAAAACTTTCAAATTTAAAGGTAAAAAAAAGCTAGAGAGAGATCATATTCTAAGGGACTCGCAATTGTTAGAAAAAGCTGGAGTATTTTCTATTGTTTTAGAATGTGTTGAGACATCTTTAGCAAAACTTATTACTCAAAATATTACAGTGCCAACAATAGGGATTGGAGCTTCTAATTATTGTGATGGTCAAATATTAGTCTTTGATGACTTAATTGGATTAAATCCTATTAATTATAAGTTTGTAAAAAAATATGCGAATATCAGAAACGATATTTCTAAAGCTGTTTCAAATTATTCAAAAGAAGTTAGAAAAATTAAATTTCCTAATAAAAAAAATTCTTTTTAATTAAAAGTATTTTTTAAATTCTTCATTAATATTTAATATTTCAAGATCAACCAATCCACCTATTACTAACTGGAGACCAACAATTAAGATAAATACTAATCCAATATAAGCTATCCAAATATGTCTTTGTATATAATTAGCCATATATGTCGCTAAAGCACCAGTTAAAACAACTGATAACATCAGTCCAAATATCATAAATCCAAAATATCCTTTTGCTGCTGCTACTACACCAATGACATTGTCAAAACTAATCATAATATCTGCAAATAAAACTTTTCCAATGCTACTGATGTATGAAGGTTCTTTACCTTTTTTAGTAGTGGGTTTTACTTTTTTAATGTCTAGTAAATCTTTCCTTAAATCATTTACAATCCAAATTAATAATAAACCGCCTAAAATTTTTATAAAATAAAATTCAAATAAAAAAGTCGCAAAAATTGCAAAAAAAATTTTAAAAACAAAGGCTCCAATCACACCCCAAAGAATTATTTGTTTTCTATTTTTTGGAACAAAATTTGAAGCTATAGATCCGACTATAACTGCGTTATCTGCTGTTAATATAATTGTGATAAAAATTATATTGGTTAAAATTATGAGCTCTTCAATCAAGATAACATTATAATAGTATAATCTGACAATTTTTCAATGAGACCATAATGATAATTTTATTGATTTAATCTCTGAGAGATAATTAAATGTTCATTTTAAAAAGGAGGATAGATGAAATTATTCAAATTGTTTATATCTATAGTTACTTCAGTATTGTTATTTGCAAACGTTTCTTTAGCTGAAAAATGGGATATGGCACTCGCTTATGGTGCTGGAAACTTTCATTCTGCTAATGCAACAGAATTTGCAAAGAATGTAACTGAAAAAAGTGGTGGAAAACTTACAATCGTTACCCATCCAGGTGGTTCATTATTTAAAGGTGGTGAAATTTTCAGAGCTGTAAGAACAGGTCAAGCACCAATTGGTGAAAGATTCATGTCTGCTCTTGGAAAAGAAGATCCTTTATATGAAATTGACTCATTACCTTTCTTAGCAACTACTTATGATGATGCTATGAAATTATATGAAGCTTCAAAGCCATATATTGTTAAGAGTCTTGATGAAAAAGGATTGGTATTTCTTTATGCAGTACCATGGCCTGCTCAAGGACTTTACAGTAAAAAGCAAATTAAAAAAGTTGGTGATCTAAATGGATTAAAATTTAGAGCATACAACTCTGCAACAATTAGAATTGCGGAGTTAACAGGAATGGCGCCAACTAAAATTGAAGCAGCTGAAATTAGCCAAGCATTTTCTACAGGTGCCGTTGAAAGTATGATTACTTCTCCTACAACTGGAAAAAATAGCAAGATTTGGGAAAATGGTGTTAAATATTTTTATGATATAGCAGCATGGTTTCCAAAAAATATGATCATAGCTAACAAAGCCGCTTGGAATAAACTTGATAAAGCAACTCAAGATCTTGTCATGAACCAAGCAGCAATTGCTGAGGAAAAGGGTTGGGAATTATCTAAACAAGGTAATACTGGAGACAAGAAAGCTTTAGCAGATGCTGGAATGGAAGTAGGCGAAGTTAATTCAGCTTTGAAAAAACATTTTGAAAAAGTTGGAGCAACAATGTCTGAAGAGTGGAAAGCAAAAGCTGGAGACAGAGGTGCTGCAGTTTTATCTGCTTACAAATAAATAGTCTTAAAAAAAAGGCCAACTTGTAGTAAGTTGGCCTTTTTACTAAATGTTTCAATCAATAAATAATAATCTAAATAAACTTTACAAATTTTCAGGTTATTTAGCTGCTTTTTTTTTAATACTTGTTGCAGTTTTTATTTTAATTGGAATTTCCTCAAGGATTTTTGGTTTTTACATAAGGGGTTTAGCTGAATACTCAGGCTACTGCATGGCTGCAGCATCTTTTTTTGCTTTAGCATTTACTTTTGTTGAGGGTGGACATATTCGAATTACTCTTTTTTTAGAAAAAGCCTCTACGTCTTATAAGAGATTTTTAGAAATATGGTGTCTGATCGTAGCAACAATTTTTTCAGGTTATTTGTCTTTTTACTTATGGAAAATGTTATTAATCTCTTATGATTTTCAAGAGAGAAGTGAAGGTGCAGATGAGATCTTAATTTGGATACCTCAAACTAGTGTTGCTATCGGATCTTTAATTTTTTTTATAGCTGTTTTACATAAATTTATTTTAACAATTTTAGGTAAGAATGACTGAAATATTTCTCATAATATTTTTTATAAGTGTACTTTTATTCTTTCTTGGATCTGGCATCTGGGTAGCGATAAGCATGATAGGAGTTTCAACAATTGGGATGATGTTATTTACTTCAAGACCAGTTGGGGATGCAATGGCAACTACGATATGGGGAACCTCGTCATCATGGACATTAACAGCTTTACCATTGTTTGTTTGGATGGGTGAAATATTATTTAGGACCAAGTTATCAGAAAATTTATTTGCTGGACTATCACCATGGATGCAAAAATTACCTGGTGGATTAATTCATGTAAATGTTGTTGGTTGTGCACTTTTTGCTGCAATTTCTGGTTCTTCTGCTGCAACTGTTGCAACAGTAGGTAAGATGTCTATTCCAGAACTAAGAAAAAGAAAATATCCAGAAAAAATTTTGTTAGGTAGTCTAGCTGGCTCAGGAACTTTAGGACTTCTTATACCTCCTTCAATAATATTAATAATTTATGGAGTAACTGTTCAAGAGTCTATAGCAAAGCTATTTATTGCAGGAATTATTCCAGGGATAATGATTGCACTTATATTTATGTCTTACGTGATCATCTGGTCTTTAATAAATAAAAAAAGCATGCCAAAGTATGTAGAAAATTTTTCCTTTCTAGAAAAAATAAGAAAATCAAAACAATTATTACCAGTAATTATTTTAATTTCAGCTGTGATTGGATCAATATACACTGGAGTTGCAACAGCAACTGAGGCAGCTTCTTTAGGTGTGGTAGGGGCTTTAATTTTATCTTACTTTCAAAAGAGCTTAACCATTGAAACATTTAAACAATCTTTATTAGGAGCAACCAAAACATCTTGTATGATTGCTTTTATTTTAGCTGGTTCCACATTTTTATCATTAGCTATGGGATTTACTGGTCTTCCAAGAAACCTAGCTATTTGGATACAAAACATGGAATTATCACCTTATGTATTAATTTTTGTTTTAATGATTTTCTATATTATTCTTGGAATGTTTCTTGATGGAATTTCAGCAGTAGTACTTACAATGGCTATCATTGAACCAATGATTAGACAAGCTGGTTTTGATATGATTTGGTTTGGAATATTTTTAGTTATTGTAGTTGAGATGGCTCAAATCACACCACCTGTAGGATTTAATTTATTTGTTTTGCAAGGAATGGCTAACAAAGATATGGGATTTATTGCAAGAAGTGCTTTTCCATTATTTTTATTAATGATACTTGCAGTAATACTTGTCGTTATTTTCCCTGAAATTGCATTATGGATGCCTCAACAAATGGTTCAAAATATTAATTAATATTTTGATTTTTTTGTCCCATCAATAATTTGTTTCAATTCTTTATATTCTTCACAATTACAGTTTTCTAATATTTTTAATCTTTCTTTGGCTAAATCTAATCTGTTTGTTGCAACATACAATTCACCTAAATACTCATTTATGCCAATATGGTTTGGTTCAATCGCCAAACCTTGTAGATAATATTTTTCACCATTTTCATAATCACCAAGTTTTCGAGTAGTGAACCCTAGATAATTTAAAGTATCAGCTTGATTAGGTTTCTTAGAATTTGATTTTAAAAGTAATTTTTGAGCTTTAGCATATCTTTTTTTTGCTTTCTCAAGTTTACCTTTTGCTTCATATTTTTTTGCAAATTTAATTGACTCCACTGCTTTATCATAATTTGATTTTACTTTTGATGTTGCAGTATCAGATCCTGTTCCTGCAGAAAAGGAACTTGTTGTAAATGATATTAAAATCAAGATTACAAATAGTTTTTTAATCATTTATAAATTTCTCCATTTTATTCAAAGGTTTTAATTGCAGCCCATTTTCTATTAAATTTTCTCTAATTGATTTTGCAGTAGACAATGAACTTTCATTATCCCCATGTATGCACACAGAGTCTATTTCACAAGGTATCTGCTTTCCACTGTGACAATTAAGTGACTGATTTTTAACCATATTTAATACGTGTTTTTTAGCTTCTTCTGGATCAGTAATAAGAGCATGTGGTTTTTTTCTAGAAACCAAATTGCCATCATCTTCGTAATTTCTGTC